>CAMDAD010000017.1 GCA_945888515.1 Akkermansia muciniphila | reverse complement strand
TTCTGTTCCTTTATTCTTCTTCTGTTCTTGGTTGGTCTGGTTGTTCATTTGTTTCTTTTGACCAAGCCATCTTGACCTTCTCGACCGCCAAGGACACTCTTTTTTTAGAGACTCCTCTCACCAATTTGCGAAACTTTCGGGACGTTATCAGTCGCGGCATTCTGCCGCTTTGCAGGATTCGCCGAGCAGCAGAATGCTGCGACTCCATAAAAGCACTTCCCCAGCACCTTTGAAAATCCAAAGAGACCTTCCAAACGTCTCTGGGGTCCTTTTGAGGTAACAGTCGTAGGTATAAGCATTTTTGACATTTATGAAGGATAATTTAGTAGTCAATAAACGTTGATAAATGACGCATTTGCTACCTCTCACCTATGATCGGCCGGGCGCGTCGGTTGTTGCTCGCGCGGTGACATTTTGTATTTTGTTAGATAAAAATATCATTGAAATTCAGAATGTTCTGCGGAGTTTTGGTGGCGCATTTGCCATAGAATTCACCATGACGTGTGTGGCGGGATCGTTTTGATTTCTCCCATGGGTGAAAAGAAGTGAGGGAAGAAATAGCGGGCTCACCGGAATTGGGTGATGATCGTGAGGAGGATTGCAGCGACAGGCTGGACCCTCCTACGCTCCCGCCTTTGCTGCCTACTCCGCTTTAGCTACGAAGGCCAAGGAAGCTACGGCGGACAAGAAAGCTATGGCAGGACAAGCGCCTGTCTGTCGGGTCAGGCAAGATGCCTGACTTCCCTTTGCTCAAGGCAACCAGCCGCAGAGTTGGAACAATTTCACCATCAGGTAGCCCACCAATCCAGCGGCTAGCAGGGTCAACACCCAGGCCCAGATGATTCGTTCCACGAGGGACAGCTTCAGGGCATTGAAGCGCTTGGCGCAGCCCACGCCCATGATGGCGGTGGTGATGCTGTGGGTGGTGGATACCGTCATGCCCATGCTGCCCGTGACCGCCAGCAAGGTGGCTGCCGTGGTCTCGGCAGCGAAACCATGCACGGGATGCAGCTTGACCATCTTGTGCCCCAGCGTTTTGATGATTTTCCATCCGCCGGCTGCGGTGCCAGCGGCCATCGTCAGGGCACAGATGACCTTGATCCAGGACGGCACATCGGGCGAGAGGTCCTTGACCTTGGCCGCGGCCACCGAGATCGGCACTTTTTTCGCGGCGGTCGCACCCGCCATTTCGGCATCGAGCGTCTTTTTCCAATCGGTTAATTTCGCCGCCACCATCTTGCCGACCACCGGGGTTTTCGGCAGCAGCAGCCGGGCTTCTTTCTCTAACAAATCGGCATGGGTTTGGCGCGCCGCAGTCATGGTCCGCTGCGAGTCCTCGCTCTGCACCGCCTCTTCATAGGCGTAGGCGGACAAGGTGAGGAAAGCTTCGCGGAACTCGCCATTCTTCAAACGCAGTGCCTCAGATTCCAGCACAGCAGCGGCACCAGCGAGGGTTTCTTCCGACAGATCCTTCGTCTGCAAGGACTTGAGAGCTTTTTCCGCTTGCTGGGTTTTGTCCATTTTCAGAAACGAACACCAGTCGGGCAATTCCTGGAAACTTCCCGCCGCCGTCGCCGTGACGAGGGCGAGCGTGATCACGCCCATGGTTTTTTGCGCATCCGCCAGACCGTGGGCAAAGCCCATGTACGCGGCACTCACAATCTGCGCCTTGCCAAAAAACGGTTTACAAAGCGCGGGCGGGCATTGCGCAGCAGCAGGTAGAACAATCCCATCACAACAAAGCCGCCCACAAATCCAATCACCGGCGAACTGATCATCGGCATCACCACCTTGTGCAGCACGCCTTCCATCACCACTTTGCCGTCTTTCATTTTCTCCACCGACCAGATGATCGCCTTGGGATTGTGATGGGCACTGGCAAACGTAGCACCACAAATCCCGCCGACCAAGGCATGCGTCGAGCTGGACGGCAGGCCAAACCACCAGGTGATGAGATTCCATGCGATTCCCCCCAGCAATGCGCACGCAATCACCAAAGGGGAAACAAAACTGGAATCCACCAAACCCGAGGAGACGGTCTTTGGCACCGCGTGTCCGGCCAGGGCTCCGATGAGATTGGTCACCGCCGCAAGGGCGATCGCCTGCCGCGGCGTCAGCACCTTGGTGCCCACCACCGTGGCAATCGAGTTGGCGGTATCGTGAAAGCCGTTGATGTATTCAAACGCCAACGCCACGAAAATGACGAAAAAAATGATCCAGAGACCCATGTGAAACAATTAGGAGTTTTTCAGCACGATCTGGGTCACGACATTGCCCGCATCGCGGCAGCGGTCGATTACTTTTTCTAACAAATCGTAGAGATCGCGCATGGCCATCGCCTTGATGGGCTCCACACGACCGCTGTAGATTTCTTTCAAGTAGCCGAGCACCAATTGATCGGCACGACCTTCCAGTTCCTGCAGTTGGTCGTTCTGAAACTTGATGTCCTCCAGCTTGGGACTCTTGGAAATCATCGCCACCATCCGGCACACCACCGTCGCCGCTTCTTTGGCGATGCTCATCTGCGGAGCGAAATCGGCCGCACACGCGTGCTGGTGCATGATGTCGAATCGTTCACCGAATTTTCCCACGGTTTTGGGAATGCGATAGAGCGCGCGCAAGAGGGATTCGATGTCCTCGCGATCCAGGGTGGTGACGAAGGTGTTCACCAGCTCCTCGCTGATGGATTCGGCTATTTTTTTCTCGTTGCGCCGCGTCACCGACAACTCCGCCAGAGAAACCTGCCCGTCCGCTTGAACAAGAACCCGTTCCAGAGCCTCGATGCTCTGATAAGACGCCTTGGCACTGGCATCCAACAACTCAAAAAAACGGTCCGACTTTACAAAGATTTTTCGCAAGTGAGATCACGCCCCCAACCAGCCGAATCCACGCCCATGAGCAAGAATAATCCGGCGATACGATCATCATCCGCTGCATTTGACGCAGCAATGGATTTAAGCGATCGAAGAGAGCAAACACAAATAATGATCAACCTCTGAGGGTCAATGGAAACTAAGAAGTAGCCGGTCTCCCAGAGATCGCCGCCACGGGTTGCTTGTTGCCGTTTTCATCGACGTTGACAAAAGTCACCGTAGTGGCGAACAGCACTTGTGGCTCAGGACGGCGGGTATCCACCACCTGCACAGAGTAGGTCACGGATGTATTGCCTTGGTTTCGCAGCCGTGAGTCGATCGTGAGAATCGTTCCTTCCCGCACGCTGTGATGGAATCGCACTTCATGCATAGCCACGGTAACAAAGCGGCATCGAGGAAATTCCAAACTTGCCGCGATCCACGTCGCTTCGTCGATCCATGCCAGCAAGCGACCGCCGAACAGAAATCCATATTGATTCAGATCCGCGGGCAGCACGAGGCGTTGCGTTTGCATGGGGCGAGGGAATAGCGCGATGCTCTAACTGAACATGCGCTTTTTGACGATGGAAAACCGCGCATCGAACGAATAGATGCCCCCACCCGTGAAGAACAAGGCCACGGCGGCGGTGAGGTAGAGCAATGCCATTTCCTTGCCCGCCAGTGGCTTGTCAGCCAGCACCACAAAGGCCGCCATGGTCATTGTGAAAGCGAGAAGAACCGCCGCCGGACGAGTTGCCATGCCGACGATAATCAAAGCGCTGCACACCACCTCCGCGAAAATCGTGCACACGAGGCTGGTGGTGGAGTTCATCCAGCTGCTGAGCAATACAATTTTCGGCACTGGGAACGAATCCTTGGCTTGAGCGAAATTTTGGTATTTCTCCCAGCCGTGCAGTCCGAGCATCATCGAGCCAATGCCGATGCGCAGGGCAAGCAGACCAGCCGATGCCATGGGATCGAAAGTGCTATTGCTGAAAAACCATTTTTTCATCATGTTAGGGGGTATCGGTGGATTTGAGTTTGAGCGTGATACGCTTCAGGCGGCTCGCGCCCTCGGGCGAATGCGCTTCGATCTGCTGGTTATCGAGCAGGGCTTGATAGACGAGGCGGCGGTAGTAGGCATTGAGCGGGCGCATTTGAAACGGCTTGCCACTGCCTTTGACTTTTTCGGCGAGCTGTCTGACCTCCGTGCGCAGTTTTTCTTCCTGCATGCGGCGGAAATGGGCGCAATCGACCTTGATGCGCGGCGCGTCCTCGTAGTGCTTCCGCAGCAAGCGATTCACTAGGTATTGAAGATCATCCAACCTATCGCCTTCATCACCGATCAGCCACTCGGACTGCGTGGTGGTAATTTGCAAACATGGTCCCTCCTCGTCCTGCTCTAGATCGATGGTAGCGGTAAAACCGAGGTGACCCAGCATGGTATCTAGGACTTTTTTCGCGGCATCTTCAGCTTTCATGACTGCGAGACTAGCAGCCTTCTCGCGGGGGGTCAACACTCAGCGCTCGAATTCTTCGCGCCAGGGCAAAGTCTTGGCCACCAGCGCGGCCTGCTCTTCACACGTGAAGTCATGCGGTGCCATCATGCCGATTCCTAGCACCCCCAGCACCGTCTTGCCATCGCTGGAAAAAATCGGCACGGCAAGCGAACCGGAGACGCTGGTTTGGCGCGCATCTGGCCGCGCCACCCCGCCTAGGTCTTGTTGCAGATTGCACAGCTCCACCGGCTCGCGGCGCTCCGCTGCCGCACCAGCGATGCCTTTGCCGAAGGGAATGAGCGCAATTTTGTCGAGCAACGCTTCGGGCACGCCAATCTGCGTCACGAGTGTGAGGTGGGTGCCATCGGGAGTGCTACGGTGAACGGTGCCAGTTTGGCAGGAAAATTCGCGCAAGACGTCTTGCAGCCAGGCTTGATGGTCGGAAATCATACGGAGTGATACGTATTCGGCATCGCCATTTGCGCAACTTTTTTTGTGGCAGATTCCGGCATTGCGGCGAGAGGGATGTCGGCCTACGTTGCTCGGGTGAACGATGCCAACTTACAGAAGTGGGCCGAGGAGGAACTAGCTTTGCTCATGGAGGCCCTGCCACCAGAAATCAAAAAAACAGCGCTGCGCTGCGTAGTCTCGCTGGAGGCACGGCCCGCAGGTGATTCCTCCGATGCCGATCGGGATGGTGATGAGCTGGGATTGTTCGAGGGGACTTGCTTGCTCGATGAACCCGCCCCCGACGAGCTTCCACGCATCCGATTGTTTCTGGAAAATCTATGGGAATGGGTGGAAAACGATGAGCAGGATTATCGCGCCGAAGTGGCGACCACCTACCTCCACGAGCTAGGCCATTTTCTCGGCTGGGATGAAGATGACATCGCCGCGCGTGGGCTTGATTAGAATCGACACCTCGCCACATGATCATAAAAAAACGACACACATAATACGATGAATTTTTCGCTCTCTGAAATGTTACAGCAGGAGCCAGAATCCTGAGGCAGGTCGTCGTGATCTCAGCTTCACTCGTTACGGAATATTCTAACGGGCCGATCCCTGAACCATGGATCGGCCCGTAAAATTTATGCATCCTCCGCTGTGATTTCTTCGCCGGGAAGAACGTCGTCCGTGGACAATGTCTCTGCGACATCCGATCCGCTGTCCTCGCCATCGGGGATGACTTTGGCGATGTCCTGAAGGGTTTCGCCGTCTTTCATGGAAAGAAGTTTCACGCCTTGGGCATTGCGCCCGGTTTCCCGAATGGTGTTGACTTTGATGCGGATGCTCAGACCGGTGTTAGTCATAAGCATGAGTTCATCTTGTTCTTCGACTGTCACGGCGCCGACGACGTTGCCAGTTTTTTCAGTGACTTTCATCGTGATGATCCCTTTGCCTCCGCGCGATTGCAGACGGTATTCTTCGAAGGCAGTGCGTTTGCCTAGACCATTTTCGGCAGCGACTAACAAAGTGCTGCCTGGCGTGACGAGCGCAAGGCTGACAACGTGGTCGCCGTCTTCGGGACGAATGCCCCAGACACCGGTGGCCGTGCGTCCCATGCTGCGCGCTTGCTCTTCGTGGAAACGGATGCTGATGCCGTGGCGGGTGACGAGAATGACTTCGTCATTGCCAGTGGTGAGGCGCACGCCGATGAGTTCATCGCCTTCTTCGAGATTGATGGCGTTGAGTCCAGCCTTGCGATAGTTGCGGTAATCGTTGAGCGGTGTTTTTTTCACCAACCCAACTTTTGTCGCAAACAAGATGAATCCTGCCTCATCGCGGAATGTGATATCGTTATTGCTCTCATCGGTCACGCGTTCGAGGCGCAGCAGCGCAGCGATTTTTTCTTCGGGCTGGAGATTGAGCACGTTGCGAATGCCACGGCCTTTCGCGGCGCGCGAACCTTCGGGGATGTCATAGACGCGCTCCACATAAACGCGGCCAGTGTTAGTGAAGAACATCAGGTAATCGTGCGCCTGCGTAGAGAACAGATGCTCGATGAAATCGTCTTCCTGGTCGCCAGAGTTGCGGGTTTCCATACCGCGCAGACCTTTGCCGCCGCGCGCTTGCACCCGGAACTCGCTAGCAGGAGTGCGCTTGATGTAGCCGCGATGGGTGAGCGTGACGATCATCGAGTCGTTGGCGATGAGGTCCTCGATCGCGATCTCTCCTTCATCGGGAAGGATGGGGCAGCGGCGGGGTGTGCCGTATTTTTCGCCGATGGCGCGCAGCTCGTCCTTGATGATGGTGAGCACGCGGATCTCACGGGCGATAATGTCCATGAAGTCGATGATCTCGGCGAGCACGTTGTCGTATTCTCCCTTGATCTTGTCGCGCTCCATACCGGTGAGTTGATAGAGGCGGAGTTCGAGAATCGCATTGACCTGGCGCTCGGAGAAAACGTAGGTATCGCCCTGCACCGATGGCTGCGAGCGGATGAGGATGCCGAGGCTTTCGGCGGTGGCCACGGGGAAAGTATAGGCAGCGAGACGTTCGCGCGCTTCATCACGGTTTTTCGACGAACGAATGATGTGAATGAAGTCATCGAGATGACCGAGCGCGAGTAGGTAGGCCTCGAGGTTTTCCGCGCGATCTTCGGCCTTGCGCAACAAGTATTTTGTGCGACGCACGATGACTTCGCGGCGATGCTCGATGTAGCAGTCGATGGCATCTTTCAGCGTGAGCATCTTCGGACGCTTCTCGTGAATCGCCAGCATGTTGATACTGTAGGAAGTATCCATGCTGGTGAGTTTGAAAATCTGATTGGCCACAACTTGCGGGCGGGCATCGCGTTTCAGCTCGATCTCGATGCGCGTTTCCTCATCCGATAGATCGCGCATGCCGGAAATCCCGGTGAGGATTTTTTCATTCACCAGTTCGGCGATGCGCTCTTGCAAGGTCGCACGGTTCACGCCATGGGGCACTTCGCGAATCGTCAGAATGCTTTTGCCGCTTTCCTGTTCATCGATCTCGATGCGACCGCGCAACCGTACAGAGCCGCGTCCCGTGCGGAAATATTCTTCGATGCCCTTGAGGCCACGGATTTCGCATTTGCCGGCAAAGTCGGGGCCTTTGACGTGTTGCATCAATTCCGGCAAAGTGATCGCGGGATTGTCGATCTGCGCGCAAATGGCACTGACGATTTCGCGGAGGTTGTGCGGTGCGAGATTGGTCGCCATGCCTACGGCGATACCCGTGCCGCCATTGACTAAAAGATTCGGGAAAGCAGCAGGCAGAACCGTTGGCTCGGTGAGTCGCTCGTCATAGTTCGGCACGAAGTCGACGGTTTCCTTTTCCAGGTCTTCCATCATCGCCATACCCAGATGGGTGAGACGCGCTTCCGTGTATCGCATCGCAGCCGGTGGGTCGCCTTCTACCGATCCGAAGTTGCCTTGCCCATCGATCAGCGTCTCGCGCATGGTCCAATGCTGACCCATATTGACCAGTGTGGGATAAATGACCGCTTCGCCGTGCGGGTGGTAGTTCCCCGAGGTGTCACCGCAAATCTTCGCGCACTTGATGTGTTGTTTGCCAGGGGCCAAATTCAGCTCGCGCATCGCAAACAGAATGCGGCGCTGCGAGGGCTTCAACCCATCGCGTACATCGGGCAGCGCGCGGGAGATGATGACGGACATCGAATAGTCGAGGAAGGAAGTCGAGAGTTCTTCCGCTACGCTGATTGGCTTAATATGGTCGTTGGACATGGACTTTCCGATTGAGTCTGGAAGGTTGTGCCAGACGCAGCTCCATTGTTCCGAAATGCGCCACAATTGGCAAGTAATAAGAACCGAAAAAGGCTTGGAAAGAGAAAGAATTTTGCCGAAATAATAGGCCGTAAAACTCACGATTGAGAAATAAACATTGACCAGTCAGACCAGTTAAAGTATTTTTGTCTCTCATGAAAACAATTGCATCGTATGATGCGAAGTCGCGGTTTTCCGAAATCTTGCGCGAAGCGGCTGCGGGTGAGGTATTCGTGATCACTCGCAATGGACAGCGGATGGCGGAACTCCGTCCTATCTCCCCTGTGGTGAAACAGCGGAAACGTGGCATGATGAAGAAAGTATTCGGGCCAGTGCCCACTGATTTTAATGAACCTTTACCAGAATTTCACGAGTATCAATGAGACTATTATTGGATACATGCGCGCTGCTCTGGTTTTTGCGCAATGATGATGAACTCTCAGAAACTGCGGCGGCGGCGATAGAGAATCCCGAGAACGAGGTTTTCGTGAGTGCCGTGAGCATCTGGGAAATCGCGATCAAGGCTAGCCTCGGCAAAATCAAGGCACCCAAAGGCTTAACGAACGGACTCGAGGAGAAACTTACGGAAGCAGGCTTCTCCTTGCTGGATGTTTGCTATCGGCACGCGGCAGGTGTTTGTTCCCTGCCAAAAGTCCACACTGATCCATTCGACCGACTGCTCATCAGCCAATGCCGTATAGAAAAACTCACAGCTGTGACGAGCGACACCCATTGGTCTGCTTCTGACTATGCAGTGCGAGTGTTGTGGTGAAATGGTACAATGGCCGCAACCAATTCCGCGGGCTTACCAAATAGTTGATGTCAAGCGTCCAATATGCTCCAATGTGTCACCATAATTTGTATCTGCAACTACCAGGGATTTATGATTTTATCATGAATCAAATGGATCATACATCCAAATTTCTTACGTTGAGCGCATTGTCTTCAATGAAGCGTTTTCTGGGCTCGACGATGTCGCCCATGAGCACGTCGAACATCTTGTCGGCTTCGACAGCGTTGTCTTCATCGAGACGGACGCGAAGGAACTGGCGTTTGGTGGGGTCCATCGTCGTCTCAAAGAGCTCCTTGGCATTCATCTCACCGAGACCTTTGAATCGTTTGATCTGCATGCCGCGACGTCCGATCTCTAACACTTTTTCCAGCACGTCGGTGATAGCGAAAATGGGAGTAACGGATTTTTTGTCACCTTCGCCTTCGATGAGTTCGAAGATCGGCTTGTCGGGAGAGAAGAAGTTCGAGGTATCGAGGCCTTTTTCACGCAGCTTGATCATGAGTTTATCGATGGCGTGGGACTCGTGAAGTTCCTTGAGCACGGCGCGTCGGGAAATTTGATTGGTGTTTGCCGCAATTTCCTCTTCCGTGAGGCTTTCACCGAACAAGCGCAGATCGCGATTTTCCGCAGCGAAGGCGCGCAGACCATCGTCGCACGTGAAGTAATGGATTTTTTCCTCGTTGCCTTGCCTGACGCGCACCATATATGCGGGGAGTGTGGTGCCTTGACCGGCGGCAAGGTAATCGGCGAAGTTGCCGCCGCTGCGCTGGATGGAATCGGCGTAACGGGTCAGTTGAGCGATATTTTCCAGAACCATACGCAATTCATCAGCAGAAAGCAGAGCGTCGTTGGCGATGGAGTGCAGCGAGACATCACCGGCACCAAGGTCAATGAGGATTTTGTTCAGTTCACCATCATCCTGCACATACTCCGCCCGTTTTTTCCGCGTGACAAGGTAGAGAGGTGGTTGGGCGATGTAGAGATGGCCGCGTTTGACGAGCTCCGGCATGTGGCGGCAGAAAAAGGTCAGCAACAAGGTGCGGATGTGCGATCCATCGACGTCGGCGTCGGTCATGATGACGATCTTGTGATAACGGATCTTTTCGACGTTAAAGGCGCCGTCCATTTCGCCATCACCGATGCCTGCGCCGATGGCGGTGATCATCGACTGAATCTCCTTGTTTTGCAGCGCGCGGTGGAGTCGGGATTTTTCAACGTTGATGAGCTTTCCACGCAGCGGAAGAATGGCTTGCGTACGGCGGTCGCGTCCTTGTTTGGCAGAGCCACCAGCGGAGTCACCTTCGACAATGTAGAGCTCGGATTTCGAAGGATCGCGCTCCGAGCAGTCGGCGAGCTTCCCGGGCAGGCCGCCACCGGACAAGGCCGACTTACGGACCGTCTCGCGCGCCTTACGAGCGGCTTCGCGGGCGCGGGCGGCGTTGACCGATTTCTCGATGATTTTTTTCGCGAGTGAGGGATTTTCCTCGAAGTAGCTCATCAGGCCCTCGTAGGAGATCGAGGAGACGACGCCTTCGATTTCGGCATTCACCAGCTTCGCTTTCGTTTGTGAATTGAAGCGCGGGTTCGGCATCTTCACCGAGATGACGCAGACGAGGCCTTCGCGGACGTCGTCACCGCTGAGCGAAGGATCCTTGTCCTTGAGGATCTTGTTAGCCTTAGCGAACTGATTGATCGCGCGCGTGAGTGCGGTGCGGAAGCCGGTCAAGTGCGTGCCGCCATCGGGGTTGGGGATAGAGTTGGCGAAGCAGAGGATCTGGTCGTTGTAGGAATCGTTGTATTGAAAGACCACGTCGGCATAGACATCGTCCTGCGTGACCTTTCCATCGTAGTCGATTTCGATCTGGCGTTTGCCGGAGAGGGCGATGGGGTGCTCGTGGATGATGGGCTTGTTTTCGCCGAGCTGCGTGACGAACTCGACAATACCCTGTGCATAGTAGAACGAAGTTTTTTTCGCCGACTCGGGACGTTCATCTTCCAGATCAATGGTGAGGCCGGGGTTGAGGAAAGCGAGCTCGCGCAGGCGGGTGGAGAGCCGCTCGAAATTGAAAACGATGGTATCGACAAAAATCGTGGCATCGGGAAAAAAGGTAATCGTCGTACCAGTTTGATCGATGGGAGCCTCGCCGATGACCGAGAGTGGCGAGGTCGTCTTACCGCGCTCGAAGGCGATCATGTGGACCTTGCCTTCGCGGCGGACTTCCGCCTTGAACCAATCGGAGAGAGCGTTGACGCACTTGGCGCCGACGCCGTGGAGGCCTCCGGAGTATTTGTAAGCTCCCTGACCGAACTTGCCACCGGCGTGGAGATTGGTCAGCACGAGCTCGACGGCGGGGATGCCGAATTTCGGATGGATATCAACAGGAATGCCGCGGCCGTTATCGCTCACGGAAATGGAGCCATCGATGTGGATCGTGACCTTAATGCGTTGGCAGTAGCCGGCGAGGTGCTCGTCGATCGAATTGTCCAACACCTCGAAAACGCAGTGGTGCAGACCTCGCTCATCGGGGTCACCGATATACATGCCCGGGCGTTTTCTAACAGCTTCCAAGCCCTCCAATTTATCGATTTGAGCGGCGCCGTATTGTTGCGCGGCATCGACGCCGGGAGGGGTATTTTCCGCAGGGGTAAGAGGATCTGACATATCTGCCAGAGTATCGAAAAATTCGGGCGAAAGAGCAAGCAATTTCACCCCTTTTGGCAGGGTATTTTTACAACAAATTGTCGGGCGATTTTGCCTCTGCAAAGCGGGGATTTTTGACACCCGGGTCAGTCACAAGCGCGCTAGAGAGTAGCATCGCGCGATGCTGTCATGGCGTGCGCGCGACCACCGATCAGAGACGCAATTGTTCGATTTGCCAGGGAAGCAGGCAATCAGGAACCTCGACCTCACCTGCCGCGATCGATTCCGCCACGCTGCGAGCGATCAGGAGCGAAGGGTCGATATCGAGCGAGGAAGCGGCAGCATCGCGTTTCTGGATGATAGCCTCCACGGCGCGTTCGAAGGCAGAATCTTTTTTCCGGCGGGGCGCGCGGATTTTTTCCGGCAGTTCCTCCTCGGCAAGAGCTGCGGCAGACGCGACGGCTTTATCGTAACGGCGGAGGCGCTCCGGGCGTTGCAAATGGCGCGGCAAAGCGATGGGTTGATCCTGAGACAACTGATCCGACCATTCGATCATCTGCTTGTTATTGACCACCATGAAGGATGGTTTGTCCCAAGAAGCGGCTTCGGCATCGCGCCATTGCCAGAGGGCGCGCAGGTAGGCCAAGCCCCGTGGGCTCAGTCGCCCACTACCATTGATGCGCCACAGTTCTTCACGGTTTTCATCGCGTTCGAGAATTTTTTTCCGCGCGGCCTCACAGCTTTGCACAAACCATTCGTAGCGACCCTTATCGATGAGTTCCTCGACGATGCATTCGCCCATAGGCAAAAGATACACAACGTCATTGATGGCATAATCCAGCATCGTGGGTGTCATCGGACGTTTGCCCCAGTCGGCTTTTTGAGATGTTTTGAGCAAGGTTACGCCAAACCAGTGCTCCACCAGATCGGAGAGGCCAAATTTACGCAAGCCTAACAATCTCGCACCGATCTGAGTGTCCCATACCACGGGCGGCAGCTTGCCGTATTCCCGTCGGATCATGGTCATGTCATAGTCCGCGCCGTGCATCCAAACTTCACAGGAGCAAAGATATTCAGCCAAGGGATTCATGTCCCCGATCGCGAGCGGATCAATGAGCACGTTTTCCCCGCCAGCGGAGAGTTGAATGAGACAAAGTGATTCCTTGTAGCGGTGCAAGCTATCGGCCTCGGTATCGATTGCGCAGACAGGTGCGGTGGGCGCGATGCGGCTGACGAGATCGTGAAGGCTGGGAGAGTCTTGAATGAGTATCGGCATGAAATGAGGCGGTAACGGTAATCAAAAAACCACTGCGCCCGGGCTGGGCTCAACGGCGCTGTGTGGTCAATCAGTCAGCCCCATCGGATCATGGGAACGATGGTCGGGCACTGGGGTGACGAATCGCAGGCGCGTTGCTCGTCCGAGTCGATAGCGATAGCGGGAAACGTGCCGGTTAGCATAACGGTAAGTGAGAGAGTTTTTTCATCGCAACAGGGCTATCTATGGTTGCCATGAGTCAATACGATGCATGGCGGGATGCAACCTATTTTTTGACAAAATCAGCGAATCCCGCGCAGCAGTAATTCCGCATTGTTTTGCGTCGCTTTCAGGTTTTTCATCAGCGTTTCGATGGCTTCCCCGTAGGGCAACTGTGCGAGCTGGCGGCGGATGTCTAGCACTTTGGCGAATTCATCTGGATGATACAATCGATCATCATTTCGCGTGCCGGATTGGGGAATATGGATCGCAGGATAAATGCGACGTTCTGCCAGCTCGCGGTCCAGGCGGATTTCCATGTTACCGGTGCCCTTGAATTCCTCGAAAATCACATCGTCCATGCGGGATTCTGTTTCGATCAGAGCCGTGGCGAGAATGGTCAGCGAGCCACCTTCCTCGACATTGCGCGCGGCGCCAAAGAACTTACGCGATTTCTGCAGTGCGATGGGAGATACGCCACCGGAACCGATCGGGCCCGACTGGTTCGCTGCGTTGTGACCGCGGGCGAGGCGAGTCAATGAATCGAGCAACAGGATGACATCTTTGCCCTGTTCCACCAGTCGCTTGGCGCGGTCCAGCACGATGTCTGCCACTTGCGCGTGTCGTTTGGGCGATTCATCAAAGGTCGACGCATACACCGTGCAGCCCACCGTTTCCTCGAAATCGGTGACCTCTTCCGGTCTCTCATCCAGCAGGAGAACGATCAGTTCCGCACTGGGATGGTTGTTTTTGATCGCCTTAGCCAGTTGCTTTAACAGGATCGTTTTGCCTCCGCGAGGCGGCGCGACAATCAGGGCACGCTGACCGAGACCGAGCGGGGCGATGAGATCGACCAAGCGAACGCTCAAGAACTCGGCACCGGGGCCCTCGAGGTAAACGCGGCGATCCGGAAACAGTGGCGTCAATTTGTCGAAATCGATCGGTTGCTGCCAGTCGCGCACATCCTTCCCCTCGATTTCCAAGATGGCAGCGGTCGTGAGGAACTTGTCCTTTTCCTTCGGCGCACGCACGCGGAGTTTTACCATTTGCCCGGATTGCAGGCCGTATTCCCGAATGAAATTGATGGGCACGTGGATGTCATCCTGGCAACTGCGGAAGCTTCGTGCTGGATCGCGAAGGATGGCATAATTTTCTTTGCCAATCTCCAGAACTCCTTCGCAAGTGAGTTCCACGCCCTCCATCACATAAAATTGCAACAATTCGTAAACCAACTGGCTTTTTGTCGCGTGAGCTACCTGGAGGCTGGGAACGGCATCGGCCATGTCGTGCAGCTCAGCGAGGGGCTTTTGGCGGAACTGATTGATATTGATGGAAACTGGGAGCACGATGGGCATCGAGTGGATCGCAGCGTGATCCGCCGTGGTGATTTCCTGTGATTCTAAAAACCGGGCAATTTGCGTGCGCAAACTCGATAGTGGGCCTTCGTTCCAGAACACCACATCCGCTAGCAACATTTTTTGCGCCACGGGCATTTGTGCGGCGATGATCGAGTGGATCATTTCATCATCGAGCCGCGTGCGATTGCGCAGTCGCCGCACTTGCGTGTCAAAACTCGAGGCCACGAGCAGCGACTTTTCCTGACCGAAATCGAAGCCGTTTTCAAATAGCAGCGGCACGTCGGCGATGAAGACAGGAGAAGAGGTCGACTGCTGCGCGTGGGTCAAAGCTTCCTGGCACTCCTGCCGGATCAGCGGGTGAATGATGGCTTCCAGTTGGGTGCGCGCGGCGTCATCAGCAAACACTTTTTTCCGCAAAAAATCACGATCAAGGCAATTTTTCGGAGCAAAAATGGCTTCATCACCGAAAACGGCACGACACTGCTCCACCACAGCGGGATTGCTGTGAAGTCTTCTGGTGGCTGCATCGCAGTCAAAGATGGTAACGGCAGGGCACAATTCGCGCAGCAAGCGGCATACGGTGGATTTGCCGCTGGCGATGCCGCCGGTAAGGGCGAAAATTCGCATGTCGCGATCTTGCCGACTTCCGCTCTCGCTGGCAAGCCGTAACATCACAGAAAACCAGAAATTTTTCTCCGCGGGAAAACTTGACGCGTGCCAGCGAGGCGGTGTAGTCTCCGCTGCTATGAAACTCACTTTGTTTGCTTCCGCATGGGGCAGTTGCCTGCTCGTGATCAGCTGTCAAGACTTCAGCGGACCGCTTAGTAGCGACGATTTTAATCCCCTGATGACCCCAGGCGCGCGGCAGCGTGCGGCAGCAGCCGTGGCGGGAAATTACAACTTCACTGCCGGTCAGTATGTCACTGCGGCCTCGAACTCCACCGCCTTGTTCCATACCAAACCCACGGGCAATGCCGATGCGGATGAACTGTTGGCGGCAGGCACTTCCATGCGTGTGATCAAATCCGAAGGATCATTTGTCAAAGTAGAGCTCGACAATGGCAAAGTAGGTTACGTTGCCGCCGCTCTCCTGCTGGAGTCGCAACAAGTAGTTGCGCCGTTGGACCCATCGTTGAATGGGGGTGCGGCAAGTCCCTTGCCTGCGGGCATGCAAACAGATGTCCCTCCCACCGATCTTGGCACGGGCGCCCCGCTTCCTCCCATCGCACCACCTGCTGTGAATGAACTGCCGCCCTCGTCCCTGGATTCCAAAAAACCAGAATCTTCGCCCTTGCCTGAGCCTGCGGAGACTCGTGAGTAACCATCCGTGGCCATTGCCTCTCGGAGTGAGAGTTAGCCCGTATGCAGTGGCGTTTGGGCTCTCCGCGCCTGTTTCGCCTGAAGTCACATGATCAAAAAAGGATCATCTCGCAAAGGAATGCGACGCCGCCAGGCCATCGCTGCCGCGGGCGCGCGCGATGAGGAGGAGTTCGATCTCCCTCCGCTGCCGCCGTATGCGCCTGTCAAGCTGAACCCCGTTTCCATAGGCATCGAGAAAGAAATTGCACGCATCGAAGTCAATCCCGATGCCGCGCCAGATGATCGTCTAGCGAAGCATGGCGAGTTCGCTTGGGGTCGCCAGCAATCGCGGAGTGAATCCCGCTGGGTCTGGCTGATTGCGGCCTCTGTCATCGCCTTGATGTTCACCGCCATCACCATAGCGAATCGCCGCACACGCACAGACACAACCGCGGCACCGCTAGGCATTGTCATCTCACCCGATGCGCTTCAGGAAGAATCATCGCTATCCGTATTCCAACAAAATCCCTACCAGATGCGGCTGGATGCCATCAAGATTTTGCAACAAGTCGCCAGTGCCACGAAATCGGAGCAAATCCTGCCGCTGATTCGTCAGGCACCCAACACCGAGGCGCTCGTGGCGAAGCACTGGAAACCGTGGGATTTGGGGCCATTGCTGGATGATCCCGACCAATGGCAGAGCGGCATCGATGAAACATCTGGCACCGCCTTTCTGTGGATGCAGGGCATGCATCCGGAGGGCAGATCCCTGCTCGCTTTTTTTGTGAAACAAGGGGACAAGCTACGGCTCGATTGGGAGGCGACGATGGAACTGGGTGAAGCGCGCTTGAGCACGCTGGCCAAGCTGCCCACCACTCACCCGCTCGCCATGCGGATCATTCTTTCGCCTTCTCCCTACTACTTGCCGACGCTGCCCGAGAGCGACTATGAATCCTATAAAATCACCACCCTGAGCGAGGATACGATCGTCTGGGGCTACGTCCGGCGCGATTCTCCCGAACACCAAAGCATCAACGACTTGCTCCAGAGAGATTCCTTGCTGCTCGATGCCATTTTCTCTGTGCGCGCCACCATAAAAATGCGCCGAACCCATGACGTGAACTCACAAAATCGCTTTTTCATCACAGAGATGCTTCACAAGGACTGGGTTATGCCCTAAGCTGCGCGCGGTGAGTCAAGAAAACACAAGCTGGCATCATTGCGGCAAATGCGGAGAGGTGTTCAAGGCCGCAAAGGGTGCGCTGTGTCCCTCTTGTGAGCGCACGCCCATCCCGTCCCGGAAAAAAATCAACGTTCACACCGTGGAGGCGTCGTCCGCCTCAGTGCGCAAGGAGTTCAGCCCGAACCTCACTGCGGATGCTCCCGCTCAAGGAAATCTTGTGCGCATCGGCACAAAAAGTGTGGGCAAAGAAGGCTCTGCTACGTCGCGCAAGAGCAGCGAACGCAAACGGAAAAAGTCCTACCCTTTGCTGAAATTCATGATCGGCTGGTTTATCGCACTCATCCTTGTCGCGGGCCTGATCAAGTGGAAATTCAGTCCATCGCCAGCTGTCAACGACACTGCTACCAACACTTCCGACCCAGCCATTACGGAGCAGGCTTCATTGACAAGTGAAAATATAGATCTTTTCCAACAAGCTTTCCCCTCCATGCGAGAGACGATGACACTTTTGCTTGAGACAAATGCCCCAGAAACGCTCGCCCAGTATTGCCGGCAGCGCCCTCGGTTGGCCTCGATCATTTTCAACGATGGCCCCAAGGCTTCCTTGTTCAAGCCGGAATCCGTCCAGTTCGCCGATTACCATATCATCCGGCCAGCTGGACTAACCATGATCGAGAGCATCTGGAAAGATGACCGCGGGCGTATGCTGGAAGTCGCCTTCGCGAAGGAAGAGGATCGCTGGGTTGTGGATTGGGAAAGCTACGCCAAAAGCTCGACGCTTCCTTGGTCCGTGTTTCAGAGCGCGGATGGCGAAGATGAGGGAATCTTCCGCATGCTGGTGCGCGAGCGACTCGCGGATCAAACATACTCGAATTTGCAAATGAGCGTCGTTTTTTACGAGCCTTCTATGTTGCGTGGTGGTCCACTGGGGGTACAAACCACGGATTTTTGGGTCGATCGTAAAAGTCGAGAGGGTCGTTTTCTTACAGCGGCATTGGAGGCACGGAAAAACAATCAGCCACTCATGGGATCGATTTTCCCCCAGACCGATCCTCCCAATACCGCGCGGGTTCGGGTGAAAATCCGCCGATCCATCAAAAACGATCAAAAAGTTTTCTCACTCGTGGAAGTAGTTGCTTGCCATTGGCTGGGTGTGGATGACCCCGGCGTGATACTAACTGACACTCCGTAACCCCGCTCGCATGATGTCCAAGGGCGCACGTCCCGGATACCATATGTCATAGGCTAGCACACCCTGGTGCAGCAACATCGAGAATCCATTCGCCACGGTCGCCCCCTGCTTGACGGCATCGCGCAAAAATTGCGTCAACGGCGGCTTGTAGATGGTGTCGTATACCCAATGATGAGGTGAAAAACACGATGCATTTACAGGTGAGGAGTCATCTGGTCGCAATCCCACGGAGCTGGTATTGATGAGCAACTGGCATTGCCGTGCGACTCCACAAAGCTGCGGATCGTCCAGTCCGATGCAATGAAATTGTGTCGAGCTGAAACGCCGCTCCAACACCGTCGCTAAGGACCTAATTTTTTCCAACGTGCGGTTAACCAAAATCACGCGCTGCGCGCCATCGATCGCACATTGCGTGGCGATGGCCTGCCCGGCTCCTCCTCCGGCTCCCACAATCATCACGCGCATCCCCGGAAGACGGGAGGCAAATTCTTCTTCGATCGCGCGTGCAAATCCCGGACCATCGGTATTCCAGCCGTGGATCTCGCCCTCGACAAAACGAATCGTATTCACCGCGCCAATCTGACGTGCCGCTTCGTCCACTTTGTGACAAGCATCCAGCGCAGCGAATTTGTGCGGAACTGTCACGTTTGCTCCCACGAATCCAAGCTCGTTTAAGTGCTGTAGGGCTTCCATCACCCGCCCCACGGGCACTTCCAATTTGATGTAACGTCCGTCAATCCCGCACGCATCCAGCGCCGGCTGATGCATCGCTGGCGAGGCCGAGTGCGCAACAGGGCAGCCGATCACGGCAAGGATCGCGGGCTTGTCGTGAAAGGCGTCCAATCCATCGCGTGACGCCAAGTCTTTCAGTTGATAGACGTCCGTATTCATAACAAACTCCGACGCAACTGTTCGATCCGTCGCAAACTGCGATCCCGCCCGAGAAGCGTAAGAATCACTCCGAGATCCGGGCCGCCTGCCTTGCCCGAGAGAGCCACACGTAGGGGAAACATCAGCTGGCCGGCCTTGATTCCCAGCGATGTCGCCGCAGCGGCAATCGCCGATTTGGTAGTCTCGGCCGTCCATTCCCCCACCTGCGAAAGCGCTTCATGCAGGGCGGCGAGGACCGATGCTCCATTGCCGTTCGCCTTGATTTTATCCAGTGCTGCCGCATCCAGTTCACAGTCCTCATCTAACAAAAAACGCACGGCTTCCGGCACCTCGGTGAGCAAACGCACCTTTTCCTGAACCGCAAGTGCCACCGCGACAAACTGCGGCCCTGGATCTAACGATTGTTTCTCCACATAGGGTCGCGCCGCGGCAGCAAAATCTTCCGCACTCATACGCGCTAGGTGCTGCTGGTTGACCCACGCGCATTTCTCCGCATCGAATCGCGCTGGCGAACGATTCACCGCCTCGAGACTGAACCGCTGGGTTAGCTCATCTAACGCAAAAATTTCCTCTTCCGTCTTCGATGACCATCCTAATAACGCGAGAAAATTCACGAGTGCTGGGGCGATGAAACCTTTTTCGGGATAATCACCCACCGCCGCGCCTTGGTCGCGTTTCGACATTTTCGATCCATTGGGATTCTGGATCAGAGGGATGTGCGCGTAAGCTGGTGCCACCCCGCCCAGTGCCTCGATGAGTTGCAAGTGCTTCGGTGTATTCATCAAATGGTCCTCGCCGCGAATCACGTGTGTGATCCCCATTTCCAGATCATCCACGACATTCACGAAATGAAATACATAGGAGCCGTCGGATCTCTTCACCACCATGTCCGGCGTGTTCGATTCATCGCGATAATCAATCGTGACCTCGCCGCAGACCAGATCATGCATGGTCACGGGCTTGCGGTCGAAACGGAAACGCCACGCTCCCTCGCTTTCGTAGACACGGTTCGTCGCGACGAGCTTTTCAAAGTAGCGATCATAAATGCCATTTCGCTCGCTTTGATAGTAGGGACCAAAAGGACCACCCACATTCGGTCCTTCGTCCCAGTCTAGCCCCAGCCAATGCATGCCATCAAAAATCGCTTGCTTCGCCGCATCCGTATTTCGTGCTTCATCGGTGTCCTCAATTCGCAAAATGAATTGTCCGCCATGCTTACGAGCATAAAGCCAACAAAATAGCGCTGTGCGCGCGCCACCCACATGCAAATACCCCGTCGGTGATGGGGCGAATCTCGTTCTGACAGTGTTCGCCATGGCGCGACCTTGCGTAAAACAATGGCATCACACAAGTCATTTCCCCATGACGTAGTCTGGCAAGAGAAAGGCGGATATTGCCATGAATACAAACTCCTCTCTCTGCCTCCATTCGCGCGCTTGCTCCCCAGCTGCGATGCCAGCTACCGACCCACCGTTTCCCGCATCACCCGACCTCGGACTGGTGGCTTGCGCGCTGGAGTTTTGGCTGATAAGAATCTTGCCCACCTCACGTATCGAATCAAGTTATGTTCCGTTTTAAACCTTCCACTTTCCTCCGCGTTTCAGTTTTAGGTATTGCTGTCTTGTTGACAGGTCCCACGTGGGCGGCGCGGAAAATCGTGTTTCTCGCTGGTGGCCGCAGCCACGGTCCGGGTGAGCACGAGTTCCATGCCGGATGCCAATTGCTAGCCAAAGCACTGAACGAAAGCAAACTCGATATCGAAGCCACCGTAGTCCAAGGCTGGCCAAAGGATGAAAGCGTGCTTACTGGCATCAAGGGCTTGGTCATTTACGCCGATGGCACCAGCGTGGTAGGAAAGGGATGGGATAAAGTCGATCAACTCGCCAAAAGCGGTGTCGGTCTGATGTTCATGCACTACGCCGTGCATCCAGATGCCGCTCAGGGAGAAAAATACTATCGTCCGTGGATCGGCGGGGCGTTTGAGACGGACTATTCGGTGAACCCGCATTGGGTCGCGGATCTTAAGGTCTTGCCTAATCATCCTGTGTCCCATGGCGTCGGCTCTTTGACCGAGGCGCTGGATGAGTTTTACTATAACATGCGATTCATTCCCGATCGTGCCAAGGTAATGGATCTCGTCACCGCTACGCCGGAACGCGCGCGGATGAAAGCCTACATCAATTTGTGGAACCAATACGGCGTCGATGGCATCGGCAAACCCCAGACGCTGATGTGGGGCATCGAACGCAAGGACGGCGGCCGCGGCGTGGGCTTCACCGGCGGACATTACCATCGCAATTGGTCCATCGACAATTTCCGCAAGATTGTGCTCAACGCGATTGTCTGGACCGCTGGTCTCGAGGTGCCGAAGGATGGCGTGCCCTCCCAGCCTCTCACGGAAGACGAGCTCAATGCCAACCTTGATGCCAAAGGCAAGGAAGTGCGACTCAAGCTGGTCCAGCCCGGAGAATTCAAAGAGTTTACTCCCGCCCCCATCCAGACCGAGCGCGAGGCGAAGTTTCCGAAAACCAGCCAGAGCGGCAAGGCGGTGATCGATGCCGCGCGCGAGACAGCAAAAAAAACTTCCGCTGCATCAGGATCTGCGCTCGTTACCACGGCTGTGATGACTCCTAAAGGCAAGCGCTTGGAGGAAATCAAGGCATCGCTCAAAGGCGCGAAGGAACTCTATTTGGTCGTCGAAGATGCCGGTGATAACAATAGCGATTGGGCCGATTGGATTGAACCAACCCTGATCATGTCTGATGGTTCGAAAAAAGACCTTACCGAGCTGAAATGGCGCTCCGCGGAGTCCGGTTGGGGGCAATCCAAGATCGGCAAAAACGTCAACGGCACGGCCTTGGTCATCGATAAAAAAACCTTCCTCAAGGGTATCGGCACACATGCGGCATCGACGATTGCGTTCGATCTCCCCGCGGGTGTGGTCGCGTTCACTGCCAAGGTAGGCATCGATGACGGCGGCGCCTTTCAGCAAGGAAGCAGACGAGATTCCAGTGTAAAATTTGCCGTTTATTCGCAAAAACCATCCCCCAGCGAAGAAGTGCAGGCCGCTTTGGTGCCGGAGGATCGTTTCACCCTCGCGGACCAAGAGTTGGAAATCACCATCTGGGCCACGACGCCACAGTTGTATAATCCAACCAATATCGACTTCGATAAGGATGGTCGACTCTACGTTGCCGAGGGCGCCAACTACCGCCGCTCAATCCCCCGCGCGGAAGGAGATCGTATCGTCATCTTGGAAGACACGGATGCTGATGGTGTCGCGGACGCAAACCATGTTTTTACTCAGGACAAAAATCTAGAATCTCCCCTCGGTGTGGCTGTGCTAGACAACAAAGTGATTGTCTCCCAGCCGCCCGATTTGATCGTTTACACAGATGTGAATGGCGACCGCAAATTCGACTCCGCCGTGGATAAAAAAGAAGTGCTGCTCACCGGCTTCAACGCGCGCCAACATGACCACAGCCTGCACAGCGTGACAGCAGGCCCGGACGGTCAGTGGAACTTTAACAATGGTAACTGCGGCGGTATTTTCACCGACAAAACCGGCAAGACTTTCCGCATCGGGAGCAGCTACTACCAAAGCGGCGGCGGCACTTGGTATTCTGATACTCGTAGCATCGCTGGGCAACGCAGCGATGATGGGAATGTCTGGGTCGGTGGCTTTTCCGTGCGTATGAATCCCGACGGCACGAATGCTCGCATCGTCGGCCACAATTACCGCAATTCTTACGAACAGGCGCTCACTTCTTTCGGCGACATGTTCCAGAGCGACAACGACGATCCACCCGCCTGCCGTGTGGCGGAGATCATCGAGGGTGGTAATGCCGGATTTTCCTCGGCCGATGGTCAGCGCAGCTGGGGTGCGGACAAGCGCCCAGGGCAGGACACTCCTACCGCGGAATGGCGACAAGAAGACCCCGGCACCATGCCCTCCGGCGATGTGTATGGCGGCGGCTCACCGACGGGTGTGGCGTTTTATGAAAACGGCGCACTCGGTGACAAATGGCAGGGACTCCTGCTCGCTTGCGAGGCTGGAAAAAATGTCGTCTTCGGCTACCTGCCGGTGCCCGATGGCGCGGGTTTCCAGTTGAAGCGTATCGACTTTCTCACATCTAACAAAGAAGGGGAATTTGCGGGTTCTGATTTTATCGGTCGCAACAATAACGAACTGAAAACCCGCTTCCGTCCCAGTGATGTGACCGTCGGCCCCGATGGCGCGCTTTATGTCGCCGACTGGTTTGATCCCCGCGTAGGCGGCCACGGCACAGGTGACAAAGGTCTCTACGGAACGATCTACCGTATTGCGCCGAAAGGGTTCAAGTCCGTCATCCCTCAGATCGACCTCACCACCACCGCAGGCCAGATCGCCGCGCTGAGAAGCCCGACCGTGAATGTGCGCAATAGCGGCTTCACCCGCCTCAAGGCGCAAGGAGCCAAAGCCATTCCCGCCGTCGCAGCTTTGCTCAAGGACAGCAATCCTTACATCGCCGCGCGCGCCGTCTGGTTGCTCGCACAGATGGGCGACCAAGGGCAGGAGATCGTCAGTCAGATTCTCTCCGCCAAAGACCCTCGCCAGCGCCTCGTCGCACTCCGCGCCTTGCGCGCCGCTGGTTTCAATACCATGAAGCTCGCCGAAAAAATGGTCAAGGACCCTGCTCCGATGGTGCGCCGCGAAGTCGCACTGATGCTGCGCGATGTTCCATCCGCAGCAAGCGTGTCCTTACTGGCACAAATCGCTGCGCAGTTCGATGGCAAAGACCGCGCCTACCTCGAAGCCCTGGGTCTCGGCTCGACAAACAAAGAAGCTGCCGTCTACGAAGCTGCTCGCAACATGATGAAACAAGGCGCGGGTGATCAGTGGAGTGATGCCTTTGCCTGGATCGCCTGGCGTTTGCATCCGAACCAAGCCGTGGCCGATCTCAAACTCCGCGCGCTCGCCGCCAGCACCAGTCCCGAGCAGTCGAAACTCATGCTCACCGCCCTCGGCTTCAATGCCAGTCCTACCGCTTCCGGCGCGATGATCCAGATCGCCAACACCGAGGGCTTTGTGCACAAGGATCTCGCTAAATGGTGGATCAACAACCGCAAAGGCAATCTGTGGAAATCGCACAATCTCGATGCCATCCTGAAGTCGATGGGACAGGACCCCGCGAACGTGAAGTTGGTTTCTGTGGAAATGCCCGCCGTTCCCGCTAATGCACCGAAGCTCCCCAGCACAGCAGAAATAGCGAAACTCGCCGGAGATAAAGAGCGTGGCAAAGCGGCCATCGCCTCCTGCTACATGTGCCACAAAGTCGGCGAACAAGGGATCGATTACGGCCCCGACCTCACCACCTTCGGCCGTCAGCAACCCGCAGATGTCATCATCCATGCAATCGCAAACCCGAGCGCGGAAGTTTCCCACGGCTACGAGGGCACGGAGATCAAAACGAAAGACGGCATCACTATCGTCGGCATGGTGCTCAGCGATGCCGACCCTGTTCTCGTCAAATGCGTGGGCGGTCAGACGCAGTCGATCGCGAAATCGCGCATTGCCTCGATGAAGCTGATGGAAAAATCCCTGATGTATGATCCCGCAAACCTGGGACTCACACCGCAGGCCATCGCCGACATCACGGCTTATCTGAAGAGCCTGTGATTCTCAGATTGGCACAGCCATGGGCTGCGGCTTAGCTCCGCAGCCATGCGTGAAAAGAGGACTCATCCTTGCCGAGCTCATGCGCTTGGCTGCAGCGGTCCGCGAGGCAGGCGAGGCGCTCGGGAATCAAAATGCTACCCTTGCCCAGTTCCGCTTCCATCACTTCCAGGAATTTTGCTGGATGCGCAGTCTCTAACACAATCGTCGGATGACCGGGATTGTGAGAGCGCCATTTTTTCGCCGCCAGCCAGCCTACCGCACCGTGCGGATCAATCTCGTATTGAAAGAGCGCTTTCACCTCGCGGATCGCGGCGCGGGTTTGCTCGTCATTGAAGGAAAAGCCCTCGATCTGCCAAGCCATGTGCTGCCAGTCATCGCCGAAAAGATACTGCATACGCACAAAGTTCGATGGCGCGCCCACGTCCATTGCGTTCGATAGAGTAGCGACGCTCGGCCGCGTTTGGTATAGACCGCTGTGCAGGTAAGCGGGCACCACGTCGTTGCAATTGGTCGCAGCAATCCATTTCTTCACCCGCAAACCAAGACGTTGGGCGAGCAAGCCGGCGGTGAGATTGCCGAAATTTCCCGAGGGTACGACAAAGGTCGGATCAACGCCCTCAGGCAACATGCGGCTACTATGGAAATAGTAGAAACTCTGTGGGACGAGACGTGCGAGATTGATCGAGTTGGCGGAGGTGAGATTGAGATCGTGAGAGAGGCGGGCATCGAGAAAGGCGGATTTCACCAAGCGCTGGCAGTCATCGAAGGTGCCATCGATCTCGATCGCCGTGATGTTGTGACCAAGTGTCGTCAGTTGTTTTTCCTGAAGTGGCGAGACCTTGCCCTTGGGAAAAAGGATGATCACGCGCGTGCCGGGCACCTGATAGAAGGCGGAGGCCACGGCGCCGCCGGTATCGCCAGAAGTCGCCACCAACACTGTCAGTTCGCGACCGTCCTCGCGCGTCAAGTAGGCCATGAGCCGAGCCATAAAGCGCGCGCCGAAGTCTTTGAACGCCAGCGTCGGACCATGAAACAACTCTAACACAAAATCATCCTGGGCGAGCTGGACGAGTGGGGTGTCAAAGCACAGGGTCTCTTCAACCATTCTGCGCAACTCGTCGGCGGGAACGTCATCGCCGAAAAACGCCTCAGCGACGTGAGTGCCGATTTCTGCAAAGCTCATCTCGCGCCACCGCTGCCAGAAATCGTCCGGTAGTGGGCGGATTTCCTGCGGCATGTAGAGGCCGTTGTCGGCTGGTAAGGAGCGCAGGATGGCTTCCTTGAGCGGGACTTTCTGATCAGATTGTTGAGTCGAGTGATACCACACGGCGGATTACGCGTTGATTTTTTCGTCGATGACATGCACGCCGCGGGGGTTGATTTGCGAGACGTGGATTTGATGGGAGAGTGGCACGTCGGCGAAGACCTTGGCTATGGCGTCGCCAACCTTGCGCGCGCTTTGTTCGCCCTCACACAGCGCGAAGACGGAGGGGCCTGCGCCGGAGATCGAGAATCCGAGGGCGCCGGCTGAGAGAGCCGCACGTTTGGCTTTGTAAAATTCTGGGATGAGTTTCTGGCGACGCGGCTCAGCGATGACATCGTGGATCGAGCGCGAGATGAGGCCGTAGTCTTCCTGGATTAGACCGCACAACAACCCACCGAGGTTTCCGATTTGCTGCGTGGCATTAGCGAGGGGGATGTCCTGGGGGAGAATTTCGCGCGCGACTTTCGTGAGAATTTCAATGTCTGGATGCACGACAGCGGCCCAGAGATTTTTCGGCACGGGAATTTGAGCGATGTCCAGTTCTTCATTCGAGCGGATAAAAACGATGCCGCCGAGCAAACAAGGTGCCACATTATCGGCGTGCCATGCACCGTCAGCGCTAGCCTCACCCGCCATCGCGAACGGCAACAATTGTTTTTTCGTGAGTGGCTCGCCGATCAGGCGATTGACCGCATACACCCCTGCCACGGACGAGGCTGCCGATGAGCCAAGACCCGAGCCAAAAGGCATTTTTTTGTGAATTTCCATCTCAATGCCGCGATCGAGCATCCCAAGATGTCGGAGAAAATCCAGCGCTGCCACACCCGCGGTATTTTTTTCCGGATCTTTCGGCAGCTTCCCGTGATCGCCGGTGATGGTCGTGATGCGCAGGCCTGGTTTATTGGAATGGCGGACGACGACTTCATCGCCGGGTGAATCGATGGCAAAGCCCAGCACATCATAGCCGCAGGCCACATTGGCCACGGTGGCAGGAGCAAAGACACGTGTTTCTAAAATGGGCTCGGGAATCATGACGGGGCGCATGCTAGCGAATTCTCCTCCCGCTGCCCAGCGCCGAGTGTGTCAAGATTTTGACTTCGCAAGCGATGGGATCAGCGGCACAGTTCGATGGCGGACTGTAATGCCGAGAAGCCGGGTTTTTGACGGGGCGTAAACTCCTGACCAAGCCAGCCAGTATAGCCGACCTCATGGAGGCAGGCGCAGATCGCTTTGTAGTTGAGCTCTTGCTGATCATCTAGTTCATGACGCCCCGGGACCCCCGCGGTGTGGAAGTGCGAGATGCGGCTGTGATGCTTGCGAATCGTGGCAATGACATCGCCCTCCATGATCTGCATGTGATAGATGTCGTAGAGCAAGCGAAAGTGCGGAGAGTCGATCTCATCGACCAAGGCAGCACCCCACTCGGTGTGATCGCACATGTAATCGGGGTGATCGACTTTGGAATTTAGCAGTTCCATTACTAGGGTGATTCCGTGTTCGATGGCGAAAGGCAGAATGCGGCGGATGCCCAGCGCGCAGTTTCTCAAGCCGGTAGCGTCATCCATGCCATCGCGGTTTCCGGAAAAAAGGATCAACTGCTTGATGCCCGCAGCCGAGACCTGGGGGATCATGTCGTGATAGAGCGACTCTAACATATCGTGATGTTCCAGTCGGTTGAAGGCTTTTTCGATGGTGCCGATGCCCTCGGGACTTTGCGGAAACGTGGCGATGGCGCAGGTGAGGCCATGGCGCTGCAGCACCGGCCACTCCGAGGGACCGGTGAGCTCGATGGATTCATAACCGAGTTTTTTCACCTCATGGCACAACTCCTCTAACGGCACTTCACCGAAGCACCAACGACAAACGGAATGACGGTATCCTGACATGTGATGAATTCTAGTTAGACGGTAACTTCTCGACCCTGAACTGCCACTTCGGTCCTGCCATCGTGTGTTTGATCCAGTGCTTCCTTGAGCGCTTGGGCAGCGTTGGGTTCGCCATGCACGAGGAAGACGCGTTCCTTGGTGCCAGTGATGCGGGAAAAGTATTCCAACAACTCCGAGTGATCGGCGTGACCGGAAAAACTATCAATTTTTTCAATATGAGCCCGCACCTGATAACGATCGCCGAGGATGGGTACATCTTTTTCACCCTCACGTATTTTACGACCTAATGTATTTTCTGCACAGTAGCCAACGAAAAGAATGGTATTTTTCGGATCGCCAATGCCATTTTTCAAGTGGTGCAGGATGCGTCCTGCCTCACACATGCCGGAAGCGGCGATGATGATGGCCGTGCCATTCCGTTCGTTTAGTTCCTTCGACGCCTTCACCGCACGGATCAGCGTAAGATTTTCGAAACCGAAGGGATTCTCGCGCTCGAACAGATCCTCATAGACTTGGTGGTTGAAGCCCTCGGGATGGAGGCGGAAAATTTCCGTAGCGCTCACCGCGAGGGGACTATCCACGAATACCGGCACGTCAGGAATGATGTTTTGCTCAAACAATTTATGCAGCACATACAGGATCTGTTGCGTGCGTTCCACGGCGAAGGCGGGGATGAAAATTTTCCCTTTGCGATTGATGGCTTCATTGATGACCTTGCCGATGTGGGCATCAACACCGGCGGGAACTTCATGCTCCCTGCCGCCGTAAGTACTTTCCATGATGAGAATATCGATGTTTTCCGCGATCGCTGGATCGTTGAGCAAGTCATTGTTGCCACGGCCTACATCGCCAGAGAAGAGCAGGCGCTTGTGCTTGCCGTCTTCTTGATCATCGATCTCTAACAATACCTGTGCACTGCCGAGAATGTGGCCGGCATCGAGAAAGGTCAAGGTCACTCCGGGAGCGATGAGCATGGGGCGCTCATAGTTGATGGTAACAAACTGGCGCAGGCAGCGCTCCGCATCCTGCTCGGAATACAACGGCTCCACCGCAGGCAAGCCCTTGCGTTTGTTGTGCTTGTTGAGCCATTCGACATCGCTTTCCTGAATGCGTGCGGAGTCGGCGAGCATGATTTGACAAAGATCCCGCGTCGCGAACGTGGCGAAGATGTTTCCGCGGAATCCCTTGCGGCAAAGATTCGGCAGGTTTCCCGCGTGATCGATGTGAGCATGCGAGAGAACTACGGTATCGATGCCTGTGGGCTCGAAGTAGGGGAAATTGCAATTGATGTCATAGCTTTTTTCCCGATGTCCTTGGTAAAGCCCGCAATCGAGCAGAATGCGTGAGCCGTTGACTTCTAACAAATGCTGCGATCCCGTGGTTGTGCCCGCTGCTCCACAAAAGGTTATATTCATTGCCTACATGTAATGGTGCCTTCCGCAACTGACAAGGCACAAATCACTCGATTGGATGCAGAGCGAACCAGTTTGGAAAATGAACGCGTTTCACGTGCCATACAACGCCTCCCGTGTCGTCAGGAGTTAGTGATACCCCAGCGGCAGTGGCATTACTTCTTGTGCTCGAAATGACGAGCGGAAGCTTTGTCAGCAGCAGGGAAATCTTTCGGGATTTCCTGCGTGACCTTACCCGTCGCTGCCCACTCGGAGCCGCGAAGGAATGTCACAATGAAACCGACGCCCTGAAACGCCTCCGTGTCGTGCCCTAGAGTGGTGTGGAAAACACGACCCTTACCATAACTGAGAACCATCAGCATGGGCTCGTTGCGTCCGGCGTTTTTCAGTTCGGGGGTATCGGCCGCCGTGGCGAGTATGGTCATGTTTTCGGCGGGACCGCGCAGCTTGGAGTAGCACTCATCCTTGCTGTGCATCCAGAAATCGGGCAAGCCTTTCGTGATCGGGTGGGTTTTGTCACGCATCGTAATCACAAATTCCTGCTGTGGGCCGTGCGAACCACAACCACCAGGACCGTCATCACGGACGACCTTACCATTGGCATCAAAATATACGTAGGGTCCTGATTTTTGGTTGCGTCCGCCCCAGCCGCCCAGACCGATCATCTTGTTGAACTCAGGCCAATTGGCCCAGCTATTGTTCGCCGCGTGTACGGCTACCAAGCCGCCACCCTTTTTCATATAATCCTCCAGATTTTTCCGCGTCTGCTCCGGCCAATCTGCCGCGCCGTAGCCGAAATTGCTCACTACGATGTGGTATTTTGTGAAGTCGGGCGAAAAACTTGGATCCGGCACGGGCTTGTCTTTGCCCTCCGCCTCGGGCGCACCGGCCAAGGGCAACCAGTCTTTTTCGCGTTGGAAATTGGAAATGAAACGAGTGCGCGCGACTTCCACGTCGAAAAGTCCGCTCTTTTCGAGATATTGTTTCATCATCACTGTGGATTTCGGCCACACTGCATGGTTGTTCTGGCCATCCACAATGAGCGCTTTGAGTTTTTCCGCCGCATCGGCGGACAGAGAACACAGCAGGGAGACGGCAAGCAAAGAAACAATCGATTTCATCGCCCCATGCTACGCGATGAAAACAACGCTTCATTCAAGAATTTTCGCAAAGAAAGCTGAGGAGCGGGAATACCGCTCAGTCGACGCTGATGGCGCAGGTTGCCTATGATTACGAGTCTTCGCCGCTGATGGCCGCGAGGATGCCGAAGCTGAGGGCCTGGATGAATTTGCCGTAAAGAAGACCGCTGATGCAGAAGAGCGCGCGCCACACGGTGAAACCACCGGGGAAATCGCACAGGATGCGCAACACTTTTGCAAGTGCTAGAGAAATGGTACTTTGCAAGTATTTCCGCTCTCTGGCTGATTAAAAAAATCTACGGCTTTACCCACAGACGGTTGATCACGCGCAGCAATGCCACACCGCTGACGATGGTGGCGGCGAGGAGAATGTATGCTTCCGTCATCTGGCCGTAGAGGAATTTACCGATGCAGAACAAAGATGCCCAAATGACCACACAGCCGGAGATCCATCCGGCAAAGGCAAGAGGCATGTTATCCTTTTCGTTTTCGGGCTGCGGGTCAACGGATTCCACTTCCGCGCGAATGCTGCCCCATCCGGGACCGGAGGGGCGCACTTTTTTGTAAAAGCTGATCAATACAGAACGGTCCGTCTGTGGTGCAACAAAGGCAGCGGCAAGCCAGCAGACGCTCGTGAAACCCACGGTCATCAGGGTGGTGTTCGCGAAGCTTAGGGTGACATCATTTTTCGATAGAATAAAAAACACGATGGTAGCAATGAATGATGAAATCATGGCAACCACCTCGCACCAAGCATTCACTCGCCACCAAAACCAGCGCAGGATGTAGATCAAGCCCGTGCCCGCTCCGATGCCGATGAGAATCTGGAACGCCTCCTGTGCGGAATTAATGAAATAGCTGATGATAGCGGCCACTACGTAGAGCAGCAAGGTGCAGATGCGACCTACTTGCACGCAATGGCGCTCGGTCGCATCAGGTTTCACAAAGCGACGATAAAAATCGTGAACGAGGTAGGAGGCACCCCAGTTCAGGTGAGTGAGGATGGTGGAGGAGTTCGCAGCGATCAGGCCACCGACCATCAATCCCATGAAGCCGACGGGCAGAAACTGTAGCATCGCGGGAAAGGCGCTATCGTGGCCGATCATTTCCGGATTAGCATTCGGGAAAGCGGCACGGATGGAGTCGAGATTCGGGAAAATGATGATGGAGCACAGGCCCGTTATGATCCATGGCCAGGGGCGCAGCACGTAGTGGGCTACGTTGAAAAACAAGGTGCCGCCGAGGGAGTCTTTTTCCGACTTCGAGGCCAGCATGCGCTGGGCGATGTAAGAGCCTCCACCAGGCTCCGCGCCAGGATACCAGTTCGCCCACCAACCGATGGCTATGGGAACGATGAAGATCATGAGTGCCAGTTCCGACATGCCAAAATTCGGCATGATGTCGAGTATGGGTTGGCCTAAACCATCGGCTTTGTCACTCATTGTCGGCACTCCCTTGCCATCCGTGATCACCTGTTGGGAGCCCAGAACTTCGACCATCTTGTGAAGACCTGCGAACGCCGATTCGCCAACTCCGGTTTTTACCGCCACAGCTTTTAGCGAGAAATACGCGGCTGCAAATACGGCGGTCATTTTGATGAAAAACTGGATCATGTCGATAATCAGGACGCCCCACAGCCCCGAGTGGGCTGCGAATACAACGTTGAGAACACCGCAGATGCAAATGGTTTGCCAAGCCGGCATACCGAACATGATGTTGGCGATCTTGCAAGCGGCCAGCGTCACCATACCCATTATGAAGCAGTTAAAAAACAATCCGAGGTATACCGCCCGGAAACCACGGACCAGTGAGGCCGCCTTACCGGAATAACGGGCCTCGTAAAATTCTAGGTCGGTCATCACACCAGACCGACGCCACAAACGCGCAAAGAAAAACACGGTGGACACTCCCGTCAGGACAAAGGCCCACCACTGCCAGTTTCCGGCGACACCGAACTTGCGCACCTGCTCGGTTACCCAGTTCGGCGTGTCGGAGGAAAACGTCGTCGCCACCATCGACAAGCCCGCCAGCCACCAAGGCACACTTTGCCCCGAAGCGAAAAACTCCGAGGTGCTCTCCGATGATTTTTTGCCCACAAAAAGTGCAGGCACGAAACATATAAGAATGGATGCAACCACGATAATCCAGTCGATGAGAGCCAGCTGGATCTGAGCAAAGGCAGGTGCGATCAAGTGCATGGGTGAAGAGACTAAGGAGTCCAGGAGAGCATGGCAATCACGAAATGCGCATTTGATCTGAAAAATATTACAGATTAAATCAACCCCACGGCTTAGATCCGTGCACGATCATCGAAAAGATTGATTCATGTTTGATAGAAAATCCCTGAGCCACGAATCCATCGATCGCTGGAGAGCAAAGCTTCATGTCTGCGAGGGATCTGCTTTCGCGCTTGGATTCGTGAGGGATCGACGGCATTCTGCGGCGGCATGCAGCAAATCATCCGCATATCCGAGGGATTCGCGCCTCTTCATGAAGAGATTCTGGCGCGGCCGGGGATCACGGCAGCCAAGCGTCTCGGGCTGGAATACTGGTTGTTTTCCCGCGACACCCCGCTCGATCTGGCGCAGGCGGAAGCTGGATTGTTTGTGCGGTGGCAGATGAGGATTGATCACGCTTGGCCCTGTGTGCCGGAAAAAACGATCGATTTCATCGAAAAGGCAGTGACGGCCCTCGTGCGCAAGTTTGCCACCGTTCCCTTACAGCAGGTGATGGTGAGCCCCTTGCTCGCCGGTTCGCCGCACCCAGTGTATAAAAAAATGGCATCGCAGCTGCAGCAACGATTGAGGCAGGAATTTTGTCCGCCGCGCGCGAGGATGGACCCAGAGGAGCAGGATCCAGAGGGGCTGACGCTATTTGTTTTGTTAGGGAAAGAGGGCTTGTTTGGCGCTGTCGCCTCGCCGCGGTCGTGTCGGGGATTTTACGCAGGGGGCAGCAAATACATCAGCCACAAAGCACCGCACAGTATCAGCCGCGCGGGGGCGAAGGTGGCGGAGGCCTTGCATTTCCTTCGCCTGCACGGCCCGGCACTACCCGAAACAACCCATTGGCTGGAACTGGGCGCCAGTCCTGGAGGTATGACGGCGGAGTTGTTAGAGCGGGGATTTTCCGTAACGGCGGTGGATCGTGCACCGCTCGATGCGCGCATTGCGTCGCACCCGCGGCTGACATTCGCCGCGGAGAATGCACTCACATATCAGCCGCCTCGTGGGATGCTCTACGATGCCTTGCTTTGCGACATGAATGGCAGTGCCGAGGAAGCACTGGCTATGGTCCTGAGCAAACGCAGCTCGCTGCGCCCGGGGGCCTTGGTGATTTTCACGCTGAAAACGCACAAGGCGGCGGGCGTGGAGGAAATTCTGGCCTTGCATCATCGGGTGCTGGAGCAAGCGCGACGGGGTGGATTAGCATGGCTAGCGCAAACGCATCTGACCTACAATCGGCATGAGTTCACGCTGTTCTGGTCCGCGCCCTGAGCGCGCGCGGCGCGACTCATTCCGTCGTGGTAGCGGGCACGGAGATGCCGAGGCTCTGATAGATCTGTTTGGTGGCGTTGCTTTTGTTCAGGGTATAGAAATGTAGGCCGTCCACGTGGCCGTCGAGCAATTCGCTGCACTGCTGCGCCGCATAGTGGATGCCCACTTTTTCCACGGCGGCGGCATCGTCCTGAGCGCGTGATAGGGCCCGCAGGAGCTTCGCGGGGTATCGCGCACCAGCCGCCAGTTCCGCCATGCGTTTCATAGAGGAAAGCGAGGTCACGGGCATGATGCCGGCGATGATAGGGAGATTGACACCGGCCAGCGCGCAGCGATCGCGGAAATCAAAAAAGTCGTGATTATCGAAAAACAACTGCGTGCAGATATAGTCGGCACCGGCATCGCATTTTGCTTTGAGATGATCCATTTCCAGCAGTCGGTTCGGCGTGGCAGGGTGGCCTTCCGGAAAGCCCGCGACGCCGATACCGAATCCGCCGAGCGGGTGCTGGCCGGATTCATTGAACTCGCGAATGAATCGGACAAGGTCGCTGGCTTGTCGGAAATCGCCCTGAGACCAGTCATAATCGTTTTGCTGGCGTGGTGGATCGCCGCGCAGGGCGAGAATATTACAAACGCCCAGGGCGGCATAGCGCTGCAGGATTTGTTCCACTTCAGCACGGGTATGGCCCACGCAGGTAAGGTGGGGAATGGGAGGGATCCCCGTGGTGGCCTTGATTCGCGCAACCAATTGATGCGTCAATTCTCGGGTGCCGCCACCGGCTCCATAAGTGATGGAAACGAACGACGGATGCAGCGGCTCCAAATCGCGAATGGTTTGGTATAGCTCCTCCGCGCTGGCCTCCGTGCGAGCAGGGAAAAACTCGAAAGAAAAGGTCGGCTTATTTTGCCGGATAATGTCGCGTATGTGCATCTGTGCCCTTACTCTGGCACAAGCACGGCGAATCATAAAGCCACAATTTTCAGAAAAATACACAACTTTCCCGGAATGCGGTCGTTACATTAAGCAACCTTCCTACCGCTTATGAAATGCCTACTCTCCCGCCTGTTTCTGCTGCTTACCATCACTGCCTATGCTGAGGAAAAACCCGGTAATGGGAAGGTTCGCCCGCTGGAACTAGGTCGCGAAAAAATGCGCGCGCTGGAGTTTTGGCAAAAAGCTGATACCAATCGCGACCAAAAACTTTCCAAAGAAGAATATGTGCAATTGCCTCGCATTTCCCAACTGCCTGCCGAGAAGCAGGAAAAATTATTTGCTCACCTCGACAAAAACGACAGCCAAAGTCTCGAGGCGACGGAACTGATCCCGATGAGTGGATCGGCGAACCCAGGTGCCACCCCGCCCAACGATATGAAGCGGCGGCCTCTGCCGCGTATTGCCGAAATGGATCGTAACTCCGATCAAAAAATCACGTTCGAAGAATTCGTAAAGGAGCCGATGGTGATCAAGTTGCCCGAGGATCGCCGCCGAAAAATTTTCGACAACATGGATCGCAACAAGGATGGCGTGCTCAGCCCTGAGGATGGACCCGCTCCGGGGCAAGGAATACGCAGGCCAGAGGGACGTCCTGACCGTCCGCCCGGTAATCCCACAACACCCAATCCAGCACGGAGTTTCGGAGCGGTGGATACTAACTCCGACAATGCAATTGATTTCTCCGAATTTCAGCAATTTCCCATGGTGCGTAGCCAAAACGAGGATGCTCAAGAAGATTTGTTCGAAAAGCTCGACGTCAGCAAGGACCTGAAAATCGATCCACAAGAGTGGCGGCAGCATTGGGAAAATCAGAAGCCTGAGCCCGGTGCACCGCGTGAGCCGTCCCCACGACCTGCACCAAAGGCACCGCGCGACGATAACGAAATGATGATGCAAGACGGCATCTGAATCCCATCTGCTTGATCGAGACCGTCGATCGGAAATCATCCCAACGCAAATCTTCCTTTACATCTGAGGCAGAAAAAGCCAACATGCGCGGAGAATCATGCTACGATTTTTGTGCATTTGGTCTTCGTCGCTTTTGCTTACTGTTTCGGCCCAGGATGGCACTGTGTTGCCGCCTGATGAGGTCACTCCGCCGGCACCTGTAGACATTCCTCCCGTTCCCACGATTCCTGAGCTCGTTGCGCCGTCAGCGCACGAGCTCAATACCCAAATGCCCACGGGTGCGGACATCGCCATCAAGGGGAAAATCACTCCAGTCGCTGGCAATCTGAAACAATTTCTCGTCTCAGGTCCTATCGAACTCAAAACAAACAGCGGGCAGGAAGTGTTTGCGGATCGTGCCGAACTGAACTTGGAGACAGGCACCTACACCTTATTCGGCAATGTGAGTGTCTTCCATGGTCCGATGATCCAGCGCGGCGACAGCGTCGTCTATGATCTCAAATCGAAAAAACTCAATACCTCCGGACTGAGCGTGAGCTATGACCCCATCATCCTCGAATCAGGCCAATTCGAGATGACGGAAGACAAGAATGGCGAGCGCGTATTCATTGGCACCGATGCTGGAATCACCACGCATGACGTAGAGACTCCAGCGTATTGGCTGCGTGCGGATCGCACTACCTTGTATCCAGGAGATAAGATGGTTTTTAACGATCTGAAACTCTACATCGGCGAAACACCCGTCTTTTGGCTGCCCTACCTGAGTCAACCGCTCAACGCGCAACTCGGCTATCGCATGCTTCCTGGTGGTCGCACGAACTGGGGCCTCTACTTACTGCAAAGCTATGGCATCATGCTCGGTGGAGACGAGGACAGCCTCCTTGGCTCGGACAAGCCATGGTTGCTATCGCGATGGCACTTCGACATGCGCGGACGGCGCGGCGTGGGCGCCGGTGTGGATCTGTTTGACACTCGTGTGCAGGACAACCCAAACTTGGGATGGCTTAAGCTGTATTTCATGGATGACAGCGATCCAAGCATCGGCCGCTCAGGCATACCCCGCGGTCCGGTCGATCCCGAACGATATCGCGCAGAATACCAATATCGGATTCCTCTCTCATGGCAGGACCCGCTCCATCCTGATGCGGACTATGCGCTGAACTATGATCTGCATCTCCTCAGTGACAATCATTTCCTCGAGGACTTTGACCCACGCTTTTATCGGAATAATGAGCAACCAGACAACACGATCTTCCTGACACGTCGCACGGACGACTCTCTGCTGACCGGCATGGCGCGATTGCGGTTGAATGATTTTTATCGCGCTGACAGCAGATCTCCGGAAATTTCCTTCGATCAGATCCGTCGCCCTCTCTTCGGCTCACGCATTCTGCACGAAGGTCAAACCTCTTTCGGCGTGCTAGAAGAAAACATGGCCGATCCCACGGTCGATACCTTGCTGGAACCCTTGCTGACCCTGCCCGATGATGACCCGGAACTCGCCAGCCTGTATTCGCAAGTCGGACGCTATGAACAACTGCTGATCGAGCAAATTCGCGCCCTCCCAGCGGGAGACCCACGTTACGATGCTCTCTATCAGCAACTCACCAATCCGCAATTTATGCGCTTTCACTCGTATCAGGAGTTATCGACGCAATTCACCCTCGGCAATTGGCTGCATCTCACCCCGCACATGGGTGCCGGTTATAGCCGTTATTTCCATGTTGCGGGACCGGCAGAAGACGCCGACCGCGCCCTTTTCTCCATGGGAATGGAAGCCTCCGTAAAATTTTACAAAGACTACCCAGAGATCCGCGTCCGTAGCCTAGGAGTGGATGGCCTGCGACACACCATGCAACCATACGCCAATTGGTCCTACCTGTCGGCTGGTGAGTTGGGCCAGGATTATCCTTCCATCGACCGCATCACATTCTTGACGCGCCCGGCGCCCATTAACGTGGGTCGCTTTCCGGCCATCGATGACCTCGATGACTGGAATCTTGTGCGGCTCGGTGTCCGCAACCGCTTGGTCACTCAGCGGAACGGCGCGAGTTATCAATGGCTTTTCATGGACACCTATCTCGATAGCTACGTGGAGGATCCCGAACTGCAACGCGATTTTTCCAATCTTTACAACGACATTACCTGGCTCCCCCTGCCCTGGCTTGCGGTGGATGTGCAAACCCAGTTTCCCATCATCAGCAGTGGTTCCGGATACAGCGAGTTTACCACTGGCTTACGCTTTATGCCATCGCCTGACACGGAGTTTACCATCCAACAACGAACTCTGAGCGGGCATCCTTACCTCCTCGATTCCAATCGACTCAATTTCAGGGCCTATAATCGATTTAATGAAAATTGGGGTGTCGGCATGCTGCACCAGTGGGAATTTGATGACTCCACTCTCGAGCTCGAGCAATACACCCTGCATCGCAACTACGAAAACTGGATTGTCAGCGCCGGCCTCACTCATCGAAACAACCGAACGCGAGATGAATACGGCTTTCTGGTCAATTTCACTCTCAAAGACTTCCCCGATGCCTCATTGCCCTTCAGGATCGATGCGGAGTGATGGCTTTTTCACTGGCTTCTCAAGGAATTTCCGGGTCGCCGAGCACGAAATGACTGTTTTTCCTACCTAACGCACTGAGATAAGGCGTGACCAAGAAAATTTGCGATTTCTGCATCCAATCCTTTACAAATCCGCTGGTAACTGCCAAATCCCTGCGAGTTTACACCCGACACGCCCGCTTATGCCCAAAGACACTTCCATCAAGAAAATTCTCGTTATCGGCTCCGGTCCGATTGTTATCGGTCAAGGTTGCGAATTTGACTACTCGGGAGTGCAAGCCTGTAAAGCATTGCGCGAGGAGGGATACCAAGTCGTATTGGTGAACTCGAATCCGGCCACCATCATGACGGACCCGGAATTCGCCTTCCGCACCTATATCGAGCCAATCACCCCAGAAGTCGTCGAAAAAATCATCATACGCGAAAAACCAGACGCACTCTTGCCCACACTCGGCGGTCAAACGGCACTCAATACTTCGATGTCGCTCTTCAAATCAGGCGCTCTCGACAAACACGGCGTGCGTATGATCGGGGCGAATGCCGATGCCATCGACAAAGGCGAGGACCGCCAACGTTTCAAGGATGCGATGCTTAAAATCGGCCTCGATGTGCCGCAATCCGGCACCGCCCACACGATGGAAGAAGCGCGCACGATCGCCGAAATGATCGGACGTTTTCCGCTCATCATCCGCCCCGCTTTCACGCTCGGCGGCCAGGGTGGTGGCATCGCCTACAACCGCGATGAGTTTGAGGAAATCATCACCCGCGGTCTCGATCTCTCTCCCGTCAGCGAGGTGCTCGTCGAGGAATCGCTCCTCGGTTGGAAAGAATTTGAAATGGAAGTCATGCGCGACCATGCCGATAACTGCGTGGTCATTTGTTCGATCGAGAACCTCGATCCGATGGGTGTCCACACCGGTGACTCGATCACCGTAGCACCCATTCAAACGCTCAGCGATCGCGAGTATCAAATCATGCGCGATGCCTCCTTCGCCGTGATCCGCGAGATCGGCGTGGAGACGGGTGGTTCCAACATCCAGTTTGCCACCGATCCCACCACCGGACGCATGATCGTCATCGAGATGAACCCCCGCGTTTCCCGCTCCTCGGCACTCGCTTCCAAAGCCACTGGATTCCCCATTGCAAAAATCGCGGCGAAACTGGCAGTCGGCTACTCGCTCGATGAAATCCGCAACGATATCACCCGCGAAACTCCCGCCTCCTTCGAGCCCACCATAGACTACGTCGTCACTAAAATCCCACGTTTCACCTTCGAAAAATTCCCTACCGCGAATCCCGTATTGACGACTTCGATGAAGTCGGTCGGCGAGGCCATGGCCATTGGCCGGACTTTCAAGGAGTCGATGCAGAAATGCCTTCGTTCGTTAGAGACAGGGCGCTGGGGTTTCGGCTTCGACACAAAGGAACCACAGGCACCGACACGCGAGGAAATCGAACGCAAACTCCGCGTGCCCAATGCAGAGCGCATTTTCTGGCTGCAAACCGCATTCGTCGCCGGTTATAGCGTCGAAGAAATTTTCGACCTCACCGCGATCGATCCTTGGTTCCTGCGCCACCTCGAAGAAATCGCCAAGGAAGGCATGGCACTCAAGGATCTACCACTGAAACGCGCCAAAAAACTCGGTTTCTCGGATCGCCAAATCGCCAAAGCTCGCGGCGTGAAAGAGGATGTCGTCCGCGCCGAACGCAAGGCTGCCGGTATCGTGCCAACCTATCGACTCGTCGATACCTGCGCCGCCGAATTTGAGGCCTATACCCCGTATTTCTACTCCTCGTATGGCGAGGAAAACGAAGCTCGTCAGTCGGACAAAAAGAAAATCATCATCCTCGGCGGTGGCCCTAACAGAATCGGCCAAGGCATCGAATTCGACTACTGCTGTGTTCACGCTTCTTTCGCGCTGAAAGAGCTGGGCTATGAAACCATCATGGTCAACTCGAACCCTGAAACGGTTTCGACCGACTACGATACCTCGGACAAGCTTTTCTTCGAGCCTCTCACCTTAGAAGATGTGCTCAACATCTGCGATCAGGAAAAACCCGATGGCGTCATCGTCCAGTTCGGTGGTCAGACCCCACTCAACCTCGCCGCCGATTTGAAACGCCACGGCGTGCCTATCATTGGAACATCGCCGGAGTCCATCGAGCTCGCCGAGGACCGCAAGCACTTCTCCGCACTACTTGATAAAATCGGGCTTAAACAAGCAGAAGCCGGGACTGCTGTATCTGCCGAGCAAGCCATCGTCATCGCCAACCGCATCGGTTATCCGGTGCTGGTTCGTCCTTCCTTCGTGCTGGGCGGTCGTGCAATGATGATCGTTTACAATGATGCCGAGCTAGACCGCTACATGCGCGAAGCTGTCACCGCATCGCCCGAGCGCCCCGTGCTGGTCGATCGCTTCCTCGACAATGCGACCGAAGTGGACGTCGATTGCATCGCCGATGGTACGACTGCCATAGTAGGTGCGATTATGGAGCACATTGAACAGGCAGGCATTCACTCTGGGGACTCCGCCTGTATGATCCCCGCTTTTTCGCTGAATGCGGAGATTCAAGAAAAAATCGAAACGGCCGCAGTCAACCTCGCCAAAGAACTCAATGTCAAAGGACTGATGAACATCCAATTCGCGGTGAAGGACAACGAGCTTTACGTCATCGAGGTCAACCCGCGCGCCTCGCGCACCGTGCCCTTCGTTTCCAAAGCCATCGGCGTACCGCTGGCGAAACTCGCCGCGAAAATCATGGTCGGCAAGACCTTGCAAGAACTGGGTTTCACCAAGCGCATCATCCCCACGCACTTCAACGTCAAAGAAGCCGTGTTCCCCTGGAACCGCTTCCCCGGCATCGATATTGTGTTAGGTCCCGAAATGAAATCGACAGGAGAAGTGATGGGCATTGATGCCGACTCCGGCATGGCCTACGCCAAAGCGCAGATGAGCGCCTTCAATCCACTGCCGACCAAAGGCAACGTCTTCATCTCCGTCAGCGATCGCGACAAACCACGCACCGTTCCCATCGCCCGTGACCTCGCCGCCATGGGCTTCACCATTTTCTCGACCGGCGGCACACATCAGCTGCTACAAAAAGAAGGCATCCCCAGCGTGCGCGTTTACAAAATTCTCGAAGGCGCGCGCCCACACTGCGTGGACATGATGAAAAATAACGAGATTCATTTCGTCATCAACACCCCCAGCAGTCACGAATCCCGCGCCGATGAAATCCAAATCCGCGCTGGTGCTATCGCCAACAAGATTTCCTACGCGACCAACCTAGCCGCTGCCGAGGCCAGCGTGCGTGGCATCCGGTCCTTACAGAAAAACGAACTCGGCGTCCGATCGATTCAAGAATACCACGGTCTAGCGTAAAACGAGGCACCCTTTTCTCTAAGGCCTCGCCTATGGGGATGCCTTGGGTTTTCCGCATGGATCACTCGCGCAGAGTGCCTTCGGTCACGCCAAGTTTTTCCGTAACTTCCAGCTCCTGCTGCAGAGCGGCAGGGCTGCAGTGGCCCGTGAGGAGATCGCGATACAGAGAAAGGGTATGCAGCGATTCGGCACGAGTCTCGGCTAATAACTCGACACGGAAATGCCGCAGCCCGGCACCAAGCAATGAAGGCAGGAAACGCGCGCCCGTCTGCGCGCGGCCGTTGAACAAGGTATTACGACAACCGACATCAGCACTGAGACGATGGAGCTGGCCGATGCGATCACGCAAATGCACCACATGCGTTTCGCAGGGGCGACCGCAGTTTTTGTAGTCGGTACCGGAGGACAGGAAAGTGCAAAAGACACAATGCTCCATGTGAAACATCGGCATATGCTGGTGCAGCGTCAGCTCTAACCAAGCTGGTGGTGTGCTGGCTAGCAGATCCAGAACCTGGCTAATGTTGAGATCATAGGAAATCGTCATGCGCTCGAGCGAACTGTGCTCGCTGAGTAATTGTGCGGTGAGTGGGTTCGCGACATTGAGGGAAAAATCACCGAGCTGCCTCAAACTACTATGTTTATAGTATTGAAGCGCAGCGAGGTTGCGGATGAGCACGCCCTGGGTGCCACTGCGTTCGATGAGTTTCAGGTATCCATCCTCGCCAGGCTTAAGGATGCGCGGGGTGGCGACGAAAACTTTCGGACAAACTGCGACAGCTTCTTTGTAGCGTCGGGGGTCTTCGAAGTCGCAGCAGATGGTTTCCACACCGGCCTCCATCGCGGCATCGAGTTGATCCATCGTGCGACAAAGACAAGACAGCTGCGGCAAGGCACTCGCTGGCTCACGACTATCCCGTGGCAGCAAGATGGTGAAATCGGGCGTGGTGCCGAGAACGGGCACGGGCTCTTCGCGCGCTTCATCGAGCGCGTGCACCAGTTGCCGACGCAAGCGATTCAGTTCAGAAACAGCGATGTGGCAATTTCCCGTTAATTGATTGTCGAGCGAAGCCAGTTGATAATCGGTATCGCCGAGCCGCGAAAGCTGTGCTTCCAGGGTCTCGGTGCTGAGTGGATGTTTTTCCGCCACTCCCATCACCTGCGTGGATGTTGCGCTGTGACCGTTGCAAGAAATCGTGAGTGACTCGCCCGGCGCACCACGGACGGTAAAATGCAGCGGTGTTAGGATCGGCTGTAATTTTGCTTGTTGCCACGACTTGCGCAATTCGGTTTCGAGTTTCGGGTCGGATGTTTTCCAGACTTGATGGCCGATGCAAATGCGTTCCCAATCGAGCGGGGAAAAGGTTTTGTGAAAATAGATGCGTTTGTTTTCGATCTTCCAAATCCGTCCACCCTGTTCGTGGTTGCGATCTTCTCCGGCATCGAACACCACGCCATCGCCCGCTTGCAAGGGCAGCGGATGCGTTTGTGCGAGTTCGATCCAGCCACTGCCGAGCGCAACGATTTCACCGAGCAAGGCACCACGTTTTTTGCCAAACTTGCCATGGGTGAGATACGGGTGATTCGTTCCCGCAAGCCAACCAGTGGAGAGTCCGCGCGAAAAGGTCATCTCTAACGCATAACGGTCGTGATCACTGATCGCCGCCGATTTTTCCGCCATCGCGGCATCGAGTGCTTTGCGGTAAACACGCGTCACTGCGGCGACGTATTCCGGCGATTTCAGTCGACCCTCAATCTTGAAGGACTTGACTCCCGCGCGGACCAATTCGGGAATCAAATCTACAGCGGCGAGGTCTTGCGGCGAGAGTAGATAGCGCACTTCACCCATCGTCTGCTGCACGCCATCGACGATGAGATCATACGGCATGCGGCAGGCCTGCGCGCATTCGCCGCGATTCGCTGAGCGCTGCCCCAAGCTTTCGCTGGTGAGACATTGACCTGAGTAAGCCACGCACAGGGCCCCATGCACAAATACCTCCAACGGCGCATGCGCCTCGATGGTGGCTCGTGAAAAACGATGCAGCTCTTTTACCGAGAGTTCTCGTGCCAGAACTGCGCGTTCGAGAGGAAACAACGACTCGATAAAAGCGAGTCCCTCAGGCGAGGTGATCGTCATTTGTGTCGAAGCATGCAAGGCGAGCTTCGGTGCGATCGTGTGGGCGAGTTTTGCCAGTCCGAGATCCTGCACGATGATGGCATCCACCTTGGAGGCCTCCAGCCACAGCAGTTGCCGTGCGGCATCTGCGATTTCCGAAGGGAAAATCAGCGTATTCATCGTCACGAAGCCCTTCACGCCGTGGCGGTGGAGAAATTTCATCAACTCCGGCAGATCCTTCTCGGTGAAGTTGTCCGCGCGCAGTCGAGCATTGAAACGCGACAAACCGAAAAAAATCGCATCCGCCCCGTGAGCCACGGCCGCGCGCGCGCAATCCCAGTTGCCGGCCGGCGATAGAAGTTCGGGTGTGTGATCCGTGTGACTCATGTGTGGACAAGTAAGATGACACAACCGCATGCTGTTTTCTAGCGCCGATTTCTTGATAATTCCTAGGCTGATGCGACGTATGCAAGTCACCTATTGAATCCCTATGATACGACTGAATACCCTGATCGTTTCCACGTATTGGCGCGCTCCGCTTCTCGCTGCGTTTTGCCTTGTTAGCTGCGATTCACGCCCCGCGGCAACAGCGACTGCGGAAAAGGAAACCCATTCCTCATCATCGACGGCTCTCGTGAATCACTTGCCTGACACCATCGACTTCAACCGCCATGTGCGACCGATTCTATCGGATCGCTGCTTCGGCTGTCACGGACCCGACGGAAACAAAGGGCGTGAGGCGGGGTTGCGTCTCGATACTTTCGAGGGCGCGACAATGGAACTGGAAAGCGGCAAACGCGCCATCGTGCCCGGAGATGGGAAGAGTAGCGAAATGGTAGCACGGATGCGTAGTCACGATCCTGATGACATCATGCCGCCGCACAAACTGAATCGCCCACTCACTGAAGAAGAGCGTGCGATTCTCGAACGCTGGATCGAGCAGGGTGCAGAATACCAGCCGCACTGGGCCTTCGTCGCACCGCAAAAGCATCAAGCTCCCCTCGTGAAAAACGAAGCATGGAGCAAGGACGACATTGATCGTTTCACCCTTGCCAAAATGGAAGAAAAGGGACTGGCTCCGAACCCACCAGCAGATCCCGCGACGCTTCTCCGTCGCGCTTCCCTCACACTCACCGGCTTACCGCCATCGCCCGCTGAAGTGCAGGCCTTTCTCGCCGATACCTCGGCAGATGCTTACGAAAAACGCATCGATGCACTACTGGCATCGCCGCGTTATGGCGAGCGCCTTGCGCAGGACTGGCTCGATGTGGCACGCTTTGCCGACACCTATGGCTACCAAAGCGACAAAGCCTGCTTTGTCTGGCCGTGGCGCGACTGGGTGATCAAGGCCTTCCAAGAAAATCTTCCCTTCGATCAATTCGCTACTTGGCAGATCGCCGGAGATTTATTGCCAAATCCCACGCAAGAACAGCGCCTGGCCACGATGTTCAATCGCCTCCACCGCCAGACCGAAGAAGGCGGCTCCATCGCTGAGGAGTTCCGTATGGAAAATGTTTCTGATCGCGTGCACACCTATGGCACCGCGTTTCTCGGACTGACGATGGAGTGCTCAAAGTGCCACGATCACAAATACGATCCGATTCCGCAAACGGATTATTACAGTATGGCATCGATGTTCGGGCAAATCGATGAAACAGGTCTCTATCCCTACTCCATCGGCACCTCCGCGCCGCCGCCTTCGATGCGTCTGATGGAGCCACATCATCCTGCCGAGGTAGCCAAGCGCCAGGCCGCACTCGATGCCGCGCGCAAAACCTATCAGGATCTTCTTGGCACGCGCGATGCTAACTTCGATTCGTGGCTGACCGCCACGGCTAGCCTCGTACTTCCACCTGCTACAGCTCACTATCCTCTCGACTCCGTGGAGGGAAACAAAACGGCAAATAGCATTCCGGGCACGAGCGCGGCTAGCTTGATCGGAGCGGGGTATCAAGCTGTGCCTGGCGCCGTCGCACAGGCGCTAGAGTTCGATGGTGACACGACCTTGCAGTTGGATCGCTTGCAAGGCATCACGCGACACCATGCCCTCAGCATCTCCCTGCGTCTCTATTGCCCCGAGCCCAAAGAACGTGCCGTGATTTTGCACAGCGGTCCCGCCATGTATTCGCAATCGGCCGATGCATCTGGTTATGAACTTCTGTTAGAAAAAGGTAAGCTGCGCTGGAGCTGCATCCATATCTGGCCAGGCTGTGCGGTTTCGATCGAAACGACCGAACCATTTCCTGTCGGCAAATGGGTGCAGGTCACTGTTACCTACGATGGCACCTCGCGCGCCGACGGCCTCAAGCTCTACTATGATGGCCAATTGGCAAAAACCGTCGTGTTGCGTGATCATCTCGATAAAAACATCGTCGCGCAAACCTTCCGCCTCGCCGCGCGTCCGCGCGATGACCGCGGCTTTGCCCAAGGAAAAATCGACGACCTCTCGATCTTCCGTCGTGCACTTACACCTGTGGAAGTGGCAGAGCTTGCGGGACACCCAGCGGATGCCGTTTTCCAACAAGCCAAACAAGGTGACGTCAGCGCCAAGGCGCGCGTCAGGGAATACTACCTCGCCCATGTTGATCCCGATCTCGCCGCCGCCCGTCTGGCGATGACGAATGCCACGCAACAATTGCACGATCAATACCTTGAGCACATCCCGCTGATCATGTGCATGGAAGAAACCAAGACACCCATCCCGTATCATGTGCTGACCCGCGGCGACTACGCCTCTCCCGATCTAACGAAACCAGTGCAGCCCGCTCCGCCCTCGGCTGTCATGGCCTTCGATCCCTCATTGCCGAAAAACCGTCTCGGACTGGCGAAATGGACCACACATCCGCAAAATCCGTTAGTCTCACGTGTCACCGTTAATCGCTTCTGGATGATGTGCTTTGGCAATGGCATTGTGCCCACGCAGGAGAACTTCGGCCTGCAAGGCGATGCGCCCACGCACCAAGAATTGTTAGACACGCTGTCGCGCGATTTCATCGAATCCGGCTGGGATGTGAAAAAACTGCTCAAGCGCATCGTCATGAGCCAGACCTTCCGGCAATCCTCCGCCCTGACCAAAGAAAAACTCGAGCGCGATCCGAAAAATCTCCTGCTTGCCCGCGGTCCGAGTTACCGGCTTTCTGGCGAGGCCATCCGCGATCAGGCGCTCTATGCTGCCGGGTTGCTGGTGGAAAAAATCGGCGGCCCCAGCGTGAAGCCATGGCAACCCGCCGGCGTGTGGTCGGAGGCGGGTGCCTCGGGCGGCGACTACACTCCCGACAAGGGCGAAGGACTCTATCGCCGCAGTCTCTACAGTTTCATCAAACGCACGGCACCACCGCCGATGATGGTCACGCTCGATGCCGGCAGTCGGGAAATTTGTCAACCACGCCGACTCAGCACGAACACGCCCTTGCAGCCGCTGATTTTCCTCAACGATTTGAGTTTTTTCGAATGCGCGCGCAAGCTGGCGGATCGCTGCATCAAAGAGCAAACGGAAAGCCCCGCCGCTCAAGCGAAGCACGCCTTTCTGATTCTTACCAGTCGCGCACCCCGCCCCGCTGAGCGGCAGGCGATGGAGGAACTGTATGCGGCGCAAAAAGACATCTATCAAAAAGACCCTGCCGCCGCCAAGTCCGTGTGCGGGGCCGAGGACGCCCATCGCGCGGCACTCACCATCCTTTGCTCGACTCTGCTCACCTCGGACGCGGTGATCACGAATCGTTAGACTCAGCTCGCGCGGTGCAGATGAATGGCGGCTGCGATGATGGGCTGGGCCCATTCGGGCGCGTTCGAGAGATCGGCGGGGGCGGTGATTTTGCGTGATTTTAACTCTAACAGAAGTCGCGGACGGGGGGCTTCGCCGTTGGCGGGATCGGCCTCGATCGAGTTGTCATAGAGACGCAGGTGGTGGAGGTAGGGCAGCAGGCGGATGAGATTCTCGCGACTGCTGTTCCAGCGCTCGCGGATTTTTTCCTCGGGGATGTCGTGACCTCCGCGGCTGACGCGGGAACGCACGCGACGCAGGTGCAGCTCGGGACTTTCCAATCCGCAGAACCACATGTATAGCAGATGACCCTCGCGCGCGGCTGTTTGTAACAACCGCGCAATGCTTCGTCCGCCCAGCGTGGTCTCGAAACGGTAGTCGCGTTTCTGCGCGCTGGCTTCTTCTAACAATTCCTTGCCCATTTGCCAGGCATGGCCGTTGGCTTGCGCAGCGGAGATGTCAGGGTGCAGAGCGCGGATCTTGTGTGCGATGGTATCGGGGTTGAAAACTGCGGATCCTTTAGCGCTAAAAATCGTTTCGCCGATGCTGGATTTACCCGCTCCATTGACTCCGGCCAGCACATATAGATGAGGAGGATGGTTCATGGCATTTGCGCATCGTGTTGTTGTGCTCCTTTCACGGCGGCAGCACCCAGCTCTTCGGAGGTGGCGTTGAACGCACGAATCGCCGCCTCCTTCTGCTCCGGCGACTGCATTTCATCCAGCATCGTGCGGTATTCCGTTTTCAGTTCGGCAAGCAAGCTGCTTTCCCCAGCGATCAAGTCGTTGTATTGCTCCACGGAAAGGAGGACGGCGCGGGCTTTGTCGTGGCGGGTGATGGCGACGGGGTTACCGGCACTGACTTGATCGAGCACATCGGCGGTCGATTGCTTCAACTGCGTGGCTGTGACCGTGGGGAGTTCTTGCAGACGGGGACAGGGACTGTGGGATGTGATGTATGTAATGCTCATTTGAGTTAAAATAGTTATTTTAACTATTTTGTCAAGTCGAAAACTCCGAATTCGTGAACCACTCGCTCATCCTCTGCCGCCATAAGGACTTCTCAGACTTGCACTGATCCACTGATGCCACGCTGCAACGTTCTTGACAGGAAGCCTCGCGAAGGAACAAGGTTTCCCGCTTTGCTATTCCATGATGCCGATTCGCGTTTCATTTCTTTCTCTGCTCTTGTCCACCGCGGTTGTAGCAGCGGAAAAGTTCACGTTTGAACGCCCGCTCATGGGCACTCGTTTTTCGGTGGTGTGCTACGCCGAGGATCGCTCCGCCGCCGCCAAGGCCGCCAAGGCCGCCTTTGCGCGCGGCGAGGAGGTCAACCAAGTCGCCTCGGATTACCTGCCCGATAGCGAACTTTCCCAGCTCGGCCAAAAAACGCCTCACTCGCCGATTACGCTGTCACCCTTGCTCTACGACTTGTTAGATCACTCGCGCACATTGGCGGAAGCGACAAACGGCGCCTTCGATCCCACCCTCGGCCCGCTAACCAAACTGTGGCGCACTACGCGCGACAGCATGCGTTTGCCCGATGCCGAAACGCTGCGGCGCGCGCAGGAGTCCGTCGGTTGGCAGCATTACACGCTCGATCCACAAACGCGCAGCATCACTCTCCTCAAAAAAAACATGGCCTTCGATCTCGGTGGCATCGCAAAAGGCTACGCCGCCGATCTCATGCTCGACTCCATGATCACCGCCGGATTTCCCCGCACGATGATCACCGCAGGAGGCGATATCCGCCTCGGTGATGGACCGACCGACCGTGCGGGCTGGAATGTCGCCGTGCAAACCTTCGATCCCGCCAAACCGGATGAAATCCTCACGCTGGCGAACTGTGCCGTTTCTACCTCCGGCGATCTCCATCAATCAGTGAAAATCGAAGGCGTCACCTACTCGCACATTCTCGATCCCGCCACTGGCCTCGGCCTGACGCACCGCATCGCCGTCACCGTCATCGCGGATCACGGCAAACGCAGCGACCCTCTCGCCACCGCCGCCTGCGTGGTCGGCACCGATGGCATTTCTTCCCTGAAAAAACTTCCGGGTGTGCGCGATGTAAAACCTCGTGTGTTGCAAGATAGGCCACCGGAAAAACGTTCCCATCCATCCAAACCATGAACACGCCGGAAAAACACAGCCGCAGAAATTTCCTCCAGCACTCGCTCTTAGGCACGCTGGGGCTGAGTATTGCCTCCACTGCGGAAGTCACCGCGCAGCCCGCTGCCCAGAGCGCTGATCCCGAGATCACGCAAGAGATCGACGTGCTCGTCGTCGGTGGCGGCACCGCGGGGCACATCGCCGCGATCCAAGCCGCGCGCGCAGGCGCGAAAACATTGCTCATCGAGCGCGGTGCGCAACTCGGCGGCACGATGACCACAGGCGGCGTCGCGTATCCCGGACTCTTCGATGCCTGGGGCAAACAAGTCATCGCCGGCATCGGTTGGGAGTTGGTGAAAGAAAGTGTCGAGCTCGATAGCGGCTCCTTGCCCGACTTTTCCAAAGTCCCGCAGCGCCACTTCCATAACCAGGTTTTCATCAATCAGTTTCTCTACGCGATCCTAGCCGAGGAAAAATGCGAAAAAGCCGGTGTCCAGATCGCCTACTACGAGTTTCCTCAAGCAGTCACGAAAACCGAGCATGGCTGGCAAGTCGATTGCATCGGCTTCGGCACCAAGCGACGCGTGCTGTGCAAGCAACTCATCGACTGCACCGGCGGCGCGGAAGTCGTCGGTCTGTTAGGCCTACCGCGCCTGCGCGAGGACGAGCGCCAGCCTGGCTCCTTCCTCTACATGATGGGCAAGGCGCACGAGCCTGGGCGCAATCAAATCCATCGACTCTACGTCCACGGTGCGGACTCCACCAACTCCCGTACCGTCACCGCCGCCAACCTTACAGGCCGCAAATCCATCCTCGCCGAACTGCGCAAAAAAGGCCAGCGCCTCATGCACCTGCAACCCGAAACCGGCTTCCGCGAATCCTATCGTATCCAGGGCGAGACACTCATCACCGTGAATGACTACCGCACTGGAAAAAAATTCGACGACGCCATCTGCTACGCGTTTTACCCCATCGACCTCCACACCAAAAACGGCATCAAGCCCGAGCCGCTCAAGCCTGGCATCATCCCCACCGTGCCCCTGCGCGCCCTCATCCCTAAAGGCAGCCGTAATATCATCGTCGCCGGGCGCAGCGTCAGCAGTGATCGCCTCGCGAACTCCGGACTGCGGGTACAATCCTCCTGCATGGGCATGGGCCAGGCCGCCGGAGCCGCCGCCGCGCTCGCCGTAAAATCAAACACCACCCCACTCGAAGTACCGCTTAAGGAAATTCACGATCTCCTCCGTACCCACGGCGCCATCATCCCAGGCGATGTCTAACAAAAAAAATCCCCAGCTCGATACACTCAAAAGGCGTAGCGTTTCTTTGCTCACCGCCCTGAGCTTTCTCGTGCTCGCTCTCACCGGCGTGCTTGCGTTTGTCCAGCCTTTTTCGTTAGGCATCATCGGCCTGCACTCCCTGATGGGCTTTGTGTTCATCGCCCTGATCATCCTCCACATCACCAATAACAGCCGCCCGCTGTCGAGCTATTTGCGTAGCAAAACCTTGTGGTCCACGCTCGCCTTCACGACCCTACTCACCGCTCTTTTCTGGTGGCAGCCCGCGCCCATCAAACAAATCCTCTCGCTCAGCGGCAATCTCGGCCCGGCAATGGAACGCTTCGACATGCGCCAGGATCAGATGGTCTTTCACTACAGCCCCTCGCCCGACTACAAAATGCGGCTCGATGTCAAAACCGGCCCCGCCTATGATGCCACCCCGCCGCCCATCGTCAGCATCTGGCTGGAAAACCAAGGCGGCTATCACATCAAGACCCTGCTCGCCCCCGCCGACCCGAACGAAACACCTTACTGGAACTTTAAACACGCAGGCTGGGAAAAAGCCAAAGCCGAGGCGGAAAAAAATCCCATCGACGCCGTCACCTCGCCCACGCCCAATGGCTCCTTCGATCCGGCCGACTACATCCTCCCCACCGCATCCAAAGAAGATGCCACGCCTTACAGTTTGTTCTTAGAGATCAATCAACCCGGCGACAACCAAGCATCCTTGGTCTATTCCGTGGAGATCGACAACACCCTGCCGCGCACCTATCAGTTGTTAGACCAACGCGGCTACCCCAAACGCGAGCCCGACGATGAAAACGGCAAAGAAACCTGGGGCCTCTACTATGTTGATAGTACTTTTACCACCGCCCTCGACCTCATCGATAGCGCCCTACTGACCTTGCAGCGCCGACTTTAGTCCGCTCCAAAGAATAAGAACTCACCATGTCCTTCGATCTGTTCAACTTTGACTATCCCCCACCGGGAAGCCGATTCACTATGGTGTTACTCGGCATCCTGGTTCCCTGTGTGATCGGATATTTTTCGGTCCATGCTTGGATGGATCAAGTGGCGTATTGGCCTGGTCGCCGAGGAGGCGGCATGACCGTCCGTGGCGAAGCGGCGCAAGCCTCTGCTGTTGCCTACATGAGCATTGGTATGTTTTTTCATTTCCGCTGGTTCTGGGGCTCGAAACAGCATTTCCGCGTGTATCAGATTGGCGCGGTATGCTCTCTACTCGGATTCTGCGGCGGACTGGCCTATGCTTTTTTTGCTATGATGTTCTTTTGATGATTGCTGCAGCGCGGTCTTCGCTATCTTCTTAGCACCCACTGACGAAATCCGCCCACGATTCCGATCTTTTATCACGCGATATGTTGTATTTCTCTTTAATTTTGAAAGGGATTACCGTGCCGTCGTCTTTGGTGAAGCTGCCCTCCATTTCGAGTGTGAAGGATTCATCGCGGCTGACAGCGCGGGGAAATTCCGCTTGGATGAGTCTCGACTTGGTCACCACAACGGCTCCGCCCGCCATGCTGTTAGGGGATTCATAAATTCGATGTGCCACGCGCATGGGCAGTTTCAGCGCGGCGGATCCGGGATCCACGGTGCCATCGGCATACGTCACAATCACTTTCGTGAACTCAGCGAAATCGAGAGCATCATGAAAGGTGCCTGATTGAATATCGTAGGGCTTGTGACTCTTGACCGCGCCTCCGAACATTCCTGCGGTCACGTTAGTATCGATGTCGATATCGGGGATGGGTGTCGCAACAGCGGGCATAGAGCCGGCTGATTGGAACGTCACGGTGTCATATTTCACCTGGCACGAAGGCAGCAACAAGACGGTGGCGGTTAACAAAAAAACCGATGCGGAAAAGGGGAACTTCGTTTTCATAAATGGTTGTGTGTCGGAACGAGAATAACGAGAACAAGGGCGGCATTAGCAGTGGTTCAGGTATTCTACCCAGCCTTCTTTTCTTTTATCCCGTGAAATATGGTATTTTTCTTTGATCTTGAAGGGAATCACCGCGCCATTGTCTTTGATGAATTTCCCCTCAATCAACAAAGAAAAGGGTTCGTCGCGCGTGATGACACCGGGGAAAAGGGCTTCCAATCTTCGTGAATCCGCAACCACCTCAGTGCCGCTGGATGTGGGCTTGCGCACTTCATAGACACTGAGGCCAACGCGCATGGGCAGCTTGAGCGCTGCGATTCCGGGGTCCACCGAGCCATCAGCATAGGTCACTGTTACCTTCGTGAACTCGGCAGAAGCGATACGGAAGGTGTAATCAACGTAGAGTGCCAACACGTTGTAAGGCTTGATACTCTTCACTTCGCCTCCCCATGATCCCAGAGTATCGTTGGTATCAATCGCGATGTACGGAATCGTTTTTTTACCAGCTGGCATTCTGCCGACTCGATCGAATGTCACCCTGTCATAGTGATAACTGCACGAAGGCAGCAACAGCGCGGCGACGAACAAAATGGTGGGTAACACGAGTGATTTCATATTCATCGGATGGTGACGATTGCAACATTGGTGAATGTGGCGCTCTGGCTAACGAAAACGATTAGTAACATCTGAAAGTTCTTTCATCAAGCATGTTTTGTCTTCTCGCACAAACATCTCCACCATGAAAAATGCGAATCGTGCATTCGTAGCATGATCATTTTTGATGAAATGCCGAGCCTGATGACACCGTATTTTCCCTGCTTACGATGCATTTGCGAGGAACCATGATAGACTGCCCCCAGAGAATCATGCGGCAACACTCTCTTCCCTTATGAAACAACCACTCCCCACCTATGATCAACTGATGCTGCAGACGCGGCGACATTTCCTTGGCAGCACAGGACTGGGGCTGGGAGCGATGGCGATGGCTCAACTGTTTGGAACGGGACAAGCCTCCGCATCCACCGCTGGCATTCTCGGCGCGCCGCATCATTTCGCGAAGGTGAAGCGAGTGATCTATCTGTTTCAGGCGGGCGGGCCATCACACCTAGAGACCTTCGATGACAAAACCGTGCTGCGAGAGGGGCATGGCAAGGCGTTGCCGAAGTCGGTCATCGGCAATCAACGCCTCTCCACTATGAGCGGCAATCAGAGCCTCCTACCCATGGCCGGCTCGTTTGCAAAGTTTACGCGAAGCGGAAAATGCGGCACCTCTATCAGCGACATTCTGCCGCACACTCAAAAGATCGCCGATGAGATTTGCGTGATCCGCAGCATGCATACGGAAGCGATCAATCACGATCCAGCGATCACCTTTTTCTGCTCTGGCAGTCAAATTCCAGGACGCCCGTCGATGGGAGCCTGGGCTTCGTATGGTCTCGGTAGCTTAAATCAGAATCTCCCAGGCTTCATCGTGCTGGTATCGAAAAATGCCAGTCGCGATCAGCCGCTCTACACCCGTTTGTGGGGATCGGGCTTTCTACCCAGCGAGCATCAGGGAGTGCAGTTCCGTTCTGGCAAAGAGCCGGTGCTTTATCTAACCAACCCAGAGGGTGTCTCGCCGCATGTGCGCCGCAGCATGCTCGATGCCTTGGGCAAACTCAACATGGACCAAGCCGCGCAGGAGCTGGATCCGGAAATCAATGCACGCATCGCTCAGGCAGAGATGGCGTTTCGCATGCAGACCAGCGTGCCGGATGCCACCGATCTTTCCGATGAGAGTGAGGAAACGTTCGCTCTATACGGACCTGACTCGAAAACGCCTGGAACCTATGCCGCGAATTGTTTGTTAGCTCGTCGTCTGATTGAGCGCGATGTCCGTTTTGTGCAGTTGTTTCATCAAGGATGGGATCAGCATGGCGATGTGGTGGGGGGCATTTCGCGACAATGCAAACAAACGGACCAGGCCTCTGCCGCATTGGTGATGGATCTGAAACGTCGCGGGCTTCTCGATGACACACTAGTCGTATGGGGTGGTGAGTTCGGTCGAACCGCATATTGCCAAGGGAAAATGAGTGGAAATCACTACGGTAGGGATCACCACCCGCGCTGCTTTAGCATTTGGCTCGCCGGAGCTGGCATCAAGGGAGGCATCTCCCATGGCCTCACCGATGAGTATGGCTACAACATCCTCGATGGAGCGGTGCATGTGCACGATCTTCACGCCACTATGCTGCACCTGATGGGAGTGGATCACGAAAAGCTCGTCTATAAATTCCAAGGTCGCTATTTCCGCCTGACCGACATCGCCGGACACATCGTGAAGCCCATCTTGGCATAGGCGAGACGATCTCCCAGTGAGCGATCCCTGTGGTCGCATTCTGACATATCGAGATGCGCGCTCTTGTCATCGGTCCCTCGCTGTGCTACATACCAACCATGTCGCGCGAGACCATTTTGGCCAAAGTGAAACAAGCAACCCAAGGGATAGCCGATAAAGCGGAATACCCCTCGTATGATGTCAGTGATCTTCACTCGGCACGGCGCCTAGAGGGAACGGACTTGTGGGAAATTTTTTCGCGGAATTTTCGTGCCGTTAATGGCAAAACCATGCGCTCCTTGGCTGAACTCGTAACTTTTCTGCAAAGCACAGAACAGATCTGCGGCTACTGCGATCCAGTTCTCTGGGATGCGGTGGGCAAGGGATTAACCGAAGCGGGATTGACGGTGGAAACGGTATACGATCGCGACCAATACGACCGCTATCAGTTCGGCATCACTCGTGCCACAGGGGCGATCGCTGAGTCCGGCTCTCTGATTCTCGATGACGATCACACCTCGGATCGCCTCGCCGCTCTGTCGCCATGGACACACATTGCGGTTTTGATCGAAACATCGATTCACCGGACCATACCTGAAGCGATTGTCGCGTTGGGAGACGCTCCCAACATCATCTGGGCGACGGGGCCCTCGAAAACGGCGGACGTGGAAGGCATCCTGATCGAAGGCGTGCACGGCCCTGGCGAGCAGATCGCCCTGTGTTTGGCGTAAAGGCTGAGCCTGCTCGGCGATCGTCATCGGCTCTTTTTGCCAATCATGACGTCTTTTACCGTAAGATCTACAAGGCTTTGGTCGTTAGTGAATGATCATGAAGCCCATTCTTTTTTCCTCTCTGGCATGTGCCGTATTTTCCATCGCCCACGCTGACTCGTTTTTGGTGGAAGCAGAACAATTTTCCCAAAAAGGCGGCTGGATGGTAGACACGCAGTTCATCGAAACGATGGGCTCACCTTATTTGATCGCACACGGCATGGGCAAGCCAGTGGCCGATGCCACCACGTCCGTCAGCGTGCCCAGCGATGGGAACTATCAGGTCTGGGTCCGCACGATCGACTGGACCAAGCGCCTCGAGCGCAACGATAGCGCGGGCACTTTTTCGGTTTCGGTCGACGGCAAGGATCTCGGCACTGTCTTAGGCCAAGGAAACACAGCTTGGTCCTGGGTGAGGGCCGGCAAGGTAGATTTGAAAAAAGGCCCAGCAGAGCTGAAACTCACGGACTTGACTGGTTTCGATGGTCGTGTGGACGCCATTCTTTTCAGCAATGAAGATGCTTTCATCCCACCCGAAAAATGCCTGTTACAAGATCGTTCTTCTTGGAAAATGTTAGGTGCGCCTGCTCCCATCGAAGATGCAGGAACGTATGACCTCGTAGTGGTGGGTGGTGGCTACGGCGGCATGGGAGCTGCCATTTCTGCGGCTCGGCTCGGGGCGAAGGTGGCATTGATTCAAAACCGCATGGTGCTAGGCGGCAATGGCTCGTCAGAAGTTCGCGTCTGGGCCAAGGGCGATACGCCACCCAGCGAGTATGCCCTCTCCGATATCGTCAACGAGTTCCAAGATGACGCCAAGGCCTCGCCCGCGCCTGCCGAACAATTTGAAGACGAGAAAAAAGAGACCATCGTCCGCGCAGAGAAGAACATCACCTTGTTTCTCGGGCACCACGCCTACGGACTCGATATGAAAAATGGCGCCATCAGCGCGGTCAATGTGCTTGAGGTGGAAAAAGGAAAGAACAAAAAAATCTCCGGCGTCCTGTTTGCGGATTGCACCGGGCACGGATTCATCGGCCAGTGGTCCAAGGCAGATTCCACCATGGAGGATAAGGGTCGCATGGGCATGAGCAACATGTGGATGTGGGAAAACCGCGAAAAACCCGTCGCTTTTCCTCCTCAAAAATGGATGCTTTCTCTCACAGAAAAAGATTTTCCCCATCCCCGCCGCGGCCATGCAGAATGGTTCTGGGAGAGCGGATATGACCGTCACCCCATCGAAGAACTGGAAATCACACGCGATTGGAACCTCATCTCCGCCTACAGCGCCTTCAGTGCCATGAAAAACTACGGTGCCCACAGCGCGCGCGATCCACAACAACACGCGAATGCCGAAATGTCGTGGCTCGCTTATGTCGGCGGCACCAGGGAAACGCAACAATTGCTCGGCGATGTCATCCTTGACGGAAAAAATATCGAAAAGGACAAAACCATTTTCCCCGATGGCTGTGTCCTGACCACATGGTCCATCGATCTCCATATTCCCGAGAAAAAATACATCCAAGGCAATCCGGAACATCCCTACATTTCGAAAGCCATCCACCGCCACGCCATCGACAAACGCATCGGCTACCCGATTCCCTACCGCTGCTTCTACTCGCGCAACGTGCCGAATCTATTCATGGCCGGTCGCAACATCAGCGTGGATCGCGATGCTTTGGGCACCATCCGCGTGATGAACACGATCGGTATGATGGGTGTCTGCGTCGGCCGAAGCGCCGCGCTCTGCCGTGTGCACTCCTGCCTGCCACGCGACATCTACTCCAAGCACCTCGATCAAGCGAAGCACCTCTGGAAACTTCCGGGCAAGCAGCGCTTTGGATCGCTCAAGGAGTTGGAAAAAGCACTTCCTGCCCAGTAGCACGGCACCCCTCTACTGCTCAGCGCAACAGAGAGCGATATAGTAGAGCTCGTATGAATTTCACATACATCGTATGATGAGTCGCAATCGTTTTTTTACCATCATTTGATAGGAATGAGATTGCAAGGAAATCGATGCTCTGATGAGCCATTTATATCCTATCCAAAAAACACAGCTCATGGCGCGCTGCAACCGATGTCAGTCATCAGGCGGATTCACTGCGGAGCCGCAAGGCCCAGCAGTGGAAGACCAAACGCGTCCATGGTGTGAAAGCCGTCGCATGCATCTGAAAGAGCGCCGCTGATGATCTGATAGGCCGAGGACGTCATAGCGTAAGATGAGTTAGCCGACCACTCGCTGCCTTGCGATGCATCGGTCGTGTCGGTGACATACTCGTCCATCAAGATCATTTCCCATGTATTGTGGTTCAAGTTCACGGCGCCCACGGTGAATTCATCTCGATCCGTTGCTGGTTCAGCGACCTCGTAGAGCCGAATCGTAGTCACCGAGCCACGGATGGCGAGAGATCGGTCTCTCTGTCCACTCAGATCAACATCCCAAAAAACACGGGAACGGATCGTAACAGTCTCTGTGTTCGAAACGAGATCGATGGCATACTCGATCGTTCGTTTCGCATGGCCTACGGAGTCGGCTTCCGGCGCGCTCAAGAGATCAACATCGTTAGATAAGCTCCCTCCGTAAGGAAAGAGCTCGAGTGATACAGCGCAGGTAGAGATCTGGCCATGGCCAGACGACCCCGCTGCAGGAGTGACTTTGTTCGTGAGGTTGAGAGCATGGTGCATCCGTAAATCAGCACTGGCCTGCAGCACCTCAGTGGCCTGCCGATCACTGCTTGGCAATACCCAATGCGAATTTCCTGCCGCCCTTTCGCTTGTCGGAACAAAAGAGTCCGCTAGCGAAAATGATGGAAGGAAACAACAGGCCAGCAAGAGCGATACTCGTTCGCTCGGCAACGGCCGCAACCCGGTTTGTGTTTTATGAGTGGGGAATGTTTTCATAGGTAACGCTGTCTCATCGATCAGATTACATCGAAATGTAATCTAACAGAAATACGGAAGATGAAAATCAAAATATCGCGAATCACGGATCATCGTGTGACATTTTCTTCAGAAACCTCAGAGCGTATATTTCTCTGCAAAAGTCATGCCAAGAACTGGCATTTTACTCAAAAACCAAAAATTCTTTTGCGAGCATCTTCGCCGCTGATTCAAGGTCACAAAAAAACCACACCCCCGAAGGAGTGTGGTAAAAAAAATGCGAATGATCGAGTGAGGATCAACCCCAGTCGCCGCCACCGCCGCCTTTGTAGCCACCACCGCCACGACGATCACCGCCGCCGCCTTTGTAGCCACCACCGCCGCCGCCACCTTTGTAGCCACCGCCGCCGCCGCCACCTTTGTAGCCACCGCCACCGCCGCCACCTTTGTAGCCACCGCCGCCGCCACCACCGCCAGTGCGGGGTTCGCGCGCTTCCGCTGCATTGATACGCAGGGCACGACCCTGGTAGTCTTGGTCATTCAATGCGGCAATCGCTGCATTCGCTCCCGCCACTTCGCCCATGGAAACAAACGCAAAGCCACGAGGACGGCCTGTTTCACGATCGGTGACGATTTTAACACGTTCCACTGTACCGTAAGGGCTGAAGAGCTCGGTAATTTCTTCTTCAGTAGCGGAGAAGGGCAGATTGCCCACATAGATATCCATAATAGTAACTGTAATAAAAAACGCTGTTTGGATTAACACTTCCCAGGCCAACAGCGAATAGACCCAAGCAGCAACCACTGCATAACTGCCGTGGGACAACATACTCTTAGAAGGATTTTCCGGTTCACACAAGAAAAAAACGAAAAATCTGCCAAATAACCGCAAAATCGCCTCATCTGTCGCATCATACCGCGACAATGACCCGCTCCCCGCGAAGAACCATCCATACGCTAGACCGAATCAGAAAATGAGTTGAAAAATATTCTTCTGTAGTATTGTATGCTTCTCATGCCTCCACAACTACCCGCAGATCGTCGTCATTTCCTCAAAACTGGTGCCCTGCTCAGCGCGGCCTCCCTCCTTCCTTCTATCGGATCTGCCGCCGATGAAAGCAAGCCCATCAAAGTCGCCCTCGTCGGCTGCGGCGGACGCGGCACCGGCGCCGCTGCCCAATCACTTAATGTGGCTGGCACCGTCCTCGTCGCGATGGCCGATGCTTTTGCCGACAACCTCGCATTCGCGCACAAGGAACTCAGTAGCAAGTTCGGCGATCGCGTGGATGTCCCAGAGGCGCGCCGTTTTGTCGGACTGGATGCCTACAAAGCCGCCATCGATGCCGCCGATGTCGTGCTACTCTGCTCCACTCCGGGATTCCGCCCGCAGCACTTCGAATATGCCGTGCAGCAGGGTAAGCACGTGTTCATGGAAAAACCCGTAGCGGTCGATGGCCCCGGCATTCGCAAGGTGATCGAGGCCGCAAAAATGGCCGACAAAAAAAATCTCAAAGTCGTATGCGGCCTGCAACGCCGCTACCAAAAGAGCTATCTCGAAACCTTAGCCAAGGTCAAGGAGGGCATGATCGGTGACATCACTTCCTCGCAAGTCTATTGGGTCAGTGGCGGCGTGTGGACACGCCCCCGCAGCGAAGGACAAACCGAAATGCAATACCAAGTTCGGAACTGGTATTACTTCAACTGGCTCTGCGGCGATCACATTGTCGAGCAACATGTGCACAATATCGATGTCAGTAACTGGTTCAAAGACGCGCATCCCGTGAAAGCCGTGGGCATGGGCGGTCGCACCAGCCGCGTCGGTAAGGATTGGGGGGAAATTTTCGACCACTTTTTCGTGGAATACCATTATGCCGACGGCAGCATCATGAACAGTCAGTGCCGACAGTGGAACGGTGTTTGGTCAAAAGTTTCCGAGTCAATCGTCGGCACCAAAGGCACGGCGGAACCCGGAGTGATTAAGGACCGCAGCGGCAAAATCATCTGGCGTTTTCGCGGCCCGGACAACAATCCTTACCAAACCGAGCACGACATGCTCTATCAATACATCCGCGAAAACACCGCTCACAATGACGCCTACTACACCGCCGAGGCCACGCTCACCGGCATCATGGGTCGTATGGCGTGCTACACCGGTAAGGAAGTCACCTGGGACATGGCGCTGAATTCGCAAGTGGACACCATGCCGAAGGATCTGACCTGGGACGCTCAACCCGGCCCGAAAGCGCAAGCCGACGGCTTATACCTTTGCCCCAAACCAAGCAAAGAAGCGGTCATCTGAAGCAAGACCAGCCACACCGCTGAACCGAAACCACCGGAGCCTCTCCTCATGGAGCGGGAGCCCGGGGTTTTTAGTTTGGCATTAGTTCCGTGTATTCAGACCGACGCCCCGTCGAGTCTGGACACGAGCCACATAGACTCAAGCGCCTCAGCGACGACGACGCAAGAGCAACAACGCGCCCAGACTGCCCAGCATGGTAAGTGAAGGTTCTGGGATGGCCACAAGATACGTCGATCCTTCTGCTACCCAAAATTTCTGATCAAACAATGTCACAGTGTATTGCGTTCCTGTTAGACCGTAGTAGGCCAGCTCACCCGCACTCATCGTTTCGGTTACGTTCGCAAACATGCCCGTCGTTGTGCCCTCGATCAGCTTGTAATACGAGGCTCCGTTTGTCAGGAAATTCGCTCCATCGCCATAGGTAAGGCTATTGAAACTTGCGTTGCCCAAGCTCTGGATCACGAGATTCGTGTTCGTCAAATTCACCGAGCCCACGATCAGTTGATCGTAAGAGGACTCGTTGCTGATGTTGAACACCAGCGATGAACCGGCACTGACCGTCAGCGTGCCCTGGATCTCGAGGGTGCGATCCGTCGTCCCCCCCTGCCCCGCGCGCAGGATGCCATCCAGTATCACATTGCCTTGGATCACACCATCGCCGCCCAAGGTGGTGCCGACCTCCACTGTCACAGTGCTCTCTGCTGACGTCGAACCGTTCACGTTCAGCCGACCCTCGGAAACGGTGGTGCTGCCTGTGTATGTGTTCGCGCCGTTGAGGTTGGTGGTGCCGGCACCGGTCTTCAACACATTCACAGGGCTAGCGGAATCGGCGATGACCGTCCCTAGATTGGTGTCCCCGCTTCCTTGATTCAAGTTCATTTCTGATCCATTGAGCTTGACGTTGCCCGCGGTGATGGCTGCCCCCGAGTTATC
>CAMDAD010000016.1 GCA_945888515.1 Akkermansia muciniphila | reverse complement strand
TTTTGTGTGATGGACCAAAATTCCATTTTCTTGGGAAAATATTGTCTGATGAGTCCGTTGAGATTCTCGTTCGATCCGCGTTCCCAACTATGATAGGGGCGCGCAAAAAAGTATCCGCAACTCAATCGCTCTGACACTGCCTCATGCAGGCTAAACTCTTTACCGTTATCACTCGTGATCGTATGTAGTCGGTCTTTATAGGGCGATAGGATTTCGATCAGAGCATCTCTGACCCCAGGAGCCTCTTTGGTGGGCAGCTTTTTCATCCAAAGCTTTCCTGATGCGCGACAGTTCACCGTTAGTAAAACTCCACTTTGTCCAGCGCCCACGATGAGGTCACATTCAAAGTCGCCAAGACGTTGGCGTTTTTCTACTTCCTTAGAGCGTTTGCTGATATCAATCCGATTTGGAACCGTAGGTTGTTTCACTTTGCCCTGACCATGCTTTTTTCTTCTGTGTCCTTGCTGACGCAAGTGATGAAACATTGTTCCCCCACGCTTACGATCAGCCCACACATGTTTGTATATGGTCGCAATGCAGGGCAGCCTTAAGCTGGTTTGTTGCTGATGAGCTCTGCCAATGATTTGCTCGGGGCTCAACTTCTCTACAAGCCTATCCTGGATGAAATCGGCACTCTGCTCGTTGATGGCACGATAGTGCGCTTTGCCGTAGCATCGATCTCGCGCAAAGCGCTCGGCGAAGACGGCGGAATAATCGCCATCTGCCAGAGCGTTGCGCTTGAGTTCACGCGAGATCGTAGCGGGCGAGCGCCCCAGGGTCTCGGCGATGACTTTTTGACTATGGCCTTGCTGCTTCATCATCTGGATGGTATGTCTTTCTTCGTGTCGTAGGTGTTTCATGCTGGCAACTTTTGGACGAGGAAACAGTATGTAGCATCTTGACCATCAAAAGGAAAGTGGGCTGTGAGTTCATCTCCATCCCCTTTCTTTTTGAAAATTCTAAAAACTTTTGATGCTGTTTACCTCATGCCATTGCGTTTGCCGTTAAAATTTCTGTATCAACTAACGGCGATATCTATAGATTTGACCGTTTGACTTTATGATTGTGTAAGAATGAAGAAAATTGTCCAAAGATTCCGATTCAAAACCGAAAAACAAGATGAAATGCTTCTGAGTTTCGCAAATGCCTAAGCATCTCACATCCGCCAGCTTTCCAACGGGAATTGGTCGATCCATATATCGTGCATAAGCTTGTATACTATCAGTAATCGCTAAATCAGCAAGTCCTTGGGAGACATGCTCACCATTATCTAGTATTACTTCAATATTTATGTTCTTAACGTTTTCTGCGTTTAGAATCGTCGGTGGGTTTGCGCGGCCTTGCGCGAGCAGTTCCAGATATTCTCGTCCAGGGCTTACTTTCCGCACAGTGGGAACAATTTTCCCGTTCAACGGCGAAGGCGCATTCTCAGATCCTGGTCTTTCTTCGTCTGCTTGAGTTTCATTAGTAATAATATGGCTATCCTGCATGGATTTTGCAGGATTTTTGTTGCCATTATCATTAGTGCTATTTGCATTTTTGGCTACATCATCATTGCGGCAGTTGCTCAAAATGAATAGGATACCAATTATTGAATATGTTAATATTGATTTCATGTTATTCTCCATTAACTGTAACGAGTTCAACTTCTTGTGCCGATTCTGCTGTTACATCGTTTTTCTTGAATGCAATTTTACGTATTCCACCAGAAATCTCTATATACCTGCCAAACCCAGCAAAAGAAGCGTCTTCATAATCCTTAACTGTAGTGCCGACTTCCGGTGTTCCGTAGGAGGGATCATATAAAATACCACCTGACAATGTTATGGAATGAATATCGAATCTTTTAGGTGGATTGGGATTGTTCTGCGCTACAGTTCCGTTGTTTCCGGGAGTTGCATCGGTATTTATCACGTAGGAATAAGGTGCTGGTGCCGAACCGTTGCCTGCAAAATTCCATTCTTTAACTGCCAACACTCTGTCTTGCTCAGCAACACCTGATATCAGCGGTATTATCTGAACAAAATTTGCTTCTATTCCCTGTATCCGTAAAATATCGCGAAAGAAAAATGCCCAAGCATTGCAGGTTCCATTACCATTTACCGATGATAATAAAGCAGATGTTGTAAGAGCACCTTCTTCATTGTTTTTCCAATATGATAACTGCAATTGATCGATTAATCTTTTCACATTCTTTGTTTTAAATTCTGCATAGATATTTGTTCTAGCAAGTGCAACGACTGATATTCCGTTAGCTCTGCGACAGCCAATCTCAAACAAGGTCTCTTGTCGCAGCGGGGAAATAGGCGTTTCGAGTGTGACATAGATTTGATGAAACGACTCGCCCACAATTCCCCATCCAGCATTTTCTACGTTCATTTCCCATTGTATCTTAAACGCTTTGGCAGCGTCAGATTTGGGATAATAGCGAATTTCGTCAGGCAGGAGCGTAGGGCTACTGCCGGTCATGGGGTAGATCACCTGCTCTTCTGAAAATTGCGCATCTTTTTGTGGGAAACTGATCCCATCGTTAGCGGTGGCTTTGATCTCAATCTTCAGATTCTCCGGTAAATCTTTGATTTTGAAAATGGATTTGACCTTGGGTTGTGTCTTACGGGTGAATGCTGCGCTGTAGTTTCTCTCGCCCTTGGCTGTATCCAAGGCATCTCCGTTTCCATCCAAGTCGATCCAGTGTGGCGCAGCGTATGTTGTGTTGCCATCATCACTCTTTAATACGTGATACTGAACTCCACCGAACTCGATCTCACGCTGACGTAACGGTAAAAGAGCTACGGCTATCGTGCTTGGTAGTTCGCCATCACTGATATTTGTCGCGGATAAGCTTATATTGAGAGTCAAATCCTCGGTTTCTGTTGCGGACAAAACCTTCGCGTTTTCAATGTGTATGGGATCATTACTACGGAATGAAAGTCCACGATTTTCTGCTTCGATCCAATTTTCATGACGTGCATTGACATTGATGGAACCAGACACAGTAGCTCCAGATGAAGGCTGGATATTCCAAGTCAATGTATCGTTGAATTCATTTGGCGTAGTAGGGTCTGTCCAATACGAGTATTCAGCGCTTGCGACATAAACCAAGAGAAGTGCTCGTTGTCCCTTAGGGATGCGAAGCGTGCGGGTTAGGGTTTTTTCTTCATTTTCTTCCAAGTCTCCATCTAGAATGACCCAACCTGTTTCAGGGGCGTCGCTTGGATTACTTGGGTCCGTACCAGCAATCATCTCATCGCTATCGGAAGTTCCGTCGCCATCTGTGTCAGGATTATAGGAATTGGTGCCCAAGGCATACTCTTCTGCATCAGTAAGTTCGTCGCTATCAGTTTTTATGTCTGTTACGGTGACTTGCCAGAATACATTATCAGGAATCGAGTTATCCGTTTGGATGGTGTTGACGCCGATGCTGTGGGTGTTTTCGTATGTGCTGATGGGGTCGCCGAGGTTGCTCCAGGTGACAAGATCGGTGCTGACTTTGAGTTGGTAGTTTTTTCCTACGAGTGTGGGCCAAGTGAGTGTGAAGGCTTCTGCGGTGAGGCTGGGAGTGATGGTGACGGTGACGATGCCGTCAGGGGGATTGGGGTTGAAGGGATCGGTGCCGGCAGCGGCTTCTTGGGCGTTGGTCCAGCCGTCCAGGTCTTCGTCGTTGGTGGCGAGGATGGTTGGGGCGAAGAGGTTGCCGCTGTTGTGTTGTTTTTCCCAGAGGTCGCTGAGGGCGTTTGCGTTTGTGTCTAGGATGGCTTGTGTTTGTGTAGTAAGTATCGCCGCTAAGATCGCCAAGGCGCGAGGGGCGCTAAGGTTTGAAGGGAGGAGGGATTTCATTTGGTTTCTCCTTCCTCGGTTTTGGTGGGGATGATTTCGAGTTTGGTGGGGGCGGGTGGAGCGTCGGGGGTGACGGTCCAGTGTTGGATGATGATGTCGGGTTTGGGGTCAGGGGGATTGGCGAGGCGTTCGGCGGCTTCGCGTTCTTGTTGGGCTTTGATGCGGATGTATTCGCTGATGAGCTCTTTGTGGTGGTCTTGGTAGAGTTCGTGAAGGCCGACGATGGGCGCTAGGTCTTCGGCGGTGGGGTTGCCGCTGGTGACGATGAAGCGCGGTGCAGTGGTGGGATCTGCAGGAAGATCGGGGATGGTAGGTGGGGTGTAGGTTCTTGTAGCGCGGGCGAAGCGGGCGGCGGCTTTTGTGGTGTTTTCGTCACCGATGCCTAAGAAGAGTGAATAGGTGATGTCGTTCTTTTGGAAGCGGGGTAGTCTGTTGAAGTGATGGAAGTTGATGTTGCTCCAGGCTTCCCAGCGCTCGGTGGTGTCTTTGATGCGCGTGGTGCCTTGGATGCGGGTGTGTTTGTCATCGAAGACGGTGCAGGAGAGCATGAGGCTGCGGTATTTCCGGGCGCTGGCTAGTTTTGCGTCGCGGGCAGCGATTTGCCCGGCGGTGAGGGGGCGCGGTTCTGGCGCGGGTGGAATCGGCGGCAGGGTGATGGGAGTGATTTCCTGAGTGGTGATTTTTTGGCCGTTGACGATGCGTTCTTTTGATTCGAGGATGCTTTCGGGTGCAATGTCGAGACGGAGAACGGCCTGCGGTACTGGCTGGGCGACTGGCGCGGGGATGATGGGAGCGAGGATGGTGGCACGGGGCGAGGAAACTTCCTGTGCGGCTAATGCGCCGACCAAGAGTAGAGGGAGGAATCTGTGAATTTGCATTTTTCTGTGATTTGAAATTTTTTGCCCTCACAGGTGGACGGGGAGTTCAAAAGCCGCCAGAGGAAAGCGGCAACGGCCTTTGGCTATTTCGCAAGGAAACAGCTTGGACATGCGCCGCTGCCTCCCCGGCCTTTCGGCTGGTTTGGTAGCAATGTTTGCGGTCATTACTAACCGCTTGTTATCAGGTTTCTTACTCCCTCTTCCGTTTGCGCAGATACATTGATCATTGAAGTTCAATACAAAAAATCAAGACAAATTTCAGCTAAGAAAATAACCTTCTAATGCTGAAGGCATATAGCAAAACTTTCTTGCTTCCCTCTGCCGCAGAAACAATTAGCCTCGTGCGCCTCTCCCATGGACGAACTTCTCTCCACCGCCCTCTTTCGCGAAACCCGTGGCACGGGATTTTTCCGCGTGTTGAGTGGGAAAAATGCGGCGTTTTATGTGGATGTGCTCGATGACCTAGAGCGCGTCACGTCCGACCGACCCGATGGCATGGCGCGCGAGGAAGCCATGGCGATCATCGTGGAAACGCTCGATCAGCACCCTAGTCTCGAGCTCGACGCCGAGGCCGCCGATGTTTCCGCCGAGATCGCCACGGACGATGCACGCCAGCGCGCGCGGCTCATTCTCGAATACTTGATCAAGTGCCGCTGGCTGGAGGAACCGCCGCGCCGTGACTGGCGGCGCAAGTTGATTTTCGATGCCCATGGCGCCACACTGCTCACCGCGCTGCGGAAAATCGCGTGGCCGGATGCCGCAGTGTTCACCGATAAACTCACCGGCGTTTGCGCGCTGCTGGCAAATGAAATCGAGCTCACCGAGCGCCCCTGGGAGACGGTGGAAAATTGCCTGTCGATGGTGCGCGAGGGCCTGAATGAACTGCGCTCGATGCAGAAATCCGTTCAGCGTTTCACCCGCCGCCAAATGGAAGAGGAAACCCTACAAGGGAACCTCGCGGTGGTGTTCGATGACTACAGCGAGCAAATGACCAACTCCTGCTACGCCTCGCTGGTGAGAGCGCGGTTGCCGCTGCGTTTGCCCGAGGCTGTGCGCCGCATCACCGAGCGACTCGGCGAGCACGCCGCCACCAATACCATGCAGGAAACGCTCCTGCGCCGTCATCCAGACATCAGCGCGGCGACGGCGCATGCCCGTGTCTCGCAGGCGCTCGATGAATTGATCGAGCTGTTAGAGCGGGTGCTGCCCATGGCTGACGAGATCGACAAACGCACGGCCGATTTCACGCGTCGCTCACTGGCGCGCTTTCGCTACTTGCAGGACATCAGCGGCGAGCGGCGCCACGAATTAAAAACATTCTTCGAGCAGGTCAATCAGCTCGCCGCTGGAAAAAAAGTATCACAACTCGCCAACAGCGCCCCGGAGTTTCCGCCCATGCTCCTGCCCGCCGCAAAAATCCCCAACGGCCTCGATTCTCTGAAAACACCGCAACTCCGCCGCACGCCGATGGAGCAGGAAGCCTTCGAGGATGACATCAGCGAAAGCGACCGCATGACAGGCCTGCGCGATATGGAAAAAGCCCTGCGCGAATCGCTCTCGGTCCATCGCGCGAATGTGTTTCTCCAATCTCTGCCCGGCGCGAAGGGTGCGCGCATCGAGAGCCACGAGCTCACCGTAGCGGGCGACTCGGGCTTTACCGATCTGATCTCGCTGCTCCTGCATGCGGAGTCTCCCGAGGCGCGTTTCCGCATCGAGGCCCAGCGCGTGACGCAGGAAGAACTCATGCCACCCATCGATCTGTTAGACGGCTGCTCGGTCGAACGATTTTCCATCATCAAAAAATGAACGAACACTCCCCAGAAGACTCCGCCTTTGTCGCGGCGGCACCGGTCGGCTTGCTGAGCCTGCCGGAACACGAGCGCGATCGCCTCGCCGAGGCCATCCAGCTCCTGCTTGCCACCGGCTCCATCAATGGCCTCGATCCGAACCGCTCCGCGCTCTATCATTGGTGCCGTCAGTATGCCGATTGGCTCAAGGAAATTGCGTTACTCTCCGGCCTGGAAGTTTCCCTGCTCCACGAAGAGCGCCTCATCCAAGCGATACCGCGCACCGCCTCGCTGCGGCTCCAGCTCAAGCAAGATGCCACTCTCGTCTGGCTCGCGCTGTGGTATGCGGGCGATGTCCGTTGGCGCGATGAAGGCCTCGATCAGGCCTTTCTTTCGGTCGCCGAGCTCAATGACCTGCTCCACGATCAACTGCTGCCCGATGCCATCGGGCCACTCCCCAAGGGCCAACTGCGCGACATCCTGCGCCTGGCCGCGCGATACCATCTGATCCGCTTCGAGCCAGCCGAGCCATTCGAAGACTCCGGCATCGAGGTCCTCCCCACCATCCGCCGCATCATCCCCTTCCGCGATCTCGCTGCCTGGACGGAGACGGCCCAGACGTTCCGCCGCGATGCCGATGCCACCAGCGACGAAGACATTTCATCCACCGAAGAGGAGGACTCCCTATGAACCGCGCCATCCAGCTCACGAAAATCCACGCACTGAATTGGTACGGCTACCGCGACTCGCTGCCGGTCAGAGGCAATCTCGTGCTCGCCGGTGTCACCGGTTCTGGTAAGTCCATCCTGATGGACCTGCTCATGCTCGTGCTCGTAGGCCCGGAAAAAGCCCGCCATCATTTCAATCGCAGCGCCACTGGAGGAAAAAGTGATCGCACCATCAAGGGCTACTGCCTGCTCGATACGAAGCGCGAGGAAAACGGCCAACCGCAGTTTTTCCATGACAAAGGCGTCACCACCTACATCGGCGCCGAGTTCACCTGGCCTGATGGCAAACGCATCGAGACATGGGGCCTGCGTTTCGAATACCACAACACCACCGAAAACGATGGCACCACCACGCCGTTTTTCTGCCCCGTTCCTCTCGAACGCGCGGACTTTCTCACGCAGTCCGAGGACGGAAAACAGCGACCCAGCTCCGCCGCCGAGTTCAAGCGCTTCATCGAGTCAAAGGGCGGTCGTACATTTTCATCGACCCGCGATTACCTTCGCGACATGGCGAATCCCAGCCACCTGAATTTCAACAAGGAAGTCCTCCACCGCCTGCTGCCCAGCGCGATGTCGTTCACGAACTTGAAGAGCTTCGATGACTTCTGCCGCCAGTTCGTCCTGCCCGCCGAGGCCGTGGACGTCGATGCCATCATCACCAGCTTCCGCGATTTCCAGTCCTACGAAAAAGAACTCGCCGACCTCAAGGCGCAGCTCGATCGCCTCCTGCGCATCCGCGATCTTTCCCAGGCCTGGACCGCCGCCGATCGCGATCGCGATGTCGCAAGCTACCTCCATACCGAATTCGCATGGAAACACGCCTCCTCCGAGCGCGAAAAAACTCAAACTCGCTTGCAACAACTGCGCGAGGATTACGCCGCTGATGAAAGCCGCTTGTTAGAACTCAGCGGATTGTTAGAGGAATCGGACACCCGCCGCGAAGACCTGCTCGCCCTGCTCAATGAATCCACCGAGGGCCGATTGTTCAAAAAACTTACAGAGGAAATTTATGCGTTAGAGAGCGAGATCGAGCGACTGCGCACCATCCGCAGCAAGATCGAAGGCGGCATCAACAAACGCATCAAGGACGCGCGCGGCTGGATGGAAAAAGTCGCCAAGGCCCCCGTGCATCCCATGGTCGACACCACCCGCCTCGCCGACGCCCTGCGTTTCCTCGAAGGCTGTGAGAGTGCCGAATCCGCCAGTGCCTTAACCATGCTCGCCGATGCCGCGAAGCACGTCAGTCGCGAGTTGGAACAACGCTTCGCCCCCGACCGCGCCGAGTTGCAACAACTCCGTCGCGAAAAATCCGACCTCCTCGCCGAGATCGATCTCCTCAGCAAAGGCATCTCTCCCGTGCATCAACCCTTGCTCGGCGCCCTGCGCGATCAACTGCCGCTGATGCCGAATGAAACCCCACCTCGCGCCTTACGCGAACTCTGCGAAGTGGAGGACGAGACCTGGCGCTGCGCGGCCGAAGTCGCTTTCGATCAGAAATTTTCCGTGCTGGTCTCAGCCTCGCATTTCGAGGAAGCACTCGCCATTTTGCGCAAGCTCCCCGATGCCGATCTCCTCAAAGCCGGCCCGCAACGATTGTTGCGCGATGATGCCATTTCCTCTAACAAAAAATCGAGCAAAGCCCCAACTCTCGCTGCCATTTTCCGTTGCAAACACGAGGCCGTGCAGTCACACATCGATGCTCTTTTCGGCGACATGGTGCTCGTTTCCTCCCCCTCCGATCTCGCCAAACACGACTCCGCCATTCTGTCCGATGGCTTGCACAAACGCGATGGAATGATCGTCCGCCCCAAGCCCTACGATGGCATTCCTTTCATCGGCGAAGAAGGCCTACGCCGACAGCTCGAAATCAAACGCAACCGCTTGGCCGATATCGATGCCGCCATCCGTCGCCTCGAACCGTTAGAGCAACAAATCCTTCATCTAATCGAATCGCGCATGCTGGAAATTCCCGATCACCAGCAAGTCATGCAGGACCTTGTGCGCATCGAGTCCCTGCCGCGCATGCAGGAAGAACATGAGAGGAAAATGGCTGACTACCAAGCCATCGCCACCGATCAATTTACCCAACTCCAACACCAGATCGAGGACATCAAGGAACAGCAAACACTGTGGGCGAAAGAGCGCGACGGCATCCTGCGCAAAGGCGCGCACAAGGAAATCGAACAAACCGAAAAGCAGCTCAAGGACCTCACCGAACAAGCCAGTCGCCGAGAAGATGAATTTTCCCGCATCAAGCTCCGCATCGATCTCACCCCACATCTCACCCGCTACCGCGAGTGGAAAGAAGAAGCGCAAAACTTCACGCCTGCTCTCGATGTCTGCGCGCGCGAGTTCGAAAAAGCCAAGGCCAAAGCTGAGCTCGATGCGACCCGCCTGAACGGCGAACTCAAGCTGGCAATGGTCGACTTCAAAAAATCTTTCCATCCCAAGTTCGATGATCTCTCGGAAGAAGCCAGCGGCGTCGGTGCCTATCTGAAGCGCCTCGATGTCATCGAGCACGCGAACATTCCCGAGTATGAGAAAAAATCCGCCACCGAGCGTAAACGCTGGGAATCCCTCTTCCGCACCCAGCTGCTCTCCCGCATGCAGCAAGCGCTCAAGAACGTGGAAAACATCATCTCCCTGCTCAATCAACAACTCAAGCGCCCCATCGGCAACGACCGCTACAGGATCGATAAAAAGAACAACCCGGACTTCCGCCTCTACCGCGAACTCATCGACCTCAACGCACTCCACCACGAAGACAGCCTCTTTTTCGATAGCATGAGCGGCGAGATGCGCGATGCCCTCGAAGGCTTCCTCCAGCTCCTCGTCAAAAACGCTAACAGTCCCGAGGCCGCGCGTTTGTTAGACTATCGACAATACTTCGACTACGACCTCCTCGTCACCGACATCCGCGACCCCGAGGCCCGCCCCGTGAGCGTGGACAAACAAAGCGGCAAAATGAGTGGCGGCGAAAACCAAAGCCCGTATTTTATCGCCATCCTCGCTAGCTACCTCCACGCCTACAACCGCCACGAAACAAGACGCAAGGAGGCCTCCCTCGCCCTCGTCCCCATCGATGAAGCCTTCTCCAAACTCTCCGGTGAGCGCATCCAAAATTGCATCCAAGCCATGACCGAGCTCGGCCTCCAAGGCATGTTCTCCATGTCCAGCGGCAACATCCCCTACGCCTTCCGCCAGTGCGATGAACTCATCGTCATCTCGCGAAAAGAAGAACGCGTCGGCAACAGAATCGGAATCCGCAACGTCCCCGTGGTCCTCTTCCGCGACAGCCCCGAAGGTCGCAAATGGATTGAGGAGCGTGATTCGGCAGGTAAAGGATAAGAAGCACGGATTCACGAATCCCCGCGTCCCCAAAGGGAACCGTGAACATAGCCCAGGGAATCCCTAGGCTATGCTCACAGACCCCGTTGGGGACAATCAATCGCTTCGCTCAACCCTGGGACACCATCCCCCGAAAATATCAACACCTCAACGGGTGCGTGAGAGGATCCGCGCGCTCCGCCCTTGTCAGCGCTTTCTGAATGGAGCATACTGCAAACCTCAACCATGAGCATCCTTCCCCATCTCGCACGCCTCTATCAGAACTCGGCGCATGGTCGCAGGGAGAGCTCGCGGGATTTCACCATCGATTACGAAACCTTTCTTCGCCAGGCCGGAATGGCCGATGGCGATGCGCGGGAGGTCGCGGAACGCGAAATGATTTTGTTAGAAAAATCGTCGGGGGGAGTTTTCTCCATCGATCGCCACAAGCGCAGTGACATACCGCAGCGGATTCGCCTGGTGCGGGATGGTGGGGAGTTGTGGTTGTTTGCGCAAATGGATGCCACGCCACCATCGCAACAACGGATCGATCTCGCAGAAACATTTTCCACCATCGCCGGGCAGAAGATGCCCGCGCAATGGCAGCAAAAGTGGACCGAGTGGTTCCGCCAACTCGCCGGGCACGCACTTGCCGGCGAAAGTATCCAACCCTTCCGTCGTGACGACGCACTAGGAAATCAGTCTCTCCTCACTGCCCTTCGCGGCATCCTGCACTGGTCCTCCCCTTCCCTGATCCGCTATGCCAGCACAGCGATCTGCGGAGATTCCAAACAGCTCCAACGTCTCGAACCGCGTCTGCGTCTGGCGCTCCATGCCATCACCGGCAGCGATTCGTTAGAAACATGCGGTATCCTGCGCAAGCCACGCTTTGTCACCTTCCACGGCCCGCTCACGCTGACAATCGGGACGCAGCTAACCGACTTCTCCATGTTTCCCGGTCCCGTCACTCTTGCTGAGACTAATTTTACGATTCAAGCGACTTTATCGACTCAATCGAGTATCTGCCTCACGGTCGAAAACGAAGACACTTTCCACGAACTCGCCGCCACCAATCCCGGCGTGCTCCTGATCCTCACCAGCTATGCCGGTGCCGCTGTCAGACGCATGATGCGACTGCTGCCGAGTGAACTTACCTATTTCCACTTCGGCGATAGCGACCCCGCCGGTGCCGACATCCTCCGCGACTTGCGTGAAAAAACCGACCGCGACATAAGACCTCTCCTGTTGCCCGGCCAGCAAGGAGTTGCGCGCCAGGCCTTGGCTCACAATCAACGCCAGACCTTGCAACGCCTGCTCGATAGCGAATTGCCTGCAGAGCTTCGCGCTCATGCCGAAGTTCTGTTAGAAAACGGCATCCCTAACGACTACGAGCAGGAATCCATCCCCATCACCCAAGTATGGGAAGCATTGCGGATGTCCGCCAGCGATCAGCCGATCAAGCCCAGCTTAGGATAAGCGGCCTTGAGGATGGGCGCGGAGGGAGTTTTCATGAAATCCTCCAACACCGTGGCATACACGCTGCGGAAATCCGTGGTGAATTTTAGGTCGCCCTGGCTCAGATCCGTTAGGCTAGGATGTTTTCCAAACAATCCGCCCTTCACTGGAGCACCAGCGAGGAACATGCAGGAACCCTGGCCGTGATCAGTGCCGCCGCTGGCGTTTTCGCCAACGCGACGCCCGAACTCCGAGAAGGTCATCACGCTCACGCGGCTTTCATTGCCCTGCGATTTGATGTCGGACAAAAAGGACTTCAGCGCGCTATCGAGCTGGCTGAGCAAGCGATCGTGCGAGTTGATCTGATTGTTGTGGGTATCGAAGCCCCCATGGCTCACGTAAAACACCCGCGTCGGCAGGCCACCGGCGATCATGCGCGATACCAGATTCAGGCTCCGCGCGAGAGGCGTGCCCTCGTAGCTGATCTTCGATTTGTATTTCGCCGCAATTTCTAGAATCGTCTTCGAGGAAACCCGAGCATCCATGCCCACGCGTTCGAGAAACGCGAGATTGGATTCACCTTTTACGGTGCCCGGCTTGCCACCCGCACTCATGCCAATGCTGGCCCCATCGATCGGCGCGGCGTCCTCCTCCTTATCGGCATCGGGACTATTCAGCTGCGCAAAAAACTCCTCGGCCTGGGCCTGCTGGCCGCCGCCGTGGATCCAGCGGTAGAGCTCAGGCGAGGAAAGGCAGACGCCAGAATTTTTCAACGCACCAAAGGACTCGGGCTGCGTTTTGTTAAAGCTCATGCCCACCGTCGGATCGGCACCGGCACAGGCATTGTCGAAATATCGACCAATCCAGCCCGTGTTCGAGCGGGTGCTCGGATCCGCCGTTTCCCAGATCGAGGTCGAAACAAAGTGCGAGCGATTGGGATTCGGGTAACCCACCCCCTGCACGACGGCAAGATCTCCCTCTTTATAGAGCGATCCCATAAACGGCATGCTGGCATTTAGCCCGCAGTAGTCGGACAGCTTGATGATGTCCTTTTCCGTTTTGTGAATGCGCGTTCTCGCCTTGTGATAGGCATCGTCACCGTAGGGCACCAGCGTATTGAGCCCGTCATTGCCCCCGGCCAACTGGATCACCACCAGGATGGGACCATCCTTGCCCGTGGTAAACTGCGTGGCCTTGTCGCGCGTGGACTGATCCAGTGCTGCGAAAGTCTGATTGACAAATCCAGGCACGGTCCACGTCGCCGAAGCGCCTAACAAGGTGGTGCGTAAAAAATCACGTCGCGTTTTCATAATCGTAAATGGTTGAGGTTGTGACAGGAATTTAGGTCAATTGATAGTGTGGTGTGCTCATCATCAGGTGCAGCAATTCGGCGACCTCTTGATTGGTGAACACGACTCCTTTTTTCTCGGAAGCATACGCGATGAAGCTCTCGCGAACATTGCCGCTCAGCTTGCGCTGGAACAAACGCTGGATCAGCGAGTCCACCATCGTCTCCACTTTGTCGCGGGCGGGGCGTGGCACCAGAGCATCGTAGTCCGGTCCTTTCCACGTCATCTCCGCCATGCGCTGCATGCCATTGCCGAAGCCCTGCACATTGCCCATGTTGCGCGCGGCTTCGGAATCAGTTGTGGCTTTGCAGAGGAAGCCGGAAATCTGATAGCGCGTCAAAAGCGTATTGGTATTGATCCACGCCTTGCCCCAGTCCCAGCCCGCCACGTTTGGCGGCGCGAAAAGAATCTGACCGAGCTGGCTCTGCACGTAGAGCGAATAGGCCTTGGGAAGCGAGGGAACCTCGAGTTGTTTGAGCATCTGAATGAAAAACTGCACCGGGCTCTTGATCTGATTCGCCATGCAGTCCTCCGAGTAAAACTCTTTCGAGAGGAAAATCTCACGCAACACGGCGGACACCTCGAACTTCGCATCGCGCAATGTTTTTGCCAGATCCTCCACCGCAGCCTGCGGTGGGTTTTCGAAGGCGAAGTATTCCCACAGCTTCATCGAGAGGTAACTCGCGGCCTGCGGTTGTTGGAAAATCACATCGATAATGCCATCGCCATCGAAATTGCCTTTCTGCCCGAGAAACGTTTTTTCCCCTTCGTCCCAAGTGCGCTTGTTGTGAGTCACCGTGCCTTGGAAGCGATTGATGTCATAGCCCGTGAACGCACGCGCGGCCTGGCGGATGTCCTCTTCCGTGTAATTCCCCTGCCCCAGCGTGAAAAGCTCCATGACCTCGCGGGCGAAGTTTTCGTTAGGCTTGCCTTTTTTCGAGCTCTGCAGATCCAGATAGAGCATCATGGCCGGATCCTTGGCCACGGCGTGAGTGAGCTTTTTGAAATTCCCCAGCGCATGCTTGCGGAAGATTGCGTTTTGCCCGAACAAAAGGCTGGGCTCCTTGACTTTCTGCATGCTCGTGGCGAAGTGATCGTGCCAGAACAAGGTCATTTTTTCGCGCAGCGGTGCTTGCGTGCGGAACATGCGATCCAGCCACCACCCCTGTGCTTCTAGGCCCTGCCGACGCTCCGTCTGCTGAAATTTCTGTTGGATCTCGCGCCGCTTACGGTCGATCTCTTCCTCCGACATTCCTTTCATCGCCGAGCGACTGTCGCGAATAGCTGCGAAGCGCGCGCGCGCCGCCTCCATCCGTTGCTCTGGCGTTGTCCACTCGGGAGCGGGCAGGAAGTCGATCGACTCGGTCGGATCAAGCAAGAATTCCACAGCCTTGTGACGTCCCATGGCGTGGAGATGTTCGATCTCACGCGGGCTACCGCCGAAGCCGGCACGGTTCAGAAGATGCGCCGCTTCTTCCCAAGTCCATTGATTTTCTGCTTTTGGTAACATGACGAGAGTGGATTCAGAAATAGAACGCAGACAACTGCGAAAAGTTGCATGATTGAGAGAAAAAAATCTCATATCCTGTCGACTGTTTCCCCGTGGAAACAATCCTTGCATTTTTTCTTGCGGGAAAATCCCTCCTGTTGCAACCTAGCAATATGCAAACCGTGGCCAATCAACTTCGTGCTTTCCTGCAATACTATGCTGTGCAACTGATTGAACACCCTGACCAAGCCCAACTTCGCGTGGCCGAGGTAGGTCCAAACCGCCTGCGCTTCCGCCTGATTCTCGCCTCCTCGGACGTGGCCTTACTCATCGGCAGAAACGGCTTTACTGCCTCGTCTATCCGCAGCGTGATGAAAGCCGCCGCCGATCGCGAAAACGTCCAGTTCTCCCTGCAAATCCATTCCCACGAAGAAGAAGCCGAACGCGCAGCGCGGGAGGATGGGTGAGGATGGAAAAAGAAAAAACACGATCCCTGTGGGGACCGTGTTTTGTTCCAAAAAGTAGCGGCTGTGGGACTCGAACCCACACACGTAAGTACTCGATTTTGAGTCGAGCGCGTCTACCAATTCCGCCAAACCGCCGTTCGGGTGCGAGAGGTAATACCATGCGCGAACGGATTTCAATCGGAAAACGCAAATTCCTCGATTTTTTTCCGCAAATCCCCCTTTCGACTCATCTTGCTCTTGCGCGCGTTCACTTTCACCGCATACTGCCGCCGTGAACTTTTTCCCGTCCATCGTAGCGTTCGGCCTGCTCTGTATCGGCTGCACCGTAGTGGGACCCAATCATGAGACACCACAAACCGATCTGCCCGCCTCTTTTTCGAACAACGGTATCCAATGGAAACGCACCAGCGCGCCCGCAGTCTACGATAAGACGAGCTGGTGGCGCGTGTTTGGCGACTCTACTTTGAACGAACTTGCAAGCGCCACAGCAGCACAAAATCTCAGCCTCCAGGCTGCTTCCGCGCGTTTGCGCGAGGCACGTGCCCTCAGCCGCTCCAGCCGTACTGCCGTCTTGCCATCGCTTGATTTCAATGGTGATGTGAGCCGACGGAAGTTCATCTTCGGCCAAGGCGGCAGTCTTCAGATCAACACCTTCAGCCTGCCATTGGACTTATCCTACGAAGTCGATTTGTGGGGCAAGGTGCGTCGACAAGTCGAAGGCGCCAATGCCCGTGACGCCGTCGCTCAAGCGAGCTTTGTCGCAACCCAGCTTTCACTTACGGCAGACGCCGCGCAAACGTATTGGGCACTTCGCGCGGTCGATGCCGACCGCGCCCTGCTCGTCAGTAGCATCGCTCTACGCAAAGAATCGTTAGAACTGGTGGAAGCGCGCTTTCGTGCTGGCACAGTAAACGCGCTGGATGTATCGCGCGGGCAAGCCGAAGTCGCACAACTCGAAGCCGAGTTGATCGGCGTTGATCGCAGTCGAACCGAACTCGTGAATGCGTTGGCCGTGCTCACGGGGCGACATGCCGGTGGATTTTCCATTTCCCCCATGGCGAAACTTCCCAAACCGCCCAGCATCGGGGCGGGAGTCCCCGCAGACTTGCTTCTCCGCCGTCCCGATCTCTACGCCGCTGTCAGCACAGTGGCTGCCGCCAATGCCGAGATCGGTATCGCAAAAGCTGCCTACTACCCCAGCCTGCGCTTGCGACTGGGTGGCGGAATGGAGACGCTGGATTATGATCAACTCTTTAATGCGGATTCCACAATCTGGTCGCTCGGCTCTTCTCTAACCTATCCGATCTTGGGTCAAAAACGAATCCAAGCCAACTACGATGCCGCGGTCGCGCGGCACCAAGCAGCTTCGCTCGATTATAAACAATCCGTGCTTGTCGCCCTACGTGAGGCCGAGGACAGCCTGATGGGGCTCGATTTTTTGCGTCGCCAGGAAGAAGCGCAAAACAAGGCACTGGTTGCCGCAGAGAACACCTTGGGCCTCTCTCGGCAACGATTCTCCGCGGGTCTCGTGAGTTTCCTCGAAGTAGTGGATAGCGAGCGAGCCTTGCTCAACACCCAGCGTCAGGCGGCCTCACTGCGGGCGCAGCGCCTGGCTGTTTCGGTCAATTTGATCAAGGCCCTCGGCGGATCCTGGTAATTTATTCTTTCATGAGCGAATTGATTCAACTGCCCGCCTTTGGCGAAAACCGAGATCGCGAGCTACTCAAGGACAGCACCACTTTCTGCTACAAAGAATCAGACAAAGGCCCTCTGCATGCCCACACGTTTTTCCCGCCATTTTCTGATCCGGAACAACCGACGACGCTGCTGATCTTTTTCCACGGCGGATTCTGGGACGCCGCTGCAGCGACGCAGTTCGCCACACAGTGCCTGTATTTTGCCGAGCGCCAGTGTGTCTGCATCGCCGCAGAAACTCGCGTTCACTCACGCCATCTTAGCAATCCGATCGATTCCATAGAAGACGTGCAAGATCTCATCGTTGCGGCAAAAATCAACCATAAGACACTGGGCATCGATCCACAGAAAGTCGTGCTCGTAGGTGCAGCAGGTGGTGCGTTTTTGGCGCTGCATGCGGCCATGAGCAAAAAGCCGCGCTGCGATCAAGGCTTCGATCCACGACCACAGGCCTTGATTCTACTGAGCGCCCTGGTGGACACGACGCCTGGCACAGAACAAGCCAAACGCTTCGCTTCCAGCTCGCAGGCAAGGTCTCTCAGCCCCTCGAAAATGATGCGTCGTAAATTGCCACCCATGCTTTTTCTTCATGGAAAAAACGATCGAATCACCCCGCCGGAACCGGTGCATTCTTTCCGTCGATGGATGAGATGGCGAGGAAACAAAGTGGATGTGATCGAATACGAAGCGGCCGACCATCATTTTTTTAATTTCAACTGCAATCCCGTCCATCATGACCTCACTTTGCAGGCCATGCAGGCATTTCTGCAACGGCACAAACTCCTGCCGACATCGCAGGCTGAGGAAGCAGCGGCCTGGCACTAACCAGCCACAATGCGCTGCCCCATTTCACCAAGGCCATCGATCCCCAACTCCACAAAATCTCCTGGCTGCAAATACTTAGGAGGCGTCATTCCCATCGCCACGCCCGCCGGCGTTCCCGTAGCTACCACATCTCCGGGCAGCAGGGTCATGAAACGACTGATGTAACTCAATACCATCCTGATCGGAAACATCATGTCGCCCGTGTAGCCATTTTGTCGCAGCTCTCCATTCACTTTGGTCCACAGCCGCAGCGCCTGCGGATCCGGCACTTGCGAGGCAGGCACCAGCCATGGTCCCATCGGCCCGAAGCGATCGTAACTTTTTCCTTTCATCCACTGACCACCCATTTCCTTTTGATAGGCACGTTCCGAATAATCGCAAAAAACCGAATAGCCCGCCACGTGCGACAGCGCCTCATCTTCGCTGACATGGCTCATCGTCTGGCCGATTACGACAGCCAGCTCGACTTCGTAGTCCAACTTCTCGGCACCACGCGGACGGATCACTTCATCAAATGGACCTGACCAGCACGAGGAGGCTTTCATGAACAACACGGGTTCGGCAGGAATGCCCTCACCGAATTCTTTTGCGTGATCCAAATAATTTTTCCCGACACAGACAATTTTCGAGGGACGATCGACGGGAGTCCCGATGCGCGCGATCGAGGGAATCTCGCGTCCGCCGACGCAACCATCCTCGACCCACTGGGCGAGCGATTCCATTCCCCCCATGGCAAAAAAACCCTCATCGTAATCGTTGAACTCCTCGCTGGCATCGATACGACGACCGTCCGGCAACAAAACACCCGGCTCTTCCCTGCCAATTTCTCCGTGACGGATCAATTTCATGGATGGCATCTTACCCAAAGGAGCGTTTTTTGACAAGAACGGATGCGATGATTGAGACTCCTCATCTGGAACTCGTCCAGTGGAAAGCACGTGGAACATCACCATCTGCTCTGATCAATCGTGTCAGCATGGCACAAATTGTTGCATAAAATCGAAATATTTGGCTCATCGTTGGCGTATCCCCATATCAGCTTATGAATTATCTGCGTCTCCTCAAACCATGGCTCAAAGTCTGCACGATCGCGGCTCTCAGTATGACCTCTGCCACCGCCCAGGAATGGCTGCTCATCCCCGCCAAAGCCGGCACCGCCAACGGAAAAAAAGTCGTGCTCGTTTCCGGTGATGAAGAATACCGCAGCGAGGAATCCTGCCCGATGCTAGCGAAAATCCTTAGCCAAAAGTATGGATTTGATTGCGTGGTGCTCTTCGCCATCAATCCGGATGGCGGCTACATCGACTCAAATTTCCAGAAAAATATTCCCGGCACCGAAGCGCTGAAATCTGCGGACTTGTTGATCATCGGGACCCGTTTCCGCCAGTTGCCCGACAACCAGCTCGCTCACTTCGCCGAGTATCTGAACGCTGGCAAGCCCGTCATGGGCTTTCGCACCGCCACTCACGCATTCACTGGCTCTGCCAAAACGGGCGATTTCGCATGGGCCAAGTTCGGTCTCAACATCCTCGGCGAGCAATGGGTCAGCCACCACGGTGTACACAAAAAAGAAGGCACGCGCAGCGTAGTGGAAGCCGCCAACGCCAAGCATCCCGTTTTGGCCAACGTGGGAGAAATTTTTGGGCCAACCGATGTCTATGGTGTCGCCAATCTGGATCAAAAAGCCGCCACAATTCTCTTGCGTGGAGCGGTAACGGAGACCTTGGAACCCAGCTCGAAAAACGTTGCAGGTCCCAAGAACAGTCCCATGATGCCACTCGCTTGGTTGCGCGAATACACCGCGCCGAACGGCAGCTCCAAAGGAAAGGCCTTCTGTACTACCATGGGATCATCAACCGACTTCGCCGATGAAGATTTGCGACGTTTGTTCGTCAATACCGTGCATCACCTCACAGGTGTAGCGATCCCCGCCAAGGCTGACGTCAACTACGTAGATCCCTTCCAACCATCCGACTACGGGTTCATTAAGGAGGGCAATTTTTTCAAAACTCGCAATCTCAAACCAGCGGACTTTGCTCTCGGTAAGAGCCCTTCCACGCAGGAAAAAGTTGCGGCAACACCATCTACTAACGGGGAGAAAAAAACCGCTAAGAATGCATCACACGCCCCTGCGCAGGACCCTCCCACGGCCGCCGCAGTTCTGCCCCAAGGAGTCGCTGCGCCAAACAAAGGCGAACGAATTGTTTTTCTTGGGAATGGGCTCGCCGAACGCGACCTCTACTACAGTCATCTCGAGACAGAGTTGCAACTTCGCTACCCCAACAACAATTTGTTTGTGCGTAACATGGGTCGGCCCGGTGACACGCCTGCCTTCCGCCCTCACCCCGGTCGTAAATCGCAGTGGGCTTTCCCCGGTGCAGAAAAATTCCGCCCGGAGTTTTCTGTTCACTCAGGAGAAGGATTTTTCCCAACACCTGACCAGTGGTTGCATTTTTTGGAGGTAGATACCATCGTCGCCTTTTTCGGATACAATGAATCATTCGACGGACCAAAACGAGTCGAAAATTACGAAGCCGAACTTAATGCGTTCGTCGTTCACACACTCAGCAAAGCCTACAATGGAAAGGCCGCACCACGCCTCGTGCTGGTCTCGCCTATCGCTTACGAAAACCTAAGCAAACAGCGCGACCTGCCCAATGGCGAAAAAGAAAACGCCAACCTCGCCCTGTATAGCGCCGCCATGCAGCGTGTGGCGAAAAAGCATAGCCTTACCTTTATCGATCTCTTCACTCCCACCAAAGAACACTACAGCACCGCGAAGAAACCATTCACCAGCAATGGCTTCATCCCTAACGAAGAAGGCTACAAACAGCTTGCCGTGTTATTAGCCAATGGGCTCTACGGTCACGCATCCACTGCCTCGAAAGCCGATCCGCAAAAAGTCCATGCCGCGGTGAAAGAAAAAGATTGGTTCTGGCACAACGATTACAACATTCTCAATGGCGTTCACACGCACGGTCGCCGCTACGCCCCATACGGACCACAAAACTATCAAGACGAAGTCAAAAAGAACCGTGAAATGGCCGCCTTGCGCGATCAGCTCATCCACGCCGTAGCCAGCGGCAAGACCAGCAGTCTCAGCGTCGATGACTCCAAAACACACCAGCTCCCCCCCGTGCCCACCAATTACCGACCCAGCGAAAAAAACGGTACAACCAAGTATCTTTACGGAAAAGAAGCCGAGAGCAAACTAACGGTGCCAGAGGGCTACAAAGTCCAGCTTTTTGCCTCTGAGAAAGAATTCCCCAACCTCGCGAATCCGATGCAGTTGTCGTTCGACAAAAAAGGACGCCTCTGGGTAGCGGTCATGCCCACTTATCCGCACTACCGCCCAGGTGATGCCCTGCCTAACGACAAGTTATTGATCTATGAAGACACGAACGGCGATGGTAAGGCGGACAAGGAAATCGTTTTTGCTGACAAACTCCACCTGCCTATCGGTTTCGAGTTCGCACCCGAGGGCGTTTATGTCTCACAAGAGCCGAACATCATGCTGCTGCGCGATACTGACGGCGATGACAAAGCTGACGTGCGCGAAATTGTCTTAGGTGGGTTCGACAGTCACGATACCCACCACGCCATCAGTGCCTACACCGCGGATCCCTCCGGGGCCTTCCTGATGGGCGAGGGCGTATTCCTCCACTCGAACGTCGAGACCCCGTACGGAGCCGTACGCGGCGTCAATGGTGGTTTCTGGCGCTACAGCCCGCAGCGCGGCATGCTGGAACGCACCGCCCAGGTAAGTATCCCCAATCCGTGGGGCATCGTTTTTGATCAGTGGGGGCAAGACTTTTTCCTCCATACGTCTGGGCCTACGATGAACTGGATGCTACCTTCTTCGATCAAGCCGCATTACGGTCGCACCACACCACTTACGGCAGACCTGATTCCGGAGGGACAAAAAGTACGACCCACCTCGGGACTGGAAGTCGTTTCGTCACGTCACTTCCCAGATGAAGTGCAAGGCGACTTGCTACTCTGCAATAACATCGGTTTCCTCGGCATCAAGCAGCATGCCATTGTCGATGACGGCACGGGATACAAAACCAGTTTCCGTCACGAATTGCTCAAGTCAGCCGATGGCAATTTCCGCCCTGGTGACTTAGAATTTGCGCCTGATGGCTCGCTCTACGTGATCGACTGGCACAACGTATTGATCGGCCACATGCAGCACAATGCCCGGGATCCACTGCGCGACCACGTCCACGGTCGTGTCTATCGCATCACCTATCCCTCGCGTCCTCTGGTGAAGCCTGCCCAGATTGACAAAGCGTCCATTGCCACGCTGTTAGAAAATCTGAAGCTGCCAGAAAACCGTTCTCGTTATCGCACCCGTTGCGAGCTACGTGCGCGTCCTGCAGCCGAGGTCATGACCGCCCTCAAAGCCTGGGTGGTGAAGCTGGATCGGAACGACCCACGCTACGAACACCACGTGCTAGAGGCGCTTTACACGACGTGGGGACTCAACCAAGTGGATCAAGAGATTCTCAAGAAGGTGCTCAATTCTAAGGACTTCCGCGCACGCGCTGCCGCCGTGCGGGTCATTCGCTACAACTACCATGCCATCTCGGATCATGCCGCGCTGTTAGAAAAAGCCGCGACTGATCCCGAGGGCCGTGTGCGCTTGGAAGCAATCGTCGCCGCCTCCTGGATGGACAATACCGCTGGCAAAAAAATCGTCAGCATCGCTTCCGCACAACCGCAGGACAACTGGATCAAAGGTGCCGCAAAAACCGCCAGTGATCGACTCAGTGGCGTGACCGAAGTGGAAGTGATCGAGAACCCTGCTCCGCCTGCTCCCTCACACCTGAGCGAGGGCGAGAAAAAACAATTTCTTGCTGGTCACGAAATTTATCATCGTGATGCTCACTGCGCCACCTGCCACCAGGCCGACGGCAAAGGCCTCCCGCCCGCATTCCCGCCGCTGGCTAACAGCCCCTGGGTCACACAAGACACGAATCGACTCATCAAACTCACACTCCATGGCTTGATGGGCCCCTTTGAGCTGGATGGCAAAAAATACGAAGGACAAGTTCCCATGCAGGCCTTCGGCGGCATGCTAAAAGATGACGAAGTGGCAGCTGTTCTCACCTACGTGCGCAATAGCTACGGCAACAAGGCGCCTGCCGTGAAAGCTGAGGAGGTTGGCAAGGTGCGCGAGGCCACCAAAGGACGTCAGGGTTTTTACATGGTCGATGAATTACTCAAGGAACATCCGATGAAATAATCGCGAATCCTTCACCAAGCCCGCAGGTCACTTTCCTGCGGGTTTTTTTTAGGCAAAGGAATGACGCAATCAAGTCAACTCTCATGATAGGCTGAGTTTGAAAAAATCGTAATCCTGTCCATGAAGCCCATCCTGTTCCTACTGCTTTGCACCGCATACCTCAGCGCCCAGTCAGCGCCACCGAAAGCAACCAGCCAAGCCAAGCCAAAGAAACCCACCACACAACAAGCGGCGGATGGGTCCTATGACAAATCCGTGCCGAAGCCCACACGCAGCGAGGTAAAATACGGCACACATCCTCGCCATGTGCTCGACTTCTGGCAGGCCAAGTCGAACAAACCAACACCTCTCGTTCTCGTCATTCACGGCGGAGGATGGATGAACGGCAGCAAAGAGCGGATCAGTCGCTGCGTGGATGTCCAAGCGTTGCTCGATGCAGGGTTCTCCGTAGCGGCAAATAACTATCGTTTCATTCCCCAAGCCAGCGCCGAGGGCTTAACGCCGCCCGTCATGGGCCCCTTGAACGATTCCGCACGCGCCCTGCAATTTCTCCGCAGCAGGGCCAAGGAATGGAACATCGACCCCACGCGCGTAGGCCTCGCCGGTAGCTCGGCAGGAGCCTGTACCAGCCTCTGGCTCGCCTATCACGATGATCTCGCAGACCTCAAAAGCACTGATCCCATCGCCCGACAATCCACCCGCCCGCTCTGCATTGCGGTGATTGGTGCACAGACTACGCTGGACCCACAACAGGCGAAAGATTGGACGCCGAACAGTCGCTACGGGGGACACGCCTTCGGAAAGAAAGACTTCGCTCAGGCCCTCGCTGATCGCGAAAGCATTCTGCCGTGGATTGCAGAATACTCGCCCTACGCTCTGGCGACGAAGGACGACCCCGCAGTTTCCCTCTATTACGTAAAGCCACCCCAAATGGGCCAAAACGAAAAAGACCCGACACACTCTGCTAATTATGGAGTAGGTCTACAAAAACGATGCAAAGAAATCGGAATACCCTGTGACCTCTACTATCCCGGAGCCACTGCGGCGAAGCACAAAACCCCGACTTCCTATCTCATCGAAATGCTGAAAAAGTAAATTCGTTAGAAACCCAACAGATCATACGATCTGCTAAATGCGATCCGTCGTTTTTTGCTTCTGAAGCCTACGAAATTAGATTGCTAACATTACTCAATTATTATGACTGAGTATAAAAAAACTACTCATTTCCCATTTCTAAATTCGATTTATTCTGAAATTCTGTTTTGTATGATTGGGATCAAGGAAAAAGAGGATCGCGCTGGCTGAGAAATACCATTTTCCCATCGCCAACTTGGCCCGAATCAGTTATGCAATCCCCGTCAGTTCCTCATCGCGGCCGATTCATGTATGGGTATGCTGTGAGAGGAATTGAAGTTCATGTATCCCTCACCCTCCTAAAAAATGAAGACCGCGCTTTCAACGCTTGGTAACTTGCTCATTGGAATTTCGTCCCATACTTCGATGGGGCTGTGATTCGTGAAACGATCCAATACCAGCAACAAGACCTGCAGACCATGCATTCACACACACCTACGATCATATGAGCCTCGCTTGGGATATTCTTCAGCACTATCAGATTGAAAAAGCCAAAACTGCAGCTGACCTCGCCTCGTTTAAGGTCGATAGCCTTTCCGCTAGAAAGGATAATACAAAGCAGGAACTTGAAGAACTGACTTTGGCATGCCAAGCCATGTGGGAACTTCTCAGAGATCATCTTGGATTCACCGATGAGCATCTCAGGGCGAAGATCCTCGAAATCGATGCAAGAGATGGAGTGGTAGATGGGAAGATCGGTGCCGAGATGATCGATTGCCCCCATTGCGGACAAAAAGCCAGCACCACGAAGCCCAACTGCATCTATTGCGGCAATCGATTGCCCAGCCGAAACGTAATGAAATGAAGCGGACAGAAGACTCATCGGAGAGTAGATTCGCTGCGTTGTCGCGGGCTTCTGCCTCCGCTGTAGATGAGCCTAACATCATGGCATAACTTTATGGTCGACCGTGTCAGCAGAGATCAAATGATTTTAGCGTTGGAGGCCTACCTCGACGACAAGATCACAGCCTTCGAGTTAGACAACCGTTTCCGAGAAATGGAAAGTAAGGATGAGACCGTCAATGAAATCATTCACTCCGTTTGGCTCCATTACGACGATTGCCGAGATCATAAGATACACCTCTCCAAACCGGAATGGGATTATTTCCAGCGACTTCTCTTGGTCCTTCAATCTGACTCCGCATTTTCCTTTTCTCAGTCGCGCCGCTGGTCTTGGGATCATCTGATCGCCTGCCTTTCTCTGATCACATTCCTCAGCGTTTGGTGTAAAGTAGGATGGAGCGGGCATTTACTTTGGGTGACTGTTCCGTTCGGTATCGTCTCTATTTTCATCAGTGTGTATCGGCGTCGAATGGAACCCGTTTCGGAACCGCCCAAGATGGCTTGCTTCCCATTCGTATCGGTTTCCGAAATTCTCAAGTTGCGAAGACAGATTCCCGCATTTCAGAAACGCAAGTATCGCCCCGAAATCGGCACTCGAAAGATTCGCTCTGAAATGGCGCAATTTTTTCTTTGGGCTTTCTCCTATGTCTACTGGCTGGTCTTTTCTCCACTTGTCCTTTTTTACCAAGCCTTTCCATCCAAAACGAATCATTGCTCCATACAACCAAAGCATGAATGACGAAATTCTTAACAACGGAACCACGGAGAGCGTCATAGGTGATCGAAACCGTGTTACGGGTGATACGAAAGGCCGATAGGTTGGCCGATGGATCTGATTGCGCTTGCCGCTTTTGTCCAGAAGCCTCGCACATTTTTGATCATTCGGGATCGCCACCGTGCAGGTCATCGGCGGTATAAAGTATGCCATCGGGGCCAGAAGAGATGATTCCCATGGACTTGCCCGAGCGAGCGTGGAAAAAATATGGCATTCCCCAGCGATCCAGCAATTGACCTTGCGGTGCCACGCGCTCGACCACCTGGGTCGTGAGCAGAGCGATGTGGCTGAGATTCTTGCCTGCGAGAGCCGCGGTGATTTCGTCATTGTCTCCCACCGGATTTCCTCCCAGCAAGCGGCGGTATTCTGCTACCAACACTGTCATCACTTCCAAGTCATCGCTGGCGCTGGCTTGCGGATTCAATAAGTGCTCTGATTCTGCCGACACAGCAGCCAAAACAGGAACTACAGCAGATGCTTCCGAGGATACTCCCTCACTCCGATATGATTCGCTTTTCCGTGTATCCATCTGAGCAGATGCGAGATCTTTTTGCCGAGGTGCGCGAAGCCAAAACCAGCAGGTGGCGACTAGGGCAAGGATGGCGATGATCCGTTTCAAAGGAATGCGAGGTTGGCAGAGCTGACGGTGAAGGGATCGTCAAAGCGCGGCAGATTCGGAAAGATCGCTTCGATGTCATTGCTGCTGGCGCCCATCCATTTTGTCATCACGGCGGCGTATTGATCCACCGAAGTTCCTGGAATCCAGCGGCCACGATTGTTCGTGCCGGCATCGATCGATCCAGTGGCGCTGCCGATCTTCAATTTCGGGTAATGCCCATAAACATCGCCGCCATTGACTTGGCCACCCATGACGAGTGTATGACCGCCCCACGCATGATCAGAGCCCGCACGAGCAGGATCGGTGCTGTTGGGAGTGAAGGTGCGGTTGAAATCAGAGGCGGTGAAAGTCACGACATTATCGAACACACCCAAATCAACCAAGGTGTCGCGGAACGCTTTGAGTGAATTGGAGATCTCAGCCATGAGCGGGGCGTGCGATGTCAGCAAAGTCGCATGCGTGTCGTAGCCACCCACCTGACAGAAGAAAATTTGACGATTGTTCCCGATGGCGGATCGTCCCGCGATCAATCTGGCAATCATCTTGAGTTGCTGTCCCAGACTGGTCGTCGCACTGGCAAATTTGGTATCGAAGTTCACCCCGCTCGCCGTCGACGCTGTCATGGCAGCACCGATGAATCCTTCCGTCGCACGAGCACGGCGTATGATGCGATTGTATTCCTCCTCGTGCAAGTTTGCGTGAGTGAGACGCATGATGTCCTCAAATGCCTTTAATCGTTTTCCTTGATCCGTCGTTTTATACGAACCGTCAGGATTTAACGATCCACCATAACTATCCGTGCCACTTGAAAAACCAGAGAGTGGCAAAGTGCCGCCGGGACGAACCACGTATTGAACGACCTGCCCGGTAGTGCCGACTTGAAAAGAATTCACGCCTGCGAGCGAGATCGACATAGAGACCTTCGAATTTCCACCGGAATTGTATGAGGCACGGAGCAATTCGGCCGCGCGACCGCCCCAGCCAGAGGTGAACGGGCGATCGGGTACGGAAGATTGCCACTGCGTCTGTTGATCTGAATGGGAAAAGAGTTGCTGTGGGAGAGGCACCTTGCCACCGAGATAATCGTCACGAGTCGGCACCGGATATGCGAGACTTCCCACATTCGCCACAACAGCCAGCTCACCCGCATTGAACATGGTTGCGAGTGCGGGGGCGCTCGGATGAAAGCCCATCACAGGCAGAGAGTTGCCATAGTGGCGTTTGAACGCCTGCGTGGTGGGCGGCAGGTTCACAAGACGTACTTGATTACTAGGAATCGCGAGAACGCCCCGCCCAGCCGCGTAGTCGGCACGGACCTCGTCGGTCAAGGGATCGCCAGCGGGCACAAACAGATTGTTCGAGTCATTGCCGCCATTCAAAAACAAGCAAACCATCGCTTTGTAACCCGTATCTGGTACGCCCTGGGCCATGGCGGCGGTCATGAGGCGCATTTGTGCGAGCATGTTCACGAGCCCCGTGACTCCGAGCGAGGCGCAAGCGGATTGGCGGATGAAATCCCGACGATTACGAATGTCTTCTTTCTGGTGCTTTTTCACGATAGGGATGGGTTTATTTTTGCACAAGGAATTCGGGAGACGAGACCACAAGCCAGAGAATATCTTCGATGCGCTCTCGCATAGAAGTTGCCTGCGTGCTAGCCGAAGTGCTGGTGTTGGAGCTGGATCTCACCGAGACAGCGGCATCGAGGATCAGCGCGCGAGGCCTACCGGCCAGATTCCCATAGCGAGCCTTCAGAGCACCGCCGCAGAGAATCAGATCCGCTTGATCTAGCACCGCTTCACACGCCGCACGAATGGCTGTCGTGTTGTTGTGCGCACCGGTGTCTAAGTTCGTCATCAATCCATCGCGATTGCTATCCATCACTGCGAGGTAGAGCCTCTCCAGTGTGGTCTCGTAAGGAATGATCAGGTGGTCGGAATTTGCGTTGTAGACCGATCCCAACTGGGTTTGATTGACTAAGGTATCCCCACCTTGACCGGTAGAGGAATCGATGATGTTGTAGAGGTAGTTGGTGGCAGTGAACGTGCTGTTTTCGTTAGCAATTTGCAATTCCGGCGACACAAGCCCGTTAGCTGCAAGAGCACCGGAAGGCGTGTAATCTGGGAGAAACCAGTTGAACACAGAGGGTGGCGATTGCGGTGTCTGCCCGAGAGAAGAATCGGTATCGGGCACACGAACGCGTGTCGTGTTCGGTGGAAACTTCGCCAACTCCGAGGCAGGATACCCATAGCTGGAAAGATCACTGAGAAGCAGTTCGGACTTAGCGCCGAGAGCGCGGAGAGCAGCTACATAGCGCAGCAGAGGTTCACGAATTTTCCCTGCGCCCACGATATGATCAGCCACTGCGTTCGAACGCGCCTCGGGATCCAGTAATATGGCACGAACGGTTTCGCCTAAATTTCCGTTAGAAGCAGTAAAGGCATTGGAAACACGGAAGAGATAGCCAGGTGAGGGATTCGCGCTGACGAGGCGCTGAATCAGCCTGCGGCAGATGAACGGCGCGGTGTTCGGATGGACGGACAGATGATTGAGCACCATCGCAAGATCTTGTTCGCCGGTTTGATTGGCTGGGATTGTGATACCGAGCCAAGACTTCGCGCCCGTATCGTGATAGGCGGGAAACATTTTCAGGGGATGAGTCCACGACGCTTCGAACCGCTCACTACCGCTTCCCTGGAAGAAGCTGGGATTATCCTCCACATTCAGACTGGTGCTGGGATTGTTTCTCTTCGAGAATGACAACCCAGTGAACACCCGGGCCAAAGCGGCGATGTCATTTTGAGTGTAAGCCGCAATCGGCAATCCATCAGGGCCAAGTTTCAACGATCCATCGGGATGAAGCTGCACGAGACCGATGGAAAATAGCTGCATGATTTCGCGCGCGAAATTCTCATCCGCAGAAGTCAGAACATTGCCTTGCGAGTCGAGGACCGCTTTTTGATTTTTCAAATGCGAAAGATACTGCCCCATGATGGGATGGAGAGAGACCTTTTCCAATAATTGACGATAGGAGCCAGACGACGAGCTTTTCAACATGTCGTAATAATTGGCCATACCATAGGCGCGGTTGGCGATCGTGCTATCGCCATCGCTGATCACGAAAATTTCCGATAGAGCGAATCCAACACGCTGGCGCAACTGATCAGGAGCATGTCGGGCCAACAACCACCAACCACGACGCGCGTTGGTTTGATTCGGGTCTCTTGCCGCATTAAAGTAGGTCTTGGTCGGATCCGCATAGAGTGCGATTTCCTGATCATTCGCAGCGCGGGTATAGGCCTCGAGGCTGGGCGACGGTAGCGCGAACTGCGCATCGATCCATGCGGAGTATGCGGCGATGCGATCACCCGAGTGTCGTGCGATCAAGTCGCGCATCATATCGAAGTCCTCAGGTGTAGGGCCGAAGGTTGCCTGCGTGAGAAAGCGGAAAATATCACGTTCCAGAGCCGCGCCCGTGAGTGTCTCCATGGTAGGAGAGGCAGGTGGTGACTGAAATTGAGTCGAGCCATTTGTACTTTGAAAATAACCACTGATCTCACCGTTCACATTAGCCTCGGTGTAAACACTCAACTGAATGGCGCCGGACAATAATGCGTCGAGCACCTCTTGATCCGTTAGGAAATTCTGGCTGGCACGGATCGGCCACGATTGTCCGCCATAGTTGAAAGGTGGCACCGACTGAAGAATCGCAGAATTTTCGGTGAGAACCTGCGTCGAATTGACAGGAGAATTGAGATTGGAAAAACTCAACGCGATGAGAGCTGAGTCGTTGTTGCCGGGGAGACGGATCGTAGCGATTCCGGAACCGAAGGAGGTTACCCCCGTTTCAGGTCGCAAGTAGGCGACGAGAAGACGTTGGTTCGCGGGCTGATTAGCAGCATCGATCAGAGTGATGGGCGTATCCAACTGAGATGCGCCAGCAATGACCCGCAAGTGCTCGGGCACCTCCACCTGAGTGTCCTTCATGGCCAAAACGCGAAGCTCGGCCGAACTTTGGCCCGCAGGCACTTGCAATCGATTCGTCAGAATCTGATGTTGTGCGTCTTGAAACATCCACTCACTGGCCAACGGTGTGGCACGAGCGGGATGGTCCGGCCGCGCAGTTTTCAGGAAAATGGTAAAAGGACGCGTCAAGTTGCCCGCACGGGTGTAGGATATCACGGCGGGTGCCCCCTCCTTTTCTGAGGCACTGGAACTAGACACGGCCGCGGTCAAACTACCACTGCGGAGTTGACTCGCCCAATCTTGCACACCTGCGAGATCGCCGCCGGCAGCAGAAAACGAATCTGGATTGGTACGATCGTAGCCAAACAACCGCATTTCCGCCCAGTCTGAGACACCATCGGTATCGGTATCAGCATCTCCCACTTCCACACGATAGAATCCGACAGTTCCAACCACTGCCGCAGAAAAGTGGAGCTCGGATTGCAAAGACAACTGCCACTCGCCTACCGGTTCCCAAGTGCCTTGCGGTGCCGAAGCCATCAACAGACGGTAGCGTTTTCCCGGTTGCGCAGCCACGTGAATGTTGCAAAGTGTGTTGGCGCGTTCGATGGTTGCATCGAAACGAGATCCGACATCATAAGGATCCGTACCCGCGAGGGCCTCGGCGCGATTGTTGACACCATCACGGTCCGTATCCACGTCGGGTAGCAAGGCGTGGGCGTGAAAGGCGGCCTCCCAAACATCGCACATGCCGTCCGCATCCGTGTCCACAACGCTTGCCACGCAAACATTTCCGGCGCATGCCACACTCAGCCATAATGTATGCCATCTGTGCATGGATGAAAGTAGTAGCGACATTTTTCTCAGATGCAAAGTAAAAAATCTGATCGCTCAGAGGCGGTCCTTTAGATGAGTTAACTTATTTCCGATAATTCTGGAAAGGATACGAATAGATCGTTGCATGAATGTAGCTATGCAAACTGAAGTTGTTTTTAGCGGCGTGGGCGACTATTTTATCAACAGCAGGCTTGTCGTAATAATCGAGGCCGCGGCCGAGAGCAAAGGTCAGCATCTTGACCGCAAAGGCGCGATGAAATTCATCCGCACGAGTGGAAGCGAGGATTTTTGACAAGGACGCGGGGGAGTCTACCATTTCGCCAGAAGCAAGATTGCCACGCGTATCGATATCCGGACCTCCACGACGTGCACCGTCCACATCAAATCCCTCAAATGCGAAACCGATACCATCCATCAATTTATGGCAAGAAGCACAAGCTGGATCCTTGCGATGCTCCTCCAACTGCTCGCGCAAACTCGCAGAGCTGATGCCATTTTTCGACGATGGCAAGGAAGGCACGTTGGGCGGTGGCGGTGGTGGTGCGGCATCGAGCAATGTTTCCAAGACCCACTTCCCGCGTTTCACGGGAGATGTGCGGTTTGGATTCGAAGTCACCGCTAGGATGGAGCCATGCGTTAACACACCGCGCCGATGCGGATCCGTTAGAGTCACTTTGCGAAATTCTCTGCCTCTGACGTCGGGAATCTGATAATGATCTGCTAGCCTGTCGTTGACAAACGTGTAATCGGCATCGATCAACCGAGTGACCGGGAGATTATTTTTCAACAGATCTTCGCAAAACGTGCGCGTCTCCGCAATCATATGGGAGCGCATGGAGCCGACTGTCGAGGGATAGAGCTTACTATCGATGGGTATGAATGCCGCGTCCTGATACTGCAACCACTGCGCAAAAAAACGATCCACCAGTGCCGATGTCTTGGGACTGCGAATCATGCGATCCACTTCCTCATTGAGTAATGGTCGCAGCTGCTTGTTTGCCGCGAGCGAGAGAGTGGAGTCCTCTGGTGCCGAGCTCCACAAAAAATACGAAATGCGCGAGGCGAGCGACAGTTCCGGCACGGGCTGGATGGTGCCGGTTTTTTCGAGCGAATAAATGGCATGAAGTTCACGGAACAAAAATTGAGGTGAAATCATCGCCGCCTCAAACGCTGGGCGCATGGCATCTTCGAGGCTCTGTTTCGGTTTGCGTTGGGCGTTGACTAATCCGGCGTAGCGGGCGATCTCCGCATCTGTGGCAGGGCGGCGGAAGGCGTGCGAGAGAAAATTGCGCAAAATCACTGCGATGTATGAATCGTCACCCAGTCCCTCCTTGCGATCGGGAAAGAGCAGTAAATTGCGTTTTTTCGGCTGATCCAGCGGACCTTCTAGCACGATGGAATGCACTAACAAATTTCGATCTGCCTTAGTGCGGTCATCCCAATGATCATTCAGATATTCGACACCCAAGCCAGGTTGCTCTGGGCTGACATCGGCTGTGATGGCGAATTCCCTCGGATCGGTATTGGCAACAGTAATTTCATTGACGACAGCACCTAACAGTATTTTAGCTTTCACCTTCTCTTCCCCTGCCTGTTGACCACTGAGTCGAAAAGTGACACGGTATTTGCCCGGTTTGACATCAAGCCGCAAGTAACGTCGCCCACCCGTATACATCGTGAAAATATCATCTTCATACGCAGGGCTGCCTTTCATGCTGCGCGGATCGATCGGTCGCTTCGGACTCACCGCACTGCCATAAGCAACATCAAGCGCCTGCGAAGCGGTGTTGAGGTAGGCATCGAGATGAGTCGGCGACAACGTCAATACATCGGCCATGTTATCGAAGCCGTATCCCGAGTCATCCGGCGGCAAGAGTTGCGTATCGGGCATGACACCGATCAAGTCGCGAACGGTATTCTGATATTCAAAGCGATTCAACCGTCGCAAAGTCACGCGCCCAGGATCCGGGTTTTTGGGGTCAACAGGAAAAACAGCGGCATCGATCCATGAGATCAGCTTGCGCCGCTCTTCGCTGGAGGGCTGATCCTTATCGACTGGTGGCATCAGTTCGAAGGCGAGGTTCTCCCGTATCCGCTTCCATGCGTCGCGCTTCGCTTGCATGGATGGAATATTGCCATACGCATCAAACGAAAAATCTCCTTTCTTCACGCCATCCGCATGACAATCAAAACAATACGTCTCCAAAATCGGCACAATTTCCTTGTCCCACTGCTTGGCAAGATCCGCATGCAGAGGAGCAAGCAACACAGCCAGCCACCAGAAACCCTTCATTCGCAGAGAACTACGAGAGAATAGACACCGAATTTTCACCATCTGTGCAGGTATTCTGTCATATCAATGTTTCCCATCACGACAGCAACCCCCTCCGAGCGAAGCATTTCCGCCTTTTGCTCGAGGCCAGTTCCCGTAGTGTCGCCAAAAAAGCCACACAATCGACCATCGCTACGAACCACTCGATGACACGGCACCTCTGGAGCGTATGGATTTCGTTTTAATGCCTGACCTACCGCCTGTGCAGAGCGCACACCAAGAACCTGAGCAACATCTCGATAGCTGGCGACTTTTCCCCGAGGAATCGAACGCACGATTTCATACACTCGAGAGGCAAAAATTGTAGGCTTGTCATTCACCTCCATCGAAGTAAGATCGCACATAACCTCTAAATCGCAACTTATGAAAATCCAACTTGCCCTGCTCAGCTGTTTGTCTTTGAACTGCCTCGCCGATGACCTTGATCTCGGCGTCGTCAAACTGCAATGGCATTCCTATGGCGATGTGGAAGCGAGCCATGGCGGGGCGGATCTCCGCATGGAGCAATGGCGTCTTCAGTCGCCTCTCTGCAAACCCATCCAACTCGCAGACGCGCTCTACTTCATGCCTGCGCTCCGTTATGAGTATCGCGACTTCGAGGGACCGGACGCAGCGACTAGCTCCTACCGCGGCGATCTCCACATGGGAGAGCTCCCCTTGTTGTTCGTTTATCAGCCCAACGACAGCCCCTGGAGCTACAACACTCGGATCAGTCCCGGCATTTCTAGCGACCTGGAATCGATCACCTCCGATGACTTTTTCTGCGATGTCCGTCTGGGTGGCAATTACCAAGCCAACGACAAGCTCAGCATCAATTTCGGCGCTGCCTACACACGCATGATAGGCGAACCGCAATTACTCCCCTATCTCGGTTTCGTTTATGAAATGAACGATCAATGGCAATTCGCTGTTCGTGGTTTCACGGTAGAAGCCCGCTGCCAACTGGCCGAATCATGGATTTTCCGCTTCATCGGCGAGGCGACGGGGGGCTACTGGAATATCGATACGCCGGGCTCGGATTATCTGAGCATGCAAAGCTACCGCGCCGGTGTAACGATCGAGCGTGAGCTCCGCGATGATCTCTGGCTGGTCGCGGGTGCCGGAATTGTGACGGCTAACGAAGTCACTTGGCAGACGAATTCGGACCGCACGCTACGGGAGAACGACTTCGATGATGGTGCTTACTTGACCTTGGGTTTGCGATTGCACGACTGGTGATCATGCGAAGCGGTGGATTGTTTCGCCGCTTTTTTCTTGTCTAATTCCGGCCACTGCGAACGACTGACGATGTGTCCTACGCAGGATTTTTTCCCGCATCGGCACGGATGGTCTTCCCATGTGTCCACATCGAATCCATAGTCAAAAGATAGCTCCTCGCCTTTTCTGATATCGCGCAGGGCATGAATGAAAATGCGCTTGCCATCGATCCATGCCTCGCAGTTCGGTTCGCAGGAATGATTGATCAGTCGTGCGGTGTTCCATGGCAGGCTACCATCGAGATCATACTCGTCATCGACCGTGAAAATATAAACGGCGGCATCGCCATGCTTTTCGGCACGCTCTGCTTGTATGTGAGCACGCCGCTCACTCTCGGATTTGTCGATCAACTCGCCAACATACTCGATGATTTTCTCGTCTTTTTTGATTGAGCGGGTCGCATAAACGCCCCTGCCGTGAATCTCCGAGTTTTTCACCTCACAAAGATCGCTTTGCGCCTGTTCCCACATTTTTTTCATTTTCCGGATCAGCTTCGCTGCTTTCTCCGCTTTCGATTTGCTCTTCGCCATGATATCGCGCGTGTCTTATTTTTGCAAAAGTTCCTCCTTCGGAACCGTCCTGCGCTGAATCTGCGGCAACTCCATGTCCTTGGGCAGACTGATAAACAGGCTGCGTAAGTCTTGCACCGTTAGCCCCGCTCCATCGATGAAGGTCCAATGCAGCTTGTCCTTATCCGCAATCGCCACTTGGAATCCCTTGCTCTCGATGATGATGATTTCCTGCTTCTGCATCACGCGATAACGCACTTCTGTGGGAATCAACAACATCCACTTGGTGTTGATCAGTGTCTCCACTTCCTTGCCATCGACAACTTCCACTTTTTTTCCGGGAAAGACCTCATAGACTCGTGGAAATCCATAGCTCTTGAAGGACACCATGCTAGTGCCCTGCTTCATCATCTCCGCTAAGGCGTCGTCAAACTGTTTCTCCAGAGCGGCATCACCACCCATGCGGCGGCTGAGACGATCCTTCCATTGCGGATACATTCTATCTAACGAAGTTTTTAACTTCCCTAACACAACCTGCCTGCCCAGATCATTCATCGCGGCAATCGCTGAGTTGACGACCTCTATCGGTGCCGCCACTTGCGCACTTGCGCTGAGCGTCATTACCAACATGGTTATTGCTGCACAAATCGTTCGCATGAAATAGGTATGACGCGGGGTCCGCGGGACGTCAAGCACGGCGAGCGTAATACTCGAAGTCAGTTCGTTTGCCTTCTCAATGCTCAAAGTCTCCCAGAGGTTTGACAAAGTGAAAGCCCCAGATCTCACATCCCATACGATGATAGAGTCGATGCGAGGGATGGTTGTTTGTGTAGCTATCGAGAACCACTATGTTGCAGCCTTTTTCTCGCGCCATTTGCTCGACTCGTTGCACCAATGCCGTGCCCACGCCACGCGCGCGATACTCCGGATGCACCACCAGATTATCCACCTCCATGTAATCACCACACCAGATCTTGGTGCCATGCCAAATCCCCGTCAATCCCGCCAACCGACCATCGATGTAAGCACCTAGCACAAGGTAGTTCGGATACTCGCGCAAGATTTTCTCATATCGCAAACGCAAGGTTTCCTCACAAACAGAGGGATTGAGAAAGGACAATAAAGCGATGACCTCGGGAAGGGCCATGATCGACAACAGTTGCAGTTTCATGATGTGTGGGACTGATCGTTCAATGAGACGAAGGGGGGTCGCTCCTCCGAGAGCAGGGGCAGGTCCGCGAGGTGGTGATCGTGCGCGCGCAGATACTGACTCGCCAACTCTTGCGATAGAACAATCTTGCCGTCGCGCTGCGCACGATGCAGCAAGTTGTGTAATATCGCACAAGACATGGCACCCAACTCCTCTAACGGACGGTTGCGGTGTCGGCGCGAATCTAAGTCGCTCTGGGCGAAGGAATCCGCGCCACAAAGCGCGAGCACGTCAATCAGATGCGCCGCTTCCACCGCATAGCCCGTAGGAAAAGACAATCGCTCCAGCAACCTGCGGCGCACGGCGTATTCTCCCGCCAAAGGTTGGTGAAACGCGCAAAGTTGCGGATAGAACAACGAAAAAAACGGTCGCACTAGTAACTCGGAAACACGTCCGCCTCCTTGCATCAGAGAGCCGCCGTCCACTTGTAAGGGTCGACGATAAAATCCCTTTACATACTGAAGTGAAGCGTTTTCCACGAGTGGTCCTACTAATCCAGTGACAAATCCCTCATGAAAATCCAAGATGTCGCCGTCAATAAAAACACAAATCGACCCTTTCGTGACGAATTGGGATTTCCACAAATTCTCTCCCTTACCTGGATGATTGCCGTGGGTGGGGGCGATCTGAGATGCCTGAAACACTCGAGCACCCGCGACTGCCGCTAGCTCACAAGTGCGGTCCTCGGATCCGGAGTCAATCACAATGATCTCATCCACTAGCGGTGTCTGCTCCATCAGCGACTCACGAATTTTCGTCACGATGGCGGAAATCGCCGACTCCTCATTCAGCGTAGGAATGACCACACTGATGGATTCATTGACGGCATGTTTGCGCTGGCATAACAGCGAAACATCTTGAAACTGGTGATGGTGGAAAGACTGCAAACGGTTCGGAATTTAGTCGTTCTCCTGGAAGGCCAACACCATCTCACGGCTCACTGGGTAGACCGCAGCGCAGCGCGGGCACTGCACCTGAATGACTTCTTGTTCACCGAACAGATCGTCCAAGCGATTGCGCCACGACGCCAGCAAGGGCAAAATTTTCATCAAATTGCAACCGCAGAAAAACCGCAACTTGCGCACCTCTAACAGCTTTACCTCCTCGCTCTGCTCCAGTTCTTGCACCGCCGCCACATCCAGGGATGCCAGCCATTCCAGATCGCAATCCGGCTGAGCCACCACCACGGCATAATCGTCATCGCCCATGTGAAACGCGCGGCCGGGCCTTTGTTCGGACTGATGATAGAATTCCTCGAACCAGTGCAAAGGATTGCGGTTGTCCATCTCCATGGTCGAAAGGCGCGGTTCTTTTTGATGCGAAGAAGTCGTTTGTGAGTAGAAATAATTGCGATCCGGTTCACGCACATCTTCTGTAAAAAGCCGGCCAATGATGGACTCTTGCGTGCAACCTCCAGTGGCAAACAAGTTGACGCGCGGGGCACGCAAGTTCACCGTCCACCCCGTTGTCTCCGCCCAAGGCCGTGTTACCAAATACAAGCTCAGCATGGCGATGTGCTCTTTCAACATCATGTCCAACTCAGGATTGTGGCGGATGTTTTGCTCCATCAGGTGAATGTAATAATCCGTGAACAACCCCGTGAAAGAGGCGCGAATCCACAACGCATTCCGATGCCGCACAAAAATCGACTCAATGCGTGTCATGTCTTCTTCTAAGGCGATGTGTTCCGTCACACCCACAGCATGCATCGCCGCCATCGGAATTTCCAAGCGCGAAATGTCGGTTCCTGCATTTAGACTCCTGCGCGCGTGTGGCAAAACACCATCCTCCGCCTGTGGGATCCGATGATGAACAACAACCCGCAATCTGGACTAACAAAAAGTAAAAACATGCCTACCCGAACATTCGCTTGGAATTTTTATTCTATCTTGCATTGGCGACACGATTGATTCTTTACAGCACGACCGCTCTGTACTACACTATTGACCGACAACATGAAATTATTCGGCACAGACGGAATTCGCGGCAAAGCGAATCAATTTCCCATCACTCCCGAAGTTGCGCTTCGCGCAGGCAAAGCCATCACCGCGGTGATGTCGGAGCAGAGTAGCGCGCGGCGACGAGTGATCATCGGCAAAGATACGCGCATTTCCGGATACATGCTGGAAACGGCGCTTACCAGTGGGCTAGTTTCCACGGGCATGGATGTTCTACTCGTCGGTCCGCTGCCTACGCCTGCTGTGGCACACTTGACAAAATCCATGGGCTGCAGCGCCGGAATCATGCTGACGGCATCGCACAATCCTTATCAGGACAACGGGTTGAAAATTTTCGGTGCCGATGGCTACAAGCTCTCCGATGAACTGGAAGAGAAAATTGAAACATTTATCCTCTCGCATGATCTACCCGATCACGCGAGTGCTCCCGGACACATTGGCAAGGCTACTCGCATTGAAGATGCGCGCGGGCGCTACATTGAGTTTGCCAAACACACGGCCGACAACATTTCGCTTCACGGGCTGAAAATCGTAATCGACTGCGGACACGGCGCGGCCTACTTCGTGGCGCCCTTGATCTTTCGCGAACTAGGGGCCGAGGTCATTACCACGGGCATCCAGCCCGACGGAAAAAACATCAACGAGGGCTGCGGCGCACTTCATCCCGAAGCGGCGGGTGCGTTAGTCAAACAGCACGGTGCCGATCTGGGAGTGTCGTTCGATGGCGATGCCGACCGTGCCATTTTCACCGATGCTCACGGCAACACCATCAGCGGCGATCGCATCATCGCCCTCTGCGCACTCTCGCTAAAAAGCAGAAAACAACTGCGCGGTGACACCATTGCTGTCACGGTAATGAGCAATCTCGGTCTGCATGCGGCAATGCGCGAAGCGGGCATTCAGGTGCTGACGACGGGAGTGGGAGACAGGCAAGTGATCGAGGCCTTGCGCGCGCACGAGCATTCTTTCGGCGGGGAAAACTCTGGGCACCTCATCTTCGCGGATCACGCCACCACTGGCGATGGCATTCTCTCCGCGTTGCAGGTGTTGCGGGTGATGAAAGAAACTGGACAACCACTGCACGAGCTTACACAATGCATGGAGGAATATCCTCAAGAATTGCACAGTTTCAACGTGCCTGCCAAGCCGCCGCTTGATTCACTTCACAACTATTCTCTACTTCTGCAGGAGGCGCAAAAAGCCCTCGGTGAAAACGGTCGCCATCTTATCCGCTATTCCGGTACAGAAAACAAAGCGCGCGTAATGGTCGAGCACCCAGATGCCACCCTCGTGAAACACTGGGCCGATCGACTGAGCGACGCTTTGCTCGATGCCATTTCCGCAAGCATTACCTAACGCCATATTCACTCTTCACTATCATGCCTGTTTTGCAAACCACTCCGCTAGAGCATTTCCCTGTTGGCAACATTCCGCTCTCCCAGCACTCACTTCTTCCTGGTTGGCAGAAGCATCCTCACGCTTGGATCAGCGTCGTCGACTGGACGGCGGCAGAGCAATCAGCGAGCCTCACGATTCTTGACGACCAGGAGCGCGTTCTAGCGTGGCATGGCAATGAGCCCGATCTAGCTCAATCCATGACAGCATTTCACTCGTTCCTGCTCACCCATTCCTGGGATCTGCTGAAAGCGAACGAGGAATATCTTTCCCACCTCGCGCAATCGAATATCGTTGGTGAAATTCACCCTAACGCAGTAATCGAGGGCAACGTGAGTCTCGGCATCGGCGCGCGCATTCTACCAGGCGTTTTTATCGAAGGAAACGTAATCATAGGAGATTACTGTAAGATTGGACCGAATTGTTATATCCGCGGAGCCACTTCCATTGGTGACCACTGTCACATCGGACAATCGGTGGAAATCAAGAACTCGGTGATCCTTTCCCATACATCCATCGGTCACCTGTCTTACGTGGGCGACTCGGTGATCGGCAAAAAAGTGAACTTTGGTGCTGGCACGATCATTTCCAATTTCCGTCACGATGGCAAAAACCACCGCACTATGGTCGATGGCTGCCTAGTCGATACGGGAAGAAGGAAATTTGGTGCGATCATCGGCGATCATGTCCACACCGGCATCCACACCTCCATTTATCCGGGTCGCAAAATCGCCGCGCATGCGACGACTCGCCCGGGTGCCATCGTAAATTACGACATTTCCTCACCCTCATCCCTCTAACTACAAGATCATCATGTGCGGCATCGTTGGATACATCGGCAAAGCAGCAGCTCCACCCATTCTTCTCCATGGGTTGCGTCGTCTGGAATATCGCGGCTACGACTCAGCGGGAATGGCGATCATTCACGACCAGCGTTTGCTCGTCAGCAAAGCCCCCGGCAAGGTCGCGAATCTTAAGGAGAAATCCAAAGAAGACTGGCCTGCGGATCTTTTTTCCCAGCCCTCCTGCGGCATTGCTCACACCCGTTGGGCCACTCACGGACCTCCTACCGAGGCGAACGCACACCCGCATCGCGATCAGAGTGGTGATATCGCGCTCGTGCACAATGGCATCATCGAAAACTATCGCGCACTTCGCTCAGGACTCGAAGCAAGAGGGCATGTTTTTTTATCTGAAACCGATACGGAGGTTCTCGCTCATCTGATCGGCGATCGCTACGAGGGAAATCTTTTCCAAGCTGTTTGTGATGCGCTCCATCAGGTGGAAGGCACTTTTGGGATCGCCGTCATCTCTGCGCGCGAGCCAAGTATCATTATCACAGCCCGCCGCGGCAGCCCGATTGTTTTGGGCATAGGCGATGAAGAAACGATCATCGCATCGGATGCTGCGGCCATCCTTGCTCATACACAGCGGGTGATCTATCTCGACGATAACGACATCGCGATTGTCAAAGCCGATCACGTCGAGATACGCGACCTCAACAACGTGCCCGTCAATCGCGTCGTGGCCAAACTGGATCTTGATGCCAGCGCAGCGGAAAAGGGCGGCTATGCTCACTTCATGCTCAAGGAAATCCATGAGCAACCAGAGTCCTTACGCAATGCCATTCGTGGACGTCTCGATTTTGCACTCGGCTCCTCCGTGCTCTCCGGCATGGGCACATCCCCGCGCGAACTTGCAGAGATCAATCGCATTGTTCTCGTCGGCTGTGGGACATCTCTGCACTCGGGCCTGATCGGCGAATACGCCTTTGAAGACCTCGCTGATACTCCGGCAGAAGTGCAACAAGCCGCGGAGTTCCGCTATCGCAATCCCATCATCGGCCGCAGTGATCTGGTCATCGCTATTTCGCAATCGGGTGAAACAGCCGACACACTCGCTGCCGTCCGCGAAGCGAATCAGAAAGGTGCCTTTGTGATGGGACTGTGCAATGTCGTGGGCTCGACGATCGCTCGCGAAACAGGTCGCGGTATTTACCTGCACGCCGGGCCGGAAATTTCCGTGGCTTCCACCAAAGCCTTCACCTGCCAGGTCGCCGTTTTACTGATGATGGCACTGAAGATGGGACGCGCGCGCCGATTTTCACGCCAAGAAGGCATGGACTTCGCAAGGCAGATCGAGGCAATTCCTTCTCTGGTTGCCCAAGTCATCGAGCAAAACGAGCACATCGCGCTGGTAGCCGAAGCCTACGCATCGAACCAACACGCCTTTTTTATCGGTCGCGGTCCGATGTATCCCGTGGCACTCGAAGGAGCTCTCAAGCTCAAGGAGATTTCCTACATCCACGCCGAGGGCTACCACGCCGCTGAACTGAAGCATGGTCCCATCGCATTGTTGGAAAAAGGCACGCCCGTCATCGCACTGGCGAACGACATTCCCGGAAAAGACAAGACCTTGGGAAATATCGAGGAGTGCAAGGCGCGCGGGGCACGCATCCTAGGCCTCATCACTGCGGGCGATCAAGAGGCGGCAGAAGTGATGGATGACGTCATCGAAATCCCCGCCTGTCACCCCTTGGTTGCGACAATCCCAAGCGCCGTGGCACTGCAACTTTTCGCCTATCACATCGCCCGCATCCGCGGCTGTGAAATCGACCAACCGCGCAATCTAGCGAAGTCGGTGACGGTAGAGTAGCACGTCTCTTTTGTCTCTGAGAGTTCGTGTTGAAAACACGGGTGATAGACACGATCGCCCGTGCTCAGCTAAGACGCTGGCTGCTGTTGCGAAATGCAGTGCAGCGTGCCGCCCTCTTCCACCAGATCTAAACAATCGATTCCCACCACCTCGCGATCAGGGAAAATTTCTTTTAGGATCGACAAAGCACGATCGTCGTTTTTTTTCTGGCGAAATTGCGGCACAATGACCCCATGATTGACTAACAGATAATTCACATACGAAGCGGGCAAAATCGGCAGCCGCCAACCGGGCACCTCACAGGCTTCAGGCATGTGCATGGCAATCAAATCAAACGGACCTCCGCTAGTCTTACGAAATTCGCCAAGGCGACCGAAGTTTTGCTGTAATACATCGTAATTAGGCGACGAAACGTTTTTTTCGACACATGCTAGCATGGCTGAGTCCGAGACAAAACGCACGAGGTCGTCGATGTGACCATCGGTATCATCGCCCTCGATGCCGCTCTTGAGCCACAAAATTTCCCTCACCCCCAAACCATCGCGCAGCAGTTGTTCGATCTCTCCGCGAGAGAGTTGTGGGTTACGGTTTGGATTGAGTAGGACCGCTTCCGTCGTGAGGAGCTGCCCCGAACCATTGATTTCAATCGCCCCTCCCTCCAGAATCATACCTCCGTTGAAGCATTTCATGCCCAACGATTCGGCCACCCGGCGGGGAATCGCATTATCAAGATCCCACGGCGGAAATTTCCCGCCCCAGGCATTGAAGCCCCAGTCCAGCACCGCCACTTCTGCTGTCTCATTGTGCTTCACAAAGATCGGTCCGTGATCGCGACACCAGACGTCATTGTTCGGATGATCGAAGAGTTCGAGGTTCCGCAATTGGCACTTGGCGGCCCCACAAAGTGCGCGAATGGCGGCATGGCGGTGCTGTGGTGCATTGATACGCACGGGTTCGAAGTGAGAGATCGCTGCTGCAATTTCCGCAAATTTCCGACCCATCAGATCACTTTTTTTTCCCGCCCAGTGTCGATCATCCTCGACTGGCCACGACAACCAGATCGCTTCCTGTGTTGTCCACTCGGCCGGCATAGCAAAGCCCTGTGATGCTGCGGTCATGGCCGATGATGTAGCGCATCACCCCGCATTTGCAAAACTCAAATCACTTGCGGAACAGGAAAAATACGGCGCCCGCCAGGCACAGCGCCGCCGCACCGTAGTTCCAAGTAATTTTTTCCTTCATGAAAAACACCGCAAACGGCACGAAGACGCTCAGTGAAATCACCTCCTGCAGGATCTTCAACTGTGAGACAGACATCACCTCATGGCCGATGCGATTGGCAGGCACCTAAATCATGTATTCAAAAAAAGCGATCAGCCACGAAAACAACGCAGCAATCATCCATGGCTTGTCTTTCATATCGCGCAAATGCGCATACCAAGCAAAAGTCATGAAGACATTGGACAAGCTCAATAGCACCATTGTTTTCAGCGTAACCATGGTCAAATGATAACAGCCTCGCGCGCGACCGACAAACATTGCGTCACGAGTGCGTCTCTGCTTTTTCCCGCCTGCGCCGATTCTCCCGCAGCTTCTCTAACGTAACCGGCCGGCGTAGAATCCATCGGGCATAAGACCACCCCACCAGCGCGCCACCGAAATGGCAGGCATGACCTATCTTGAAAATGTCATCGCCGAATCGTTCCGATATAGCTTTCCCGCATCGCGCGAACAAAACAACTGGCGCATCTGGATCGAGAAACATCAGAATCAGCGAACTGATTAACACGCCTAACCCCACATTTCCTGCCGCGATCGGGAGCGGAAACATCCGGGACTGTGGCGAGAGTGTGGTGAGACACAGAAGCAGTGCCATCGCCGAACCCGAGGCACCGACCAGCACTGCCTGCGACGATCCGTTCATGCAAAGAGTGAAGCAACCTCCCACCACCATGCCGCCGAGCCACAAAAACAACAATCGTCTTCGTCCCAACCAATTCTCCAATCGCGCGCCGATGAACAAGAGCATCATGCCATTGCAGCAAACATGAGTGAGCGATCCATGGAGGAACGCATAGGTGACAAGAGACGCGTAATGCCCCTGGCGCCAAGCCTCTGTTGAGAGCCCCCATCGTTCGTAAAGATCGGCTTCCGCGAGGTATCCGCCCCGCATCTCCACTCCTGCTTGGATCACTAACAGGAGCAACACCGCGCACCACGAAAAGCGGGACCGCAACAACTCGTTCAGCGTGCGACCCATGATACGGTGCAACGTTATTTCTGATCGCGCGCACGCGGCTCGCGACGCACCACATCATCCGTGCCGCATGAGGTCACAAAAGGCCCACCTTCCAGCGGAGCCACTCCACTGAATGCCACATCCGGCATATCCGATGGACGACCTGCAAGAGGGAAATCCTTGCGCAGCGGATAAAACGGATAGCCTTCCCACATCAGGATGCGCTTGAGATTCGGATGGTTGGTGAAAGGAATGCCCATCATGTCATACACTTCCCGCTCATGCCAATCGGCAGCAAGCCACAGATCACAAGCCGACGGCACACTTTGCTCCTCCGCTACGGGAGCTTTCACACGAAGGTGTTTTTTGTCATCGACCGTTGCCAACTCATACACCATGGCAAAACGCGGGTCGTCGCCAAAGTGATCGAGACTAGATATATCGATCAGAAAGTCATAGCCGAGATCATTTTTACAGAACTCTAACACGGGATGCAATGAAGCGAGGGTCACCGTAATGGTGAACTCACCACGGAATTCCTTTTGATCGAGGACATCGTTGGAAAATTTCCCTCGAATGCTTTGAATATCGGCGACAGACATAAGATGATTCTGTTAGAGAAATACGTTAGGCTAGATCTTCCAGCAATTCCTTTTTCTGCTCCATCACAGCCGAGGTTCCCTCGATCTTGCGCTGGAGTTTCATCAAGCCCTCGATCAAGGCCTCAGGGCGCGGAGGACATCCGGATATATAAACATCAACGGGAATGAGTTTATCGATTCCTTGTAAGACAGCATAGCTCCGATACATGCCACCACTGGAAGCGCAGGCTCCCATTGCGATGCACCATTTGGGTTCCGGCATCTGATCCCACACGCGCTTCACGGCAAGTGCCATTTTGTATGTCACCGTGCCAGCCACAATCATCACATCGCTCTGCCGCGGAGAAAATCGCATCACCTCCATGCCGAAACGCGAAATGTCGAACCGACTCGATGCCGTCGCCATCAACTCGATCGCGCAACAAGCCAATCCCATCGGCATGGGCCACAGCGAATTCTTGCGCATCCAATTCATCGCCGCATCCACACGGGTGAAGATGACGTTGCCCTCGATCTTGGAATCGTATGCGGCGAACGTTGGTGAAATTTCTGTTGTCTCCATAAGCATAGCGCAAGGCGCGTTGGCAACTTGCACCCATTTCGCACATTCCTCAAGTAGATTGTGAAATTTTTCACAAGCATGGGCCATAGCGAGAGAAGAGGAGTGAAATCAACAGAAAATCCGAGCGAGGGGTTGCCAGAAGGGGCAAATCTGCTACGCTAAGTGCTGTGATCATACAGGCGACCATTCACGACCGAGCCGCGCGTCTGCGCTATGGGCTTGCTTTGATGATGGCGGCGACTTTGGCATCGTGCCACCTCTCGCCTCGATACACGTTGGTAAACCATGTCTATGACAAACCACGACTTGGTGAGAAAACATTTACCACCACCGACAGTCAATCTTTTCCCTACCGCAAATTCATCGCCAAAGGTCCCGATGCGACTACTCCAGAAACCATCGTCATTGCGCTGCATGGATTTTGTGGAGCCTCGATCGACTACGAAAATCTCGGCAAGTGGTTAATCAAAGAGCACCCCGCGATTGCCCTGTATGCCTACGACATCCGTGGTCAAGGCCTGGACCCCGTACGCGAGCGACGCGGCGACATCGATCATCCACAAAACTGGTTCAACGACCTGAATACCTTCACCGCTCTCGTGCGCAAGGAACATCCCCGTGCCAACATCGTATGGCAAGGTGAGAGCATGGGTGCACTGATTCTTTCCAACACCTACCGCAATGATACAGAACAGGGCAAACGCCCCGCTTGTGATGCCATCGTGATCACCTCGCCAGTAGTCGGCATCCGCGGCGATTTTCCCGTCTGGAAAAAAGAAGCGGCACGCATGATCGCGGCAGTATTTCCGGCAGCACGCTTGTCTCTCGATACCCTATCGGGCGGACAGAAAGTACAGATGACCGCCACTTCCACCCACAGCGAACAATCGGAAACCAATTCTTGGCACATCGAACGCCACACACTGCGCTTGCTAGTGAGCCTCAATGATTTGATAGATCAGATGAAAGCCAGTGCCGCCACGTTCCGCGTGCCCACTCTGATCGTGCATGGAGGCAAGGATTACTTTACGGACAGCAACGACGTTTTTTCTTACTACCAACAACTCTCCCAAACACCAGAGAAGAAACGGCTTTTCTACCCAGAAGCCCATCATTTGCTGATGTATGATGTGCAAAAAGATCTGGTGATTCAGGACATCGGCATCTGGCTGGCTGATTTGCCCAAAAACAGAAAGACGACCAAAGTTCAAAGATAAGAAGTCAGCGCGTCTACGTGGCTTTGATCCATCCGACGCACCAAAGCCGTGGTCAGTGCCACCATCGAGAGGTAGTCATTGATGTCGATGATGGAATTGTGAGAATGAATGTAGCGCGCGGGAACTCCCAGAACGATGCAGGGGATTCCCGAGCCAGCAAGATGAATGGATCCGGCATCCGTGCCACCACTGCGACGAACAGTCACTTGGTGGGCGATGTCTTCTTCGCGTGCGACCTGTATCGCCAGCGCAGCCAGTCGTGGATTGGTGATCGCAGTAGGATCGAACAACCGGATTTGAACCCCACCGCCGAGACGACCCTGAGACTCCGATCGCGCAAAGCCCGGTGTGTCATCAGCGGGCGGACCCTCCAGAATGATGGCGACATCTGGTTTCGCGTAATGCGCTGCCGTTTTAGCCCCGCGCAGACCAACCTCTTCCATCACAGTGCCCGCCAGGATGAGACGGTTCGGGTGATACGATTCACTAAGCAACTGACCACTCTGGATGGCCGCCGCCATACCCACCCTGTTGTCGAAAGCTTTGGCCATGAAATAATCCTCACGGGCCATCGGCGTAAAAGCGCTAACCGGCGCGATGGGATCTCCCAGATGTATGCCCATATTCCGTTCCACTTCCTCACGCGAGGAAGCTCCCACATCAATGAACATCTGGTCCAAAGGAATGATCTGTGAGCGCTGGGATGCTGGTAAAAAATGTGGCGGGCGCGAGGCGACTACCCCGAGAATTTTGTCGCCTGCGCGAGTGCGTATCTCCACTCTCTGTGACAACAAGGAATGCTCCCACCAACCGCCAACAGCCACAAATTGCAAAAAACCATCCGGCGTGATGTTTTGCACCAGAAAACCCACCTCGTCCATGTGCCCTGCCACCATCACACGCGGTCCTTCGCCACGCTCGCAGAAAACTGAGCCGCTGCCATCGCAACTGAGTTCACCATGGCTTTCGAGTTCATCGACAAAAATCGCCCGCACCTCATCTTCATGACCTGGCACGGAGTGAGCTTCGGTGAGCTCCTGCAATAAGGACAAAGCTTTGATCTGCACGCGCATCATCATACCGATCTCCACGCGCGCGACGAGTCAATTTTCACAAAATATCCCAGTGCGTGCTAGTGATGGAATAGCCGCGGCAACGGGACATTTGTTGACAATCCTATCAGTTCCGGGCGGTTGGGTGTGACATCAGATGACTTTTTCGCCTGATGCTGGTGCGCGACACCGCCCATCACTCCGCCCGATGAAGCCATTGGAAAAGTGACTCGGCGAACGATTTTGTAATTCCGCGGCATTGAGCGATCTCCTCGAGACCCGCTTTGCGCAAAGACGCTACCGAGCCGAAACGTTTCATCAATAGAATCTTGCGCCCCGCCGTCATGCCAGGACAGTCATCGAGCAGGCTTTCTTTCATTCGCCTGCGCAACAGCAGCGAATTGTAGGCATTGGCAAAGCGATGCGCTTCATCACGGATGCGCTGCAAGAGCTTCAGAGCACCTCGATCATGCGGTATGACCAGGGGCTCGCTCTCGCCCGGACGAAACACCTCCTCGCGCTGCTTCGCCAGTCCGATCAAAGGCAGCTCGTGCAACTGCAGTTGTTGCAATTCTGCCATGGCACTGCTGAGCTGCCCCTTGCCTCCATCGACAATCACCAAGTCCGGCAACAGCACTTTCGCTTTGCCCGATCGCGCCAAACGCCGTTGCGTCTCGACCACACTCTCCTGACTCTCGGCAGCGACATCGGGATTTGCCACGGCATTTTCTAACAAAATTCTGGAATACCGGCGCCGCACTACCTCCGCCATACTGGCGAAGTCATCCTGCCCCTTGACGGTCTTGATTCGGTAACGGCGGTATGCCTGATTGTCTGGCACGCCATCGACAAACCGCACCATCGATGCCACGATATGGACCGATGAGACGTTCGAAATATCGAAACACTCCATCACCCGCGGTGGGCCGGGGAGATTCAACCACTCGCCCAACTCGGCGAGGTCTTCGATAGGCTTGACGGTGGTCGGCAGTCCCCTGCCCCGAGAAAACTGTCGGGTAGGGTTGAGCGTAAGCTCGAGATTTTGAATCATGTCGCGCAACAAGGCCGCGCGCTCAAACTGCATCGCCGTCGCAGCCGCAGTCATTTCCTCACGTAGATCATCGAAGACTTCACGCCTCCCTTTTCCCTCCAGCAGTCGACACACCTCGGCGATACGCGCAGCATAATCCTCACGGGAAATGCGGTTCACACAGGGCGCGGCGCAATTGCGAATCACGTCGGCATGGCAGTGTTTGTATTCCTGCTCTCCAGGATCGTGTGCGCGGCAGGTGCGCAGGCCGAACTTGCGATTGAGCCATTCTACCGATGCGCGCAAGGCGCTGGAGTGGGCAAAAGGGCCGAAGTAGCGTGCCTGATCGTCTTTTTTCAAACGTGTCATCACCAACCTCGGCCAAGGGTCGTGAAGGTTCACTTTCACCAGATAAAACCGCTTGTCATCGCGAAAAGTCACATTGTAGCGCGGGCGGTAGTCCTTGATCAGCTTGCCCTCGAGCAAGAGCGATTCCTGTTCATTGCGCACCACGTGAAATTCAAAGTCCCAGATTGCCTCGATCAGCGCGCGCGTTTTCACGTCCGCCTTCATTTTTCGCGATGCCATGAAATAACTCGACATCCGCTTACGTAGGTCTTTTGCCTTACCGACATAAATAATCGATCCGATGCGATCTTTCATCAGATAGACTCCGGGTTGGTGCGGCACATCCCGCAGCTTGATTCTGAAATCCGCTTTATCCATCGCTGTCGTGTAAGAGTCCAGCTTACGGCAAATAGAGAAAATCACAAACGGAATCCGTGGATCAGGCATTGCCCAACACCAAAATCATGATACACTCATGGCGAACATGAACCGCTGCTTCCGAATTTTCCCCGCTCTGTTGCTCGCCTTGTCGAGTGTGGCTCACGGTGCAGAAAAGGCCGCCAGCCAAGGCAAAAGCATCCAGGAACTTAATTTTATGGAGCTTTTTGTGCAAGGCGGCCCCGTGATGTATCCTCTGGCGGGGCTCTCCGTCATCGCTGCAACACTATGCCTGCTCTACGTCTTCACCATTCGTCAAAACTCGGTGGTATCGGATCGCTTCATGGATGCCGCCGAGGCGATGATTCGTTCTCGCGACTTGCAGGGCTTGACTAATTACGCTCGTCGTCAGTCCGAGTGTATGGCGCGTATCACGCAGCGTGTGCTCGATTTCATCATCGCCAATCCCAGCGTCACGCTGGCGGAAGTGCGCGAAATCACCGAGTCCGAGGGATCAAGGCAGTCGGGCATTCTCACCAGTCGCGTGAGCTACCTCTCCGATATCGGAAACGTGGCGCCCATGCTCGGCCTTCTCGGCACGGTGATCGGCATGATCCAGGCCTTCCTTGACCTTTCGCAGGGAAATGAAGGCGTGAAACAAATGCAGTTGTCGTCTGGTATTTCCACAGCGCTGATTACCACGGCTGCGGGATTGATCATTGCCATCCCCACCATGCTGGCCTATGCGTTTTTTCGGACTCGGACGCAACGCTACATCGGCGAACTGGAGGCCGCCTCCAGTCATCTGGTCGCCCTGCTCCAAACTCTCACGGTACGCGCTCCAGCGACGACCCCCAACGCCACTCAACGCAATAAAGAGTATCCCATATCCAATGGTCACGATAGCTAACAACCCTGCTGTTGTTGTATGAAATTCCAAAAACAATCTCTGGAACCCGCCGCCTTTCAGATGGCACCGATGATCGACATCGTGTTCTTGTTGCTGACGTTTTTCATCATCACATGGCAGTGGTCGCGCTCGGAAACTGAGCTCGATGTTTCCGTGCCCACCACCGCGGAGGGAGCGGAACCCGAGCGCGTGCAAGGAGAAAAAATCATCAACGTGCTCGCCGATGGCACTGTGATAGTGGACAAAACGCCACTCAACCAGCAGGAGCTATTCGTCATCATGCAGAAGCTCTCTGAGCTATACAAAAATCAACCGATCCGCCTGCGGGCCGATGCGAAGACGGAATACCAGCACGTCATCAATGTCATCTCTACCTGCACCAAGGCAGGCATCTGGAACATTTCCTTTGCGACCCAGCGCCCGCAGCCCGCCGAGTAAGCCGACGTGGTTCCCATCCGTATCAGACTATGAAAATCACCGCCCTTGCCCTGTTTCTTAGCCTTGGTTGTACCGCTCATGGTCAGCAGCCGGGTTTCGATCCCCAACTACAAGCGGATATTGCGGATGGTCTCTACCAACGTGCGAAAAATCTCTACGGCAGTGGCGCGAACAATACAAACATCGATCAGCGCATCGCTCAGTTCACAAGGGCCGGCGAGCTCTTTGGCGAGTTCCTGCAGCGTTTTCCGCGTCATCCCGAAGCACGCTCAGCCGAATACTACTACGCCCTGTGCTTTTATAACTCGGGCCGCATCGATGACGCCAAGCGGATTTTTTCCGCCATCATCACCACTCAGAAGACGGGACCTTATGTGGCTGCCGCGAGCTCGGCCATGGCGGGTGATGCCTTTGAAAACAAAGATTATGCTACCGCCGCCGCGCTGTATGCTCGGCTTTCGGCGAATGCATCGCGCGCTACAGACCGCCAGCGTGGCTACTACTTTGAGGCCCTGTGTCAGCACTACCGCGGCCGCGAGCGCGAAGCTCTGGTCTGCTACCAAAAGGTATTGAATGATCCCGAGGCTGCCAGTAGCCCGTATCTGCACCTCTGCCGCAGCGCCGTAGGTGCTCTGCTGCTCAAACAGGGCAAGGCCGCCGAAGCTCTGGTGCATTTCGAGGATATCCTCCAATCGCTCGCTCCTGAAAAATCGAAAGCGGAAGCATCGCTCTACGCCGGCGTCACCTGCCTAGAGCTCAAGAACGAACTCCGCGCGGAACAATTCTTCAAGGACATTCTCAGCAATACCCAAGAAGACTGGCGCCCGTTTCATCCGGACGCGCTTACTTCGATCATGCAAATTCGTTTCAACGCGAAAAAGTATACCGAAGTCATCCAGATTTTTCGATCGAATCCACTCAATACCGCTGATGAACGACAAGCGAAGCGTGCCAACGTCGCCGCCCGTTCGTACATGCTGCTCAGCCAGTTCATGGAGGCCATACCGCTTTTTCTCGAAGTCCAGAAATTAGCACCGGGTTCGGAAATCGCCTTTGATGCCTCTTACAACCGCTTGCTCTGCTTTTACAAAATCGATGGCAAACACATTGTCGAACAAGTAGATAGTTTTCTGGAAATCTATCAGAAATCCAGTAAATCAAACCCAAAACTTCATGCCGCTTTGATGATGAAAGCCGGCGCCCTGCAAAACCAGAACAAGCTCAAGGAAGCGGCTGATACCTACCACCTCATCGATGACTCCCTGATTGCGGAGAGTAATCGGGCTAACCTGCTCTACCAACGTGGTTGGTGCTTGGCGAATTCCAACGATCATCAGGGCGCGATCCGCTCCTTGAGTAAATTCATTGAAGAATTCTCTACAGACAAACGCCTCGCCGATGCGATCGCTCTGCGCGGCGACTCCTACCTCGAATCCGGTGATCGCGATAGCGCGCTGAAGGATTTTGGCAAATTGATCGAAGCCAATCCGGGACCCAAACTCACTTCCTACGCTTGGCAAAAATCCGCCATCGTCAAAAAACAAAACAATGATCTTCCCGGCATGGTAGCATGCTACGAAACCTTATTGCGCAGCTTTCCCGACTTACCTTCCGCCACTGTCGCCAATGCGGAGTTCTTCATGGGTTACGGACTGCACAAACAAAACAACCACAAGGAAGCCATCGCTCACTTGAAAAAGGCCCGTGAGATCGATGCCAAGACCTACGGTCGGCGCAGTGGACTACTACTGATCGCATGCTATTTTCAGATGGAACAAATCGATTGGCTCTGTGAGGAAATCGACTTCGCGATCGACAATGGCTACTCAGATAAAATCTCTCCCGCACTGGTCTCATGGGCTGGCGTGCAATCACTAGCCCAAGCGAAGGGAGAGCAAGCAGCACGCTTTTTCATGCTCATTGCCAATCCGGAAGAACCACTCCGCACCCCACGCGATGTGTGGAGGAATCTTGCCAAGGCGCTCATCCAGTGCAAAGACCATAAGCGCGCGCTGCCTGCCATCGAAAACGTGTTAGCCGTGGAAGAGAATCCACAAGCGAAAGCTGATGCCTATCTCGATCAATCTCGCTGCCATCTCGCACTGAAAGACACACTCGCCGCTCGAAAATCGATCGAAGCTTGTTTCGAACAGAAACCCCAAGGCGCGCTCGAAGCAGAGGCCAGCATTGTGTTTGGAGACATCTGGATGGCACTGGACAAACCGGAAGAAGCGCAGAGAAAATACGCTGGTGTCGCTTTGCTGATCGAGGACGCCCGTCTGAAGCCCATGGCTATTTCACGCTTGATCAAAGCGCTGGAGGCCAACCACGATCAAGACAAAGCCGCCCAGTATCGAAAGGAACTCGCCGATCAGTTCCCAAACTGGAAAGAATAATCGAAAATCACCTCTACGAATATGTATGTTCTGAAAGTTACCTTTTTTCTCTGCATGCGACTCCCCAACTTGCGTCCCAATGAGTCCTTCTGAAGCTGCTACATCCTCGCGGCGGTATCGCTCCGTTCCTTACCGCACAAGTTACTATCTCGCCACCTTCTGGACGATCCTGCATTTGTTTTGCGTATTCTCCACGCTAGCAGCCATCGTACTTTTTTTCCTCTATTACAAATCAGCCAACTACGCTGCCTTCACCCGCATCATCGTTGTCGGTGCGTCTTGCTGTGTCGTAACTCTCATCCTCTCATACTCCAAACGCCGCTCTGCACGCTGCCCACTTTGTTTCGGTACGCCCTTGCACAACAGCGGCGCCCTCGCGCACAAACGATCGTTCGCGCTAGGACCTCTCACGGAAGGCTTCACTGCGGTTCTCAGTATCGCCTGCACCCAGAAGTTTCGCTGTATGTATTGCGGCACACGCTATGATTTGCTGAAAATGAGCCGATCAGAAAGAAAGCTACCTGAATCAGAATAGGTCATTCCGAAATATCCTGCCATGCTTGCTTACCGTCTATTTTATCGCTTGCTGGTCATTACTAGTATGGTGCTTTTGCTATTGCTCGCATGCGTTGCCGTTGTCGGATCCCGTGCCACGCTCTCACCACCGCGTCGCACAACAGAAACCTGGCATCATGCATGGCTAGAAAATCCTGACTCTCACGGCATGAAGGTGACGCGATTTACAAGCAGTAATGGCACCCCTTGCCTGATCTGTGAACCAAGCTCGGCACCACGGGGGAAAAAAGCGCTGGATGTGAGGGCGGCACTCCGCAATCGAGGGACTAAGATCTCTCCTTGGGGCACCCTGCGCGGCACGGTTGTGCTCTTGCATGGTCACAAAGGCTGCAAGGAAGATCATCTGCCCATCAGCGAGCGCTTTTGCGCTGTCGGATTCCGTTGCCTCTGCTTGGACCTGCCGGGACATGGTCAGCACCCCGCACCGCATGCCACCTTCGGTCATACCGAAAGGAATATGCTCACCAGCGTGTGGAATGATTTCCTAACGAAACACCCTGAAGCCAGAGAACCCCTCTTTCTCTTTGGCGTATCGCAAGGCGCCGCCATCGCATTGCAGGCCGCCGCGAATCCTCAGTGGCCCGTGCGCGCTGTCGCGAGCGTTTGCTCCTTTGCATCACTCGACCAGCCGATCGAGGCGTCCGCCGCTCATCTGCCTTTTGTGATCCGCGATCTCACGCCGCTAACGACGCGCGCCTGCGCGATGGGCATTTATTGCCAAAGTGGTTTTTTCCCACATGACATCAGTCCACTGAACGCCGCAACTCTCATCGATTGTCCTGTGTTCCTCTGTCACGGTGAAGCGGATCGTTTCATCCCCGTCTCTGCCGCAGAGCAGCTATTCGACGCCGTCCCGCACGAGAAAAAAACCCTGCGGATCATTCCATCAGCCGCGCACCACGACGTGCTGGCCAAGGGCTCTACCGAACTCTACGCAGACATCTGTGATTTTTTTCTTGGTGCGCTCTGAGTGAACAAATTCCGTTTTCTCCACCTAACAGCTTTACGGTTCGGTAAAAATCGGTTACTCATCCCTCTATGCAAGCACTGCCCTTTGAGCATGCCATTGAAGCGATTGTGAAACGTGATTCCCGTTTCCATCCCGCCGCCTATATTTTTCTGAAGGAAGCGCTCGATCACACACTCAAAAGCGTGATGGAATCGAATCAAGGACGTGCCCGCCACGTGAGCGGCTCTGAACTGCTGACTGGCTTCCGCGAACTCGCTTTACAGCAGTTCGGTCCTATGGCTTCCACACTGCTCAGCGAATGGGGCCTCCACAGCTGCTCCGATGTGGGCGATATGGTTTTTCTGCTGATCGAAGAACAGGTCTTCGGCAAACAGGACTCCGATACCAAAGAAGATTTCGCTAATGTTTACTCGTTCGAGCATGCCTTTGTGGTGCCTTTTCTCCCTCAATCATCATGCCACTTACTGCCTAGGAGTTGAGCCATGCCCTTTCTTCCCGATCAAGCGTATGAACACATCGCCCGCGCGTTTGAAAACGGACGACTTGCCCATGCCTTGCTAATTTCCGGTCCGCGCGACTCGGGAAAGTCGCAACTCGCTGCAAAAATTTCTTGGTTGCTGCAAGGGAACAACGCGTCGGGCACGGATCTGTTTGGTGACCCTATTGTCAGCGATCCGCTGCCTCTCGAAGAACAGGAATGCGATGCAGTGCAGGTGCTGCGCCCGGAAAAAAAATCGAGGATCATCGATGTCGATAGCATTCGTGAGGCGGAGAACCGCTTGCACATGGCAGTAGCTCACGGAACATGGAAAATCGTGGTCATTGTCGACTGTGACCGTATGAATCAGCAGTCGCAAAATGCGTTTCTCAAAACCTTGGAGGAGCCACCGAACAACACCCTGTTGATGCTGCTCACCGCCCAACCTCAGGCCCTGCTGCCCACCATTCTCTCCCGCTGCGTCCAGCTGCCTTTGATGGGAAAAACCGACTACCGCGCCGATGGGGGCGAGGCATTAATCGAAACGATGAATCATGTGGCCAGCGCTTCCTTCGGCACACCCTGGGGTGCACTGACCATCAAGAACTGCTTCGCGGAAGTGTTAGATCAACGCAAAAAAGAGCTCGAAAGCGAAGAAGATGCCACCCACAGCAGCGAAAAGAAAAAATACGCTCAGACCACCGATGGTGCTTGGCTCAAGGAGCGAGAAGAATTTCACGAAGCTGCGAAACGCTCGGCGTATCTCGGCGAAAGATCCCGATTTTTCGATATCATGATGGCCTGGATGGCCGATGCCCTGCGCTGCAAAGCAGGCGCTCCCTGTGAGGATTTTCCCGAAGTCGCCTCGCTCATCGCCAAGCTCGGTGAGTCAGAAAGCACCGCGTCTTTGCTCAGACGCGTGCAAGCGCTAGAAGACCTGCGCGCCACGCTGGAAACCAACGCCAGCGAACAACTCGCCCTCGAGTGCGGTTTTCTCAAGGCCTTCGGTTGAAACAATCATACGCCCAATCGCGCGAGCTCGGTGACTTTCAGTGCCAACTCCAGCGCGGCCAATCCTTGTTGCCCAGTCACCGCTGGCTTTTCACCACGCGCTACCGCATCCACAAAGGATTGCAGCTCGCCCATCAACGGCTCTCCCTTTTCAATTTCTACATCGAACTTGGCAATGCCCGTATCCACTTTGGCAAACATCTGCCCTTCCTGTTGCTGATAATCGAGCGACAAATAACAGTCCTCCTGAAACACTCGAATCTTGCGCATGCGTTCGGGGCTGATGCGACTAGCGGTGACATTGGCAACGCAGCCGTTCTCAAAACGCAAACGCGCGTTGGCAATGTCTTCGGTAGAGGTCAGAACCGATACGCCCACTGCATCGATACCCACCACAGGGCTCTTCACCAAGTGGAGAATCACTTCCAGATCGTGAATCATCAGATCCAGCACGACGCCTATGTCCATGCTGCGGTTCGGAAATGGCGACAGGCGATGCGCCTCGATGAAACGTGGTTTACTCAGCCGATCTTCGAGTTGTTTCAGCACTGGATTAAAACGCTCCACATGCCCCACGGCCAAGAGCTTCTCACAACGGCGTGAGGTATCGACCAAAGCCTGCGCATCCGCTACTGTCGCCGCGATGGGCTTTTCAATCAGAACATGGACACCTTTTTCTAACAGAAAACATCCGACCACGCGGTGCGCCACCGTCGGCACGGCGACGCTGGCAAGGTCACAGCAGGAAGCCAGTTCCTCTAAAGTATCAACTGCTCTCCCGCCGAACTCCGCAACCACAGCCTCGGCGCGCGAGCGGTCAGCATCGTATACCGCAGCCAATTCTACGCCGCCGAGCAAGGAGTAAATCCGCGCGTGATTCCGACCCATTGCCCCCGCCCCCGCTACACCAGCTCGCATGTTCGCCATGCCGCTGCATACTATCGGGAAACCATTTTGACAAGGACAGCTTACCAGGAAACCACGTCGTCGGATTTATCCAAGCGATTGTTGCTGCCAGATTTTCCTCCTGTGCCTTTCAGTTTATCACGACCATAGGACCAAATCACGAACGGCTCGTTGCGCGGCTCTGAGTCAGGATACACACCTTTTCCAAAGGTCTCCATCCACTTGTCATTCATGCCAGCACTGCGTTCGCTGGTGAAAGGCGGCACATTGATAGCAATCATGAACGGACTACCCCACGGATCGAGGATATGACCAAAGGTAGCGTCGCCCTGTATGTTGTTCACCCCGTTTTTCTTTTCCAGATTCCGCGGGAAAATCATATATTCTTCTAGCTTGGGATTGGTATTTCTCGTGCTCCAGTCTCCTCCCGAAAAGGAAAAAGCCTTATCTTCTCCCTCCAACACGGAGACGATGTAATCGTTCGTGTATTGACCTCCAACGTCACCAAAAGTCACATCAGCCAGCGTGCCAGGCACAATACCGGGGGGAATCGGTGGGCGCATGTAATCAGAATTGAACGTCTGCAAAGCCGTGTTGATGTCACGAATGGCACCGAGGCAGCGCACTTTCTGCGCTTTCAAAGTAGCACTTCTCACCGCCCCGAAAATCAATGTCGCCAATACGGCAATGATGGCGATCACCACGAGTAGTTCCACAAGGGTAAATCCACGCGCAGTTCTGCGGCGGCTCATACGGGAAAAGTAGAGGGTCTTCACAACCAAAGCAGTATAAGTTTCAAGGCAGCTTGTCCAGCCTGCAAAAAACAAAATCTCCACCTCACTTTTTCCGCCGCACGGGCAACTGCGTGGCAGGGACGATCCCTTGATTGTCGCGTAATGCCTTGATCTGATCGCGCAGGTGAGCGGCGAGCTCAAATTCCAATTGCGCAGAAGCCTCGCGCATCTGCGCCTCAAGTTGTGCGATGACACTGGGCACGTTGTAGGCAACTTCGTCCTCGGAGGCCAGTAGGGTTCCCGTTTCTTTCGTCGCAGCACCAGGGACTTCCACTTGCAATGACTCCTGCACAGCACGCACTACACTCTGCGGCGTGATGCCGTGCGCTTCGTTGTGAGCTTGTTGTTTCTCGCGACGTTTGGTCGTGATATCGAGCAACGCCTGGATGGAATCGGTAACCGTGTCGCAGAAGAGATAGCACTCGCCATTCACATGCCTCGCCGCGCGTCCCGCCGTCTGAATCAGCGAGGTGTCATTGCGGAGGAAGCCTTCTTTATCGGCATCTAGGATGCACACCAGCGAGACTTCCGGCAGATCCAGCCCCTCGCGTAGCAGGTTGATGCCGACAAGCACATCACAGGCTCCGGAGCGGAGTTGGCGGAGAATTTCCACGCGCTCGATGGTATCAATGTCCGCATGAATGTAGCGCACTTTCAGTCCGGTGTTCTGCAGGTATTCCGATAGATCTTCGGCAGTCTTTTTCGTTAGGGTCGTGACCAACGCTCGTTCGCCACGTGCCACCCGCTGGCGGCAGAGTTCTATCGTTTCATCAATCTGCCCTTTCAGCTCACGCAAATGAATCACCGGATCGAGCAGACCAGTCGGGCGAATGATTTGTTCGACCACTAACGGAAATCCCGCGCGCGTGACCGCAAAGGACTCGATCGGGTCGTCGGCACCGCTGGGCCTGATGTTAAGTTTTTTTCGATTAACGTAGCCGACCTGCTCAGGCCGTGTTTTCACATCGATGTAGCCCTTGTTGTCGGGCCGGGAATTTACTTGTTCAAAGGCACCGGGTGTCGCACTGACATAAACGCGCTGCTTGGTCATTTGCATGAATTCAGCAAACTTCAGCGGCCGGTTATCCAGCGCACTGGGCAGGCGGAAGCCGTGTTCTACGAGAACGGTTTTGCGCGACTTGTCACCCTCATACATGCCGCCGATCTGCGGGATGGTGACGTGGCTTTCGTCCACTAACAGAAGGTAATCTTCCGGGAAGAAATCGAGCAAGGTGTAGGGCCTCGCCCCCGGCTCGCGACCGGTGATGTGGCGGGAATAGTTTTCGATGCCCTGGCAGAAGCCCATTTCCCGCATCATCTCCAGATCGTAGTCCGTGCGCATCTTAATACGCTGCGCCTCTAGCAGCTTATTTTGGGCTTCGAGCATTTCCACGCGATCGTGTAGTTCTTGCTGAATCGTCCGCATCGCGCTTTTCAGTTTATCCGCCGGCGTGGCGAACTGCTTGGCAGGAAAAAAAATGTAGTCGTCCAGCCGCTCCATGATCGCGCCCGTCAGCGAATCGATGCTACTGATGCGTTCAATTTCATCACCGAAAAACTCTACGCGCACCGCCGTTTGCTCCAAATAAGCAGGATGCGCTTCCACCACATCCCCACGCACTCGGAATTTCCCACGACCAAAGGCGATGTCGTTGCGCTCGAACATCAGCTCGCAGAGTTGCGCGAGAAATTGATCACGACTGATCTCATCGCCGACCTTCACGGGCACCATCATGTTCTGGTAGTCATCGGGCGAGCCCAAGCCGTAGATGCAGGAGACAGAGGCGATCACGATGGTGTCACTCCGTGTCAACAAGGAACCCATCGTGCTCAGCCGCAGTCGCTCAATCTCGTCATTGATCGACGAGTCTTTTTCAATGAATGTATCGGTCCGCGGAATGTAGGCCTCGGGCTGGTAGTAATCGAAGTAGGAAACAAAATACTCCACCGCATTGTGCGGAAAAAAGTTCCGGAATTCCGAATACAACTGCGCCGCCAAGGTCTTGTTGTGGCTCATGATAAGCGTCGGCTTGTTCACCCGCTGGATCAGATTCGCCATCGTAAATGTCTTGCCCGATCCCGTGACACCAAGCAGGGTCTGATGCCCATTCCCCACGTCCAACGAACGCACCAGCTTTTCGATCGCCTGATGCTGATCGCCGCTGGGGGTATAGTCGCTAGACAATTGAAAGGACATCTGACCTCAGTCTAATTTCGACTACGACGAATGCAAAGAATTTCGAGGCACTAGCGCAGCTTTCCTGCCGACTCAGGCACCGAGGGTCAAGATGGCTTGGTCAAAAGAAACAAATGAACAACCAGACCAACCAAGAACAGAAGAAGAATAAAGGAACAGAAGCCGGGATCAACCCTGAAGTGATTAAGCTTGATTTTAATCAGCTCAAAGAAGGATTGTCGGGATTTGTGCGAGGCACCGTGGAGGAGGCGCTCAACGGGCTATTGCAAGCGGAGGCTGAGGATTTGTGTTCAGCCAAGAGGCATAAGCGCCACGAGCATGGGGACAGACAAAATGCAGCATAAGAGCATGGGGACAGACAAAATGCAGAAAATCTTCTTGCGTCGGACTTGGACGAGTGTAGAGTGGGCAGATGAGACGTTCCCGATGGTTGGCTGCTTGGAAGGATTCGCTGGTGAAACCGGCGATTTACCATTGCATTTCACGCGTGGTGGATCGGCGGTTTGTGTTGGGGGATGCGGAGCGGGAGCAATTCCGGATTTACCTGCGGATGTATGAGAACTTCAGCGGTTGCCGATTGCTGTCCTATTGTGTCATGTCGAATCATTTTCACATTCTCTTGGAAGTGCCGCCGATGCCGCAGGGGGGAATTAGCGATGAGGAATTGCTCAGACGCCTGAGGGCGATTTACAGCGATGGCGTGGTGGGAGAGGTGGAAAAGGAGCTGGTGGATGCGCGGACGAAAGGGTTAACGGCCTATGCGCAGCAAATTCACGAGCGCTACACGTATCGGATGCACGACCTGAGCCAGTTCATGAAGACCGTGCTGCAACGGATGACGCGATGGTTTAATGCAACGCATCAGCGCAAAGGAACATTATGGGAAGAACGCTACAAAAGCGTGATTGTGGAAAGCGGGATAGCGGCGCGGACGATGGCGGCTTACATTGATCTGAATCCGGTGCGCGCGGGGATGGTGAGTGATCCGGCGGAGTATCGGTGGAGCAGCTACGGGGAAGCGGTGGGTGGTGGTGCCAAGGGGAATGGGAAGAAGGCGCGCGAGGGATTGATACGCGCGTGCCTGAGCCACAAAGGCGTGGGATTTGAGGCGGAAAAGTGGAAGGAGGCGGCGAAAATTTATCGTAAGATGATGGGCTTGGCACTCGAGCGTAAAAGTGGCAGGGCCGGAGACGAAGTGAGAGAGGCGAAGGAGAAACGAGTGCGTGCTGTGACGGCGAAGAGTCTACAAAAAGGCGCAAAACCTGATCCCAACGCGACGAAGATGGACGATCATGACACGGTGCTGCCGGAGTTGCGGGAGGCGGAGATGTTGCTGTATCGCATCCGCTATTTCACGGCGGGTGCGGTGATTGGGAGTAAGGCTTTTGTGAATGAGGCTTTCGCTGCGGCGCGGGAGCGATTCAGCGCGAAGCGCAAGGATGGAGCCAGGGCGATGAAGGGAGCGGCAGCAGCGGCGAAAGGGCAGTTGTGGAGCATCCGGGACTTGCGGACGTAAGATATTGTGACAAAACGCTCAGGCCCACGAAGTGGGAGTCACTACTGCCATTCGTGTCTATCCCTCAGCTATAATTTTTCTCATCCTATTTC
>CAMDAD010000015.1 GCA_945888515.1 Akkermansia muciniphila | reverse complement strand
AGTCATGAACCTTGACCACCTACTGAGACAGCTTTGTGCTCTGATTGGTAGACTGATCATCACGCTGGAGCTTCCACGACTCAACAATCAGCGAACAAAAGATCACACATCCCGGTTCTTATCGAAATGGCACATGCCGCCCGCAGCATGCTGCGCAGCGTAAAAGATACTTTTTCAGCAAACACTACCTATCGACTCATCGCCCGAAACCGCATACGCTGGTTTGGCCATGCCGATGACTGCACTGTTGTCGATCCGCAACTCGCGTCACGACTTCTACCATAAAGGAAATACGCATGTCGCGCGTTCGGATTCTTCAATAGGAAGGCAACGGAACGGGCTCGATGAGGGAAGGAGTCGAGGGTGCTGACTCAGGCTGCGGCGCAGGAGGAGGAGAAGGAGCAGGAGAAGCAGGAGGCGCAGCGGACACTGCCGTCGTGCTGGGGCCTTTGCTACGGTGGTATACGGCATCACCCATTTCGACTTGTCCGGATTTGACATCCGCTGCCACGAATTGACCCAGCTTTTCACCACTCGTCGTAAGAATGGCCATACGACCATCGCTGCCATACGCATACAAATTCACCCCATCCTCCACCATCCACTTCCCAAAAGCCTCGAGTAAAACGAAGTCCTTACTGCCCGGACGCGACTGCACCCTCGCGACCAATCGCATCATTTCCACACTTTCCTTAGGTGTCTCTGCGCTATTTTTCTCCTTGCTTGCACACGCAGCGAGCATCCAAAAAATCAATCCACAACAAGCGATTCTCACATCGCCACTGCACCACATCTACGATAAAACGCAAGTGCACTTTCCAGCGCAAAAAACGCGCACAAAATAAATCAAAAAAAATCCCGCTAATGATTGACGCCTTCCGGGAAATATGTTTCAAACGCGCGACCGAAAAACGACTATCAGGAGCGATGGCTGAGTGGTCGAAAGTACTCCCTTGCTAAGGGAGCGTGGGGGTGACCTCACCGAGGGTTCGAATCCCTCTCGCTCCGCCATCTAAATGCCCAAGGCCCAGATCCTTAAGACTATCTCGCAGAGGTCGTCCAGCGTCTTATCCACAACGCCAAGACAGAGCAGGCAGCAGCATTGACCCCGTGCCACGTCGCCGCAGCGCCTGTGTCGCTTGCACGAGAACTCGGCTCCAAGCAAATGACTCAAGTCAGCGATGTTACAGATTCTTGGGCCGTCGCCGCGTTTGCCTCCAGTGCCTGCCAGCTTGCAGGCCCACGGATTTGTTGCTGGAAAATGCCGTGACCAAGAAACCGGTAAAGGATTGCGGGAACTCACGACCGATGAGTTTATCCGCATGATCGAGTATCGAAATCGAACTTAGTGCGACTTCAGTATGGTCGTAAAAAAAACAATAGAGTCATCTATCGATTGGGCATTCATCACGTCGTGACCACGATCAGGATCAATTCTCAACTGCAAGCGAACACCTGCTTTTTTCAGTGCATTGGCGAATGCCACTGCCTGATCTGCAGGAACGAGTTCATCTCTCTGGCCGTGAACCATGGCAATCGGTGGGATATCCGCATGAACGTAGGAAGCAGGACTTGCCATGCGCGCAAATGCTTGATCGTAGCGTTTGTTAGGAAAGAACTCCCAGAGTGGTGCTTTTTCATCGTTGAACATCATCGATGCCATCGGCCACTTGCCACGCACGCGATCAAGGTCCGCTGGTATTGCCCAAAAGACGGCAGCTTGCACCCTGCTTGATGGTTCTCCCTCGATGCTAAAGCGATGGCTGTCTCCTGCGCAGGCCATAAGAGCCGCGAGATGCGCGCCCGCGGAATGCCCGAACACACCCACACGCTGGGGAGCGATTCGATAGCTGTCAGCATGTTTACGAATGTAGGACAAAGCCGCATTGCAATCCTGAATCTGCGCGGGGAATGGCGCATCAGCAGACAATCGGTAGTTGACGGATGCCAGCGCAAAACCCTTGGGCAGAAACTTCAGTGCGAGATGAATCCCCGATTCCCTTTTGCCGCCACTATGCCATCCTCCGCCATGAATCCAAAAAACCAAAGGAAACGGACCCTTGCCAGACGGCACGTAGAGATCCAACTTTTGTACCGAGTCGGGCTTAGAACCCCTTTGCGTAATTGGCACATAAGCGATATCGAGTAAGTGCGTTGTGCCTGCAGGCAGTTTTCCGATCAACTGCTGGAACTCAAGTGAGGTTTCGTTTGGCACTAAGGGCGAAGCCAGTGCAATAACCATAGATAAAATACTAAAATTAAGCATAAAAATCATATGTAGCGTTTTTTTCATAGAATAAATCTGTGGGAAATCAATTTTCAGTAAAGGGAATCATATCCAAGAGAATAGAGTCACAAAGAGAGAATCCATATCGGTGATGAAGCATCAAAATGTAAAACGATCCCAAGCTCAATCTTTGGAACGTTGCCATGGCGTTGCTCCGCCTCGCTGGGTGTGAAAACGGATGGCCGACGCTAGTTCTTCCCATTTTTTCTTCTCGACCTTGGCGAGATCATTCTTTTCCTGTGGATCTTTGCCGATGTGATACAGCTCATAAGGGCTGAATGGATCATTACGCAATATTTTCCAATCACCCCGAATCAACGCCTCATAGCTATTTCCTCCGTATTTCATGCCACCCTCACGACGAACGAAATACAAATCACGTGGTTCAACGATTTTTTCGCCTCGGAAAATCGGCAGGAGGGTGTGCGCGTCGAGATCCGCGACAGGAGTTTGTCTGGCGATTTCAGCAAAAGTGGGAAACACATCGAACACCAAACCCGCGTAATCGCTGCTCGAGCCGGCCTTGATCCCTGCCGGCCAACGCACCATGAAGGGAACACGCAGGCCACCGTCATAGTGCTGCTGTTTTTCTCCACGCCAAGGATCATTGCACTGCGCGTAAGAAAGCGCACCGCCGTTATCCGCGGTGAAGACAATCACGGTGTTTTGCGCCATGCCTGATTCGTCGAGAGCTGCAAGCACGCGCCCGATGCCGTCATCGAGATGTTCGACAAAAGCCACATTGCTCGCTCGTTCTATCTTCATTCGTGGATCGCGTTTCTTTACTTTTTCCAGCCATTCAGCAGGCGGCTCGATCGGGAAATGCGGTGCGTTGTAGGCGAGATAAAGAAAAAAGGGCTGGTCAACTCGCTTCGCACGACCGCGGATGTAATCAGTGGCCCAATCGGAAAAAAGATCAGTGGCATGCCCCGAGGGATTGATGACCTCCTTATTGTGACGCATGTAGTTTTTGCCTTCTCTGAGGTGCGACGTGTAGCTGTCCATCATATCACCGAGAAAGCCGTGGAAGGAATCAAAGCCACGCTCATTGGGAAGATTTGGCGATTCAAGCCCAAGATGCCATTTGCCAATGATGGCAGTATGGTAGCCCGCACCACCTAACAGATTGGCGAGCGTAGGCACCTGCGGATCAAAGTAGCCCCAGGAGTCACGCGGATTGCTGCGGATCACACCGGGCACTCCCACCCGATCGGAATATCGCCCCGTAAGAAGAGCCGCGCGTGATGGAGAGCACACGGTACAGTTGGCCCGCATGGAGGTGAAAAGCATGCCCTCCTTGGCGATGCGATCAATGTTAGGCGTCTGGACATCCTTCGCACCATAAGTGGAAACATCGCCGCAGCCGTGGTCGTCCGTCAGGATGATAAGAAAATTCGGACGTGTCGAAGCCGCCAAAGCTGAGAACGACGTGATGCATGTGAACATCACAATCCAAAGGGTGAGTGCCCAAAAATGGCAGGCGGCTAATGTAAGGATTCGGCCAGGGTGCATGATCGATATGACTGACAAGCGAAACGAGTGATTCCCATTCATTTTTTCGTTTGGGCAAATTTTTTCACATAATTGGCACCAGCATCACGCAGTTCCATGGCGATCTCGGGATGCCGGGTGATCAAATTTTTTTGCTCGATCGGATCGTCGAAGAGATTGAACAGCGATTCTTCAATCATTAAAGTCTGCGTTGCCCCGCGCGAGCCGTCTTTACCCGGGCGAATGACATTGCGATATCCATGAGGAAGATGAAGTTTCCATTGTCCATCGGAGCTCATCACTGCTTCGAGGTTCCAACCGGTCGAGATATAATAATGCCGATGCGGATTTTTAGCCCCTTCATCATCACGCATGAGCGGCCAAACATTTTTCCCATCAGTATCATTTTCCTGCAGCGGCACTTGAGCAAGAGCTGCGAGGGTTGGATACAGATCGATGGATCCAAAAGTGCGATCATTTACTGTTCCTGCCTTGAGTTCGCGCGGATACTTCACCGTCAATGCAGAGCGGATGCCACCCTCGAAGCTGGTGGCCTTGTGTTCACGAAACGGCGTTTTGCCTGCATGATTGCCGAACTCATCCCACGGGCCGTTGTCCGATGTGAAAACAACAATCGTATCTCGCTCAACGCCACTCTCACGAAGTGCGGTCATGATTTCACCTACCGACCAATCGATTTCCCCGATCACATCGCCATACAGTCCCGCCCCGGATTTCCCCTTGAACTCATCGCGGCAGTAGAGTGGGACATGCGGCATGGAGTGTGCGAGGTAGAGAAAAAACGGCTTTTTACCTGCCTGGGAACGGATGAATCGGGTGGCGCGCTCGGTCGCCCAGTAGGTCAAATTCTTTTGATCATCGGGGCTGATGTCCGCAATTTTGATGCCTCCATCTTCCCAATACGGCAAAAGCACATCACCGTGCTCTTTCTTCCACACGAGGTTGAAACGCCACATATCGTTAGAAACAAGCAGACCCGCATGTTGATCAAATCCGCGCGCCATGGGGCGGGTATCAGGGGTATCACCTAAGTGCCATTTGCCAAAATGTGCAGTGACATAGCCATGCTTCTGTAGACTCTCGGCGATGATCGGATGTTCGGGCGATAGACCTCGCCTACCGGGAGCGATGGCATTGACGACACGGTTACGGTGTGGGTAGCGACCGGTCAGCAGCGCCGCGCGTGAAGCCGAACATACGGCTTGCGGCACATGAAATCGGGTGTATCGCACTCCCTCGGCGGCAAGGCGTTCCACATGAGGCGTGGCGTAAGGTGGATTTCCGAAAGGACGAAAATCCGAGTAGGCCGCATCGTCGAGAAAAATCATTACGATGTTGGGTCGCTCTTTGGCCTGCAAGTTCAGAAAAGCCAGCAGCGTGATGAAGAAAATTTGTTTCATCGTTTCGGCAGTTCGGGCGTGAATGGGACCACTCCCCTCACCCTTCGTGTGGCCTCTCCAACCAACCACAGGTAGTGGTCGGTGGGAAGATTGTCGTAGGTCAGGAAGCGGCTGGCGCCAACGGGAGGATGGTTGGTGGATTTGAAGATATGGGTGCCTTCATCGAGTTCGTCAAACATCGCCTGATAGACCATCTTGGCACCTGCTTCGCGCACCAGCGCATCGTATTGGGACCAAAGAAATTTTCCGCCCTGACGGTCGATGAAGGCATCGGGATTTTCTTCAGTGCCCTTTTTCAAGTTCGACCATGAGAAACCAGGAAAAACCACCGGCATATGTTCCTTTTGATTCGAGACGCACCATTCGTGATCGGGCTTGGCGATTTGTGTAGCGTAATGTTGCGCCTCGTTGACTCGACCGTAGCGACCGATCGTCCATGGTGAGATGATGTCGGATGCTTGGTAAATTTTTTCCCAATCCGCAAACGCACCGGCATCACGCTCGCCGGCACGCCAATGGGTAGGAGTGCCAAGCATGATCGTAAGTCCACCGCACTCGGGATCGTTCTTCAGGAAATCGATGAGTGACGCGATTTCGGCCGGACCATAATCACGATTGCGAAAGCCTACTCCCCACAGTGCTAGCACAGGGCGCCCTGCATGTTTCTGATACGAGGGATCTTTCAGGATACCCATTTCCTTGACGAGGAAACGCCAATCATCCTTGACCGATGAAATGCGCGCTGCGGACATACTGGTGAGATCATACATCACTGCATAAGTGCGACCATGGCGGTTGGCTCCAACACGGCAATTTTGCAGCACGCGGTTGACGGAGCGGGATTCTTCGTTATCAGAGCGCCCCCCGCCGGCAGAGGTTACTTCGGTAGCAAAGCGCTGGACAAAAACGCCATCGATGCCGTAATCCCGCATCCACTTGAAATGGCGGACGACCGTATCTCGCACAGCCGAGCTGAAGACCTGAGCAACACTGCCATCGGAGTGCCGAAACTCAGTGTCGAAACGTTCGTGCGCGCTGAATTCCGTGAGATCAGGCCAGAACTCGATACCAGCCTCACCGGGCTTGAATTGCTGGCTTGTCTGATTGCGGTAATGTTTCCAACTCTGATTCTCCCCGTCTTGGGCTGCGCGGAACCATCCCTGATATCCGCACATCACCTTGCCGGTGAGAGTTGAAGCATCGACACGAACCACCCCCGGATCCATCGTGCCGATGGAGTAAACCGAATGAGCCGGCGCGCTGGATTCTGTGACTTCCCATTTTTTTTCGGATGACTTTTGGCAACTGCTGAGTGTCGAGACACAAAAAAACGTAGATAAACTGCTGAGGAAAAGGATCGTTTTTCGTTTCATGAATTTACTTATCGAGATTTTCTTGAGCTTGATGACGATACCAGAAAAACCATATGGCGGCGAAGCAACCGACACAGATCGTGCTAGCCACAGCAAAGCCCGTCCAGTTATGTATAATCAAGAGCATAGGAGCTAAGAAAAGCGTGGTCTGCCAAACCAAGGCAAAAGGCAAAGCGATCAAATCCTGACGATGTTCACGAGATGCATTTTTTCGTTCCTCGGGTGACAACTTCTGTTTGAGATGCCCCCATACGCCAAAGGGTCGTGTTTCACGATACATCTTTTCTAACACATCGGGGTTTGTCGGCTCTGTTACAAGCGCCACGATGACCGAACTCACAAAACCGATCGTCAAGACGAACACAAATTGCCAGATTTCATTGAGCTCTGGCCAAAACCATCGTTGAATGATGGCTGCAACGATTCCAATCAACGTACCGATGGCGCTGCCTGCGCCGTTGAATCGCCACCAATAAAAGCGCAAAAAAGCGGGCACGAGGAAACCGGCACCGAATCCCATCATCATCCAACCCCAGATATCATTGATGCTATCTAACGTGAGAGAGAAGAGAAAACTGCATGCGACAATCCCCACAACAGTGCCCCAGCTTGCGTAGATCAATTCACTTGTCTCCGCTTTGGGACGGATCCATTTTTTGTAAAAATCATTCACAAATTGCCCCGTCGCCAAATTCACCCAACTGCCAAAAGTCGATAGAGCCGCGGCAATCAGGGCGATCACCAGCACTCCGCGCATTCCCTCGGCTACTGACATTACCAAAACAGAAGATAGAATTTTTTCCGGATTCACCGTACCTTCAAAACTGAGTAAATTCATTTTTTCAATCCACTTGTCTTCACCCAGCAATGACTTGAGTGAGCCGACCAGCGCGGGTGCATGTTTCTCCGGTGTATTGGAGATTGATGAAACCAAAGTTCCCCACTGGGATTTTGTAATCTCAGGATGCTCTTGATGAATCATGGCCGCAGCATCTTTGAGTTTGGATTGTTCGGGCAGTAGATCATTGACCAGATAAAGCCCCATCACGGCAATGCCCATCATCATTGGCCAGCGTACTGTCATCAATACCGTCCACAGCATCGAGAGCTTACCGCACTCGCTGTCATTTTTTGCTCCGAAGTAACGCGGATCAGCACCTGTTCCCAGTCCTGCTACCACTGTCCGAATCAGGTAAAAAGACGAAAAAATCAGTAAATGTTTATAGGCTTCGTATCCCTGGGGCACGTGGACATTCCACTGGAGAGATCCCTTGGTCCAATCAGGGCTTCCCGTCACTTTCATGGCAATCTGAGAAATTTCCTCCACATCGACAACTCCCGTAAAAGCCTTGAAGGAAATGTAAATCACCGCAACGAGAATGATCGCCACTTGAAAAAGATCAGTGAAGATGACTCCGTAAAATCCAGACATCATGGTGTAGAGTGTCGCCATCACTAACAATGTCAGCGAGCATGCCTCAGGTGAGTATGGCAAAAATGTGGAGAGAAAAACTCCTGCTCCAATGATCAAGTAAGCCAACATGCCGATCGTCGTCAGCACTGTGGCGATGACCCCCATCAACTGAGAAGCGCGCCCACCCCAACAATCACCGAAACGATAAATGTTCCACTCCGCCCCGGTAAGACAACCGGAGCGACGATGCCATTTGCCAGTCCACAACATCATGAAGGGAAGAACAAGAACGGCTCCACCGCGGAACTCAATGAAAAGGCCTTTGGGTCCCATCAAAAAAAGAAAGGACACGATCACTGCAGTTCCGGCGAGATCAAGGAAGCTCGCCATGCCGGAAATTCCCATAGCCCACCAAGGGATATTTTTTCCTCCGCAAATGTAATTATCGAGACTGCGCGAGGCGAGGCGCTTGAGATAAAATCCAAGAAAAATCAACACGAGGACGTATAGTCCCATGAAGATGTAGTCAATAGTGCCGAAGTAACTGATAGTATTCATAGGAGTGTTAGCGGGTGAATTCGCCAAAGGGACGGTTGGCAAAAGTGGATAGATGTTTTTTCAGACGCTGCTTGAGATCAACAACAACTACTGGATGTCGATCGATCACATTGTTTTTTTCGCGAGGATCATTTTCGAGATCGTAGAGCTGATCTGATTGAAAATAATTCGGGTTGTGCCGCGAGCTATGATAACCGAGATGCGAGTTTGCCACCAAATAGGGAAATGGATTCGACGGAGCGCCGGCAAAAGCAGGAAATTTCTCGCCCGCATCAATGCGGCGCTGAATGTCCTCGGGATAGCGCACGGCAATGTATTTCCACTTGGGAGTCTTGATCGCACGCGCGTAGCCGATTTCGTGAAATGTTTCCTCGCGCAGCGGCGCGGATTTCTCTCCACGCAGAACTGGCACGAGCGAAAGTCCATCGAGCTTATAATCGGCGGGCACCGTGACTTTGGCGAGATCAAGGATAGTAGCGGCATAGTCGGTGTTGAGCACAAGATGCGGGTAGGTCGATCCCTGGCGGATACCTGCAGGCCAACGCATCACGAGTGGCACCCTGAGACCGCCGTCATACATGGTGGTCTTGCCATAGCGCCAAGTGCCGTGGTCGGAAGTCAGAATCACCAGTGTGTCACGACTTAGATCCCGCTCGTCGAGCTTGCGCAGGATCGCACCGACCGAGTGGTCGAACCACGTTAACCAAGCATGTTTTACATCGTATCCGCCCGCAGCAACTTCTTTCTTGATCAATTCGCGCGACGGCATGAATGAGTAGTCGAGGTCGGTGCGGTAACCTTCGCCGGTGTAGCCGGGGTCGGCGTCGATTCCATGTGTGAAACCGTCTTTGTTTTTTCCCCACGGATCGGGCCCGTGCGGAATGGTTGTGCCGTAGTAGAGGAAAAAGGGCTTGTCGCCGTCAGCAGCTCGGGTGTCGAGGAAATCAAGCACCGAGCGAGTGGTCCACTCAACGTTGTGGACATTGGATGGCTTGTTGAAAAGCTCCAGCAGGTTGCCGGGGTAGACTGCGCCCACCCAGTCGAAGCCTTCCTTGCGAATCCGCGCGCGCCACCACTGCTGGTTCTCGCGCATCGCCTGATTGGTCCTTGCGTCCGTCTTAGGATCGCTGACCATCGGATAGCCTTTCAATCCAGCAGCGGCAGCCGTGCCCCAAAGAGCAGGTTTTTCGAGAATGTGCTGCTCAATGATGTGACTCTTGCCAACCCAGGCGGTGGTGTAGCCGGCACCTTGCAAGAGGCGGGGCAAATTGACTTCGCTGCGTCCGAGCTCGACATTGTTTTCCGGTTGCGCCATTGAACCGGGGGGGAAAAGTCGGTTGAAAATCTCGCCGGAGGTCCGCGACGCATAGCGACCGGTGAGCGTGGTATAGCGCGACGATGAGCAAACTGGGCAGCTCACATTCGCATTGGTCATGACCATGCCCTCGCTGGCCAGTCGGTTTACATGGGGACTCAGCACCTTGTCGCCGCCAAAGCCAAATCCCGGCGGGCAAACCAAATGCGGATAATCCGGCGTGGGCGGATTGCTCGGACTTTGATCATCCGTTAGAATCAGTATCACATTGGGTCGCTCAGCAGCGTAACCACCCACCGAAAAAACGCACAGCCATGAGATCAATATCGTGAAAATTCCTCGCAATCCCAAACTCAAAATAGAGTTGAAAACTACCGGGTTAGAATAGGTGAAACGTTTTTTCATCGAAATTCAATTCATCTCATTGAAACCATGCAATCAATCACCGACGGGAGACGGAATCCCTTACAACAAGTTTTGTTGGTTGAACTTGGTGCACAATGGACTTGTTCGGTGCTGAGAGCCGTTCGAGAACCATACGCGCACTGACCGCCCCGATGTCTCGTTTTTTTAGGCCCACTGTTGTCAATGCCGGACGCGCTCGAGCTGCCGCAGGATCATCATCGAATCCAACCACGGAGACATCTTCCGGGACCCGCAAACCAGCCTGCTCCAGAGCGGCCATCAAGTGCAGAGCCATCGTATCGTTGACAGCAAAAACTGCCGTCGGAGCATGATCCGATTGAAGACGCAGCAAGAGCTCGTCTGCCGCCTCTTGGTCGTCATCGACCCGAATGAGTGCCTCTGACTCACTGACATCGAGTCCGCAGGTGCGCAGACCCGAAAAGAATCCGGCGATGCGCTGCTCAATATTGTAAAGCGGCGCGCGATACGCTGTCATCAAGACACGACGATGCCCCTGTTGAAAGAGATGCTCGGCCACCTGCTGACCACCGCCAAAACCATCACTGGTGAGTGAATCGGCTTCGAATGAACGGACATATCCGTCGACAATACAAAGCGGCGCAGGACATTGTCGCAATACCTCATATTCACCGGAAGTAAAAACCCCTGCCAACACAACCAAGGCGTCGACTTTTCCCTGCCTCACGATCGAAGGCATGCCATCGGGATCCCGGCGATTTCCCAAAACCAAGTCGAGTCCCGCCTCACCGAAGGTTTCCGCCAAACCCTCCATGATTCGCGCATAGAATACGTTTCCAAACAGTTCCGCGAACGACGGTGCATAAATCACACCGACAGCGTCTGTCTTCTGTAGGCGAAGGCTCCGACCCGCAGAATTGGGAACAAAATGTAATTTCGCGCACTTGTCGAGAATTTGCTGACGCATGTCCTCGCTCATACGACCGCGACCATTGATCGCATTCGATACAGTAGCGACCGAGCAACCGAGGAGTTCCGCGATGTCTCGGAGTTTTGCACCTCCTTGAGAAATAGACATGTAGGGAGTGTGCGAGTCAACAGTTGCCTTGACAAGCTTGGATTCGGTTCGTTTCAGAAGAGCAGGATTCATAGATGCTCAGACTTCGTTGCAATATCAAACAACCTACATGGCACACCGATGAGAAAAGGCGGAACTTCCGCATGATTGATGTCGCAGAGAAAGTAATGGTAACATTGCATGAATAAGAAGTGGTATAAATCACTGAAAAAAGATTGGGAGAACCGTCGACCTCTGGACGACGGCCTCCTTTTATTTCGAAGAAAACCCTTACTACGAAAAATGCTTTTCCAGAAATCGGAATGACACGCCGATTACTGGCTGACCTTCAGACGCAGGAAGTTTCGTGGAGCGGCGTTGGTATTGTAGGAATACGAAATCGTGGTTGGCGTATTGATGTAATTGGCGCCAGTTACCTCACTCCAGTCATCAGCCACACCGAGGTCAGTCGATTCCTCGATTGCATAAGTAACACCCGTAACAGCGGGGTTCTGACGTTTGTTGAACGAAAAAATCGAGCCATTTAACCCACCTGCGGATGAGTTTGGCACGGTGGGGTCTTGTCCCTCAATGGCAAATTCTAGGAGATTCGAAATTCCATCGCCATCAGGATCATCATTTGCACCTTGCTGACCCGCGGCCACTTGACCATTGGCAAATGTTCCACTGATCCAAGTAGCGTATGTAACACCTGTGGTTCCAACTGTTAGAGTGCCATCACCAGTGATTTGAGGGATGCCGATCACAGGCGACGTAGAACCCAGCTTGCCATAAACACCACTCGCTAAAACGTTAGTGCCGATCACCAGTTGGGCCACTTGATCGGTGCCGCTGTAAGTGAGATCGAGAGTTGCCCCGATTTCTGCGATTGTCACCGTCGATGCATCATTGGCGGTATTTGTATTGTTCGAAATCCGCACAGTTCCCGCATTGATGCTCAGATCGCAATCATAGCTGTTTGCAGCACTGAGAACCAAGAGAGAAGACGTACTGTCTTGCGTAATACCGGTTACATTCGAGCCGATGGCGGCACTGACCGTGGTATTACCGGTGGCAGCACCTTGCAGAATGATCCTTCCCGTGTGATTCACACCGCTACCACTGATCGTGATGGTGTTTGCCGCAAGCCCCAAATTGTTGAGGAGCAGGTTGCCTGTCCCGGTCACACCACCTGTGAGAATAACACCCGCCTTGATGCTGCCACTGATCGTATTGTCGAACGTCTGCAAGGTGAGGTTGCCATTCAAAGTCACACCTCCTGACAGAGTGAAGCCCGAGCCAGCGCCGTTTGCTCCAACGACCACGTTGCCACTATCAGGGGCTTGGATGACAAATGGATTCGAATTGGGTTGTCCGGTCAGAAAAGTCGCACCGGTCGAACCAGCACCGCCCATTGTCACTGTGCCCGAGCCCAGTGTCGTGGGCGTGGCCTGGCTTTCGAGAGTGCCACTCTTGATGCTAACACCTCCAGCGAAAGTGTTCGCGCCTCTGAGAATCAACCGGCCCGGGCCGGACTTGATCAAGCTACCTGCACTACCACTTATGATGGCATTCAGAGTCACGTTACCCACGGTTGCATGGTTACCACCTACTTGGATATCCAGACTACCGCTCAATGTTTGAGTCGTGGTGATGCTAAATGCTTGCGTAGCCACATCATCGAAGTTAAACTTCACGGAACCAGAAGCGGGCAATGTCACGCTACTCATCGTCGCCGCTTGGCGTTGCGAGAGGTTCGAACCGGAAGCAAGTGAGATGCTTTGGGCGAAGGTAGGTGCACTCCCTGCATTCAAGACGAGCGACGCACCGTTATTGACCGTCACCGCAGTGTTCGGAGAAAACGCACTCGCAGCATCGATGAACAGACGACCTTGATTGATGGTCGTCGCTCCACTGTAGGTGTTACTGCCGCTCAGAGTGACATCCGATGCGCCGGTCTTGGTAATCGCCAGGGTGCCGATCGTATTGGCAAGCGAACCAGCGAAATTAGCTCCCGCGTTCGCGCCCAGTGTCAGAGTAGAAGTCGTCCCAGTGGCGGTGTTGTCAACAGTGCCCGTTCCCGTCAATCCATTGATCGTATCCGAATTGCCATTCAGATCCAGAGTGCCGTTGATCACGACATTGCCCGCACCTGCGCCATTGGGCAACTTGTCCGAGGAACCAAGCTTGAGAGTCGCGCCGGATGCCACGGTGACCATTCCGGCACCAGAAATCGTATGCGTGCCTTGCAGGGTGTAACTGCCACTGTTAAACGCTACGGAGAGAGGGCTCACATCAGCACCGGAGATGTCCACGACGAAACTGGTAGCGGTGTTATCGAAGATTACCCCAAGATCATTCAAGTAATCGATTGCGCTGCCGTCTTTTGACCAATTTTTCGAACCCCCGATCGTGGCAGTGCTCCATTCGCTGCTCGAAGCACCCGTCCATGTATAGTTGCTGGTGACTACTAACTGTACAGCTCCACCCGTGGTATCATGGAAAAGCGAATAGTTTTTACCTGCGGGCACATTGCCGAGGACGAAAGCGCTGAAGCCGCTGCCTTGCAAAGCACCGCTGTAATCAATCAACGTGTAGGTGCCAGTGGCGGGGGTATTGCCAGTAATGTTGATGGTGACAGAACCGGCAGCTCCGTTGTTCGCGACACCATCAAGGCCATTAACCGTAAGGCTGTGTCCGTCTGCGACGTTGAAACTTATCGTACCAGTTCCTGCAAACGTGAGGTTGGGCACAGTGCTCGAGCTGCTGCTGAGAGCAAGGGCTGCCCCATTTGCGATCGTCAGCGAGCTAGAGCGACTCACTGCATTTACCTTGCCCAGATTCAAGGTGCCAGCATTGACCGTGGTTGCCCCCGTGTAGCTGTTGTCGCTTGCACCGGAGATCGTCAGCGTGCCTGTTCCTGTTTTGGTGAGAGAACCAGCACTGCTGTCATCGGAAAGCACGCCCGAGAGGTTGATATTACGTGCTGAAGTAGCAGCGTCCTGCGTTCGAATGGTGGCTGCCCCCAACTTCATATCGATAGAAGAGATCCAGTTTTGATGCGCTCCGAGCGTGCCGCCCTGTAGTTTGATACTGATCGGTAGATCTGCGGCAGCCGAGCCGCGGGTGATGCCTTGCGCGCCGACGTAAAAATCACCGCCGCTCAGCGTTAGATTGGCCGCAGATGCCGGGTGATAAGTTCCCGTCGAACCTCCGAATTGAATTCCGTTCGCAGTAACCGAGCCACCGGATTGAGTCATCTCCGCGGCGTAACCAGAACTAGAACCAGCCTTGAAAAAGTATATCTGGTTGGCGGCAGTGACGGTACCAGTCAATTGCCCCACAACTACGGAGCCTCCCTGCACGTCGAGTTTTCCATTCGAGGCACTATCGAAGGCTAAACGCAATTCGCCTGCTTTGCTGACACCGTTGCCCACATTCAAATTGCCACCAGCTTGCACGGTCAGCGTGTTCTTGTTTGTCGTGATACCCGAAGTGCGACCGATGGCCAAAAATGAATTGGTTTGAGTCGTGCCAATGGAATTGGCGTTGATGATACCTGTCCCTGAAAGGGTGAAGTTCACGCTGTGGCCAGCAGTGTAACCAATGTAGTAACCATCTGTCCCATCGGGCAGATTCATGTTAAAGGTGCCAGCGCTGTGATTGAATGATGCCGTGTTCACCCTGCCAACGTTGGCAATGTATGATCCACCGGTCATGTTGACCGAACCAGCTCCAGCAAATCGGTATTGGGAATTGGTCGCGCCCCCTCCCAGATTGAGTATAGCTCCCGAGTTCACCGTGATGTTGGCGATCGCATTGTTTGAGTAACTGATGGCGGAGTTGATGGTTGCCGTTTTGTTCGCGGCAACAGCAATCTCTCCATTCGTCGTATTCGTCGGTCTCAAAGCCAGGTTGCCTCCTGTAATGAGATAACCACTGCTGGTGAAATTGATCGACTCCGCAGCCATTGTTGCGGTTGTTCCAATGGTAACCACGTATTGGTCAGCCGTGCCATCCACACCGCCGAACACCGCCGCATTGCTGGCATCACTGATCGAAGGCTGACTCCAAGTCACGTTGTTGGTTACATTATTCCAGACGTTGTTTCCAAAGATTAGATCCCAGCTTCCACTGCCTGATGTAAGTGCAGAACCATCATCTGCTACAGTATCCCAGAAGAGATAATTTCCGACAGTGATCGTATCCGCATCCAATATGGCAGAGCTTGTGTTGAGTACATTGCCCGAGGACGCCGCTCGAATTTCCGCATCCGCATTGATCATCAATCGAAGTGTACCAGTGACAATGGGTGTCGCTTGTACGGTGAAAACGCCGGGACTGATTTCAGTAATGGCACCTATATCGACGAGCGCCGTCCCAGCATTACTCAAATCGCCCGCGCTCATTGTCAAGGCATCTATATCCTCACTGAAAGTCAGAGTATATGTCACTACCATGTTGGGCGCGACGGGCTGCGCCGCTTTGTCATCGACGATATTACTCGCAAGGAGAACAGGCGCGGAAGAGTTGTTGACGGTGATAGTGGTATCATCGATCTGAGTGGGACCACCTGCAAACGCATTACCAACGGCATCCGTGATGGTGGCCGTTGTTGGAATTCCTAGGATAAGACTGCCCGCAGTGGTGTTGGTAACCTGCACGGTAAAAACCGTTGATGAGACCGAGGTGACGGTTCCAATGGAATATCCAGCCGTACCCGCATTATCGAAGTCGGATGCGCTGATCGTAGTCACATCCATGGGTTCGTTAAATGTCACGGTGTAAATCACCGTGGTGCCTGCCGCGATTGGCCCGGCACTCTTGTTGTCGATGATGCTTGTAAGAGTCGGCGGAGTGCTATCGACCACCGTGAGGTAACCGGATTCATTCAAGATTAAATTGGAAAAACCGCTGATGGTAATACTGCCGAGTTGACCTGCGGTCAATCCAGCATTGGTAGCACCAAAACGCAGAGATGCACCAGGAATAAAGGTTCCCGTGATGTTCAAAGTGCCTCCGGTCCAATCGACTGCGCTGCTATCGGCAAAGGCCAACGTGGCTCCCGAGCCAAGATTGATGGTTGCACTACCCGTGACATCCAGCGCTCCGGCGGTGTCAGTAAATGTTTCGGCATTGAGAGTGGCCGCGCCAATGGAAACAGCTGTTGTGTCGGGCAACACATTGCTCGCTCCAAGGGCCAGCGTGCCAGCGTTGATACGGGTCGCGCCCGTATAGGTGTTCGCTCCAGAAAGTGTCAACTTGCCTCCACCGGTCTTGGTAAGCGCGCCGCTGACGGAGTCATCATCCGAAAGAACTCCGGATAAGGCAATGTCTTTGGAAATCGCCCCACTGGTCTCTGCTTGAAAAACGGGACCACCACTGATGACTCCCAGCTTCATATTGAGCGAGGATGACCAATTGTCGGATGCTCCGACAATGCCGCCTTGAAGTTTGATGATGACCGGAAGGCTCAGGACTGGATCTCCAGAGCCTCGCACAATGCCTCGGTCTCCAATGTAGAGAGTGCCGCCGCTAAGAGTCAAGCTAGCTGCTGAGGTCGCATCGTAGGTGCCAGTCGAGCTGCCGAATTGGATGCCATTGGCCGTCACCGTGCCAGCGGACTGGCTCATACTAGCGGTGAAGCCCGCACTGGCCCCGTTCTTGAAGAAGTAAATCTTATTGCCGATGGCGCCGGTTCCAACGGTGACCGTGCCACCCGAGACATTGAACGTGCCGTTGGATGATGTAGTATTTCCGATGCGAATCTCGCCGTAAGTGCCAGCAGTGGTGCCAACATTCATGATGCCGGTACCACTCACATTCAGAGAGGATGAAAATGTGCTGGTGCCGTTTCCGATGCCTAAGTGGGCGTTACTCACATTGTTCACAACTGTGGCGTTTCCATTAACAGTCAGGGTGCCAGCGGAAAGATTATAGGCGACATTTTGAGTGGCGCTGTTGATGTAGAAACCACCATTATTTCCGGGCGTGATATTGTAGGTGCCACCGGTCTGATTGAAGCTGGATGTGCCAATGCTCCCGATGTTGGAAGCATAAGTCCCCGCTGTCATATTGACGGTTCCCGCACCGGTGAACGCAAACTGTGGATTATTTGTCGCGGTCGTGCCACCACCGAGATTGAGAGTTCCACCTGACCCGACGCTGACACTTGCGGCGGTATTGTGCGCATAGCGGAGAATCGAATTGATGGTCGCGGTTTTTCCAGCTGCGACTGTGATGGTGCCACTGGTCGCTGTCGTTGGCATGAGCGCCAAGGTGCTACCCGTGATCCGGTATCCACTGCTGTTAAAAGTGATAGACTCCGCAGCCATTTGTGCGCCGAGAGTGATCACATACTTGTCAACGGTGCCGTCTGCGCCTGCGAAGGTGGCGGTGTTGCTGCCGTCGGTGGTGGAAGTTTGACTCCAAATGGCATTCGTGCCAGCATTATTCCAGACGGTGTTTCCTGTCGTAGTATTCCAGGCACCGCTCCCAGCGGTGACAGTAATACCATCACCTCCTGCGGTGTCCCAGGTCAAATTGGCCGCATGGGTAAAACTTGCGAGTAAGGAACACAAAACGGCAGATGTTACATGCGACATCAAGGAATTCATGAATTTGGGTTTCATAGCGATTGTTGTTGGGTTGGATTAGATTCGAATCGGGATCGTTGGCTCAGGTAACAGAAAACATGTTGGGCTAGGACGGAGAGGGCGCATTGGGTTGTAGGGTTAAAGCAATGATGCGAAGGATTGAATCACGTCGTTAGGCAGCAAAAAAAGCTCACAACAACTCGATGATTCGCACGCAGCGCTTCAACTGAAAGAACGTTTAATCAAAAAAGGAGCCTATGCAAGAATTTTTTTCAAAAAAGAATCAATTTTTTCGCGCTTCAGAATTGCCTATTGTGTGAAAAATAGATGAAATCACGAGCCTTGACAAAAATGAAATATTTTTGGTTTATCGTTTACTCATTTGTGATTTTTGTGTCTAACTGTCTTTGTCGCGCACGCGCAGCACCACATCATCCCTCAAATTCTTCATTCACTGCAACTTTACCCATGTCTAAGAACGTCGTTCATCTCATCGCCAACGCACACCTTGACCCCATCTGGCTTTGGAACTGGCAAGCTGGCGTCGACGAGACCCTAGCCACTTTCCGTTCCGCGGTGGATCGTTGTCATGAATATCCCGAGTTTCGCTATACACGCGGTGAAGCATGGCTGTATCAATGGGTCGAAGATCTTGATCCTGGGCTTTTTCAAGAGGTAAGTGCTCTGATCACTGCTGGTCGCTGGTCGATCGCAGGCGGCCAATGGATCCAACCCGATGCCAATTTGCCGACAGCGGCCGGATGGCGCAAACAAATCGAACTGGGTCAGCGGTATTTTTTGGACAAGTTCGGAACAAGTCCCAAGATCGGCTACAACGTCGACACCTTCGGTCACCCTGCCACCCTACCGGATTTGCTGCATGAATTCGGATACAGCGGCTACGTGTTTCATCGACCTAACGAAAATCAGGTCAGTCTGCCCGCGCAAACATTCCGTTGGCGCGGGACTGGTGGCGCGGAAGTAATTGGCTATCGAATCGCGCCCTGCTATGTCACCCGCAGTGATGATCTTCATGGGCAGATCGACCTTTCCGTCAAAGCCGCCGATCCTGCTTTTGGTCACACCATGATGTTTTATGGTCTCGGCAACCACGGCGGTGGACCAACGAAAGCAACGATCGAATGGCTGTTAGAGCATCGAAATGCGTTTGACGACATCGAGCTTCGATTCAGCACGGTCGATGACTTTTTTGCCGAAGCGGAAAAGCACCGCAACATCATGCCCGTTGTCGACTACGAGCTGCAAAAAACCTTTCCTGGTTGCTACAGCGTGATGCATGACATCAAACAAATACAACATCGTGGCGAGCGCTTGTTAGAGCAAGCCGAAGAATTGGCAGAGGTCTTCAGCACCGATGATGCAACCAAAAAAACGTCGATCGCTCGCCTCAATGAAGCATGGAAGGACTTGGCGTTCACGCAATTTCACGACATCCTTGCAGGTACTAGTGTGCCGTCTTCCTACATCTCGACACGGCACATGCAAGGTCGAGCCAGCATTGTTGGCGAAGAAGAAATCGTGCGCATTAGCCGACGCCACGCACGCACCTCCCTACCCTGCGCAAACGAGCAGCGCCTGGTATTGCTCAATGCTTCAACGCACAAGTTTGATGGATCTATCGAATGCGAGCCATTCATTGATTTTGACGACTGGGGTGACCGCTGGTTTGCGGACGAAAATGGCGAGCCCGTGCCCTTTCAATTGATTGCCTCAGAGCCAAGCATGGGAGCCATGGTCCATCGGGCCGTATTACCGATTGAAATTCCCGCCAAGGGGCAGCGCATCCTCGCGTTATTGAACGGAGCGCCCCGCACCGCTCGTTCAACACTTCATCCTGTGAAAACAAACGGTAACACACTGGCCAGTGGTGATTTGGCAGTTACCACAAGCGCGATGGGAATCAGCTCCATTTTGTGGAAAGGACGTGAGTTGCTGGGAGCGGAAGGTCTATCGCTTCATCTGCGCGAAGATCACGGCGACACCTGGGTCTTTCATCAAACCGGCTTCAACGAGGAAATCGTGGAACGACTCGATGGACTCGAGTGGAAATCCGAAGATCAAGGCCCGCTGCGCACAAGGGTCTTTGCCGAGCAAAAAATCGGAAATTCCACGCTGCGTCTCGCCGTAACGATGTATGCAGGTTGCCCGGAAATTCATTTGCACCTGCAGGTTGTTTTTGCGGAACGATACAAAATTCTTCAATTACCGATCCATCTGGCCACGGCACCAAGCCGATGGACGAGCGGGCAGGCAGGTGGAATTGTGCAGCGCAACGAAGGACCCGATGAAATGCCCTTCTGCGGATGGGACAGCATTTGCGGAGATGAATCCAATCTGAGTCTGCATACGCCCGATGCCTACAGTTCGCGTTTGCTTCATGACACATGGCAGATTTCCCTACTGCGATCACCACTCATGGCGTGGGCTGGCGACACCGAACTCCCGCATTCATTTTCGCAACGCCACTCGGACCAAGGCTGGCACGATTTCCATCTGATCCTGCGCGTCGATGATGAGTTAGACACCATCCGCTGTGAAAAAATTTCCGATCATCAAGCCAAACCACCAGTTGTCTTCGATCATTATGTAGGCATGAATCGTCCCGCCTGGGGTAATGCGCCGCCGCGCAGATTATGGACACCGGATATCCCGCACGCACGCAGTCTGGGTCACATGAAACACTTGGACGCGATAGCCTCTGAGGGACGCAACTGGGAAGAGTCGCCAGAATGATCACACGAACGTTTTTTATCACAGCTCATGATTCTTGTCGGTGACTTTGGTGGAACCATCGTAAAACTAGGACTCATTGAAAAAAACGAGATACTTAGTTACGAGCAGATCGCATCGCCAGCGAGTTGCGTTGCCGCCGATTGGCTGCCACTTCTCAAACAATCGATAGAAGGCATGTGCGGTTCGGTCGGCGTCAAACTCCGCGATCTTGAGGGCATGGTTTGGGCCATGCCCATGGTGATTGATCCCGGGCTCCGTCGCGCGCGATGGACATTCGGAAAATTTGATGACGTCATGCACGATGAATTTGCCAACAACGTGGAAGAGTATTTCGGGATACCATTGTTGCTTGAAAATGATGCTAGGGCCGCCGCGATTGGGGAGTGGCAGACGGGCGCGGGTCGCGGCTATGAAGACCTAGTGATGGTAACCTTGGGTACCGGAATTGGCACGGCCGTGATCCAGCAAGGGCAGCCGTTGCGAGGCCGCAGCGGGATGGCGGGAAATCTGGGAGGTCTGAGCATCACGCACCTCGGAACATCGGATCATCAAAAAGTAGCTCCCGGCTGTACCGAAGGATACGTGGCTTCATGGGCGCTACCTCATCGTGTGGTAAACATGGACGGTTACCAACAGAGTTGTTTATCAACCGAAAAGCGGATCGATTACCGGGCGATTTTTTCGTGCGCCGCGACTGGTGATCTTCTGGCGATCGAATTGAGGGAGCAGGCCATCGAAGCATGGAGCGCTTTGATCATCAACTTCATTCAATCCTTCGACCCGGCCTGCGTGATCATCGGCGGAGGCATCATGGCATCGGCTGAGACAATCCTGCCACCGATTCGAGAATTCATCAACCGCCACGCCATCCTGAGTGGGGGCACCGTTGCTATTTTCGCAGCGGAACAAGGTGACCAAGCGGCTCTGCTCGGTTGTGAATGGATCTGGCGTAACCAACGCAAGTAGCCTGCGCCGTCACGAACGAACCATTGCGCCGTCAATTGTCCGCCTCTTGGGGCTTGAGTCGTTCATCGACCGATTGATAGGTAATCCGCCCATTCTCGCTTCGGTAAAAAAACACGTAGCAACGGCTCGCCTCTCGATGCGGCCAGCGCGTATCATAAAATGGACGAACTTCACCCTCGTTTTGGTAGTAAAAAGTGACCTGATAAAATGGTTTCTCGGATTTTGCCGGCGCTCTTCCAAACACAGCAACACGAGGCGGAATTTTCACTCTCACATTGCCCAGCGCAGCGCCAATCACAGCGTCCGATGCATTGAAAAACAGTAGACCATCCGGACCAAAGCGTGATTCTTTTGCAACGATGACATGGGATTTGAACATCTTGTTTACCGGCTCTAACAAAATGATGAAATCGTTTCCTGGCTCGGGCAAATGAACTTCACCAACGGCTCGGTATCCGGAGTCCGCATTTTTGTCAGAAACAGCCCATGAAAAATGACGACCCGGCGCAGTGAATGATTCACTCAGACCACGTGCCCCGATCGAAACGGCATCGCCGACAGTTTTGCCGCCCATGGCATGCAAACTCACCACGGGACCACCGGGAACAAGGAGCAATGCCCGCAACCCTGGACCGGAAGAGTCTTGCGCTTGGCAGAAACAGCCGATGAACACGCTAAAAAATAAGCTAGAAATGGTTTTCCGATACAACATGATCATACAAAAACGATACAAAATGAACATTGGATTCACGACACCTCACCGGGTGCGAGATAACGAAAAGAAACCATGAGAAACTTCCGCCCGAAGACGCGGTTGATGGGAGATGTAGGCGGGGCTTTGTGAGCAAGTTCCGTAGAGTCAATGTAATCCGGAACCCGCTGAACGACAGCCTCACACCAAGCCCGCGCCGTCACATTTTTTCCGGAAGCATCGAGCGATTCGCCGTAGGCGCGTATGACAAAAGTATCGCCTCTGACGTGGATCCATGGGCCGATCGAAGTCAACAGGTCCGCTTGTTTCACATATCCCGGCGCACAAACCGACTTCGCCCCCGCCTCAGCTTCAGGAAAAGGAAAGCCCTGGGCGACCGCATCACCTAACGACAACGCTCGCTGATTCGAACGAAACGCGCGATTGATCGATACCGCCTCGTCATCAAGAGCACTTTGCAGCGCACCAGAAAGTGCGAGATTTTTGTCCTTGCTGGGACGACGGTTCACAAAGTCGGATAGCGATAAAAACGGACCACGCAAGCGGACTTGTTTGATCATGGCACGGGCCAACTCATCAATTTGCTGATCATCAAGGCCACGGAAACCCTTCCACTGATCCCTGTATGCAGGATCGGATAATCCTTGCGGATCAATTTCCCCCGCACCCGGCAGAAGCAGTGCCGCTACAGGGGTGTTGTTCGAATCAACCATTTCGTTTTCCTTGGCAGAAGCAGGACTGCCTTTCACCGCAACAGGACTTTTCTTGAGCCCGGACAAAACAGATTTCCATGCGGAGACCGATGTCGAGTTCACATTAAACATGCCATCCACCATCAGAAACGAAGCGGTTTGTTCAGCAGCGCCGGGCGCAGGTTTATTGGAAGGAAATACACGAGTCAGCAGATTTTCCCGATCCGACGACCAAACTCTCATGCGCTCATTGGGCAATGCTTGATAGACTTTTTGATCTTGAGAAAGAAATCTTTCCATGCGTTGTTTTTTTTCGCGATAGGCAATGTTTTCATTACGATACACGGATGTGGTCTGCGACGAGATCGATGAATAAAAATACGAGTCCCAGAGAGCGTTGTTGGCGAGATAAGAATGATCTGCTGCATCTCTCTTTGCGATCAATCCACGCACTTCTGACGGTGAAAAACACGATGGCGCAAACGAATTGGATATGGCGTGGCTCACCGATGGCTGCAAGAACCAAGACCTCTCCCCACGCTGCTGACCAAACCTTGTTCCCTCAGCCGCCGCATGCTGTAGAGCACCAAGTGAATGAATGGGAGCACGTGGTATCGACCGCGTCATCACATGCGAAACACCACCAAAGGCTCCGTATTCGGCGCCGTAATAGCCCAAGCCATCCGCGTTGCACTCAATGATGGGGCTGTTGAGGCTGTTGACACGACGCATCCCCACCTGAATCGGTGATACACGTATCACATCCGGTGACAGATTGTAGAGATCTTGTGAAACCGACGTCTCATTTGCACGCAACATGGCGCGCCCCGTGAAACGCGTGCCGGGATTCGTCTTGTCAGAAAACATCGGATCCGATTCCGTTCGCAATCCATAGGTGAAGACACAAATCGGCCACTTGTCGTTTTCGAGTTCAGCGATCGTCTTGGCGGCCGAAGGATCCAAAGGCAAATTCGGAAAAATTTGTGGGAAACTTGAGGGAGAAATCGCTGATTCACCTGTCATGCGGGAATACAAAAGATCGATGTTAAAACTTCCCACGTAATCCGTTCTGCCAGATCCATCAACCAATTCGCCCAAATTGTAACTCCAAAGAAACATGCCCGCTTCGCTTTTGCCCGAGTTCGGGGTCATCGAATACGTAATACGCTGAGAGCCGTTCATCAATGTGGGATTGGTTTCATAAGGAATCGGATAGGCATATCCCGATGCAAATTCCCAACCGAGTTTTCCATCAAACTGCCATACGCCTTTGCCCGGATTTTTGATGGCTTCGCCGAAACCTTGCGCGATGACCTGCACCTCGCCGGGTCTCATGATCAGGTTTTGCACTCGTCCCAACTGACCGTAAAAAAAGAAGAGACGATCGTTCGACAATTGTTTGATAGAACGACTGAAAGAATTTTTGCTACCAGGTGGGCCTTGGCGCAATTGCAAATTCAAATCATAGGGAATGGCCCAACTTTTGAATGTAGCAAAAGCCGATGGTGGAACCCGGAGGCAGACATCGAAAGGATTCCAAATCGTAAAGACCGGATCTGCGACGAGAAAAAGATCATACACTTTTTGCGAGTTTACGATGCGACTTTTGCTGATCAAGGAATACAAGAGCGTCAACTGCAGCCTAGGCAAGTGCTTGTAACTGATAAATGGATCGCTCTTTTGCTCGGCTGTTGCAAGAACCGGCGTTCCTGAAGGCATCGGCTTTCCATCCGCATGCGGCAATCGAGTGCCAGAATTCTCCAACTCACCCCAGATGTTGTGATCCACCCACAGCTCGCCCCAGTTGATTCCCGACGTCGATCCCGCACTGTAAAGAGGGGTAACCTCCGGCGAATTCGGCCGGGGCAGTGGCGTTTCCAACAGAAAGCTAAGATCTTTGCGAAATCCACCATCGCGGACGTTCGTCAACAATCCCAATGACTGGGTGGTGGCATGATGAAAGAGTGGCCGCGCTGATTTTCCTAACAGTTCTGCCGTGGATGCCGTGGGCAATCGATCCAACTGCGGCGAATCGAAAGGAATCTCAGCGTCGTTCAAAAAAACCTCGTGAGCAGCTCTTGGCGAAGACTGCATGCGCGCAACGGCAATTACCGAATCAGTTGCAGGTGCCACGGCGCCACCCAGCTTTGCTTTCATGTTTTGATCACCCACCCACCATGCATAACGCCCCGAGGGAGTTTTGATCAGGCCCGCCTGCACTGCGGCAGAATCAGCATCGGCCGCAACAACCGGAACGATTTCCCCCGCTGGGAGAGCATCTCTTACCGCTCCGATGTTTTGTATTTCGCTTGGATCACCGGAAAGCAACCATCGGCGAAACGCCGGATCAGGTCGCAACTCTTTCCCTGCTGGCCAGGCATCGTAAACCCCTACCCACTGCTGACCTGCGGACTTGTCATCCATCGGCAACAATTGACCACCAGACGCGGATATCCGCTGATCCGGCCCCAACTCTCTCTGCAATTCTCCCAATGCCAGCATCAGCGCAAGCCGGGCATTCGCACGCGCCAACGATTGCGCCTCACCTCTGCCCGATGATCGTAGTGAAACCGAAGACAAGCTCAACATCGCTACCGCCAGCAAAGATAAAATCATCATCAAGGATACAGTAATGACGAGCGTAAAACCTCCCGGTTTACGAGAATTTAGGAGATGATAGAAATTTTTCACGTTTGATTAATATGTCGATTCAATAAGAGCAATCGTTTTAATAATATAATAAAAAAGTTGATTGGTCTGATAATTATGACTAAAAAATTGTCTCTTTACGGTTGTTCAGTCGGAGGATTCATCATGACGGCGCGAATGAATTGCCTAGTAGAACCGGCTACGGGCGTTGTGCTACGAAATAACAGATGATTTTCGCCGTCTTCCACCACACGGCAATGGGGAGGTCCTGTTAGCCAATCAGACGATAGATCACTGGAAACGGAACCAAGATACTGCAAATCTCTGCGTCGATCCCGTGGCAAACGATATTCCAGAAAATGATTCCCTGAAATTGCAGCCAGGTTCATTTGCGGCTTGGTCACAGAACCAGCCATCAGTGGATTCGTGCCGTATGCGTATTCCCACAAGTTCGAAACCCCGTCACCATCGGCATCGTGATTCCATTGACTCGCAGGCTGGGTCAACGATGGGTCAGCATTGCCAAAAGTGCGGTAGCGCCAAGATGCCGGCTCCAGTAGATCTTTGCGAATCACACTGTCACCCGCGGCATTGTAACTCGCCACCTCAATGACAAGGTCTTCAACCCCCGGATCCAGCACAGCAGTGGTCGTGCTCGACCCCGCTGGTAGTTCCGCGATGGTTTGAGGACTGCCGCCATTGAGGGTTTTCCGAACAACATAACCAAGCTCGCTATTCGACGCGTCCACCCAGTCGAGCTTCACCTGATTCACCCCTTGGAATTGCATCTGGATGGATGTGGGAGCGGCAGGTGCCGATGACGGCAATGGCGAGAACTCCAACGAAGAATCGCCGAACTGACGGAATGGTCTTCCGGGAATGCTTCCGATGTATTGGGCGAGACGCTTTTTGAGATCATAAGCTGTCGCTGGCTCCTGACCATACAAATTGGTCAACTCCTTTGGATCACTCGTGAGATTGTAGAGTTGATCATCGTCAAAGTAGTTGGGATTCGTCGACGCGGCACCCGCACCAAGTCCACTGTTATTTACATAATAGGGCCGGGGAATCGTGCCACCCGTTAATTGCGAGTTAACGCTGTATTCCGGCCATCGATAAGCGTTGGCAATCTGCTGATAAATCGCTGGCGTGTATCGCACAGCGATGTATTTCCGTGTTTTGGTCCGAACTCCCCGCGCGTATCCAATTTCACAAAATACATCTTCTCTCACTGCCACGGAACTCCCGTTCAATACAGACACAAGACTCACCCCATCCATCGGACGTGTGGGCAAGTGAGAAGCGCCCGTCAGCGTGAGCAGTGTGGGAACAATATCAACGTGACTGACAATCTCACTATAGGTTCGCCCCGGCGACGTGATTCCATTCGGCCAATTCATGACCAGCGGCACTTTCATGCCAAGGTCGTAGAGAGACGATTTCCCCCATACCAACGGCCCACTGAGAGTTTTTTCTCCATGATCCGATGTAAAAATAATCAACGTATCATTGCGAATGCCGTATTGTGTGAGTCGGGTGATGATGGCTTTAATCGAATAATCCAACCACGTTTCGCGGGCTGAAATGAGATCTTTACCAGCTGAGGTCACCTCATTGATGATGGCTTGCCGTGTCGGCATAAACGAATAATCTTCACTGGGAAGATAACCCGCGCTGGTATAGCCCTTGTTCGCTTTCAGTGTGTAATCAAGGTTGTTATTCACAGGACCATGATTGATGGTCGGAGCCATGTATAAAAAGAAACGCTCGTTGCGGTTTTCATCGATGAAGCGCAGGGCACGACTGGTAATCCACTCTTGATTGTGAACGTTCAGTTTATCGCTATAGAGCTCTTTGAGATTCGCATGGTAAAAGCCGTCGACATAATCAAAACCGTGCTCTCGCATCATCTGGCAGACGACCCGGTGATTGTGCTTCATGGATCCATTCACCGTATCGTCGATAGCAGGATCAGCCGTCTTACCATAGGGGATAAGTCCTTTGGCCGCCCATTTCGTGGTATCTTTCAAGTCATCGTCCAGCACATGACATTTGCCAACAAACCCCGTGCGATAGCCTGCGTTTTGAAGCCAAGCGCCGACGTTTTGTCCATCATGCTCCAAATCCGTATCAGAAACGCCGAATCTTCCGAGAGTGCCCGAAGGGTAAAGTGATGAAAAATTTTCGCTGGTGTTGCGAGATGCCCAGCGACTGGTAAGCAACGAATATCGGGATGGCCCGCATACGGTAGAAGATGCCATCGCTGCTGAGAAACGAATCCCGCCACCAGCAAGGGAATCGATCGTAGGCGATAGACAATTTCTCCCCTCGAAACCAAAATGTTGTCCGCCCGCCATATCATCCACGTTGATCACAATCACATTCGGACCAGTTGCCGCGTTTTGCGCGACAACCTCATAATAAAAAGAAGTTGAAGTCGCCACGAGTTGCAGACCACGATTCGCGGGCAAATCAAAATTTCGCGTGCGCAATCCCGCTGTCGTTCCTGAAAATGAACCGAAGTTCGCCAAGACAAAACGTCGACCTATATCAAACGTCCCTGTGAAGTTTGTTCCATCGAGAACCCATTCTGATCCGAGATCTAGAACCAGCTTCGCCGCCCCAAGCTCCAGAGTGGAACCTCCACTGGATCCTAATTTTGTCTCCAAAGTTGCCGCCGAGCCTACCGCGAATTCATCCGTGGCGGACGAGTTGGAATGACCGAACGATACCGAAGACCCGTCGATCACCAAACGGGCAGTCTTCGTTAGATCACGGCCAATCGTCATCGCGCGCACAGACAATGAGGCTGTATTGGTGAAAGATAGCGATCCACTGATGATTTGAAGCTCATCGGGATGGGTGGGTGCGATCGAATTGAGAACGACCTGATACCCATTGATGATCGCATCCGAGGGGGCGCTCGGCACACCGTCCGGATTCCAATTTGCGCCATTCGTCCAGAGACCATTCCCGCCACCGTTATCAAAGCCCTCTGATCCGTTAGGTGGAGTGGCTGTTGCCACGGGGATAAACGAGAATCCTGCAATACCTGCACCTGTCGTGGCACCCACTCCGGGAATTTCTCGGAATGTCAAGGCAGCGCCATTGGCCAATCGCAACTCAGGGAGAGTAAGCCCACCCGTGGCACTGGCGATGTTGGGAAAATCAGTGTGGGTCGTTCCATTTGATACCCGGATGTCACCTACCGAGCCTTCGATGTATGACCAACTTTTGAACACCAGTTCCAACCCCGCTGGCGCGGTCAACGCCCAGGACAAGATTTCAGGAGTTGATGTGGCATCACCTGCTCCGTAATTCAGTCCATCGATTTTATTGGCATTTTCTCCTTGGATACCAATGCCTCCTCCGCCTAGTTCACTGATGCTGAGGTTTCCGCTTGCACCTGTGACCGACGGAGTGCCTCTGAGAGTGAATGATTTTCCCAATAAAGCAGGATCAGAGACAGACCCCGCGTTCGACTTGTCCCACTCGTTCACGGTCGCAATAAAAGCCGCATTGGTGCTCGTTGTTGACGCATCCAAGGAAATGATTCCGGTATTGTTAATCGAAAAAGCCAGACTAATCGTCGCTTGATTGTTACCCGATAATATAAAAGGCGGTGTAGGGCCAAAACCCGTTCCACTGTTGGCAAAACTTACGATCGTATCAGCATCCACTCTGGGAATTGCAGTCAAATCAAAGGTCAGACCTGACAGCGTAAATCCTTGCGCATCCGTATCGGCACTCGAATCGATCGTGAAAGTCCCATTAACACGCTGAGCTGATACATCCAACGAACCGCTGCTGCCGCTAAGGGTGTAAGCCGTATCCTCGAGATTCATTTTTGTGTCCGACGTTGTTGTTGCGTTGGCGAAATCGATCTCTAACAGCTTAAACTCCGAACCTATGGGCACCACTGTTGCCGTAATGCTCTCGGCAGCGTAATCTAGACGTTCCGCATTACCACCTTGCACGGAGAGGCCGTTGCCACTGTTGCTGATGCGTAGGCTACCGCTGCCCGATGAGGACAACACGATGCTAAAACTTTGCCCCCACATAGCAGGATCACTGATTGTTCCCACTGAACCGTCGAATTCATTCACGTATGCCGCAGGTCCTGTAAGTACGCAGGATGCGTCAAGCGTCACATTTCCCGAACCATCAACCGTGAATGCTAAGGTGATGTTACCCGTATTTTGCAAAGAATTTGTTGCACTCGTGTAGGAGTGGCTAAAGTCTATTTGCACGGCAGCTTCTGAAGTTGCCATAACCGAAATGAAGAGCAACAAAAAGTGTCGAATCACTACAACGAATCGATCAAAACGACTTACAATGTGGCGCTTGGTAAGGGCTTTTTCTACGACTTCCATCTCTCGGCTATTTTCATTATGAATGATGTGACAGAGCTGATAATGATCACACGAATTCGTCAGTGACGACGGTTCAGCGAGAGAGAATGGCGTTTGAGATGTCATGGTTTTATCAACAACGTTCTTCGGATTTTCGCGCGTTCCGCAATGCTCATGGCAAAGCACGCGCGCAGTTGATTAAACGTTTTATCAATGAGGTTGTTTTTTGTCAAATGAAAATTATTGAACCACCGGAAATTTCATTTCATCGAATTGGCTCAATGAAAAAGACACCAAAAAGACACGTGCAAGGAATGTGCGACTGACGCACGGCGAGTGGCAAGCTTATCAACGCCTATGTCGAGATCACCGGATGGGAGCAGAAGCACTTCCTCAAATCCTCATCAGCAAAATGCTGCAAATTTTTTTAACTAGACCTTGAACCGAATCACCCATCTGGCATGTGTGTTAAGTCTGGATGAAGATCGTAACTGCAAAGCCAGTCACTGGATTTCTGGGAGGCTGGTTGCTGTTAGTCGGGTTTCAAATCTATCGGCCAATCCGGAGCCATTGTGTGCTTAGAGAACTCGGAATGCCTAATGAATCAGCTGCGTCTAGGTCGGGGATGAGAGATTCTCACTCATCACGGACGAAGGAGGCGAATGCGGTAGAATGCTTTTTCGGCGGGAGGGTTAGCATCTGTGAATGTGCCTCCCTCCATGGCTCCGAGATCATTCCATTGATCGGATAGACTTGTGGATCGCTCTACTCGGAAACGAACGCCGGGGGCGCTCGGCCAGGACAATGAGACGCTATTTCCCTGACGATTCATTGCCGCACGAAACATCGAAGCTCCGCGGGTAGGATTGAGCTGCAGAAGTGATTCGACAAGGTTGCTGGTGCCATCACCGTCAAAGTCATCCTGGGCACGTTGTGCCAGATGACCAAAATGAGCCATTTCCCAGGAATCGGTCAGTTGATCTTGATCCGCATCGTGTGCAAACACGAACGACGCTGGAGTTCGGGCGATCGAGCTGATTCTGACCTCATCGATGGAACCCAAGAATACCTCCGAACTGCCCAAAGCGGAACGCGCTTCGTTGCCGATCGAAAAATCACCCTGCATCGTTCTGAAGTTAAATTCCGTAGAGAGAGTCCCAGTTCCGATCTGATGGGCGAGGGCCACTCCCGAATCAAGACGCGTCCAAAAAAACCGCGTGTTGTCCGCTTCGCCCTCTTTGCCGTTGTAAGTGATGGCGACGTGAAACCACAGATTAGTTGCGGCCATATGCACGCCCTCTGCTGGCAGAGGGATCGATAATGATTCCGTAACAGCAGCCAGTTTGTTGAACTGCAGAAATGGAACCCCATTCGCAGTAGCAATGCGAAATTGAAACACGCGATCTTCCAGACCGGAGCCATCGCCCTCCATGGCGACAATCTGACCCGGCACAGTCCAAGTTCCAGGATGGGTATCGAACCGCACCATGGCCTCGATCGTGAACGCTCCATCCGGACCGTGATAGGCAAAGGTATTCGGTGTTTCCGGAGTCACGAGCGATGAAAGCGAAGGCGCATAAGTGATAATGCCGCGATTGGTGCCGGTACCCGTGTTAAAATTCACAGAAGCCCCGAAGCCACTCGGCGCAGGCTGCTGCGCCAGCGCTCCATGATGCAAACCAGACAGTGGATGGGAAGACTGAGCAGCATTCACAAAGGGAGTCGTCGTTTCATCCAAATGCCAGAGGTGCAGGGTTTCCGAGTCGACCTGATAGGGCTCTGGTTGAGCGATATCAAATGTCACTTCCGTCAGACTATTCCACATGCTGATGGTGTTGCCGTGACCCACGTAACGGATAAACCGTGCCGGCGTGTCAGGGAGATCGTAAGCTTCAAGCTCCACACTCGCGCCAGAACTTGTTGATCGCGTGAGAGCGGAAATCCACGAGATGCCATCCACAGAAGTCTGGACATCGAAGATGGCTCTGCGCAAATTTCCCTGATAGAAAGCGAGGGAGAGCGCGCGCAATCGTACAATATTCGAAAATTCCCACGTGATGAACTCGCCAGCACCGAGTGCGGACCAGCGAGTGGCTGTCGCACTGTCCAGTGTGTTTACCGGCAAATTGCCATCATGACTGGATGCTGTGGCACTGATCAGCGGAAGTTTCACCGAGATCGCGACAATGCTGATGACGACGCTATCCGAGGAAACGACTCCTTGTTGTGATGTTGCCTCGTATACCAAGGTATGCGTGCCCACAGGAAGATTTATGGTGTGAGACGCTTGGGTTGAAAGCAACGCACCCTGATGCATCCAACGCTGCGATCGAGTGTTGATCCCTATGGTTGATCCCACTTCACCATTCAGAGAGATGGACTGCAAGCCGTCTCCATCCAGATCAATCACCCGTTGATCCTGACCAGCGTGTGCCTCGAAAACGGGACCCGTGGCATAGTCCAGCACATGCAGTGGCACCGGTGTGGGTGTGCTCGATGAGGGCGCATCTTCCGAGACGAAGACCGAAAGAACGCCGCTCTCGCGCAATCGGTCGTGATCAAGCCGCGGCTCTCCACCGTAATTGGTTCCCACGCTTGTGAGAATGGTCCAGTCCGTATAATTCGCCGCTGCAGTGGCAGCCGCAATGACTAATTGCTTGCCTGATCGATATACCGTATAAATATCACCATTCGACAAAGTTTCCACATCGGGGCGGGATCCTACGGGAAAGGTGACGGGAAGACGAGAACCAGTCCAAGTCCCTGTAGTGGGGTCGCGGAAATAATGATGATAGGCCGTGTCAACACCACTAAAGGGTCCGTCGCCCAGAGTCCACTCGAAGCCGGCTTCCTGACGTCGGTGATAAACCAGAATGTGCACGCGTCCTTGTTCGTCGACACACTGCGTTTGTTGGTTGATCAACTGCTGCTGGCAATTCAAAGGAACGACGACGATACCGGGAGTATCGACGCGGATGCGCTGTCCCAGCGAGGTATCAGCGATGAGTGTGCCTGCGTTGTTATACCACTTGATCCCTCGATCAGGGCTAAAAGCATAGCATAGATCATGATTGGATGCCACCACGCTTTCTCGCCAGGTCCATGTGTAATGAAGTTTGCCATCACTGGTGAAATCGAAGCCATTGGCGTAAGCATTGCGGCTATTCGAAGTAAAGGTTCCCCCGTTATTCGATGGGCCGGTATAGCTTCCGTCCCTCACGGTGACCAAGATGGGTGCCGCATAGTTGAAAGAAGACGGTTGCCACAAAGCCAGCCAATTCGACCCGTTATTCGAGCCGCCGGTGCGGTAGTTAAACAGAAGCGTGTTTTCCGGGGTATTGATGAACATCGGATAGGTGACACCCGTGATCGTGCTCCCAGAGGTTGTGATCCAGCTCTGCTCGCTCATGATCTGCGCGGAAGTCCATGCCTTGTCTGAGTAGGTGAGTAAACCAGGTAAGCTGCGGCGGTAGCGTAGGTTGTTGCCATGATGATCCCATGACATGTGAAGAATGCCATCAGCCTTCGAAATACCCAGCGAAATGGTATTGTGAGTGTCCCAGACGCTTTCATCACCATTAACTAGATCCGAACCAGTATCGAACTTTTCCCAAGTCCCCGCTATCGGTCCGCGTATGCTGCGCCGCCCCAACCACATACTTTGATCCGTGCCCACCGTATCATACCACGCGGTGTATTGCCATCCGTTATGGTTGACGAGGATATCATTCTGAAATGCCGTTCCATTCATCGGGCCTACAAACGGATTTCCCACCGGAGTGACGAGTGCTTTGTCATCAACAATAGAATCCATCAAAAAAGTCAACGCTGCTGGTGCGGCATCGCAGTTCATCAAACAAGCGAAAACGCATGGAAGTATGGCTTTGATTTTTTGATTGAAGATCATTTCGAACGAGCGCTGAGGTGATGCAATAGCCATACACAAACCATCTGCCTGAATTGATCGAGCAGGTGTTTGCAGTATACGCGCAGCAACACGACGTGACCGAATACTGTCCTATTCGGAGATATTCACAATAGAGAAACGCACCCAGTTGCCAAGAAATTTATCTGACATCTCCATACATCAAAAATTCCATTACAAAAACGAACCTATCGTATTTTTCTTTTGATACTTTGATTTATGATAACACAAAAGCCAACCTATGATCGATTTCCGCGCAGTTTCCTTTTCCGTGAAAATCATCTCACTTGGACAACTGCGGACCACGATCGGGCGGCATGGATCGATGCCACGCAAGCAATGCTGCGGTCAGCCTAGCAACCTCTTCTGGATACTGTGCGGCCGTGTTCTTTTTCTCGCCGCGATCCACTGCGAGATCATAAAGTTGTGGCTCGCTGCCATCATATTCGCAGAGCAATTTCCAACGACCCTCTCGCACAGCCAGCGCGGGCAGCTGTTCCTTGGAAGGAGCCATGGTTTTTCGATCCGGCGGACGCCGCCAAAAGATGGGTGCATGGCGCGAAGCTTGGCTCTTTCCAAGTAGCACAGGCGCGAGATTTTCTCCGTCGAATTCTGTTCCCTCGGGCGGCGTGAGTTGTGCCATCGAAAGGAGTGATGGCACGAGATCGAATGCGGCGAAGACAGACTGCTCATTGTGCGCGCCGCACTCAGATTGTCCCATTAGTCCCGGGGCCCACGCGATCAACGAAGAACGTGTGCCGCCTTCATAGAGAGTTCCTTTCGTGCCGCGAAACGGACCCGCACTGCCTACTCCCGGTTCTGGACCATTATCGGAACAAATCAAAATGAGGGTATGATCGCGCAGTGTCGGATTGTTGCGGATGTGATCGAAGAGCTTGCCTAGTTGGCGATCGGCCTCCTTCAATACCGCACGATAGAGACCACGTTTGCCATCCGCCCATTGATCCACAGGTGGCCAATACGGGCGATGCACATCATCCGGCCATAGGTTCACAAAAAACGGTTTTTTGGCCGCGTTTGCGCGATCGATAAAAGGAATGGCCGCATCCACAAATCCGCCCGTAATCTGTGAGCGCTGCATCCAGGTCACGGGCTTGCCGAGTCGCTCAGCGTCAGCCCAGATCCTACCCGCTTCGGTTGAACCGGGCATCATGGTGAGCGGCAGCAGCTTCGCACCCATGCCCTCGAAGTTGGTGAGCGATGCATCGAAGCCATACTCCGAGATCGCCGGCGCGTCATCCACATCACGCTGTCCACCCATGTGCCACTTACCAAAATGACCGGTGGCATAGCCGTTATGTTGCAGCATCCGTGCGAGCGAAGGGGCTTTCGGATCAAGCCAATCCGCCATACCACGGCGGGCGTTATCAGCGCGATCATTCAAATACGAGCTGATCTTCCAGCGCTGCGGATACTGACCAGTCGTGAAGGCGGTCCGTGAGGGCGAACAAATCGGTGAGTTAACATAAAATTGGGAAAACCGAATGCCTTCTTGCGCCAGACGATCCACTTGCGAAGTTTTGACATCCTGATTGCCAAAACACGAAAAGTCCCCCCACCCCATGTCGTCGAGAAGAACCACGATGATGTTAGGCCGCTGCGCCGCAACCGCGGAGTCGCACAGCAACACAACGGGCAAGATGAGAAGCAACCAAGATCGAGAGAGTAAAGGTTTCGTAGGCATTGAAATGACTATGACCTCATGCGTGGCAAACGTAAAGTGCGCTTTGTCTGGCCATGGAGGACGCAAAGAAAATCTTCTCCCTTCGTCATCATAAAAAAACGAGCTACCAAGGCATCGTGCCGTTTTCTCCGAGAAAAGTACCGCTGGGTGATCCGGGAGGCAGTGTGGCGGCGTGGTAGATCACAGACGCGCCCTCTCTCGCGCTGCGTGGCGCATCAACTCCTCCCATGTCCGTGCGACACCATCCAGGCGAAATCGTCGTGATCACGAGACCTGTTCCCGCAAATTGTTTAGCGAGGCAGACCGTGGCCATATTGAGCGCAGCCTTGGATGTTTGATACGCAAGAAAATGGGATGCCGCGAGTGGTGCGTCCGCTCCCGCGCATCGTCCAAATGATCCCAGGCCCGACGACACCATCACCACCCTGGGCTCAGGAGTCCTCATCAAGTGGTTCGACAAAGCCAGCGTCAGTGCCACAGCACCGGTCACATTGGTATCAATAGCCAATCTAAGACCATCGATGAGACTCCCATCGCGCGGAAAAACACCAGCATTGTTCACCAGCACATCCAACTGAATGCCCGCTTCATCTAAGCGACTCGGCACTCGTTCGATCTGCTCGGTTGACGTCATGTCCAGTTCCAGCACGCTACTGCACATCGCCTGCGGATCAATCGACTGACGAGCCTTTTCCAGTGCGCGCAAATCACGCCCCGCTAAGACAACGTGAAATCCATTTTGCAAAAAAAGCCTAGTCGCCTCGAGGCCGAGACCGCGATTCGCTCCGGTCACCAGCACGGATTTGTTAGAAATCATCGCCAGTCGGGAGAAGTTTTTCCATGATCAGGTTTCAAGTTCGTCCGCGCCCAGAAAGAACGCGCTTTGGCTCAGGCAAAGATAGAATCTACGGCTTTGCCTTTGCCGTCGAGCGTAGCATAGAAGGGACGCTGCTCGACATCATAGACCGTTTTGGGACTAATTCCCATCGCTGTGAAAATGGTGGCGTGGAGATCGGGAATGGTCACGGGGTCCTTGATCGCCACCAGTGGTCTCTCGTCGGCAGTCGCACCATGGAGATGACCTTTTTTCACGCCGCCGCCGAACATCAAGACACTAGATCCTTGAGTAAAATGGCGGTGCAGACCGTAGTGAGAAGTGCTTTCTAACGTATCGCCCTTGACCGTGGCCTGATCTTTGGCGCTGGAACCGGGACCACCCTCCATCATCGCATCACGCGAGAACTCGCTGGCAACAATGACCAGAGTGCGATCCAACAATCCGCGCTCTTCGAGGTCGCGGATGAGTTGCGCAATAGGCATGTCGATTTCCTTGTGCATTTTTTCCACGACAGCATGACCGTCTTTATGAGTATCCCACTGGAAAAACGGCACATACTCGGTGGTGACTTCTACGAAGCGAGCACCATTTTCGACGAGGCGACGCGCGAGCAGGCAGCCTTGACCGAAACGACCGGTATTATAGCGATCGTAGACCTCCTTTGGTTCCAGCGTGATATCAAAGGCCTCACGCTCTTTCGCCGAGAGAAGACGATGAGCATTGTCGAGCGATCGCAGCATGGATTCCTGCTGGTGATCGGACATGTATTCCCGATGCGGCGACTTCGCGAGCAACTGCGTCAATAGAGCACGGCGACTTTGGAATCGATCGGGTGTCATGCCTTTGGGTGGTCGGACAGCAGCGGCAGCTTGATCGGGATAAGGAAGGTTCATCGGTCCGAATTCCGAACCAAAAAATCCGCCGGTGGTGAAAGCCTTCAACTCTTCGCTCTCCCCTACCCCTTCGAGGCGTTGACCGATGTTGATGAACGCGGGCATCACTGGATTTTTCGGACCTAAGACCTTGGCCATCCATGCGCCGATGTGAGGTGCCGCGACAGTTTGCGGTGGCACGTAGCCCGTGTGCCAATGGTATTGGTGTCGCGAATGCAGAATCGAACCAAGATCTTCCTGCACTGCTGAGCGGATCAACGTGCCGCGATCCATGACCGATGCGATATTTTCCAAGCCCTTGCAAATATTGATATGATCTACAGCGGTCCGGATCGAGGGGAAAGTGCTGAGAATCTTTGATAGGGATACTCCTTTTTCAAAGGGTTGGTAGCGCTTGGGATCAAAGGTCTCGGGCGCAGCCATGCCGCCTGCCATCCAAAGGAGGATGCAACTGTCTGCCTTGGAGGCGGGGTGATTGATTTCATCCGCCAGCAACCGTGGGGCGCGCGCCATCATAGCGGCGGTGGTGCTGGCACTGAGAGCTTTGAGAAATTCGCGACGATTGTTCATAGAAAAATTCGGTTGGGGATTAACGGATGAGCTGAAATTCAGGAAGCATAAATAGGGTCCAAAGGAAATCCTGCACGGTATCGGCATTGGGCCGAGCGCCCAGCACCTCTAACGCAATTTGTTTTTCCTCAACGCTGGGAGCTCGCGAAAGCGCCTGCCAGTAGAGCGAGTCCACCATGGTCTTCGGATCAGCGCCATGGCTTTCAAGCATGCGCTGCGCACCTTTTTCCAATTGCGCAGCGAGGATGGCACCGTTGTTGAGGTCCATGGCTTCGAGCGTGGTGAGATCGTTCGGCCGCGAGGTGACAATCTGCTCGCGATTCGGACGACCGAGCGAGCGCATCAGCAAGTCCGACTTCATCAAACTGGCACGGACGCGCAGACCTCCCCCGCCCGCCATCTGCGACTGGGCTTGCTGGATTTTTTCTGCAATGAACTCCCAGTTGTTCTGACTCGGAACGGCAACGGCGTTTTGCCATGAGGGATTTGCCGGGATGGTTCCATTGGGTGCGGCACTCACTTGCCAGGTGGGGTCGGAATTCATCATCACGACATCCTTGCCTTGTTGCAGCCGAGCTTGGAAATAAAGAGCTGCTCCATTCGGTGCAGAGCCGCCGTTTTTACCAATGATCAAGATTTCGTTGGCTCCTTTCTTGAGATGCGGCTTGAAATCGACGAGGCGCGGGCTCATCCAGTCATTGCTCTTGCCGACGGCTTTGCCGTTGATGCTGAGAGAAAACTCGTTATCGCAAGTGATGAGTGCCATCGCTTGACTAACGGGAGAGGCCAGTGAGAAAGTTTTGCGGAAGGCGACGGTTTCACCGACGGGCGATTGCACTCCATCATTGATCCAGATCCACGTTGCACGCGACATCGTGGGCGCGGATGATAGAGAAACCGCAGGGACAAAGTCCGCTTTCGCAGGGGCCGTGCCAAGAATCTGCCACAGCGCATCCACAAACTCCTCCGCCGTCATGCGCTTCGCACGAGGACCTGCATAGGTCCACTTCGATTCGTCATCGGTCTCTAACGACTGAGCCTTCGATTGATAAGACTGTGACGCGCAGATGTGAGCGATGACTTTTTTCAAATCGTATTTCTGATCCACCAAATAAGTGGCGAGGTAATCCAATAGCGCCGCGTTCCACGGCTCGGTGCCCATCGCGTCGACAGGATGCACGATGCCACGCCCCATCAGACGGTGCCACAGACGATTGACGATCGTGCGACTGAATCGGCCATTTTCCGGCATCGTAGTAAGTGCAGCCACTTGTTTCAGGCGCTCCTGCGGTGGCTGGGACGCATCGATTTTCCCCAACTGCGGATAGAGCCAATACGGCTCTGCGATCTTACCAGTGGGCTTATCACAGCGGGCGATTTCGATTTTTTCGCTAGAGAATGCAGCCGCTAGACCATATGAGTCGGTCAGTTTCCATTGATCCGTAAAGGAGTCGTGGCAAGAGGCGCACTTGAGATTGATGCCGAGAAATGTCTGGCCAACCGACTGAGCATACTGGATAGGAACTTTCTGCCCAGCACTCACTTCGCCACGCCATTTGATGCCATTAGCAAAACCAGCACTTTCTTTGGTCGGTGCGATGAGCTCGCTGGCGAATTGATTGTATGGTTTGTTTTCGTAAAGAGAGCGATACAACCACTGGCTGATTTGAGAGCGACCGCCATCGATGTATCCTGTGCCCGCGTAGTCGTTGCGCAGAAGGTCGTTCCAGAATGCCAGCCAATGCGTCGCATAAGCCTCCTTATCCTGAAGCAAGGTCTGCACGAGCTTACTGCGTTTTTGCGGGTCTTTGTCGGCAAGATAAGACTGCAAGAGCTCAGCTGAGGGCAAAAGTCCGGTGATGTCTAGATGAAGACGACGCACGTATGCGGCCTCATCGATCTCCGATGGGCGCGCGACTTTCGTCTTGGTCAAATGGGCATCGAGAATACGGTCGATCGGATGGGTGCGTCCGTCACGGGAAGGCGGAAGCGTAGGGCGCTGCAAGTGCAAGGGCGGCTCGTAGCTGCTCTTTTTGAATGTGAATCCAGGCTCCCAAGGCGCACCGGCGTTAATCCATGCGGCGACGAGGGCTACCTCTTTTTCATTGAGGCCATCTCCCTTGGGGGGCATGCGCTCGTCCTCGTCATCCGAGGTAACAAGATGCATGATCAGACTTTTCTCGCTGTTGCCTGGTTCTAGTACAGATCCGTCGTCATTTTCCTTCATCAGCTCCTCCCGCGTGTTCATCGAGAAGCCGCCCTTGTGCTTGTTACCCATGTGACACTCGGCGCAATGCTTTTTGAGCAAAGGCGCCACATCATGCACAAAATCCACGGCGAGAACAGGAGCGCCTGAGCTAAGTGCCAAGATCAAACCAACGTGCTTTAAGAAAGGATTCATCTGCGAGATAATACACGTGAAAATGCTTTTGTCTATCATACGTCAGGAGTTTTTCTGTAAAATCGCTAGACGAATCAGGAAATTGTTTTTTCCAGTAGTAAATAGTCGTAAGCTTCCAAATGTAAGGCACGTATTGACGAGGTTGAGCTGTTTCGTCTCAACTTTTTCCTCAATCACTCTATGCCATCCTCACACACCATCACCCACTGGTTGATCGCATCGGTCTGCGCATGGCTGTCCTTATCCGGATCGGTCTGCGGCGCTCCGAAAAGTGACATGACCATGCCAGATTTCACCAAAGGCGAGAGCATTCCCACCGCCGCCAAGCACGATTGGAATCTCGGCGCAACCGGCATGCGCGGATGGATGTTTAGCAATCAAATGGTCACTACAGATGCCCGACAGATTGCTCTCACACGGGTGACTGCCGGCTCTCCCGCCGATGGAATCATGCAGGTGGGTGATGTGATTCTCGGAGTGAATGGAAAACCTTTCGCGTATGATCCGCGCACCGAGATGGGAAAAGCGCTCACCACTGCCGAAGAGAAATCTGGCAAGCTGCGGCTCACCCGTTGGCGCGCTGGAAAAACAGAAGAGGTCGCTCTCTCGCTAGCCGTTCTCGGCAGCTACAGCACCACAGCACCCTATGATTGTCCGAAATCCAAACGCATCGTCGCACTGAGCAGCAAAGCTCTGGCAGCATCGCTAGAAAAAAACGGCGGCAGCGGAGATCCCATCGTGCGGTCGCTCAATGCACTCGGGCTTCTCGCCACGGGCGATCCGGCTTTTTTACCACTCATCAAAAAGGAAGTCGAATGGGCCGCCAACTACCGTGAAAACGGCATGCAAACCTGGCGATACGGATACATCATGATGCTGCTCGCGGAATACACCATGGCTACGGGCGATCAATGCGCCATGCCAGGGTTGCGTCGTCTCGCTCTCGAATCTGCCCGCGGGCAAAGCGCGGTGGGCTCTTGGGGACATAGCTTTGCCCTGCCCGATGGCCGACTGAAAGGTTACGGAATGATGAACTCCCCCGGTGCCGTGCTCACCATTTCTCTGGTCATGGCACGAGAGGCGGGCGTCAAAGATCCCGAAGTCGCCAAGGCCATCGAGCTCAGCGCTAAGCTACTGCGTTTTTATGCGGGCAAGGGTTCCGTTCCCTATGGCGATCACCATCCGTGGATTGAGAATCACGACGACAATGGTAAAAACGGCATGGCGGCTGTGCTTTTCAATCTCATGAAGGAGAAAAACAGCGCAGAGTTTTTCAGCCGCATGAGTGTGGCCTCGCATGGAGCCGAGCGCGACACCGGACATACGGGAAATTTTTTCAACATCCTCTGGGCCATGCCCGGAGTGTCGATTAGCGGTCCCAAGGCTACTGGCTCATGGATGAAGGAATTCGGAAGCTGGTATTTCGATCTCGCGCGCCGATCGGACGGCATGTTCCCCCATCAAGGACCACCCGAGGCAAAAAACGATAGCTACGGAAACTGGGACTGCACTGGTGTCTATCTTCTCGCCTACTGCCAACCGCTCAAGAAAATCCTACTCACGGGCAAACTGCCCAGCGTCGTCAAGCAACTCAACACCGCCGAGGCGGAAATGCTCATCCTCGATGGCCGCGGGTGGAGCAATAAAGATCGCAACCGTTTTTATGATGCGCTCACCGACGCGGAATTGATCGGACGCCTCGGCAGCTGGTCCCCCATCGTGCGCGAACGCGCCTCGTTAGCCATCGGACGCCGCAAAAATTTCCCACTTAAGCCGGTGCTGAAGTTGTTAGAATCAGAAGAGCTAGAACCTCGCTACGGGGCGTGTCAGGCGATCGTTGTTCTGCGTGGACGTGCGGCGAATGCCATCCCTGCCTTGGCGAACTTGCTGCAAGATAAGGATCTGTGGATGCGCATCAAGGCGGCTGACGCACTGGCAAGTATCGGCAAACCTGCGATGAATACCGTGCCAAATTTGTTAGAAATTTTTTCTCAAACCGATGCAGTGAACGATCCGCGAGGGATGCAGCAACGCTACCTGTGCTTCGCGCTCTTCGATGGACGCGGCATGCTGGCGCAATCTCTCGAAGGCGTTGATCGCGAGGCACTTTACAAAGCCGTGCGCAGTGGCTTGATGAACCAAGACGGTAGAGCACGCGGAAGCATCGCATCGGTGTACCGTAATCTCTCCACGGAAGAAATCAGACCGTTGCTTCCCGCCATATTGCAGGCAGTGCAACAACCGGCTCCCAGCGGCGAAATGTTTGCCGACCAAATTCGCGTCGAGGGCCTGAAAATTCTTGCCAAGCATCGCATCGCCGATGGCATCTCCGCCTGTGTCACCTACACACGCCATCAAAATCCGTGGGACAGCCAAAAGCGCACGCCAGAGTTAATGAAAATCCTACTCACTTACGGTACACACGCCCAAGCGGTCATTCCCGAGCTCCAGACAATCGCAAACTACTTTGAAAAGGAAGAAAAGGATTTCCCTAAACCCTTAATGCTCATGAAGGCCGCCGAGGTGCGAGAGACAATTCGTAAGATCGAAACCGCCACCGAGACGCCCGCATTGATCCGCTTATCTGCTCCATGAAACATCTCTCACTTAGCGTCGGATCTTTATCGCTTCTTACCCTGCTGACCAGCCTACCCCACACCGGCGCGTCGTTCGAAAAAGTGGAAAAATCGCCTCGTCGAGACAACACCCGAAGCCAAACACGACCTTCCGCAGGACATCAAACCAAAAGATGCTATGATTTTCTTTTCTGGCATTACAATCACTCGTAAAAAATAACGACTCACACGTTTTAATCAACTCAATCACATCACCACATTTCTCATGAAATTTTCCATTGCATCAATCTCCGCATGGCTCTTCGCCGGCTTTCTCACAGCACAGGCCAAACCACTCAAAGTGTTCATCCTGGCAGGTCAATCCAATATGCAGGGACATGCGATGATCAGCACCTTCGACTACATTGGGAGAGATCCCCAAACCGCGCCGATGCTCGCACAGATGCGAGATGCGAAAGGGCAACCTACCATTTGTGACAAGGTCTGGATCAACTACCTCTCCGAGGATCGCAATGGGAAAGATCAGGAGCGTATCGGGAAACTCACTGCCGGATTTGGCGCCACACCAGAAAAAATCGGCCCGGAATTCACCTTCGGTCTCACCATGGAAAAGGCTCTCGATGAGCCCATTCTGCTGATCAAAACCGCATGGGGCGGTAAGAGTCTCCATACCGACTTCCGCCCACCCAGCGCTGGGCCTTTTGTTTTCGCCGATACAGACATCGCCCGAATCCAAAAACAAGGCAAGGACTTGGTTGCAGAGAAAGCCGCCAAGGCTGCGGCCACCGGTCACTACTATCGCCTGATGATGGCGCACGTGAAAAACGCTCTCGACAACCCGAAAGAGTTGCATCCCGCGTATGATAGCAAAGAAGGCTATGAGATCGCAGGCTTTGTCTGGTTTCAGGGATTCAATGACCTAGTCGATGGGAATTTCTATCCGAACCGTCACCAGCCCGGTGGCTACGATGAATACGGCCGACTGCTCGCTCATTTCATTCGCGATGTGCGCACCGAACTGAAGGCACCTCAACTTCCCTTCGTCATCGGTGTGATTGGCGTAGGCGGACCCTCCGTCGTCGAGGGAGAAACACCCGCCGCGATCGCCAATCGCGGTATGCGCTCCGCGATGGCCATGCCGGGCCACATGCCGGAATTCAAGGGCACGGTCGCCAATGTCATGACAGCGAATTTTTGGGATCCTTTGCAAGACTCCGCCGATAAAAAGAAATGGCAAATCAAAGCGGAGATCGAACGCATGAAAAAGAAAGATGGTAAAACATTCGCTCGCGGCGAAGAGGAGACATATCTCCAAACAAAATTACAAGCAGCCTGCACTGCAGAGGAGTGGGAAGCACTCAAGGGCATCTCCAATCAAGCCTACCACTATCTTGGCAGTGCCAAAATCTTAGGCGGTATCGGCAAGGCCTTTGCGGAAGCCATGGCACCCATGGTGAAAAAATGAAACTCTCGACGATTCGGCATCACGCTCCCTGCACGAAAAAGTTCACGCGCAGTCGTGATTTATGCTTTCATTCCCACCCAGCTCTACCATAGTCCTCGCAACGAACATTCAACCAACCATGTCCATGCCCACAACCAATTTTCTCAAGTCACTTTTTGATCTAACTGGCAAAGTCGCAGTCGTCATCGGCGGCACAGGCGAGCTCTGCGGCACGATGGCCGTCGGCCTCGCCCGCGCTGGCGCAGAAGTCGTGCTCGGTGGTCGCATTCCGGAAAAAGCCGAACGACGCCTCAGCGAAATCACCTCCCATGGCGGTAAAGGATATTTCGTCCCGGTCGATGTCACCTCGCGTGAGTCGCTACAACATCTGTTAGATACAGTATTGGAGCGCTCGGGTCAGGTTGATATTCTCATCAACGGAGCCGGCACTAACTCTCCCACCCCCTTCCTCGATGTCACGGAAGAAGAATACGCGCGCATCATGGACACAAATCTCGCCGCCGTATTCCGTGCTTGCCAAGTTTTCGGATCGTATTTCATCAATAACGCCCAACCCGCTTCCATCATCAATCTGGGATCGATCTCTGGTCTCAGCCCGCTCTCACGCGTTTTCACCTACTCAGCCTCGAAAGCAGCGGTGCACAATCTCTCGAAAAACCTCGCTCGCGAATGGGCGGATAAAGACATCCGCGTCAACACGCTCGTGCCGGGGTTTTTCCCAGCTGAGCAAAACCGCAAAGTTCTCGATGAAACGCGAGTGCTCGATATTCTTCGCCAAACTCCCGCATCCCGCTTTGGCAATGCAGAGGAACTGATCGGCGCCACCTTGCTGCTCGCCTCACCAGTGGCAGGCTCTTTCATCACCGGACATGAGCTGATCGTGGATGGCGGCTTCCATGCGATGACGATTTGATCGCTGGAAAATCACGGATCAGGGTCAGCGGCGCTCGACGGAGCCAATGTCTGGCTTCTTTCCACGATAGGAACGCCCTACATCCGTGCCAGCATCAATCAGTCTCGATAATGCCTTCGGTTTGAGAAAGTCAATGCTGGGCAACTCACCATTCGGCTGTCTTGGGCGCATCAATTGGGATTCGTCTACACTTTCTAACTCCCGCTCCGTGACGGGAGTTTTGAAATCGAAAGAATTATGGCTCACCTCACATTGGGCGCGATCCAGTTGATCGATTTCTTTCCCACCACGCACACCGAAATTATTCTTCAGCACATGGCCAAAACCCGGCACATCCTTGGTAGGATCGCGCAAACGACCGAGCATGTTAAAATTGCAGCGATTCCGATAGGCACTGTTGTGGAGGAAATCGATGCCACCCACCTGATGATTCGCATAAAACCCGCTCGCCTTGTTGCGTGCCGCGATGCATCCCATGACACGATGCCGCGGTATGACCTTAGGCAAGCGGTTGCCCGGTTCGTAGCCGTATCCGCCCACCTTGAACCCATTGCCATCGCCGAGACTCTCGAATTTTTTACCGTAGCCATTGTAAAACGCCCAGCAATTTTCTAACAGATGTGCTTCGCTTGTGTTGATGGAGTCAAAGCCATCATCGCTATTGAACCATGCCCGACATCCGCGAAACACGTTGTTCACACTGCCCTTACTCACGTGAAATCCGAAGCCATCGACGTTGCCACCGCGGCCGCCTTCAGAAGTGGCATCGTAGTTGTTGTATGCATCACAGTTCAAAATTAGATTGTTCGATCCGCGCCCTAACCAAAAGCCAATCCCCTGCCCATCGCGCATCACGATTTGCTCAAAGACATTGTGGTTTCCGAGGTTTTCGACATTGATCGATTGCGTATGCGCTTTGATCGTAACCTGAACGCCGACGAGGGAAAGCTTGCGAAAATGCAACCAGGATCCGGTCACTCGAAAGGCATGGACCCGGAAACCCGCTGGCTTCACTTCGGAGAAATCCAATATGACTTGCTCATCCCGATACGCTTCGTAGCGAATACGCTTTCCTTCAGAACCGCTACGATCAAACAAACAAACCAAGGCACGGACGTTTTCTTTTTTGGCGATCTGCTCCTCGAGCATTCGATAGCAACCGCCCCGCAGATAAACGATATCACCCGGCCTCACGTCATGTTGCGCGCGCATCAGAGACGCGAAGGGCCGCTCTAATGTGCCTGGGTTAGCATCGCTCCCATGGGGCGCTACGAAAAAATCTGTCGCAAGAAGCGGAAAACAACAGAGTAGAAAAAAAAGAAGACGATACAAAATCACTGAGTCACTACTCGCCCGTAGTCACCAGTTTATCATGCAACTCATGACGCATTTTGTCATACTGGCAGCCTCTTACCGCATCGTTCTAACATTCTACTGACGATAGATTTGTTAAGAAACGGTAAAATAGCTGGAGATCTGTGCGACACTGACTCTTAGTCAATAGTGTTAAAGTTTTGTCTACATGATGAAAATACGCGACATCCCAACTGCTGTCATTCTGCTACTGATTTCTTCACCAGTCAGCGCGCAGCTCAACACTACCAACCAAAAAGGGGTGGTCAATCTGACTCAACTTGCCAACTTTGCCAACCAACCGAAACCCATTTACATTACCCGAAGCAATACACCGATCACGAATCGCATCACCGATGCCGGTGCTACCCTAGGGCGAGTGATGTTTTACGACAAGCGACTCTCTCGTAATAATACGATTAGTTGTGCGTCATGCCATCAACAAGCCAATGCGTTTGGCGATACGGCCATTGCCAGTATTGGAGTCGATGGCACGACCAGCAGGCATTCGATGCGATTGGTCAACGCAGGCTTCGCCACAGAAACTCGGTTTTTCTGGGATGAGAGAGCGGCAACACTTGAAGTGCAGACCACCCAGCCGATACGCGATCATGCGGAAATGGGGTTCAGCGGCACGAGTGGCGACCCCGCGTTTTCCGATCTCGTGACACGGCTCACCGCCATTCCCGAATACAGAGTGCTCTTTGCTATGACTTTCGGAACAGCTACCATCACCGAAGCGCGTATTCAGAACTCGTTAGCGCAATTCGTGCGCAGCATTCAATCGTTTGACTCGAAATATGATGTCGGACGCGCGCAGGTGCAGGAGAATCAAAACTTTCCCAATTTCACGCCTCAAGAGAATGCGGGAAAACAACTATTTCTTGCACCACCGAATCAAGGCGGAGCTGGTTGTGCGGGTTGTCATGCGCCACCCGAATTTGCGATCGATCCAAACAGCCGCAACAATGGTGTGACGGCATCACTCGGCGGGGGCGCGGATCTGACCAACACCCGCTCACCCAGCCTGCGAGACATGGTGGGACCTGGTGGGAAATCTAACGGATCCTTTATGCATCATGGCGGACAATCGACCATCGCAGACGTGATCAATCACTACAATCTCATTCCTGGCGACAACGCCAATCTCGATAACCGTCTGCGCCGGCCCGGTGGGGCAGTGCAGAGTCTTAACCTGAGCCAACAACAAAAAGACCAGCTCGCCGCCTTCCTTCGCACACTAACGGGAAGCAATGTGTACACAGACGCCAAGTGGTCGAATCCCTTCACTGCGGCCAATGAATTGACTTTGATCATACTTCCGGAAAACGCCACAACCCTTATCAAAAATGCGAACAACACCCTGACCTTGCGTTGCCAAGCAGCACCCAATCTGACCTATCAACTGCAAAGTTCCATAAACCTGCAAGACTGGACAACCGTGCAGCAGATTAGTGTGAATGAAACAGGCCTCATCGAGCACAGCGTTGCGCTCACGGGCACTCCCACATTTTTCCGCTTCACTTATACGCCTTAAAACATTCGTCGTGAGTTCTGTGACTTTACCGAGGAATTTCTTGTTTTTCGTATCCATTGCGCTAGGGGTGGTTTGTGACTGAATGGAAAGCCGCACTTGAGATCTCCCGCCGCTTGCATGATGCGGGCTACCAAGCGTTGCTTGCAGGAGGCTGCGTGCGAGATCGCTTGCTGCAACTCGAACCGAAGGATTATGACATCGCCACAAACGCCACACCAACCCAGGTGTTAGAAGTGTTTCCCAAGGGCAATGAGGTAGGCGCTCACTTCGGTGTCATTCTCGTAAAATATCAGGGTCACATGGTGGAGATCGCAACCTTCCGCACGGATGGCAGCTACAGCGATGGCCGTCGCCCAGATCATGTCGTTTTTTCCACCGCACAGCATGATGCCCAGCGCCGAGATTTTTCGATTAATGGCTTATTCGAAGATCCCATTAGCGGGGAAATCATCGACTACGTCGGCGGCCGAAAGGATTTGGAAGCAGGAATCCTTCGCGCGATCGGCGAGCCGGCACTGCGCTTTCAAGAAGACAGCTTGCGACTCATGCGCGCGATTCGATTTAGTTGCAGCCTGGACTTCAAGATCGAGCAAAAAACGAGGCAGGCCATCATCGAATGCGCTCCACTTTTGGCACGTATTTCCCCAGAACGAATCCGCGATGAGCTCAACCGGATGCTTTGTCATCCGTCGCGCGCGAAAGCGTTCGACTTGCTTACCGACTCCGGACTCTTCCGTTATTTCTGGCCCGAGGTGATGGCATTGGTCGGTTGCGAACAGCCTCCGGAATGGCATCCCGAAGGTGACGTGTTTGTGCACACTAAAATCATGCTAGAAATGTTAGAGCCGGATGCCCCGCTCGAACTGGCACTTGCCGTTTTGCTGCACGACATCGCAAAGCCGCCCACGCGCACCATCGACCATGAAGCCGGCGGGCGCATCCGTTTCAATGGCCACGACGCTCTCGGTGCTGAAATGGCGGCAGACATGCTGCGGCGATTGCGTTATTCCAATGACATCATCGATTCCGTCGTGCCCATGGTGGCTCGTCACATGCAATTCATGAACGTGCAGCAAATGCGCACGGCGAAACTCAAGCGCTTCATGGCATCGCCTACCTTTGATTTTGAAATGGAGCTGCATCGTGTCGATTGCGGATCCAGCAATGGCTTTACCGACAACCTCGAATACCTGATCGCCAAGCGCGAGGAATTTTCCCGCGAGCCACTGATCCCCGCGCCCCTGATGAGCGGTCGAGATCTGATCCAGGCCGGCTTCAAGCCCGGTCCGCTATTCAGTGACATTCTGGATGCCATTCAGGTCGAGCAACTCGAAGGTCGACTGCATACCCGCGAGGAAGCACTGGCTTATTTCCTTCAACACTGGCCCGCGTAGACACACCTCAACTTTTCTGCTCATCGCTCATGTGCTTCAACAATCGCTGATTGAACTCATCTGCCATGTTGTAACCAAGGCGTCGGAGTTGTTGGTCGAGCGCGGCGATGGTGATCATGCGGGCGTTGTCGCGACCGGGAGCGACAGGGATTTCCACGTGCGGAATCGCCTGACCGAGCACATCGAAGGTATTGGTCTGGATGCCGAGGCGATCGACATTGTTTAAATCGGCGTGAGGCTTGAGTGTAACAATTAGATCCAAACGTTTTTCTGGTCGTATTGCTGCGAGGCCGTATAGATTCGCGACGTTGACGATACCAATGCCGCGCATCTCGATGTATCCGCGCGAGAGTTCGGGAGAAAATGCCATGAGCTCACCGCCCATGTATTTCACGCGCACCATGTCATCGGCGACCAAAGAAGCGCCTTTTTCGATAAGACCGATGGCGGTTTCCGATTTACCTGAGCCACTTTTGCCCATGATCAGCACGCCAATACCACGCACATCAACCATGCACCCATGCAGCGTTGTGACGGGTGAAAAATCATTTTCTAGGCGCAGTGTAGCTGCGTTGAGAAATTTCATGGTTACCTGAGAAGTGCCGAATATGGGGAGTTCATACTCAGCCGCGAGAGTGAGCAGATTCTCGGGAAGTGTGCGATTGCGCGAGACCACGAGGCAAGGAATGCCTTCTTTGCAGAGGCGGCGGAAGCGCGCCATTTGTCGCAGCGGGGGAAGTTTTTCCAGATACGATAGCTCTGAATTACCGAGGATTTGTATGCGCTTCCTTGCAAAATAGGAGAGAAACCCCGCGAGCGCAAGCCCTGGACGGTTGACGGCGGGTTCACGGATCAGCCGTTGCAAGTCGTGGGTCCGACTGATCAACTCCAATCCGAGGGCATCTTTGTGATGCTCGTAAAATTCTCCAGCGGTGATTGCATTGACGGTGCGGATTTTTTGCGTCGCGGCCATGGAAGGCATCATGCGTCAGATTCCTGCTACCTGCAAGAGAGGAAAGTGATTTCCTGAGGAACCATTACCGAACATTCTCCGCAGATACTGCCTCCAAGGCGATCCGCTGAATCCAAACATTGCGAAAGCGCACTGGATTGTGGTGGCCCTGGAACTTGATCACGGCTGGCCCCGGCCCCTCGCGGTCACCTGCTCCCGTCTTGGCGGTGATCGCATAATCATCATGAATCAAGCTGCCATTGTGATAAACGGTGATGCGGGCATTTTCTCTTTTCTGATCGACTTCAAATCGCGCGGCGCGAAAAACAATGTCGTAGCTTTGCCACTCGCCAGCATTTTTACAAACAATCCGATCAGGCATTTTCTGCTTGTAGATGCTACCACAATAACTCGGCTTGTAGTCCGCTTCGCTGACGCCGAAAGAATGAAGGATTTGCAATTCGTAGCGCTTTTGAATGTAGATACCCGAATTGCCATTTTGTTCAGGATCTTTGGCGTCTTTGACTTCATTCACATTGAACTCCACATGCATGCGGAAATCCTGATAGGTCTCTTTAGTCACCATGCTGTCCCACAGAGGAGAAGCGGTCAAAACGCCGTCGGCAAAGAGCCATTTGCTGGGCGCATGACTCTCTGGAACCAACTGATGGGCATTGGCGCCAACCAGCACGACGGCATCTACCGGGCGCTCTTTATTTGTGATGTCGATGACACCACGTGTGCTGACAGGTTCCGCCCTCACAGTTGCCATCGAGAGACAGAGGATCATTAGATCAAGGAAAATGACGGGGAATTTCATGATGGAAATGGCATGAGATGAGAGAAGGCAAAAAAATGCCACTACATTCATGACTGAAAAATCATACGATAGCCATCGACACAAACTCTCAGATACTCGTTATTTTTCTCAAATGATTGACCCTGGAGTATTTAGAACTAAGGTTTTCTTGAATCCAACCGTTACGTTTCATCAGCAACCCCAAAAACCAACGCCATGAGTCTCCACGCCCAACTCAGTCCAGAAGCTCAAGCTCGTCTTGATGCAATGAAACGCAATTCGACGATCTCCTCGATCGTGATCGCCTTTTTATCCCTCTTGCTGCTCGGCTTGCTGATGGCGTTTCTCTTTATCTCTCCGATGTTTCGAGAGACCGAGGTAATCGCGATATATCATCCTCCTTCACAGCAGGACGAAGTGCGCGAAGTCAAAAAAATGAGCACCAGCCCCAAACAAAAACCGTCTGCTCCGTCTTCGTCGAGCGCGCGGGTCATCGCCACTGCTACACCATCCGACATTGCGATTCCCGTGCCGGACATCGAGGTAACAGAGCCATCGGTTGACTTTGGCAGCGGTAATGACTTCGGCGACGGCTGGTCGTCAGGAGATGATTCGGGCATGGGCGGCGGCGCTTCGTTCTTCAACCAGAAGGTCGTGGCGAAGAGAGTCGTTTACGTCATCGACTACTCCCAATCGATGAAGGGCGTTCGTGACCAACTCATGCGTAAGGAGATGAAAAAATCGATTGATCACCTAGGCGATGGATTACTGTTTCAAATGATTTTTTTCGCGGGCCCAGTGTGGGTGGCGGGTCAAGAAGTGTCGCAAAGTGGTAAAGTCGCAACGGTGAAAGACGGCGGCCGCAAGTATGATTGGAAAACGACCACGGACCACCACGGCTGGGAACCAGTTGGTAAAAAACAAACGCCCAAGTGGCTAAGCGTCGATCATAGTAGCCTGCGCGATGCTGCGAAACACGTGAAAGAAACGCCACTGGTGTTGGGCACGATTTGGGATCATCCTCTGGAAATGGCGCTCTCGATGGATCCGAAGCCGGACATAATCTTCTTCATGACGGATGGTGTAGCCGGTAAAAAATCCGAGGAAATTGCCAAAGAAATGGGCCGCAAAGCAAAGGCGAAAGGTGTTGTGATTAACACCGTCGCACTTATGGTGCCGCAAGCGCAGGAACCTCTTAAGCAACTAGCTAAACTAAGCGGCGGACAATTTAGCATCGTCAAAGAAGGTGGAGCGGTAGAGGTTGTGCCACTCAAATGATCGATCCCGAGCATCACACTTGCCAGCAGTGCGAAATTTTGTTGGCATAAACGCGATGAAGTCACTTCCTCGTTTGCTCGGCTTGTTACTCTTGGTTCATCTGCTCTGCCACTGTGGCGGGAGCGTTTCCACAAACGTGGGCGGCAGAACGGAAATCGTCAATGTTTCCGCCTACGATCCCAAAGAAAAACAGCGCACTGGACGAGGATACTCCGAGCACGATGTCACCGCACTTCGCGACAACGGCGCTTTGGGACTCATCGCGCGTGCGGGAAAGGGCGGCCAACTCGATGAAAAATGCCACGACTTTTTGCGATCTTCGGATCGTGCTGGGATGTTGATCGGCGTCTATTATCGAACAACGCAGGGCGTCAGCGTGCTAGCGCAAGCAGATCAATTCGTGAATCGCGTGCAGTCACTCGCCAATAGCCGCGAGTGGTCACAAGAGCATTTGCTGCTCTGCGCCGACTTCGATGCAGACTCCACGACCACGCAGATGATCCAGTTTCTCGACCGCGTGAAACAACGCACAGGTGTCGATTGCGTGGTGTATCTGGAAAACAGTGAGCACCTCCGCGTTACGCTTCACAACGCGAGTGACACGGTGAAAAACCGCTTGCGTCGCTCACCATATTGGGCCGCTTTGTATTCGCACGATAGTGGTGCGTGCAAGGCATTCCCCGTCCCCGGCACAGCGACTGGACTCACTCAGCAATACAACACATGGCGTAGTTGGTCGATCTGGCAATACGGCGGTGTTTTGTGGGAAAATCGTCGATCCAGTCCGAAAGTCTATCGCGGCTTTAGCCCTTATCTCGGCAATCTCGATCGGCCAGTAGAGCGCAACATTTTCCGCGGTAGTCCCGACACTTTGAAGCTGTTCTGGACTCGTCACGGCATCCCTCTGCGATGAATCACATGTGTTTATTTTCATCCATGTTACTCCGTATAAGGCCGACTCTGGCGTTTTACTGCGGAAAGTATGGCTTTGACCTTTGATCAAAATCAGGCAGTGTTTCGGACATGCACGACGCACGCATCGATCAATTGGCAAAACAACTCGTTCGTTACTCCACCTCGCTGAAAAAAGGCGAAAAAGTTCTCATCGATCTCTACGATGTCCCTGACAGCATGGGTATCGCCCTGATCCGTGAAGCTCGTTCGGTAGGAGCCATCCCCATCATCCGCCTGCATGCCAGTCGCCTGACTCGCGAAATGATCATGGGCGCCACCGAGGACCAATACACGCTGATCGCCAAACACCTATTGCACGAAATGAAGGACATGGATGCCTACATCGCCGTGCGTGGATCAAATAACATCGCCGAGAACAGCGATGTTCCTGCCGCACGTATGAAGCTCGCTATGAACAAGACCCGTGCCGTCATCGACCATCGCGTCAAAAAAACCAAGTGGTGCGTGCTGCGCTGGCCCACCGCCTCCATGGCACAGCAAGCGGGCATGAGCACGGAAGCATTTGAAGATTTTTATTTCCGCGTCTGCCTACTTGACTACAAGGCACTCATGCCCGCCATGAACGCGCTCAAAAAACTCATGGACCAGACCGATGCCGTTCACATCAAAGGCCCCGGCACCGACCTGCGTTTTTCGATCAAGGACATCCCTGCTATCCCCTGTGGAGGAACGGCCAATATCCCCGATGGCGAAGTGTTCACCGCTCCCGTCAAGGACTCGGTCGAGGGCGTCATCAGCTACAATGCGCCGACCATTTATCAGGGCATTCCCTTCGATGGCATCCGTCTCACTTTTGAAAAAGGAAAAATCGTCAAAGCCGAAGCGGGCAATAAAACGAAGGAACTCAATCACATCCTCGACTCCGACTCCGGAGCCCGCTACATTGGTGAATTCGCTCTCGGCTTCCACCCGCATATCCGCCACGCAATGCGCGATATTTTGTTTGACGAAAAAATCGCTGGCTCGTTCCACTTCACCCCCGGCCAAGCCTACGAGGAAGCCGACAATGGAAATCGTTCCCAAGTGCACTGGGACATGGTCTGCATCCAGCGCAAGGACACCGGCGGCGGCGAAATTTATTTCGATAGCAAATTGATTCGCAAGGATGGCGTGTTCCAGCCCAAGGCACTGCAAAAATTGAACGGGTAATCCTCTTGGGTCTCGATGTCCGATCTTTTTCATCAACCGCTGCCACAAGATCCACGCAACGAGCCGTTGGCCTCGCGTATGCGTCCGCAGCACCTAGATGAGATCGCCGGGCAACAACACATTCTCGCACCGGGTAAATTGCTGCGTCGAGCTATTGAATCGGATCGTTTTACTTCACTCATCTTTTACGGACCACCTGGCACAGGAAAAACGTCACTCGCTACCGTCATCGCACGCATGACTGGATCGCGCTTCGAGTCGCTTAATGGCGTCGAGTCGAACGTCGCCGAGATCCGCGCGAAGATCGATCAGGCCCGTCATTACCGCGAGATGCGCGGGCAGACGACGATCCTGTTTATCGATGAAATCCACCGCTTCAGCAAATCCCAGCAGGACGTCTTGCTGCCGCACATCGAGCGCGGCGTCATCCGCTTCATCGGCGCGACCACACACAATCCATTCTTCCACATCAATTCGCCCCTCACCTCGCGCTCGCAGATTTTCCAACTCGAGCCCGTCACCACAGGAGAGCTCATACCGGTGATGGAGCGCGCACTGCACGATGTCACGCGCGGTCTCGGCCACCTGCCCATAGCCGTCGAGGAGAAAGCCCTCTTTCATATTGCGGAGAAGTCCGATGGCGATGTCCGCAAAGCCCTCACCGCGCTGGAGTTAGCCATCCTCACCACTCAGCCCGCGGAAAATGGCATGATTCATCTTTCGTTAGAAGTAGCGGAAGAATCCATCCAGAAAAAGTCCATCGCCTACGATGAGGACAATCACTACGACACCATTTCCGCCTTCATCAAATCGATACGCGGTTCCGATCCTGATGCCGCCTTGTATTGGCTGGCAAAAATGCTGCACGCCGGAGAGGACCCGCGTTTCATCTCGCGCCGGCTGGTGATTCTCGCCAGTGAGGACGTCGGACTTGCCGATCCCGCCGCCCTGCGCATCGCCATCGATGCCCACCACGCCCTTGAATTCATTGGCATGCCCGAGGGCCGCATTCCCCTCGCCCACGCCTCCGTCTACCTTGCCGCCGCCGCGAAATCAAATGCGGCCTATATGGGGCTGAACCGAGCGATGGAAGATGTGGCACAGGGTCGAACGCTCGCCGTGCCCCAACACCTGCGTACCAAAAGTCGCAAGTCCCTCGCCTCTCGCTCCGGCACCGAGGACGCGGAACTGGAATACCTTTACAGCCACGACTTCCCGGAAAACTACGTGCCGCAAGCTTACCTACCGGAAGGCAAAAACTACTATATACCTAGTAGCAATGGCCACGAGAAAAAAATCAAAGACCGCCTCGACTACCTGCGCTCGCAGTTTGAACAGGAATCATGACGATCTGAGGGACCTCTCTCAAAGCATCATTCCGTGGGGTATGACGAAAAAGTTGCATAATGCGCAATGTTCCCAAAAAAATCATACGCCTATGATGAAAGTAAGCCCCATGTAAGTGCGGAAATCGAGGTTTGCTCTTTGAGGAAGATTTCCTCGTATTGAACACTTTTTTTACCTCTCGATAAAGAAGTTGTTCGTCCAGCGGACTTAATCGTCCACGCTGATCTTTACTCCATGCTGAGCGCACCCAGTTGTCTAGACTTTTCTGTGAGCATCACGTAACCAACGGCCCGTTTTTTGTAGGATCGACTCACCTTGGGTCCATCGTAATAAAAAAGCGTGCCCGGCAGGATTCGAACCTGCGACAATCCGCTTAGAAGGCGGGAGCTCTATCCAACTGAGCTACGGGCACGTGCGGGCACAGCATGCTGACAAAAAATCAGAAATTCAAGCCGGGAATGAAACGTAGTGAAAATACCATCCGTTGAATAAAATGTCTCCGCCTTCGCACAGGGCTGTGGCCATGTAGCAAAAATGTGAGACTCCAGCCCATGACTCAGCCCAAAAGAATCCCTACGATAGCACCTATTCTGCGATGGTGCGCAGGCTGTTTGCTATTCCCTTTCCATCCCCTTCCCGCCCAACGTTCCTCATTTCCCACAGAAATACCGGGCATTGTCATTGCCTACAGCCCAGCCTCATCTGGCCGTTATTTGGGGTCACCTATGCTGACGCGTTGCGCCGATGGCAGCTTGCTTTCCAGTCATGATTGGTTTGGGCCAAAATCGAGTGAAGGCAAAATAGGCCAGACTTTTTTTGTTCGCTCTCGTGATGAGGGCAAAACGTGGAACATGGAGGGGGAAATGCGAAATCTCACCCAACCAGGAACCGACGATGAGGGTGTGTATTGGCAAGCCCTCTTTCAGGATGACCAAAAACTCTTCAGCATGGGAGCGGCGAGCATCAGCGGCCCCCTCGTGATTCGTCGCTCCGATGATCACGGTAAGTCTTGGACCATGGTCGATGAGAAACGTGGTAGGTTGCTCGCGCCAGAGCATGGTAAGACATGGGCATGCGGTCCCTTGGTATTTAGAGATCGCAGTGGATTCTGGGCTGTATTGGAAAACCAGCGATCGCCCCGCTGGGCGGACAATCAAATTAAGGTCATCCACGCAGGACCTCACGCCGATCTTTTAAAAGCCGATACTTGGCAATCCTCTAACACACTCACGGCAGATTCGTCATGGTTACAAGGCACTTTTCGCGGTTGGTTGGAGGGATCTCCCCTTGTTACCCGCGAGGGCCATTTGCTCGCCTCCCTCCGCGTCGATCATCGGCATCCGAACGGCGCGGGTATCGGTGGCATAGCCGCTTTGATTCACGTCGAACCTGCGACATCATCCCCCCCACGCATCCATTTCACTCCCGAGACATATGATTCGCGAAAAAATCATCCTTCAGGCTTCATCCACTTTCCGGGAGGAGGTCTTCGTTTCCTTATCCGATATGACAACGTCAGCAACCGCTATTGGTCGGTCTGCAACTACATTCCCCGGCGCTTTCGAAACGATCGCTACAACGCCGAGCGTTTTCGTGGAGTGCTCGCTCTTGTTTCATCGGCGAACCTAACTGATTGGTCGATCGAACGAATCATCATGCACGACCATCGACTCTATGCCGAAGACACCGCAACCGTCCGATCCGCATTTCAGGGACCGATTTCTGGCAAGTATTTCCACACAACATTCGGGCTGCAGTATCCATGGTTTTTGATCGAGGGCGAAGATCTTCTGCTTACGGTGCGCGCCGCGTGGCAGAGTCCAAACGGTCCACCCCATGCGGGACATGATGCGAACTATCATGCATTTGCCCGGGTTCCGCAATTCCGTCGCCGATCAAAGCCAGAAGATTTTCGCTGCGAGCCCCTCATCTCAGAAGAAGCTGGATCAAGAGAAATCCGCTTCCACGCACGCCCCGCCCGGATTTATCAATGGCAAAGCTCACCAGACGGAAAGCAATGGCACGATGTCGGTGAAGCGGTGGAATCTTGCGGAGGTTCCACTCTGATGAAAATACGCGAGACTCCGCCCATGGCAAAAGAGCACCGTATCGTCGAGCGAGGAGAATCATGGACCGAAGGCGTGGTTCCTCCGGCCCCATGATTCTCGCAGGGAAAGGCCTGGCATTTGTCAGAGACTGGGAAGAACCGGAGGCACAGGACGTTTCTGAGGAGCAAAGACTTCTTTCCACGAGGTCTTGGCTGTCACTTTCATCAACAACCCGAGGGTGATCACTGAACCGATCGCGATGGTGAGGCCAGTCATGCCATCGAAAAAAAACGAGACACTGAACAACACCATGTAGCCGACCTGGGCGGGCAAGGCGATACGAAGCAGGCGTGGTCCACCCACGGCGCGCAGGTAACCGCAAACCAATGCCACGGAAACCACGGCCGAGATGGCGAAAGCAACATACAGAGGAATCACATCCGTGAGATACGCGAACAACAATTGGAAGGCGAAAAATCCGGCAGATACAAAACAGATGTGCATCGGGTGCAGAGTCACGCCGCGCAGCGAACCTAACAACAACAGCACCGTGACGAAAAAAAGTAACGATACAGGGGCGAAAAACGAAATGCGTGATGCCACAGGCGCGGGGTTGAGCAGCTTGGGCATTTCCATGCCGATGTTCGGCGCCGACAAGACATCAGGCTGATAGGCCCAAATGAACTCGCAGGCAATCTCATCGCGCTTCGTCGCCGAGCCACAACCATTCGGGAAGCTGTATTCAGGAAAGTCGGTTTTCATGAAAAGCTCGAAGTCTTGCACTCGCTCCGGATGCGGAAATTGATAGAGCCACGCGTCTGTGCCATTCGTTTGATAAACCACCTTCAATTCCACCGCAGTAGCAGCGGCAACCTCCACAGCTAATTCCAAGGCACCGTCTTGCGCGCGGCGGACATCAGCATTTTTGCCATCGAGCATGATCTGCACTCCGCGCAAGCCCTGCGTCGCGGGCAAGGGAAACTGCACGAACAAGGTCTGTGGAATGCGGGTGGGATTGCGGAAAGAATAGACGCCCTCAAAATCGACATCGTAGGTGCGATGCCGCATCAGGCCGCGTTTTTTCGGCGCGTAGTCGATCACCGCTTTGACCCGGCTTTTTTCCGATTGGATCAACGCCTTTCCATTTGGCACGTTGGGTGAGCGGTAAAAAGCATGCGGATGCTCTTGTTCCAACTGCGGGCCCCACACTTGCGAGACCTCTCGTCTCATATCGGAGCAGGTTACTTGACTGCGCGATTGAATGGCAGAGCCGAGAATGAACCAAGCGAGAGTGGTGACCACGAGGATCCCAGCGGTAGCGAATAGATGCTGAAGTTTCATATGATGGAAAAATGGAATTAGCGATTGAGTTGGTTGCTGTGGTTGTAGAAAAGTTCCACCTGCGGGGTTTCATCGCGGCAGAGGTTTTTCTCTAACAAAATAAGATGAGATCCGGCGGTGCTGGTGGCGGGGCGTGTGAGGTTTCCAGCGACTTCCGCCGCGTATTCGGCAGGTAGCGTGAGCTGCCATTGCAGGCTGTTGATGAAGTAACTCGTGCCCGGTAGTCGCATACTGAGCTGCCCTTCCAGCGGGGCGAATTTTTCTACTCTCTCGGTGTAAGAAAGAATGACCTTAGTGCTCCCCATCGTCTGCTGATGCTGTGGTAAGGAGATTTCCCACAAGCCGGGTGCCGCGATCACCGGCATAATTTCCTGATCATTCGCCGAACAAGAGAGCAGCACCGCCTTTTCTGGCAAACGTAAGGGCAGACGTGCGCCATTGCGATACTGAATGTCAAGCTGCCCAGTGGTGAGGGAAGCACCGTCCAACTCGAGTCGCGTTTCCCAGCGGGCCTTAGTCATCAAGGCATCGGCGGTGCTAGCCACGGGCATGATGGTTTGTTTGATCGAAATGACTCCCGTTGGGGATTCCATCAAATAATACGCCCTACCCTCTATGCGTGTTTGCAACATGCGCGAGAGAGTCTGTGGGGCGAAAGGACCAGTCAGGCCCGCGGCAGAAAATTTTCGTTGTGCCTGGTCAGCCAAGTAGAACTGGGCGAGATCCGACTTTTCCGCATGCCCGCGCGGAGCTTGGAACTGCCATGTTTCTTGCAAATGGGTGACACGCTTCCGCCCGTGGATCAGGACGGTGCGATTGGTCAAGCGCTCGCCCTTCCAGCGCAATGTCAGTAACTGCGATCCATCGGCCAGACGTTGCAGGCTTTGCTGATCGAGATGATCGCTCTGCGCTTCGATATGGCTCAGATCTGATGGAAAAATCAGTTGTGCCTCGCGCGTGTCACCAGCTTGCGTTTCGGCATGTGATACACATGTCATCGCCACCAGCCCATCTTCCTCCACCACTGCTACCTCATGCCGCCAGGTCCACTCGGAAGGAGGCAGTGCCTCTTGTTTCATCGGTGTCACCTCCTGCCAAGAAATGCGGGCACCACGGGCGGGTATCACGAGCTTGGATTCGCCATGCAGCAACTGCTCGACGTCGTTGATTATGCATTCGAGCGCCGCGCCCTGTTTGATACCAACAAAAGAAATGGTGGCACTGACACAGGGCAGACAAACCAGAGAGTTCGGTTCCGTGGTGATCAACTGGAAACTGAGTTCCTGCTTGCCGCGCGCGAGAGAAACGCATTGCAACATGTCATCTTTCACCAAGATTACCGCATCCGCTGGCTGCAAGTCCGCCAATGATACATCCGCAGCGAGGATAGGGGTGGTAGCCCACTCATCAGCGAAATGCTGCACGCGCATCTTCGCAGTGATCGACGGCGGTGTCGTCGCGAGATCGACCACATAATGCGCGGATTGTAACAATGTCGACAAAGGAGCGCGCACGGGAGGAGGTTCCTTTTCCCGATCGAGGGCTCGTAGAGTTTCATAAGGCAACGTCACCGTGCCTTGCACGCCAGTTGTTGATTCTTGCGCTGAGAGAGAAGCGAGGGCACTCAGGCAGCCGCACCAGAAGCAGAGGTTGATTTTCATAACAAGACAATGGTGGCAGGACTCTGTGAAGAGAGTCTGAAGCGATCGTGAAAAGTCCATGAAGTTGGCAAAAAAATGCTCCCTTGACCCAGAGGGAATGTTGTTTTAAAAATGCGTAGCCTTTTTTCACCATGGATCGCGCCATTTTTCTTTTGTTACTTTGCTCTCTGTTCAGTTCCTGTTTCCAGAATCAGCCATCCAATCCACGTGGCAACTATCTCGCAGGACTCGGCCCGTTGCAGTATTCCTCTCACGGTAGTGGTCCCGCGCCTGCGATTCCTGACGATGTATCCTACTGGGATGGCGATGGCATCTCGGGAACTCCTCTCATCAGGATTAACCGTGCGCAGCAAAAAGCTTTTTTCTTCAAAGGCGACAAGTTGGTGAGTGTCTCGCGCATTTCCACCGGCAAGGAGGGCACGCACACTCCTCCCGGTCAGTATAAGGTTACAGAAAAAGACAAAGACCACTTCTCCAGTGTCTACGGCGTTTTCAAAGACAAAACCACAGGCGCGATGGTCAATGACAACGTGGACATTCGCGTTGATAAAATTCCACCGGGTTGCATCTACTATCCCGCACCTATGAAAAATTTCCTCCGTTTCAATGGTGGCATCGGTATGCACACCGGATACTTGCCAGGATACGCCGCCTCACACGGTTGCATCCGCATGCCTGATAAAATTGCCGAGAAGTTTTTCGAAAATGCCCAGCTCGGCACAATTGTGATTGTGGAATGATGATTGCCGATCCGTCACTCACAGAAGAAATCTCACCACAACGTGTTGCTGATCTGTTAGAAAGCGGCGCGGATTTTCTGTTGATTGACTGCCGCGAGATCGATGAGTGGTATTTCAATCGGATCAAGGGTGCGCGCCACCTGCCCCTATCGGAATTTCCCGAAGCAACGCGCGCCCTTTTGCAGGATACAGCCAAGGCCATGGTGATCTATTGTCACCACGGCATCCGCTCGCTTCACGCGACACGTTACTTGCGTCATCAGGGCTGTGCATCGGTGTTCTCGATGCAAGGTGGCATCGCCCGCTGGTCAGCGGAGATCGATTCCTCAGTGCCGACTTACTGAAGGGTCGAAGAAACGCAAACTGGTGCGACAACCGATAAAATGAAGTCTAAACGCAAACATTCGCATGACTGCCACCTGCGGGATCAATTCATTGCTAAATTGGAATCCTGCCAAGCGTTTTTCACATTGCTGGCTCAATTACCCGATGTGCACTTTTTCATGAAAGACCGGAAAGGTCGATTCATGGCGGCAGGTCCGGGGATTTTGCGACGCTTGAACATGACAGATGAGTCCGAGATTATCGGCAAAAGTGACCACGACATCCATCCACCCCGAACGGTCGAGGAATTGCGCAAGGATGACATGCAAGTCATGACATCAGGCCAACCACTGATCAATAAAATCGAGAGTTTGTTTTTTCCCGGCAGTGGTCACCATTTATTCATCACCACCAAGGTTCCCATTTCTGATCGCAATGATGAGGTCATCGGAATTATCGGAACGACATGTCCACATCAACATTCGGAAAACTCCGCGAGCGAGATCAAACGCATCAGTCGCTCCATCAGCTACATTCAACTGCACCACTGCGAGCACATCACACCTGACGATCTTGCCGCGCTGGAAAATGTATCCGTCCGTCAACTCAATCGTCTCTATCAAAAAGTTTTTAGTATACCGGTGGGGTATTTCATCATGCGAACTCGTATCCAATCTGCCAGTAATGCACTCCTAACGACCGATCTGAGTGTGGCCGCCATCGCCGAAAAACACGGTTTCAATGATCAGAGTTCCTTTACCCGACAATTTCGTCATCACACAGGCGAAACTCCGCTCAAATACCGCGCCCGGCGTAAGTAGTTTTGATTGACTTTGTGAGATCCCTCCCTTATGGCAATCAGATGAAACTCAGTAAGTTATCGTCGCTGTTGTCCACTGGCTTTTTCTGCTCAGCGGCCTCAGCCAAACACAGCGAACCATCCCGTGTGGTGATGGTGCACGGAATTTTTCAGAGTGGTTACAGTTTTGTCTCTATGAAAAAAAAGTTCGAGCAACTCGGTTACGATTGTCTGGTGCCGAAGTTGAAACCATGTGACGCGCGCTCCGGTCTCGAAACCCTAGCCGCGCAGTTGCAGCGGGAAATCGAGCAAAAATGGGGGCAGGAAGCGAATTTTCACATCGTCGCCCACAGCATGGGCGGGCTGGTGTCGCGTTACTACTTGCAAGAACTCGGCGGACATGAGCATTGCCTCTCGCTCGTCACTCTTGCGACACCGCACCATGGCACCAAAACCGCATACTTTTATCCAGGAAAAGGCGCGTGGCAGATGAGACCAAATAGCGAATTTCTCCAATTGCTCGAGGCCAGCTCGCATCGGCTGAAACATCTGCGGCTGATTTCCTATCGCACGCCGCTCGATCTAGTGATTCTACCCTCGACAAGTTCGCATTGGGATCTGGCGGAAAATCGACGTGTCTGGGCCCCCGCTCATCCACTTGTCATGCACACTCCCCGCGTGCATCGTGAAATCATTAGCGTAGTGCAGTCCGGTGATTCTATCCCATCAGAGCGCTGACCACTTCTCGAGAAACGCCAACTGCGCGTCGCGATCGGGAATTTCTTCTGAGTGAAAACGCTGGAGAAGGTCGATGGGAAATCCCGACCTGATGTTCTCGATAAACACGTTAGTTCCCAGTAAGCGATAGCGTGCGCGCCACGCACCGCATCCGATTTCAAACAAGCCTTCCCCTTTGCTGCGAATGCGACGCGTGCGGTGAGGCATGGGGTCGCGTCTCAAGATTTCCTCCATGCGATCCACAAAATCAATCCCACAGCTAGTCTTCAACCACTCCAACTGGGATAGAGCCAGCGGCGCGTAATCCACCTGATAGCTGGGATCCTGTCGCATCCAGGTATCCACTTCATCGAGCCAGCCCGCCGATTCCTCTGGGAAGGCATCGTAGGCAGGAATGTAGGGCTTGATGTCAAACACTGGCGTACCATCCACAAGGTCACAGGGCCCTAGGTGCAGGTGAAAGCCATCGATGCCTAACAATTTCACTGGTGTCATGCCCAAAGCATTCGGCCGGTGCGGTGAGCGCGTGGCAAAAACACCGCGCCGCTGCGCAGGACCACGCGGAGGCAGCACCAAGGAGCGCCAACTATCATTGCGATGAAACCACCACACCAACCAGATCCGTGAGAAACTCGCCAAATCCTGTAGGCCACGGCGAAACTCCTCCTGCGGCAACAACTCCAGCACACTGCGCTCCTCGGCCGATTCGTCGGGCTGATGAAGCGCGGCAAATTTCACCGACTTCCCCGTACGCACGAAGCCGATGGGACGGATCACAAGCTCCGGAGTTGGGACTTCGTCTGTCATGGCACATTTCCCCTTTCCGCTTCAGCATGCGCCTTGGCAACTTCTTCACCTATCACGCGTATCCCCTCAGAAACCACATCGGTGGGCATCGTAAATGTCATCCGTAGGCACTGCTGACGGTGCGGCCAGTCGATCGCATCATCTAGCCCAAAAAAGAAATAATGCCCCGAGATAATCAATACTCCGCGTTTTTTGAGGCGTTGGTAGAGTTCCTTCGACGTGATAGGCAAATCTGGAAACCACAACCATAAGAAAATCGCGCCCTCGCTACGATGAACATAGTAGCGAAAACGATCACCAAACATTTTCTCAACGCATTGCCGAGCGAAACGGGACTTCTCGATGTAAAACGGACGCACCACCTCATTCGAGAGCTTGAGAATTTCTCCCGATTCCAGCATCGGTCGCACGATCGCCTGCCCCACAGTCGGATTGGAGAGACCAACAATCGCCGACATATTGGCCATGGCCGCCGCCACGCTCGGATGGGCGATGACAATCCCCGTTCTAGTTCCAGGCAGTCCGAGTTTCGATAGACTCAATGTCAAAATCATGTGCTCATGCCAGACCGGAGTGGCCTCGGTGAAAATGATGTTCGGAAACGGCGCGCCGTAAGCGTTATCGATGATCAGGGGGATGTTGTGCGATTTTGCCAGAGCGGCGAGGCGAGCGATTTCTTCATCGGTCAGCACATTCCCTGTAGGATTCGTAGGACGCGAGACGCAGATCGCCGCAATGTCGTCGCCGATTTCCAGAGTATCGAAATCGACCCGATACTTGAATTCGTGTTCGCCCGTGAACTCGATGCGTGGCAGATGGGCTCGAAACAACTCATCGCGCACCGATTGATTAGCGTAGCCAATGTATTCAGGCACGAGCGGAAGAAGGATTTTTTTGTGCGTGCCATCCGTCATCTCTCCACCGAGCAGATGAAACAAGAAGAAAAAGGCCGTCTGTCCTCCCGCGGTAACTGCGATGTGTTCCGGGCCGACATCCCAACCGAACTCACGGCGTAACATCGCGGCGAGCGCAGCGATGAAAGCCGGATTGCCGCGCGGGGGATCATAATTGCCCACGGCTTTGTCGAACTCCTCGCGGTTTTCTAACATTTCTTGGAATCGACTGGCCCAACGCTCATCCATCGCGGGAATGTGCGCTGGTTGACCGCCTCCCAGCATTTTCACTTCCGCGCCAGATTGCGACAGCGCCTGGCCTAAGTCGTCCATCAATTCCGAAATACCACTGTGACCACCGAGACGCTGGCCCATGAGAGAAAATTCAAACATAAAAAAGGAACGCAGTGTTGACCCACTGCCAGAATGCAGTAAGATGACGCCACCCCTTCAACAATCAAAAACAATTTATGTCAATCAAAGTAGGAGATAAAGCACCGGATTTCACCCTCGTCACCAAGACTGCCGAGGGTCCCAAACTATTCACCCTTTCCGAGCACATCGGCTCATCGAACCTCTTGCTGCTTTTCGTGCCCATGGCTTTCACAGGCGTTTGCACCACTGAGTTTTGCGATATATCGAACGGCATCGCCGAATACGAAGCGCTGAATGCGAAGGTCATCGGGATCAGCGGTGACAACCCCTTTGCGCAAGCCGCATGGGCGGAAAAAGAGGGCATCACCCTCCCCTTGCTCAGCGATTACGAACACACTGTCGCCAAGGCTTACGGCGTTGCCTATGAGCAGTTCCTGCCCGAAGCCAACCTGATCATGGGTGGTGTGCCGAAGCGCTCGGCCTTCGTTATCGATAAAACAGGCACAGTGCGCTACGCGGAAGTGCAAGAACACCCGAAAGATCTGCCCGATTTTACTGCCATCAAAGCAGTGTTGAAAGATCTTTGATTCTCGTATCTAACAAAAAACCGACTCTCACACGAGAGTCGGTTTTTTTGTGAATGGTTGCTTACTCGCTCGGCGAAGTGTTAGCACTTGTCTCAGGAGTTTTCGCCTCCGCATTGACGAGATTTTGGAATTCCTCAATCCAAGTCGATGCCTTCGGATTCGTGAGATGGTCATTGATGTGGCTCAACATGCGCAGCGCTGCCGCGCGCTGGCCGCCGCATTGAAATAGATCCACTTGCTTGCGCCATTGCAGTTGCGGCAACGCCTCTTCACGGAAGCTTGCCATTTCGGGAGTGATGGTCTCACGACGCGTCAGTCCCTTCGGTTCGTCATTGTTGCCGGAAAACTCCTCGATTCGCGCCGATTCCATTTGAATGCGTAAATCCCACGCATCGTTCAGTGCCGCTAGAGCATCCGGCTTGCGCAGCGGCGGCATGATCACCTGATCGAAAATCTCTGCCACTTGCAGCGGTGAGCTGGGCCAACTTTTGTGTTTTGAATCGCTGATATGATAGGTCCGCGCAAAGACGCTCTCAAATACCGAGCGGGAAAGAAGCGCCGTCTGGCCCGATAGATTTTTGGCATTCGCAAAAATCGCCCGCAACGCCTCTTGTGCCTCCGGAGCAAGTTTTACCCGATCTTCCGGGCGCGCCGCGACTCGCATCGAAAGCGCCAACCAGTTCAATTGAAAGCGAAGCGCCTGGCGAAATGCCGGATTTTTTAACCGCCCCTCGTTGTCGCGTTTCCAGTCGCGGAAGTCCTGGTTCTTTTTCTGCTGATCGATAAAGTCCGCCTGCTCTACGCATTTCAGATAGAGAGCCATCGCCGCATCTTCATTTTGCAATGCCGAACGAAAATCTTCGACCGCGGAAGCAAAGCGCTTTTCCTGATGAGCCTCAGCACCCTCTTGTATCGCCTTGAGACGCTCGCGCAGTTCTTCCCGGTCGGCTTGCGTCAAGGGATCCGCCAGCAGCGTGCCAACGCAGGCCCATAGCGATAGAATCAACGGAATGTGTTTCATGTTGCATGAGCATCCTGCAACAATCGCACGACTTCGCAAGCATGGAAATCATCTTGCCCAACTCACAAGCTTGCTTTAGAATCTGCCCAGAAAATGACCATCGTCGAAAAACAGAACCAACTGCTAGAAGATCTATCATTTTTTCACGATTGGCAAGACCGCTACGAATATGTCATTGCACTGGGTCGTAAGCTCGCTGCCTTGCCGGATTCAGCACGCAACTCAGAGCATCTGATCAAAGGCTGCCAATCTCAGGTTTGGCTCGATGCCGCCTGTATCGATGGCAAGATTGAATTCTTCGCGGATTCCGACTCCCTCATCACCAAGGGCATGATCGCTCTCTTTATCGAGGTGCTAAATCACCAGAAGCCCGACGATATTCTCACGGCTGACATGTCCTTCATTGAAAAAACCGGTCTCAAAGAACACTTGGCTCCCACCCGCGCCAATGCCCTGTCTCTTATGGCCACGCAAATGAAACAACGCGCGCTACTTTTTTCCACACAACAATCATAATGCTGACTATGACCGATTCCTTGTTTGTCGCCTCTTACTTCGATTTTTCCTGGTTTCAGCAACCCGAAGCCTGGGGAGCGCTGCTCACTTTATCACTGCTCGAGATCGTCCTCGGCATCGATAACATCATCTTTATCTCGATTCTCGTCGATCGTCTCCCGGAAAAAGATCGAAAACTCGGACGCTACTTTGGCCTTGGCCTGGCCATGATCGCACGGCTCGTGTTGCTCGCATCCATCACGTGGATCATGAGCCTAAAGGATGATGTTTTTTCCATCCCCATTCATCCAGGACTCGTCGAAATCCTGCAGGGCAACCAGCATGAGGATCCCGGGCATGCCTTGGTCAATGCCGCTGGTCTGATGGGAGTCTCTGTCAAGGACATCATTCTGATCGTCGGCGGTCTTTTCCTGATCTGGAAATCTACCAAGGAAATCCACCACAAAGTCGAAAGCGTCAGCGAAACCGCGCAGGAGGTGCGTAAAGTCACCACAACTCTTGCTTCCGTATTACTGCAGGTGATGGTCATCGATATCGTTTTCTCGCTCGACTCGGTGATCACTGCCGTGGGCATGGTGAACGATCCTACACGGATCTCATTGATGATGGTTGCTGTCATCATTTCCATCGCAGTGATGCTATTGGCCTCAGGTGCCATCAGTTCCTTTGTGTCGCGTCACCCGTCCGTGAAAATTCTCGCGTTGGCATTCCTGATTCTGATTGGCACCACACTGCTCGCGGAGGGTGTCGGCTTTCACGTGCCAAAAGGCTACATTTATTTCGCGATGGCTTTCTCCTTCGCTGTCGAGTTGATCAATCTGCGCATCCGCAAGGAGGCACCCAATCCCACGATCTAACATGTATCTCTGGCTCTGCCCTCTGCTCGCTTTTTTCTTCGGCTCCATCCCCTTTGGCTGGATCTTCGGCAAATGCAAAGGCATCGATATCCGAGAACACGGCTCGGGCAATATCGGGGCCACGAATGTCTGGCGAGTGCTAGGAAAAAGCTACGGTATCCCGTGTTTTTTGTTAGACGTGTTGAAGGGATTGATTCCCACCGTGCTGGGGCTCTCTTTGATTCATTTCATCGGTATGAAAAACCCGCTGAGCCTATCAGTGCTGGCCCCACTTGCGGAAAATTTTCCCATGCTCACCGCACAAATCTTTCAGGTTCTCACCGGCCTCTGCGCGATTCTTGGTCACAACTATTCCCCGTGGGTCGGATTCAAGGGCGGCAAAGGCATCGCGACTTCCGCAGGCGTTCTGATCGCACTCATGCCAGCAGCCGTGGTCATCCTCGTGATGGTATGGAGCATCGTTTTTGCGATCAGCCGTTACGTATCTCTGGCCAGCATAATCGCAGCGGCTATTCTCCCTTTGCTTACTGTGTGGGGTTCTTTCCATCACGGTAAATTCGCCGATGGCACTTGGAACAAGCCGCTCTTGGCATTTTCCATTCTTATCGGAACTCTCGCCATCTACAAACACCGCAGCAATATCCAGCGCTTGCGTAATCGCACAGAAAACCGTTTTCCGAAGAAATCCTGAGTCGTTTTTTATGTCCACCACTTCTTCATCCTCCTTTCCATCGATCGCGATCATCGGCAGTGGATCCTTCGGCACGGCATTGGCATTTTTGTTAGGAGAACGCTGTGAGCGCCTGACACTGATCGGCCGCGATGCTCACGTAGCAGAGGAAATCAACGCGAATCACCGCAATCCACGCTACCTCAGTGAAGCCCATCTGAGCCACAAAGTGCGTGCTTCCACTTCATTGGCGGATGCCGCATCTCACAATCTGATCATTTTTGCCGTCCCCACCTCCGCGACGCGCACCACTGCCGTGGAGCTCTCTTCCTTTTCGCCGCGATCAGCACTGGTGTCGAGCGCCAAGGGCATCGAACGCAACACGGGCGACCGCATGAGTCAGATTTTGCAGGAGATTTTCCCAGATCATCCGCTCGCCGTCATCTCCGGACCAAACCACGCAGAGGAAATCGCTTCGCAACTCGCCACCTGTGCTGTGATCGGTTCTCAGAATGCCGAACTTGCCTCCAATTTACAAAAACTATTCACTCTCCCACACTTCCGCACCTATACCAGTACGGACATTGCCGGAATCGAGCTGGGCGGGGCGATCAAAAATATATACGCCTTGGCCGCGGGAATCGCCGCAGGACTTGGTCTTGGCGATAATGCCATAGCTGCCTTGGTGACACGTGCGCTCAGTGAAATGACCAGGCTTGGCATCGCACTAGGCGGTCAGCGCGAAACCTTTACCGGACTCTCCGGCATGGGGGATCTGATCGCCACGTGCTTTTCCCATCACTCGCGCAATCACCGCGTCGGCCTCGCCCTCGGTCAAGGAAAAGCCCTCGATGAAGCCGTTGGCAGCATCGGCATGATCGCGGAGGGGGTTCCTAACACTTTGTCCATCTACGAGGCTGCGCGCTTGGCAGCGGTGAATACGCCCATCATTGATGCCGTCCACAGCATTCTCTACCAAGAGCGCCCCGCCGCCCTCGCTCTGCGCGACCTTCTCTCCCGCGATCCCCGCCCCGAGAATGATTGAAATCATCCTTCCCTCTCGCCGCCACGCTCAAACCATACGATCCAACGGACTCATTACACCTTTGCCAAGTTCCACAGCATGGGCATAGATCTCGGTGGTTTTCACATCCGCATGTCCTAAAAGCTCCTGCACTGTCCGAATGTCCGCACCACTGCGCAACAAGTCCGTCGCAAAACTATGGCGCAGTGCGTGCGTGGTCACCCTTTTGAGAATGCCCGCCCTCTCGGCCGCCCTTGTCACGGCCTCACCATAGGTTTTTTCATGCAAGTGATGCCGTCTTACCACACCTGTATCGGAATCTCGCGACAAATGATCCATGCAAAACAACCAATGCCAGGGAAACTTCTCCGCCGCAGGCGGCATCTTGCGCGCCAGACAGGGCAAACGCATTTTAAATTGTGAGGATTTTTTCGAGGTAGGAATGATCCCAGCCTGCTCTCTTTACTCGGCCTTTTATGCCTCTTTTGTTGGTGGTTTCCTTTCGGATCAAGTTCATGGCTATGCCTCTTGTCGTTCCTAAATTCTGCGCGGCATGGGCGGTGCGCGCTCGATTTTCATCTTCTTTGAATACTACGTCCATTACCCAGTGGCAGTTGTTTTCCACTCCCCAGTGACCGCGCACGGCTTTGGCAAATTTATTCACGTCTAATCCTATGCTGCATAGGTAATAGCGTTTCTCTGCTGTGGTGATGCCGTTTTTCTCGGTGATGGTTTCTACCATACCGACGCTTTGTAGTCCTTCCCATTCGCTTTTTTCCATGAACCATTCTAACTGATCGCTTTGATGATAGTGCCAGGTGGTTTTGCGCCCGTGGTTTGTTTCTTCTTCGCTGTAACTTTGTAGCTGCGCGATGTCGGACGCTACGGGCGCGGCTCGGGGGTCGCGGGGCTTTTGTTTTTCGATCACGAGATCTTCAAGATATTCGCTGATCTCTTCGTGCGCTGTCTCGTGATTGCCTTTGAGGGCGAGCACGTAGTTGGCATCGGCTTCGATGATTTCTTTGGCTATGTTTTTCTGACAGCCCATGGCATCGCAGGTGATGATGCAGCCGCTTAGCTCTAAGATGCGTAGCAGTTCGGGGATGGCGGTAATTTCGTTAGATTTTTCATCTACTTTATACTGGCCGAGTAGAAGCCGGTTTTCTCCTGCCCAGGCGTTGACTATGTAGTGATGGTTTTGATTTTTGTTGCGCGCGCGGCGTTGGGCCTTGCCGTCGATGGCTACGATTTCGTTAGGGATTCTTAGTCGAACTGCTTGTGTCCAGCGGATGAGGCAGTCCTGAAAAGAGTTCGGATCGAGTAATTGAAAAACACGGTTGAAGGTGTCGTGACTAGGAATGCCGTTGGTCAATTCTAGGTGTTGGCTTAGCCACTGCTGTTTGGACTTTCCAAATTCTTCCATGTCTTCAAAACTTTCTCCGCCGCATATCACGGTGCAAAGGGCGATAAAAAGTATATCTGTTAGATTGTGTTTGCGTGCACGTTTGATGCGCGGATCTTCAAGCTCATGCAAAATGAGAATGATTGCCGGATACGCGTTGTTGTCGATTTCGGTTGGCTCTTGCGGTGTGGACATCCGCTAATTGTTAAGATGTATTTACAAAGTACAAGCTTTTTGTTGATTTTTCAATAAATTTCATGCGTTTGCCCTGATTTACAAGGGACTTGAACCCTTTTTGGTTTCAGTGCATGCTACGCACACACAAGGCGGTGGACTCAATGCGCTACCGTACATGAGTCACCTTCGACGTTGGCTCAAAAAGAAGAAAAATCGGCCAGCGGCGGGGCAAGAATACAGGGTTGATTCACGAAAAATTTCATGTATGCTAGTGGTATGGTTCAAATCGCTGATATCCAGAAGCAAGTAAGGGAGCTGTCCGAAGAAGATCGTGAGGGTCTCGTAGCTTTTTTACTCCACGGGTTCACTGGTGCACCATCAGGCCCTGACGATGAAGAAGTTGGGAGAAGAGATGCGGAGATGGACTCTGGAGCAGTCAAGCCGATTAGCCACGCTGAATTTCTGGCTCAAGTTGGACGACCTGGAAGATGAGGACGGTTATTTACCACCCAAAAGTTCCGGCGGAAGCTCGATCGTTCATTGATCACTATGACGCGATATCGTTGGGCCTTGGAAATTCGTTTTGGCACGAACTGACCGAAGCGATAAGCTATGCCCGTGAATATCCGGAAAGGCATCACTTTGATCATACTGGACGGAGACGCAGCAATCTGAAGAGATTCCCCATTCATTTTCTGTTTCGGATACTTCCCGGCGTGATACGTAGCGCTTCCTTAATAACAACCAGATTCCCAATTATCAAGGGTTTTCGCTGGAATTCAGTAGATCGCATGCACGTTTTTTTGTGTTTTCCCCAGAAAAACCTTGCACATACTACGTTCATAGTATATAGTTTCCCCCATGTATCGCGTA
>CAMDAD010000014.1 GCA_945888515.1 Akkermansia muciniphila | reverse complement strand
TGTCGAGTGGCCAGCTTCCCAGTGGCGTTTTTGAGGTGTTTTTTGACTCACCTTTTGGGTGAGTAGAATTCGAAGACTCAAGCGGCTCCATGCCCTTACGTTATTACACTTCCAGCGTCTTGGCGAGATTTCCATTTTCCTCTTTAGGTTCAACCATGTTTGTCCGCGAAATTCGAAAAAATTTTGAGTAAGCACAGGAGGAAGAGTCGGTGCTTTTTCTTCGTGGGCCGCGTCAGTCCGGCAAAACTACGCTCCGGCGTTACTTGGGATTGGTGCAGGCTGTATTTTTTTACGATGGAACTGCCGGGATGGGCGGTAAATACGACAGGGCGACTGGTCAAGCAGACAAAAATCCATCTCTGCGATACGGGTGTGACTGCTGTGTTGGCAGGGCTTACTGAGAAAAATCTGTTGTTGCAAGCGAATCTGGCGGGGCAGATGCTTGAGAGCAACGTGGTCTCGTTCACTCCGCAACTGCATGCGCTGCCGACTGCCGTGCTGCGAGGTATTTGACCTCTGTGATGCTCACACGTTGAAGCGGAACTCGATGACGTCGCCGTCTTTCACCGTGTAATCTTTGCCCTCGATGCGGAGCTTGCCGACATCGCGCGCGGCGGATTTTGATCCGCAGGCGACGAGGTCATCGAAATGCACGACTTCCGCTGCGATGAAGCCGCGTTCGAAATCGGTGTGGATGACCCCTGCGGCAGCGGGGGCCTTGTCGCCGGCATTGATCGTCCAGGCGCGTGTTTCCTGCACGCCGGTGGTGAGGTAGGTGCGCAAGCCGAGCAGGTGATAGACACCGCGGATCAGGGTCGAAACGCCGCTATCACTCACGCCCATATCGGTCAGGAATGCCTGGGCTTCCTCGGGATCGAGATCGACGAGTTCTTCCTCGATGCGAGCGGAGATGACCACCGCTTCCGCGCCGAAATGTTCCGCGGCGAACTTGCGCACTTTGGCCACCAGCGGCTGCGAGTCAGGATCCGCGCTGGCGGTGGCGAGCTCGTCTTCCGCGACATTGCACGCATAGATCGTGCGTTTCATCGAGAGCAAGAAAAAATCCTTGATGTAGGGGAGATCCTCCGTGGCGAACTGCAAGGTGATAGCGGGCTTGCCGTCGTAGAGGTGGGGCAGCAGCACATCGATGAGCTCGACTTCCTTTTTCGATTCCTTGTCGCCGGACTTGGCTTTTTTCTCGCGCGACTGGCGGCGTTTTTCCATCGCGGTGATATCGGCAAGGATGAGCTCCGAGTTGATGATCTCGATGTCGCGCACCGGATCCACACTGCCGAGCTCGTGGATGATGTCGTCGTTTTCAAAACAGCGCACGACCTGCACGATGGCATCGGTTTCGCGGATGTTGGCGAGGAACTGGTTGCCGAGACCGGCACCTTCCGAGGCGCCTTTGACGAGGCCGGCGATATCGACGAACTCGATCGCGGCGGGCACAAGTTTTTTCGAGCTGGAAAGATTCGACAGCACAGCGAGGCGGGGATCCGGCACCGTGACGACGCCGACGTTCGGATCGATGGTGCAGAACGGATAATTGGCGGCCTCCGCTTTGCGCGAGCGGGTGACAGCATTGAAGAGGGTGGATTTCCCTACGTTGGGCAGACCTACGATTCCGGCTTTGAGCATGGCGGGGGGAGATTGCGCAGGTTGTGCGCGGCTGGTAAAGGGAAAACGGTGGATGCCGTGTTCGGAGAGTGGCTCAAGGTGATGACTTTCCGGCAGCGCCTTGAGCCAAAACGATCATGGAGCCGAACTGATTGCTCTCTTCATGGATGTCAGTGCCGGCACGCATTTGGCTGAGCAGTGCAAAAAACGGAAAAGCAGGCCAAGCAACTTACCAAAGCAGGAGAATGGATCATAAGTCCATCGGCTCATACGAAAATTCATTGCGGTTTTATTTGTGAAAGCTATTGAAGTAATTCGAGAGCCTTTGCCCAAGATAGCCAGCGTTCCTTCAGATCGTGTTTTTCGATGATTTCGAAAAATTTTATTCGATCAAAAACAGGTAGCTCGTAGAGATAAATCAATCGTGCCCTGTCTTTTGAGCGTCCTACTTTGATCGCAATCGCCGCAAGGTGTTCGGGACTCATGATCTTTAATGAGTAATCTTTCCACGACATCGAAATGGCAGCACTGACAGCATCAGTTTCTAGACCCGGGGAAGGGCTGATAAATTGCACAGGATAGCCGTGAATCAAAATTCCTTCCTCATCGAAGGATTCGAAACCTTTTTGTGCAAGCCGTGCAAAAAGTGGCTCTAACGAGATGAGAAGTGCGCCGGGAGATTGGCGAATGAAAGCAAAGACATCGATGTCGCGAGTCGCAATCGGTTCGCCGTAAAAACCTGCGGCAGTTGCACCACCGATGGCGTAGTCTTCTATGACTCCTTCGGCAACGAGTTCTGTGAGGGTGCGACAGACGGTTTCCATACTTTTTTGATGCGTTCCATGGCTAGGGTTTCCTGAATCGTTTGCCCTAACAAGGCGACCTTTTCTTCTACAGAGAGTGTCCGTTGCTTCTCCCGCCACTTGGGCATGCCGCGCGCTGGAAGTTCTTTGTGATTCATGGTTGATGTGAAGCTATCATGATTTGATTCTGAGGGCAACGGGAAAAGAATATTGGCCGAAGGCGAGGGCGTCTTCTTGTTTTCAACGCATCTGCCGATTCGATTCCGTTTCGGAAACGAGAAAGATCGTCTCGTTACCAAACTGCTTGGGCACCGTGGAGCCGATGGCGGCTTTTGATAGACGTGCGCTTGCCGTCACGCTGTATTTTTGCTCTGGCGTTCCGATCTTCGCAAATCACCTCTTGACAAGAGCCAGTAATACAGCAAGCTGTATCCATGAAAGCGACATTTCAGATTCCTGATGCCCTGTATCGCGAATTAAAAACAGAAACCGCCCGCGAAGGCCTCACCATGCGTGAGGTGACCATCAGCCTGTTCGAACAATGGCTGCGGCAAAAAAAACAGGCGGTTCCGGTTTCACCGGCGGTGGATTGGCTCAACTTCCCCGCGCCCCTTGCGCATCTTGTTGCTGACGATGCCAGCGATTACGGAGTGGATGCCATGAGAGAATCGATTACGCAACATTGGAATGAACAAGCCTGAGATACGCGCGGCGTTGGATACCTCCGTGGTGATGAGGCTGCTCACTGGTCAACCGTCCGCCTTGGCACAAGTCGCGCGTGTGTATTTGGCTGAAACGGAGCAAGCAGGCGCGAAAGTCTATGTCTCGAATCTTGTGATCATGGAGGCCTACTTCGCTTGCCAACATTATTACAAAATGCCAAAAGCAGCGGTGTTGCAAGGGTTGCACACGTTGTTGTCCCTGCCTACTTTTGTTGTACATCCACAACTTCTCTCACTGCTCAGCACCGATGGACTCGCCACGGCAAAGCCCGGGGTTCTGGACCGCTTGATCCACGCCGAGGCGCGCAGTGCTCATTTGCCCCTTGTGACTTTCGAAAAATCTGCTGCCCGTCTTACTGATACGTTGATTTTGTAGACGGAGTGATGGATTGAGCCTGCTGCTTCCCAGGGCAGTGAATGCGCGGGAATGACCGTGGCGGAGGCCTGTCGCCACGAAAAAACCCCGCAGCGTGGCCGCTGCGGGGTTTTAGGAATTTGTTAGGCCTTAGAATCAGCCTTCGGTCGATTCGCCGGCGGCTTCTTTTTGGGCTAGCTCGCGTAGGTGAGCTTTGCGGCTCATTTTCACGCGGCCTTTTTCGTCAACGCCGAGGCATTTGGCGGTGAGCATGTCGCCTTTTTTGACGACGTCTTCCACTTTCTCGACGCGGCCTTCGGCCAACTCCGATACGTGCACCAGACCATCTTTGCCGGGAAGCACTTCCATGAAGGCGCCGAAGGCGGTGATGCTGACAACGCGACCGGTGTAGGTTTTGCCAATTTCGATCTCGGCAAACATGCGGTCGATCATTTCCTTGGCACGGTCGAGACCGACTTGCTTGGAAGCGTAGATGTGCACGGTGCCGTCATCGTCGATGCTGATCTGAGCACCGGACTCGGCCTGGATGCCTTTGATGTTTTTGCCGCCTGGGCCAATGAGTTCGCCGATGCGATCCGCAGGGATCTTCACGGAAACGATGCGTGGCGCATAGGGACTGAGTTCCGCAGGAGTGCTGATCGACTCTTCCATCTTGTCGATGATCTTCATGCGGCCGTTTTTCGCGACTTCGATGCCTTCTTCTAGGATCGAAAGCGGGATGCCGGGCAGTTTGAGGTCGAGCTGATAGCCCGTCACACCAGCGCGGGTGCCGCAGAGTTTGAAGTCCATGTCGCCGTAGAAGTCCTCACTGCCGATGATGTCGAGCAGGGTGGTGTAGGCTTTCATGTTGCCGTTTTCATCGAAGTCCGTCACCAGACCGCAGGAAATGCCGCCGACGGTCGCCTTGAGTGGCACACCGGCATCGAGCAAGGACATCACGCCCGCGCAGACGGTCGCCATCGAAGTGGAGCCGTTCGACTCGGTGACTTCGGAGGAAACGCGCATGGCGTAAGGGAATTCTGACTCTGCAGGAATGACAGGAGCGATGGAGCGCTCGGCGAGGGCACCGTGGCCGATTTCGCGACGATTGAGACCGCCCATGCGACCGGTTTCACCGACCGAGAAAGGAGGGAAGTTGTAGTGGAGGATGAAGCGTTTTTCCGTTTCACCGCCAGCGTAGTTGTCCATGTCTTGCTTCTCATCGGCAGGAGCGAGAGTTGCGATGGCGAGCGCTTGGGTTTCGCCACGGGAGAAAATGGCGGAGCCGTGAACGCGGGGCAGAGTGGCAACTTCACCGTAGAGCGGGCGAAGGTCACCGACTTTGCGACCATCGGCGCGCAGGCCTTTTTCCATGATGGAAATGCGGAAGGCTTTCTTCTGGAGGTATTCGAAGGCTTGCTCGATTTCGAACTCGGTGGTTTGTGGGAAACGCTCCATGATGGCGGCTTCCACTTCATCGCGCAGGGCACCGACTTTTTTGCCGCGCTCGACTTTCGAAGCGGCGTAGATGGCGGCCTCGATGCGGCTGCCGGCGATTTCGTAGGCGACTTCCAGCAGCTCGTCTTTGGCGACGGTGACGGTGTATTCGCGTTTCGCTTTGCCGGCTTTGGCGATCAGTTCTTCCTGGGCTGAGATGATCTTTTGCACGGCGGCTTGGGCGAAATGGAGTGATTTGATGAATTCCGGCTCGGGCAGTTCCAGAGCGGATCCTTCGATCATGATGACGTCATTTTTTCCGCCAACGTAAACCAGGTCGAGATCGCTCTCGGCGCGTTGGTCGTGGGTCGGGTTGATGACGAACTCGCCATCGATGCGACCGACGCGCACAGCACCAATGGGGCCGGCGAAGGGAATATCGGAAAGGCACAGCGCGGCGGAGGCACCGTTCATCGACAAAATGTCGGCGTCATTGATGCCATCGGCACTGAGCAGCAGGGCGACGATTTGCGTTTCGTAAAGGTAGCCTTTCGGGAACAACGGGCGCAGCGGACGGTCGGTCATGCGGCAGGTGAGGATTTCCTTTTCGGTGGGGCGGCCTTCGCGTTTGAAATAGCCGCCGGGGAAAACACCCGCGGCAGAGGCTTTTTCCTTGTATTCCACCGACAGGGGGAACCAGGTTTGGCCGGTTTTGACTTTGGTGGCGGAGACGGCGGTGACCAGGATGATGGTATCGCCGCAGCGGACGGTGACGGCACCGTCGGCCAGTTTGGCAAGTTTGCCGGTTTCGATGATCATGGGATTGGTGCCCACGTCGATGGTTACATTGTGTATTTGCATGTCTGTCTATTTTCTATTCGTTAAGCCCTGAGGCGGAATGCCGCGGGGGTGTTTGTGGTTTTGGACAGACCCGTAAGGTGAAGAAAGTGTCAGAGGGTTGCTGTCCACGAAGGGATTTCCATAAGGAGAAAAACCATCGTTTTGTCAAAACGGCCACGGAGGATTCCTCGGTGGCCGTTTGAAAAAGTGTTTGTTAGCGGCGGAGTCCCAGCGATGCGATGATCTTCTGGTAACGTTCTTCGGATTTCCCTTGAACGAAGTTGAGAAGCTTCCGGCGTTGTGCCACGAGCTTGAGCAGACCGCGGCGGGAAGAGTTATCCTTCACGTGGGTGCCGAGGTGGCCGGTGAGGTGGGCAATGCGCTGAGTCATCAGGGCAATTTGGTATTCGGCGCTGCCAGTATCGGTGGCGTGTTGTTTGTAGTCAGCTAGATTAACAGTATTTTCGCTCATATTTTTGTTCGGTTCAGTGCAGCCATGATAGCCGTTCTGTCCTGTGAAGGCGGGGGGAAGAAAGCAGAATGTAAGGGGGAATGCAAGATTTTTCTGTGGGAAATTGCGAAAAGTGGGGAGTGCGCCGCGCTCAGGGAGTCGTCCTGGGGGTGAGTGCCTTGACGATGGCGCTGATGTTGTGGCGTATCATTTCCTCGTAGGTGTCGACGTTGGTGCCATCGGCGATGAGGGCCTCGGCGAGGGTGATACCGGTGTCCTTGGTGAGAGTGGCGAGGATTTTATGATTGGATTCTTTTTCAGGGAAAATGGCGGAGACTTGATGGTCTCTGAGCTCCTTGAGCAGGGCGGCGAGCTCGGCGGTGCCGGGGGCTTGTTCGCGATTGATTCCTTGCACGGGGAAGGAGGTGAACTGATAGTCCTTGCACAAGTAACCGAAGGCGTCATGTGCCGTGGCGAGATGGCGGTTTTCCTTGGGGATCTTGGCGATTTCCTTGCGCGCCCAGCGGTCAAGGTCATCGAGGCGCGTGCGGTAGGCGCTGGCGTTTTTTTCAAATCGGGCGCGCTGTGCCGGGGCGGCGATGCTGAGCTCGGCGGCGATGACCGTGGTGGCGCGGCGGAAGTTGTCGATGGAATGCCACCAGTGGGGATCGATGGAGTGATGATGCTCCGCCGTTTCTGCAGACTCGACCTCGTGTTCGCAGTGTGAGCAGGAACCTTCGATCGAGGGCAAGGTCGCGCCCACCTCTACAATCTTCGCGCCGGAGCCGACGATGTTTCTCAGCGATGGCAGATAACTTTCCAGGCCCTTTCCTGAGACGAAATAAACGGTGGCTCCTTGGGTGGATTTGAGTTGTTCCGCACTGGGCTCGAAGTGATGGGGATCGCCGGTTTTTCCGATCAGGTCGATGACCGTAACCTGATCGCCGCCGATTTGCTGGATAAGCTCTGTGAGAAGCGGATGCAAGCTAACGGTTTTGACCTGCGCGGAAGCGGTGCACGCGACCATCAGGAGAACGAATAATAGTTTCACAAGCACAATGTAACAGAGGATCCGATTTATCGCAATAAAGATGCGATAATTTCGCTTATTTTGATGTGTCCCGTTCTTACGGCGATGCTGGCTACCAACGCTGTCTCCCGATGACCTTGAGGCAAGGACAATTCTTGACACCGACGAGGCATTGGCTACCGTTCGCTTCCCGCTATGAAGTCTTCAGCCATCACAAAGTATCGACCATTCCCGCCGGTGTCTCTGCCGGACAGGACCTGGCCGGACCAGTCCATCACGCGAGCTCCGATTTGGTGCTCGGTGGATCTACGGGATGGCAATCAGGCACTGCCTACGCCGATGTCGATCGAGGAAAAGTTGGACTACTTTGATCTGCTCGTGCGTATCGGCTTTACGCAAATCGAAGTCGGTTTCCCGTCCGCTTCTGATACGGAATTCCATTTTGTGCGACGCTTGATCGAGGAAAACCGGATTCCGGAAAATGTGACGATCCAGGTCTTGGTGCAAGCGCGTGAGCATTTGATCCAGCGCAGCTACGAGAGCCTCCAGGGTGTGAAGCAGGCGATCGTGCATCTTTATAATCCGACGAGCACGTTGCAGCGGCGTGTCACGTTTCACAATGCTACCCGTGAGGACACGAAAGCCATCGCCGTGCAGGGAGCGCAATGGGTGGCGCAGTATGCCGCGCTGGCACCGGAGACGAAGTGGATGTTTCAGTATTCGCCAGAGAGCTTCAGCGATACCGAGCTGGATTTTGCGTTAGAATGTTGTCATGCGGTGATGGATGTGTGGCAGCCGACACCGGAGAAAAAAATCATTCTCAATCTGCCCAACACCGTCGAGTGGTGTTTGCCGAATGTGCATGCCGATCAGATCGAATGGATGTGCCGAAACATCCGTGATCGCGACAGTGTGATCATTTCCTTGCACACGCACAATGACCGTGGCACGGGCACGGCCGCCACCGAGCTGGGCTTGCTCGCTGGTGCGGATCGTGTAGAGGGCACTTTGTTTGGCAACGGCGAGCGCACGGGCAATCTCGATATCGTCACCGTCGCGCTAAACATGAACAGCCACGGCATTTCCACTGGACTGGACTTTTCCGATCTGGCCTCCGTGCGTCACGTCTATGAGCGCTGCTGTCGCTTGGTCGTGCCGGAGCGTCAGCCGTATGCAGGTGAGCTAGTCTTCACGGCGTTTTCCGGATCTCACCAGGACGCGATTAAAAAAGGCCTGGACCGACGCGAACACGATCGTGCCGCGAGCGCAGAGGAAATCGCGTGGTCGGTGCCGTATTTGACCATCGATCCGCAGGACATCGGTCGCAGCTACGAGGCGATCATCCGCATCAACTCGCAATCCGGCAAAGGCGGCGTGGCCTACATTCTCGATCGCGAGCACGGTCTGGATTTGCCAAAAACGATGCATCCGCAGGTGGGCAAGTTCATTTACGATCTCGCCGATCAGTGGGGCCGCGAAATGTCCGCGGATGAAATCGGCGAAGCGTTTCACCAGCATTTCGCCAACGTCACGCGTCCGCTGGAGGTCACGGAATACGAACTCATCCACCTGACCGATGAGCGCGGCGTGGTCGAGTGCCGCGCCACGATCATCCATGCAGGTGAGCCGAAACAACTGCTCGGCCGCGGGAATGGGCCGATCAATGCCTTTGTCCATGCACTGGAGGGCGGTGGATTGAAGGACTTCAAGGTGACCGACTACCGCTCGCACGCAGTGCGCGGTGGTTCCGATGCGAGTGCCGCGGCCTACGTGCAGTTGCAGGCGGACGATGGCCGTTTGCTCTGGGGCGCAGGCATTGACAGCTCCATTGAAATGGCGGGACTGCGCGCGCTGGTCAGCGCGTGGAATTTGCTGCACCTGGCAAATGGCTGAGTCCAGAGTTGACGAAACACTTTTCCTGAGTAGAGATACGGGCGTATGAGCGAAAAAGAGACAACAACCACTGAACTGGACATGCCGGAAGATCCCGCGCTTGCCAATACCGAAGACCAAGAAGCCGGCGATCAAGCACAAGCCATGGCAGAAGAGGTAGCGCGCTGGCGCGATCTGGCCGTGCGCACGGCGGCGGATTTCGATAATTTCCGCAAACGCGTGGCTCGCGAACGCGAAGAAGCCGTGCGATTCGGCAATCAAGATCTTTTCGAGCAACTCATCCCCATCCTCGATAACTTCGAAATGGGCATGATGGCGGCATCGAATGATCCCGGTTCCATGATTTACATTGGCATGGATATGGTGCGCAAGCAGTTCGCCGATTTCCTCAGCCAGCAAGGCGTGGAGGAAATCGTGGCGCTGCACCTCGCCTTCGATCCGAACATTCACGAGGCCGTGAGCGAAGAGGTCAGCACCGATGTTGCGCCCGGCACCGTCCTGCGCGTGCTGCGCCGCGGTTTCCGCTTACGTGATCGTCTGTTGCGCCCGGCCAATGTGGTCGTCGCCAAAGCCAAGGAAGATTCAGCAGAATAAAAAGGTATGGCGGGAAAACGCGATTATTACGAAATTCTTGGCGTCAGCAAGTCGGCCAGTGCCGATGAGATCAAAAAGGCCTATCGCAAATTGGCGATGCAATGGCATCCCGATAAAAACCAAGGCGATAAGGCGGCGGAGGAAAAATTCAAGGAACTCGGCGAGGCTTATGACGTTCTCGGAGATGAAGAAAAACGCGCGGCCTATGATCGCTACGGGCACCAAGCCTTCAACGGTCCTGGTGGTGGTGCAGGCGGCGGTGGTTTCCACGATCCGATGGATCTGTTCCGCGAGGTCTTCGGCGGCGCGTTCGGCGGAGGATTCGAGGACATGTTCGGCGGAGGTGGAGGCGGGCGACGCAAAAGCGGCAAACAACGTGGCAGTGATCTGCGCTACGATCTGGAAATGACGCTGGAAGAGGCGGCGCGCGGTGTGGAAAAGGAGCTGCTCATCGAGCGCTTCGTCGCCTGCGCGACCTGCGGCACCACGGGCTCGAAAAGTGGTAGCGGCACGAAAAAATGCCACACCTGCGGCGGTCGTGGCGTGGTCACCCGCTCGGCCGGAATCTTTGTGCAACAAAGCGAGTGCCCCACCTGCCACGGTAGCGGCGAACTGATTTCTGATCCCTGCGATACCTGCCATGGCGAGGGCCGCGAGCAAAAGGAAACCAGAATCAAGATCCGAATCCCCGCTGGCGTGGATACCGGCACGCGCCTCCGCTCCACGGGCAATGGCGATGCCGGCCTGCGCGGCGGTCCCTCGGGCGATCTCTACGTTTTCCTCATCATCAAAAAGCACGATTTTTTCGAGCGCGATGGCAACGATCTGCTCTGCGAAGTGCCGATTTCCTTTGTCACCGCCGCGCTCGGTGGTGAAACGAAAGTTCCCACTCTCGATGGCCAAGCCTCGATCAAAATCCCCACTGGCACCCAGGGCGGCACCGTTTTCCGCCTCAAGGAAAAAGGTATGAGCAATCTCAGCGGCGGACGCCGAGGTGATCTTCACGTTTCCTTGCAAGTGGAGGTACCGACCAAACTCAACATCGAGCAACAGGAAAAACTGCGCGCCTTCGGGGAATCGATCGGCGAGAAAAATAAGCCCATGGAGAAGAGCTTCTTTGCCAAGGCTAAGCGGTTCTTCGATCTCTAACAGATTCCTGTCATGGCACGCTTCTATCTTCCTCCCGCTGCCTGGCATTCCCAGGCGCAACTGGAGGAAGAAGAATCTCGTCACTGCGCGCAAGTGCTGCGCCATGCCGCGGGCGATACGATCACGGTGTTCGACGGTTGCGGTCGCAGCGCCACCGCCACGCTCCTTGATGTGCGGAAAAATACCGTTTCGTTAGAAATTGGCGATGTGCTCTTTCATCCATCTCCCGGCCCCACCCTCCTACTTGCCCAAGCCGTACCAAAGGGAAAAACCATGGAGTGGATCATCGAAAAAGCTGTCGAACTTGGTGTCGCGCACATCGTGCCTCTAGTGACGCGGCATACCGTCGTGAAATACGATGCTCAAGAAGCGATCAAAAAAGCGCAAAAGTGGCAGAAAGTCGCTCTGGAAGCCTGCAAACAGAGCGGTCAATACTGGATGCCTATCGTGGAACCGCCCGTGGATGGCAGAGACTTTCTCGCACAAGAGCGCGACGGAGGAAAAATCATCGCCTCTCTCGCACCTGGCGCCCAACCCTTACGCCGCGTGATCGAAGCTCTCCCCGCCAGCGAACAAGTCACCGCAATGATCGGCCCCGAGGGAGATTTTTCATCAGAAGAAACGCAACTCGCCCTCGATGCCGGATATCAGCCCGCGAGCCTAGGCGACCTCGTTTTGCGAAGCGAAACCGCCGCACTGTTCACACTATCGGCATTGCGATTTTATTTCTGCTGAACTTTCTTCTGGCCCATCAGATCGTCATCTGGCGTGCCTCCGGCATGCCACGTCAATCAGAGGAATGATAAAGCGCAGAGTTTGATAGGAATTACGCGACGACCAGACTCCCCGCTTTACACTTGTCACAAGAAGGCGAATCGTGCAGGGTGACGTCGATGTTTTTTACACCGAAGTGGAAAAAGGAAATGCAACTGCTGCTCAAGGGCGCGCAGAAGTTTCTTGATTACAAGCGTGACCTGCTCAAGCCGGACCGCATCGATGAAATCGAATCGCGTCTCTCCGATCTGCGCGCGGCTCTCAAAAACGGCAAGCGTGAAGCTGCTGAAGAATGCTCACGACAACTGCGTGCCACCTGCGAAAATGCACTACCACACTATCGCGCGCCCCGTTGGTTCGAGGAAAACGTGGAGGTCATCTTTGTCGCTCTCGTCGTGGCACTGGGTCTGCGCTCCTACGTGATTCAACCGTTTCGTATTCCCACTGGCTCGATGCAGCCGACACTCAACGGCATCATCGCGACTCCGAACTTCGACGAAAACTTCAAGAAACCATGGCTCGGGAAACAGGCGTTCGACTGGGCCACCCGCGGCAGGCAGTGGACCGTCATCAAGGCTCCGACAACAGGACGCATCAGAAGCCGCGAAGACGCTACGTTCCTATTCTTCTCGCGCACGAAAATCATTTTCGAAAACGGATCTTCTGTGACATTTCCGGCTCCCATCAATGAAACTGATCAAGCCTTGATGGGGAGAAAAAGTTTCGAAAAAGGAGATATCATGTTTCAGGGCACCATCGATGGCGGGGACCTGGTCTTGGTGGACAAAATCTCCTATCACTTCCGCAAGCCCACACGGGGCGAGGTGTTTGTGTTCGACACCCTCGGCATCGAGCGCAAGATCGGCAAGTTCAGCGGTAGTGATCAAGCGAAGGCAACGCATTACATTAAGCGGCTCTGCGGCGTGCCTGGCGATACCATTTCCCTCGATAGTCCACACCTTTTTGTCAATGGCAAGATCGCCACAGAAAAGGGCATCAACCAAGTCTTCACCTTTCCGAACCAAGGACGGATGGGCGGTCATGGCTATTCCTACGGCGATCACCCGGCTGCGGAAATCGTTAAGTCGGGCGATGAACTCGCTCTCGCAGCCACCGCACCGCGTGGCATGCGCGAGTATGCAGCGCTGGGAGATAATTCGGGCAACTCGCTCGACTCTCGCTACTGGGGCAGCGTGAAAGAGTTCAATCTCGTCGGTCCGGCACTCTTCTCTCTCTGGCCCTTCACTACGGGGCACTGGGGCTTTATTAAATGAGATCGTCTGAAATCACCCGCAAGGCAAAATCCAACCTCGCCTTTGCCCTGAACATCCTACCGAAGGAACGGCGGGAAGACATGGTCGTTTTTTACGCCTACTGCCGTGTGATCGATGACATTGCCGATGAGGAATCCCGCCCTGTGGAAAACCGCAAAGCTGATTTGTTAGAGTGGCGGGAGGGTATTAGCAAAGGATTTACCGAGCCGACTTCGTTCCAACGAGAAGTCCTCGCCATGCAGGAAAAATATCAAATCCCCCGGGAGCTGATGGTGGCGATCATCGATGGCTGTATGATGGATACCGAGCCGCAGCGGTTTCAAACATGGGAGGACCTCCAAGGCTACACTTGGAAAGTCGCCTGTGCAGTGGGGCTGATTTCGCTAAAACTTTTCGGTGCGACGCATCCCGCCTCAGAAACCTACGCCGTAGCTCTTGGCCATGCACTGCAGCTCACCAACATCCTGCGCGACATCCGCGAGGACCTAGATAACGGCAAACGAATCTATCTGCCACTGGAAGACTTGAAGCGTTTCGGCTACAGCGAGGCGGATCTCATCGCGCGCACCGTGGACGATCGGTTTTTTTCCCTCATGCATTTCGAGGCAAAACGCGCCGAGGCTTTGTATGAGAAAGCACGTGCCAGCTTGCCGGCCAGTGATCGCAAGGCGCTGATCGCAGCAGAGGTCATGCGCGATATCTATCACAGCGTTCTTCAGCAAATGCGCGCGAATGGTTTTAAGGTATTCCAGAAACGCTATAGCCTCTCAAACTTCCGCAAGATGGCGATCCTCGCCAAACACATGGTCGGGTAACTTCAGAACTCACCGCGAAACGAGCAACTCGCCGTCGGCGTTTCATAAATGCAAATCTCGTAGAGCCCGGGCAACTGCTCCTCAATCCTGCGCCAGAACCACGCGCACATCTTTTCAATCGTAGGACTCTCCAGTCCTTCGATATCGTTGAGGTAACCGTGATCTAACAATTCCAGTAAAGGATTCATTGCATCAGAAATACGCTTGTGATCATAAATCCAACCAATTTTTTCATCGACTTCGCCCTCGATCGTGACCGTCACCTTGAAACTATGGCCATGCATTTTGCGGCACTTGTGATCTTCTGGCAGGCTCGGCAGAGTGTGAGCTGCTTCAAAACGAAATTCTTTGGTCAATCGCGCGCGCATGGCATCACTGAATCATTTCCCCGCACCCGGCGCAAACCTTTTCAGACCTGGAACGCGTCGCAGCACCATGCCCAAGCAATCGCGCGTTTCCCTGACACCAAGCAGATAGCAGGCAGTGAAATACAGCGCAGCGGCCACCCCGATGACGGCACTGAGAACCAAACAGCGCATCACCCATGACAAGCCGTCCAACTGCACAAAAAGATACTCATCCGCCAGCCAACACAAAGCACCCATCCATCCCGCAGCGATCGCGCAGCGCCACAGGGTGCTCCAGAGCGAGTGAATCGAAAGCCCACCCACCAACCGATGAAGCATGCCGTAGAGCAGTAGAAAATTCACCACCGCAAGCAAACTTGTGGTCAAGGCCAGCGATTCATGACCCCACTGCATGACTCTTACAAAATACCAATTGAGGGAAAAATTGAGTCCCATCGCGATGAAGCTGATGACCATTGGCACCCAGCGTTTGTCGATCGCATAAAACGCCGGTTGCACAATCTTGATCCAACTGTAGAAAACCAATCCATAGCCATAACACTGCAAAGCTCCAGCAATCATACTGGTGCTGCTGTGGTGCATGTCGCCCCCCTTGAAGATCATCGCCACCAGCGGTGTAGCCAACAGCGAAAGCCCTACCGCACAAGGCAGAACAAGAATGGTGACCAAATTCAAACCGCGCGCCAAGGTAGGCGAAAACTCACGGCCAATTCCCCCGACTGCAGCACGCGACAGAGCAGGTAAGGTAATCGTGGCCACCGCCACACCGAACATACCGATGGGCAACTGCATCAGACGAAATGCATAATTCAGTGCCGATACTCCGCCCTCACCCGTGCTGGTCGCAAACATCGCATTCACCATCACATTCACCTGCACCGCACTGGCGGCAATCATCGCCGGCCCCATCAGCGCGATGATTTTTTTGACGCCACTGTCACTCCATAAACGATCCCACTGCAACCGGAAACCAACGCGCCTGAGCGAGGGAAACTGCACCACCAATTGTCCCATGCCGCCAATCAATACGCCGATACTGATGCCGATCAGACTTTTTTCACCCCACTGCGGATCCATCCAGTAACCGAGAGATCCTCCGCCGATGATGCAACCAAGATTGAAAAAACACGAAGCCAGAGCCGGCATGCCGAACACCTGCTTTGCATTGAGCATCCCCATTACCAGTGCAGAAATACTGACCAGTAAAATAAATGGATACATAATCCTTGCCAACAAAACGATTAGTTCACGCTGCTCTGGTCCAAACGATTGATCGGCAAACGAAAGGATCAAATCTACAATCCAAGGTGCCAGTAACACGCCGACGATGGTTACCCCGCTCATGACCACCACCGCCAGCGAGAGTACGCGATTCGCCAACAACCAAGCAGATGTCTCGCCCTCTTCCTTCAGGCGCTTGGAAAACGTCGTGACAAAAGCTTGCGACAAAGCACCCTCCGCAAACAAATCGCGCAGCAAGTTGGGGATCTTGAAGGCGAGATTGAAGCAATCCGCTAGAAGACTGGTGCCAAAAAGACGCACCATGAATATATCGCGAATCAACCCGAGAATGCGACTCAACATCACAGCAATGCCAATTTTCCCCGTGGCCTTCGCAGCCTTGCGGTTTTCATCGGCGGCGCTGACGAGTTCTTCTGCCATGGAGTGGGACGCCCTCTCAGCGACGGCATTTCTCTAGCAGAGATCCGAGGAAACGCGCGATCTGATGAAGGGCTTGTGAGCTTTCATTATCCGGTAGCACCGACAAGTCATCGTGGCATTGGCCTAACAAGTCTTTGGCGGTATCGATCGCACTCTCTACAGCGCCTTCATACTCGGCAATGCCAACAAGCACCGGTAAATCGAGCGGTTGCTGATTGATGATGCGCGCCGTGAGCTTCATGCGCTGCGCATCACTGGCGGATTCTAACAGATTCAAAATCGGTAGCGTGAGTTTTCCTTTTTCTAAGTCCGTGCGCAATGTCTTGCCCACCGTTTCCTCCACACCCACGAGGTCGAGGCAGTCATCGTAAATCTGATACACCGCGCCGAGGCGCAGACCATATTGATACATGCGTTTCTCAACTTCCTCACTGGCTCCAGAAAGCTTCGCCGCAAGGCCCGCAGCGGCAGCAAAAAGAGCACCTGTTTTCATTTCCATGATCTGGAAATATTCTTCCTTGGTCAGCGTGAGATCGAAGCGACGCTGGGTCTGCATGATTTCTCCCTGGCACACTTCCCGCGCGGCATGACCGACCTTGCGACAGATGTCGATCGAGTCAAAGTCCGTCGCCAAGGTCAGCGCATGAGAAAACAAAGCGTCGCCTAACAGAACAGAAAGCCCGTTACCCCACTTCGCATTCGCCGTGGGAACCATGCGGCGGGTGCTGGCGCCGTCGATGATGTCATCGTGCACCAGCGTCGCCATGTGAATGAGCTCGAGAATGACGCCGATTTTGCGGTGATTTTCATTCGCCTCGCCCAATGCGCCGCCTGTCAATACCGCCAGTGCCGGACGGATTCGTTTGCCAGAAGTGTTGCAGACGTAGGAAACGTAAGGCTCCACCATCGGATCAAAGGCCCTCACCTGCTCGCGGATCGCCACCTCCACAAGCTCCAAGTGCGGTCGTACGAGTTCGAATGGAAAAGAATCGCTGTGTCCCGGTTGCTTGGTGATCGCTGGCATGTGTCGTGGTGAAGCTTGTGAAAGGTTTCACAATCTTGCGCGCTTTGCAAGTCGTATCACGTTGCTTTTTCCATAGATCGATGAATCCCACCGACTACCAAAACAATCCGGTCTCCCGCGATTGAGCAGGAGACCGGATGTATCATCGCTAAAGCACGTAGGGCCTAGGGAAGATCAAGGCGCGGCAACCGTGACCGATAGGCGGGCGAATTTCTTCGTATCTGTTCCCATCGGCACCGTCAGGGTGATGGTTTGGTCATTCGCAGGAGCATTGTCGACCACCGAAAGGCCCGGAGTGTTCACCACGGGCGCGGATGGCACCGCGTAGTAGTTCGCACCACTCGTTGGCCAATCCTCCAGATCGGTATCGACCTGCACAGCAACCGCTATTTCAGGAGTGATCGAATCCTTGCTGCGGATGAACGTGAAAATCAGATTGCTTCCATCCGTCGTCACTTGCGGCAGCTTATTGCCATCGTTGCTATCTTTGGTTCCACCAACAACAAACTCGATGCCATTGCTGACACCGTCGCCGTCGAAGTCGTCGTTGAATTGGCCCGTAGGAGCATTGATCGATGCCCAGGAGTTGTAGCCCGACTTGGCGATCTTGATCACGCCAGCGGTGCTGTAATCCATCTCATAACCGGCAGGCAACGCTGGAGAAAGAGTGAAGGTTCCCGTGCGCGTGCCGGTGTAGGTGGCAATCGTGTAGCTCGATGCGGTCATCGCGCCGCTCATGGTAAGAGTCGCCCCCGTGAGATCGATGTTTCCATTGACGGCAAGCACATCCGAACTGGTAGCATCCACATCGCAGGTGTAAGTGCCCGCAAGTGTCAATGCGCCGGTCGTCAATTGACCGATCGTCACACCTGGGGCAATGCTGCCGGTGCCGGCCACGGCAACCGTGCCGGAAATGCTGCCCGTTCCACCAAGCACCGCTCCGGCACTGACCGATACCGCACTCGTGCCCGTGGCAGAACCGGAAGTATTGTTCGCAAGCAAGGTTCCTGCCGCTACCGTGGTGGCGCCGGAATAGCTGCTGCTTCCCGTCATTGTCAGGGTGCCTGCTGCATTCTTCGTCATGGTCCCCGTTCCCGAGATCTCATTGGCCACCGTCAGCGCGTCACTGCGATTGAAGGTCAGGCTGGTGTTGTTTGTCACGGCACCGCTTCCCAGCGTTCCCGCCGTTCCGCCAGCACCCACCTCAAGGGCACCGCTACTGATCACAGTACTTCCGCTGTAGTCGTTGTTTCCTACTAGAGTCGTGGTTCCACTTCCCGATTGGGTCAACGTTCCGGTTCCGGAAATTACGTTACCGACCGTCAAGGCTGCACTGAGATTGATAATCAACGAGGCATTGTTTGTGACAGCACCGCTGCCCAGTGTTCCGGCGCTTCCGCCCGAACCGATTTCCAAGGATCCGCCAGTGATGGTGGTAACTCCTGTGTGTGAATTATTGCCCGTCAGAATCAGACGACCTGCGGATACGGTTACCGCCCCATCGGTGACGATGTCGTCCACCAGGGTGAGAGTTCCCAGACCGGCCTTGGTGAAAGGCTTGTTGATGTTACCAGCAGTGCCACTAAAGGTCAGCGATGCTGTGGCACTCACCACATCGATCGTCTTGTTCTGAGTGCCGGTATCGATCCAAAGGTTACGAGCCGTGGTTTCTGTACCGGTGCCCGTATAGCGGAACGTTGCATCATTGGCGATGCCCAGATAGCCGGGAGAGCCAGAGGTGTAAACACCAATGCTGCCCACACCGCCGGCATCTGCAACAGTTGATGCAACGAGAACACCACCGTTCAGAGCAGTCCCCCCGGTGTAAGAGTTGTTTCCGCTCGGCACCATCGTGCCTGCACCTATCTTCGTGATGACATTGCCACCCACGATCGCGCCGGTCACCGATAAATCAACCGCTACATCACCGTCTGCCGTGTTGAACGTGACACCACCATTCCCCGTGCTGATTGGCGCGTTGATGACGGATGATTTCGTCGCGTGAGCAATCGTAGCAATTGTGCCACCACCACGAACGTCGCCAGGACCATTGACGATGCCCGCATTTAGGGTCAGGGCTGTGTTAGGCAACTGCTGCTCATTATTCAGCTTCCAGATGGCGTCCTCATTGATCACGATATTGTTGGGACGAGTAGCACCGCCCAAGCCACCAAGTGCGTGTGTCGTGGTGTCAAGTGTCCCGCCAGTATTGACCGTAATAGTGCGATTTGCGGCAAAACTTGTCGCCCATGCGCCGCCGCGAGGTGCGAAAGTACCTTCATTCACCACAAAATCAACAACATGGTTGGCAGAGTTCACGGTAAGTGTTCCCGTGCCGCTCTTGACCAGCGTGCCTCCGCCGATGGCGGTGCGAGTCAGGGTCTGAGCGTCGGAGCGACTGATCTCCAATGTTCCTGATGTTCCAATACTGATATTACCGGAACCACCCAGCGCACCGGTCGTGCCACCATTGCCCACACGCACACTGCCACCATTGATCGTAACTGCACCTGTGTAGGTATTGTTATTCAGCAAAGTCACAGTACCCGTGTTGAACTTCTGAAATGTTCCCGAACCTATGATGGGATCACCTTGCAAAGTGTAATCTGCCACGGCATCGAATTGAACCGAGGATGGATTGATGGTCCCCGCCAGTGTAACAAGCGGTGCTGCTGCGCCGTCATCATTGAATCGCACGGCATCCAGCGAGTAGAAATTGCTGGCCTGCGCGTCGCTGAGAGTCTCCCAGTTGGCAGTGGTATTCACATCCCAAGTGCCATTGACACTGCCCTTCCACACCACCGAATCCAAGCCTTCGATGACAACGTTCACCACGGTATTCACCTCATCATTCTCAAGACTAAGGATGTAGTGGGGGTTTCCAGCAGCTGTTGCGGTCAAGCCCGCAAAGCCCTCGGTGCCGCCGATCGTTCCATTGTAATCAATCAACGGAATCTTATCAAATAGGAACAAATCACTACCTGGGATCACCGTCAGTGCCGTAGGCGCATCAACGCGGAAACCATCCGTGCTGGATACCAAGAATCTGTCGCCGAAAGCACCTCCGTTAAAATTGGCACGGAATGTCGGCGTGCCTCCATTGAACGTAAGGGCATTGACTGTGACAGACGCAGCCGTGCTGGGCGTTCCGGGTTGGATCACACCACCTGCAGCCGAACGCAACAAGAAGGTCGATCCTGTCCACGCGGTGCTGCCTAGATGCAGTGCGCCGCCCGACGATGTCAAGGTTCCGGGGAATACGCCACCAGTTGCCTGCAAAATGCCCGCGCCGGTTTTTTCGATCGTTCCCGTTCCTGTCAATGAACCCGATTGCGTGACGATCACGCCCGTATTTGCCGCAAGGAAAGAAGTCGTAGCCGCTGTGGCATCCATTCTTGCAGACCAAGTGGAATTTGCTACACCGCGAATCGTGCCCCCGCCAAGAATGACGAAATCATTCGTCGAAGCACCAGCGATACCGCCCGTTCCCACTTCAAGAGTGCCATTGGGCAGCATCGTGGCCGTGTCGTTGTATGTCGGGGAGTCACCATTGCCATCCAACTGCAACCCAGTGACACGTGCGGTAGCGGCACTCGCCCCACCACCTACCGTCATCGTTCCGAAGCCGTCCCATCCGACGAATGTAGTCAAATTGGCTGCACTGGCATCGAACAGACCCGCCGATACATTCAGCTGACTGGGGACTGTAGCACTGTTGTTGTTCCAGTGACCGATGCGAACCGCGTTGTTGCCTCCACCGCCGCCCGTCAATGCCGTAACAGTACCACCCGTAACACTCAGAATGCCCGAATTGGAACTATCTTGGCCGATGTTAAACCACGGCGATGTCAGCGTTGCGCCGGTAGCCACCTCGATCACACCAGGACCGGAAGCGGGCGCACCTTGGATCGCCACCATATTGACAGTGGAACTCGCGCCAGAACCCAACACCATGCGACCGAATGTCGTACGAAGGATCCCGTTCACCGTGCTTGTGCCCACCGTGCCTGTCAATGTCAATGTATCAGTCGTTAAAGCACCATGCTGGCGAACTTCTGCAGAGGCATTGGCGAAGTTGAAATTGGAACTGATGGTGTTATTCACCGTCGTCAAGCGGTTGCGGAACAAAACGCCGTTGCCCAGATTAATGGTAGGGAAGCCCGTAATGGATCCCGTAGCCCCGAGATTGCCGATTTGGATGGTTCCAGCATTGTGATTCAATACACCGCCAGATCCCACCAGAAAACCTGTGATCGCACACTGTGAACCACCAACCTTATTGAGCGATCCTGATGAATCCAGGGTTGCCGTGCCGGAAATCGAGAAATCAGCTCCAGCTTCGATATTAGATCCCGAGGCCAGCGCAATATTGCCAGACCAAACGCCGCCGGCCGTCGTGAAACCTGCAATCGTGCCACCAGTATTCACCGTGACATTATTCGGAAGCGTGAGCGCTCCCACCACAGCGACTTTACCCGGACTGTTCACCACAATATCGTTGGTGCCTGATGCGGTTGCGACGTTTTCGAAACCGAGCGTCCCTTCATTCACTACGTAATTCACATTGGTAGCAGGTCCGCGGGCATGGATGGGGTTGGTTCCCACCTTTGTCAACGTAAAGCCATTGCCATTGATGCCACCCGTTCCCGCGGTGTTGGCAAAACCAATATCAAATCGGCTCGTACCACCGATCGAAGCATTTCCAGCGAGATTCAAGGTTCTCACACCGGCGTTCGATGCCACTCCCGCAGGAACTGCGGTCGTATTGTGGATGGCTCCTGCATTTGCTACACCCGTGCCTTGAATTGTGTAAGTATAGCCACCCGTTGTGACAGCCCCGGGAGTTTGGTCATTGATGTTCACGGAAGCTTCGCTCGCAATAGAAATGCCAGATGACAATCCGAAAGCATCACGTGACCCCATGGTGAGTGAGCCTGCATTCACTGCAATTAGCCCCGTGTAGTTTTGTCCGTTAGCACCGCCCAGAGTCACATTGTTCGTGCCATTTTTCGTAATGCCCGTCGTGCCAATGATTCTCCCTGTCGTAGCCACGAGCGCATAGCTGATCGTGCTATTGTTGAAGGTGACGCTGGAAGGCTGCACATCGACCGCCATGTTGACCGTTTGGTTGGCGCCGGGACTGTCGTTGAACGTAACCGCGTCACCGAAGAAGAAGGTAGCGGCAGCTGGCACCGTATTGTTCCAGTTGGTTGTAGTATTGACATTCCAGTTCGTGCCGCCCGTTCCGGTCCAAGTCAGATCGGTATTGCCGAGGCTGAGCTCAACATTTGTTGCATTAACTGTGAACGACGGACTACGGAAATTCGAGGAATTGGCCAGCACGAAATTCGCTGCGTTGGCAGTTGTGCTTCCGAAGTTCATCACACGAATCGCGCCCGATGTAGGAGCGCCCCCGGCAAAATTCACGGTAGTGGCACCCGTCATGGTGAGTGCACCGGATAGGGTGAGTGCTTCAGTGGTCGCTGGATTGATAAGCAGTGTTCCTGCTCCAGAATACGTCAAAGCCCCAGCGGAACCTTCGCCACGCAGCGTCGTGCCCGCGGCCATGGTCACGGTCGAGCCCGTCACCGCTCCTGCGAGATTGAGCGTGGATGTACCGTTTACATTCACCGCACCACCGCCAGTTTGCGTACCAAGGATATTGAAGGTTCCCGCTGTTACGGTAGTGGCACCAGTGTAGCTGTTAGAACCACTCAATGTGTTCGTTCCGTTGAGTGCAGTGATGCTCAAAGATGTGGCGGTTCCATTCGAGATATTGCCGCTCAGCGTAGATCCCGTTGTGGAGTTTGCCGTTCCCAAAGTCATCGTCATCGCGCTGGCTGCTCCACCCGAGATCGCTCCCGTCAACGTGCCGCCTTCACCACCGATTGTAGTATCAGCTAACAAGGTGACATTTCCGCCCAGAGTTGTACCAAGGCGAACGGCACCTCGGTTCTCGCTGTTGCCAGTTCCTGAGAGAGTAATGCCACCTGCAAAGCTGGAAGCGGTGGTGTTCGGAAACAATTGTGAACCGCTATCGACAACGACGGATGCAGTGCTCGTCAAACCGGCTACGCTCCACTTGTCACCATTTGCGCCCAAGTTGGACAACTGAATGGTTCCCGCAAAGCCAGCCACACCAGAGATCGTGGTATTTCGTGCCGTCGTGTTGGCAGCAAAAGTCACGCGCAACAGGCCGCTTCCCGTCATCGTGTTCGCGAACACGGGGGTTGTTCCGGACGTGTTGGTGTTATCAATGCTCAGTGTCGCTCCCGACGCAATCGAGGCCGCGCCTGTTCCGATCGAGTTTTGTGTTGTGTTGAAGCGACTGTTGAGAACACCAGCTGTTACGGTCGTTCCGCCCGTGTATGTGTTTGCACCAATCAGTGTCAATGTTCCTGGCCCATCTTTGACCAACGATCCACCCGTGCCGGCAATGATGCCAGCCACGGTTGTATTCGTGGTGGTAGAGACCGTAAGCGCGTTAGCTTGCAAATTGACCGTACTGGGAGAAGACGTCGTCAGTGAACCAATGGTTTCATTGGCGTCGACACGCAAAATCGCACCCGTATTGCTAAGAATCACGTCACCCGTGTTGGATATGGCACTGCCACCAGCAAGAGCCAGCGTGCCGCCGTTGATCGTTGTCGCTCCCGAGTAGGTATTTGCGCCACTCAAGACGACAACGCCTGTGCCGGATTTCGCCAAACCAACTACACCCGCGCCGTTATCGGCTAGACTGGAACCAATCGTGGTTACGATGGCGCTATCATTAAAGAGATCCAAGGTGCCGGCCGTGTCAGCGACTCCTCCTGCGGTGATCGCGCCATTCGTGATGGTGAGACCATTCACCCCGGCAGCAATGGTGCCCAGATCATTCAAACGCAGAGTGCTTCCTTCACCGAGGTCGATCAGCGTCGGTGCAACCGTGCCAGCGTTGAAAATGGTTCCCACCGTAGTGGTGCCAGAAGCTGCCAAAGTCACATTACCCGAGGTGCCAGCTTCCACGATGCGAATGTCTGCACCGGGAGCATCAGCAATACTGCCACCTAGGCGATCCACGTCAGTGAAGCCTGTGTAGGCGAGAATGTTATTATCCAAGTCTTTTGTGGCACGTGATCCATTGACAGAAATGTAGGCAGGCAACAAGCCGTTCGTCATGTCAACAGTGGTGGTGGCAACGTTGTCAGCACTGATCGCAAGTGCACCACCGACGTTCGTGATCGCACCTAACGCAATTTTGTTTAAGCTGCTGCCACTGCGCGTGATCGATACGGAGCCATTAATCGTCGTGGAAGCAATCGTTTCCACATGCGTCGAGGCCGCAGTGCTCGTAAGATTGAGCGACGTTCCTGCAGCAAGAGTCAACGAAGCGGTATCGGACAACTTGCTGTTATCCTGCGTGCTGTAGTCCAGTGACAGTGTGCCAGCCGAAACAGTCATGGCTCCTGCGGCTGTGTTAGCACCGGATAGTGTCAAACTACCCGCACCTACTTTGTTCAATGCAGAGGATCCACTGACAGCACCAGAGAGCGCAGCACTGAATCCATTGGAACTGATCGTCGCAGGCAACAGCAGTGATACAGGATTCGGCAACGTAAAGCCGCTCTCGAATCGCAAATCACCCAGAGGAGAGTTGTTGCTGTTGAGTTCGAGAACGTTCGTGCTTGCTCCCAGAGAGCTCTGATTGGTTACGATCACACCACCACGGAATATTTGTACCGAACCGGTGAAGGTATTCGTGTTAGACAAACGGTAGGTAGTTGTTGTGTCACCTCCCGTACTGCTGTTGAGAAGAAGTTTAGCATTAGCACCGCCACCGCTGATCACGCCCGAGAGCGTGAGCTCCGTTCCCGTAGTCGCACTCGCCGTGTTTTTGATAATGTTATAATTCTGCGCCGTTACGGGCGCAGGCAAAACAAAATTATTGGCTACGGTGGTGGCCGCATTGTTGGCAACCGTGATCGTGGTACCAGTGGTGCTTGTGATCGTAACACTGCCCGAGCCAAAACCCGTGGCATTGCTGATGCTGAGTCCGCCCGCGGCCAGAGTCGTGCCTCCACTGAAGGTATTGGCTGCAGTAAGGGATGTGGTTCCCGCACCTGATTGAGTAATCGAGCCGGTGCCGCTGATCACGCTCGCAACGGTCATGGCATTGCCGCGATTGAAAATGAGCGAGGCATTGTTCGTGACAGCCCCCGTGCCCAATGCTCCCGTGGTGCTTCCATCCCCCACTTGCAAAGCACCAGATCCCGCGTTGATCGTAGTCGTTCCCGAGTATGTATTAGCGCCTGTGAGAATCAAGCGCGCCGCACCTGATTTGATGATGTTACCAGCTCCGCTCACAACACCTGATAGGGTCAGATTTTTTTCGCCCCAAACTCCATTGATGGTGTTGGTGCCGGTGAGCGCAATCGCTCCCGTGAGCGTATGGTTTCCATCTTCATTGATGAGAGTAGCACCATTCAAATTGATGGCGTTGGCGTAAATGATAGCAGCCGCGGTGCTGCCCGTGAAAAAACGCAGGGTAGTGCCGGAATTCGCGGTGACGGCACCCGATCCGAGTATCGTATAGGCACCCGCTGTAGTCGGAGCCACAGCTCGCAACTCACCACTAGCGATCGTAGTGGCTCCAGAGCGATTATTACCAGTGTTATTAAAAATCAAAATGCCTGTATCCGTCTTCGTGAGAGTTCCGGTACCGCTCTGCACACCACTCATGGTGAGAGTTTGTGCGCCATAAACCCGGATCGTGCCATTCGACGTACCGTAAGTAACATTGCGCGAGATCGTATTAGTCACGTTGGCCAGCAGACCTCCACCGTTCAGTGTGATGGTGTTGGCGGCATTGCCCAGAGTTGCATTAGCGCCGGGATTGAAGAGCCCCGAAGTCACCGTGATGTTTCCCGTAAACGTGTTAGTTCCGCTGAAAATCACACCACGACCTGCAGCACCGCCACCTGAGGCTGTCATATCACCGTTAGAGGCAATGGTCAGGCCACCGGTAAGATTCCCAGAGATGATGCTGCTAATCGTTGTCGTGCCTGCCGTGGTTAGTGCCGATGTCGTAATCGTTGCAGAGGTCCCGCCCAGAGTCAGGTTGTTCGGCGATGCACCACCCGCAAGGGTATAACCCGTGGTCGTAAATGTAAGCCCGCCTGCGGATACAGGCGCGTTGATCGTCACAGTGCCTGCGGTGCCAGCAAATACCGCGGTGTTCAAATTAGCGTTATTCCACGCAACCATCGCCAAGCCAGATCCTTGATCCCAGTTGGTCAATGTCGTGTTCCAGTTACCGGTTCCACCAGCACTGGCGCCGTTGCCGTTTCCAGCAATGTTGGCCGTACCGCCATCCCAGAAACGATTCTGCGCTTGGGCAGGCGAAAATAATGTCATCATCAAGGCCGGAGTGGCCAAGCTCATGAGGTGGCGAATCAAATAATTGGAGTTTTTTGCTTTCATAGGATGAGTTCTTGTGGGAATTCTAACGAATCTGCAATTTTCATTCTGACAAATTGAGAAAATCTACATACTTCTTTAATACAGAAACAAACATAAGCTCATTTTACGCCAGCTCAAGAAAAAAATCAAAAAAAATTGGAGCATTTCCCAAAGCGGCCAAAGAGGCCAAAGAGGCCAAAGAGGCCAAAGCGGCCAAAGCGGCCAAAGCGGCCAAACCGGCAAAATCACAAAAAATGAGAAAAAAACATTTCCCACTCCGTATCGCAGGGATGAGATCCTTTCATCTTCTGTTTTTTTTTCGTTGTATGTGCTGCCACCGCATGGGCCGAGCAGCCGGTTTCTCTGTATGATGGCAAAAGTCTTGCAGGCTGGTATGCGTTTGTGAAAGATGAGGGCAAGATCGATGGTGACACGGACGTTTTCCGTAGCCATGATGGCTGCATCAATATCAGCGGGAAAAAAACGGGGTATCTTTCGACAGAACAAGAATACGCGAATTTTCAACTCACGTTTTCCTATCGCTGGGCGGAGACCGCGAATCCGGAAGTCATCCGGAATTCAGGCCTAATCTATCATGCAATCGGCGAAGACAGAATGTGGTGCAATGGGATGGAATTCCAGATGCAACAAGGGGACGCCGGCGATCTATGGCTTATCCCGGGCACCCAACCCAATGCGTCGATCCAGGTTGGGGAAAAACCATTCGGAGGAGTGAGCAAGGGCACGCGTATCACGAAAACGGAGGGCAACGAAAAACCACTGGGCGAATGGAACGAAATGAAGCTCATCTGCCTTGGCCACACGTTCGAACACTGGGTGAATGACAAAAAAGTTCTCTCTGGTGTGACGATCGACCGCATCAAAGGGAAAATCCAATTCGAGTCGGAAGGCCATGAGGTGTGGATTCTCGACGTCAAACTTGCTAAGCTACCCTCTACTCACTAGCCAAGGAATCAGAGTGATGGGTTCAGAATCTCTGTTGCAGCCCATCAATTCGCTTGATTTTCATTACAGATATTAAGATCCCGTTAATTTTTTGTACCCAACATTTTTCATTTTATCAAATTTGGTGGACATTGTATTTACTTGGCGTAGAATCTGCATCACAATTCATTGCAATATTATGAAATCAATCGGAGATAAGTTGCATCAAGAGATACAATTGATGCGGCATCGCGGTTTCACGCTAATCACGACGATTTCGCTTCTGGTGCTGTTGACTATGATTGCCATCGGGGTCCTCTCTTTATCATCCGTAACCCTGCGCGGTTCGCAGCAAGGAAATGGCCAGGTCCAGGCTCGGGCCAACGCCCGACTGGCACTACAACTCGCGCTGGGAGACTTGCAGCGTCATGCCGGTCCGGATCAACGCATTACTGCCGCAGCAGACATGATCAACTCCAGCCAGCACCGTCACTGGCTAGGAGTGTGGAAAACCACGCAAACGAGTGGCTCCAACGAATTGCCATCCATGCGCTGGACCACCACACGCCAAGATTCCAGCATTACCGATGACCGCACCAATCCTGCGATTACACAGCAAAGTTTTTTTCAGCGATGGATGGTCAGTGGAAATGGCACACCAAGCTCTCCAGGCTCCTCTTTGACCAGAATCCTTGGGCCCGGTTCAGTGCAAGCAACCACAGACTTTGTGGATGTGCCTCTGGTCACGACGCAAAATGGATCGACACCCGGAGGATACGCCTACTGGGTGTCCGATCAATCCACGAAGGCGGATGCTGCCACCGGTGTGAATAGCCAGAATCTGACGGAAAACAACCGCTTAATGCAGCCGCCGCGCACTGGCATTAGTGTCCTGGCCGGCTTGGAAAACCATCAACTGCTGCGCGATGACGAAATCCGCAAATTCATCAGCCACCGCCAAGGAGAACTCACCGCATCAGGAAGCCGCACTGCGTGGAATCAGTGGCGGCATTCGACCACAGCGGCGTCCCGTAGCGTGCTATCAGATCCCATCCGCGGAGGTTTGAAAAAAGATCTTTCCGTATATCTGATTCAGGGTAACGCGCCGGCGAACGGCCCCCTATATCCCGCTGTCACCGACAACACTCCCTTGCTCAACTCGACACTGCGCTCTACCCAGGGACCGCGTTTTGGCTCCTTGCGTGCGTGGTCGATGCTTGCCGATAGAAGTGCGACCGCGGGAGTGGCCCCCTCTGCCGCATCAGAACTTACCGCGATGGGCAAATTCAACCGTGCCCCGAATTTCCAGCGTTTCCAAAGTCATCCCATACACCCCGTGATGGCATCGGTTCAACTGTACACACGCTTCTCCTACATTCGTGGATTTTTAGCGGTGCACCTTTTTCCACGCATCATTTTGTGGAACCCCTACCATGTGAGGCTGGCGGCCGCCGAATACACCATCGATTTCAATCACGCGGTTAATGATTCGATGGACGTGGAACGCATCACCGCCAATGCAGGTGGGGCAGCTGGTTCACGCATTATATCCACTGCCTACGACACTCGTGGTGCAAAGGAAAACCGCATGCGATTGACCATTGAGAGCACGGCGTTCGAACCGGGCGAAGCCTTGGTCTTTTCTCCAAAACCAAACGCATCCGCCATCGCGGGGCGAGCTATGCCACTGGTTCAACGATCCACCACGGGACAAAATGTCATGAGCGCCCAGATATCGCCAAGACAACTCACCAATTTTTACATTACCCTCAACGCACTGCCGGGAGTCTCCGCACAGGATCTACCCATCCGCGCGGATCACAACAAAGGTTCGTATTATTGGATTGATATGATGGACTGGTGGGAAGGGAATCCCGACAACGGACTCAAAGTCAGCATGCACCTGGGCTCGGCGAACAACTACACTTCTCTGCTCAACCTGCCCTTGTTGCAACTGGTGGATACCGACAACTGGAAGCGCGGCTACGAGGGGCGATTTAACAATGGTCGTTGGAAGGTGGGCGGACAGGAGATGGTCTATAACTACGAAACCACCTCGGACTTCGAACCATGGGCGCGCACCAATTATGGTTTTCGACTCAAATGGTGGGCCGAAAAAAACCCCTCTAACCTCGCTGGGGCAGGAGCGGATCGCATGTGGCAGGGAGCGGTATTGGCCGATTACAACTTGCGTGCGCCGATGTCGCATCACACTCCCTACGATAACATCACGGATAATGCTGAGTCCCATCACTGGTATATGTGGGGACCCTATGCCGTGGAGAGGGAACAAGGTTTGCCTTATCTCTCGCCCGAAATGGCAGCACACTCCTCCGCAAACGGATTCCGCGCCAATCCTTTCTTCGGCGGCGCGTCATCACGGCCCACCCATGTCTATCCCATCTATGATTTGCCACTACCCGCGGAGAGGGTTGTATCGCTCGGTCGATTCCAACATGCGCAAATCACCCCCTTTCTCTGGCATGCGAACTATCCCATCGGCGGCAGTCTCGTCCCCCAAAACCTCAAATCCCGGGATCGCAGTGCGGATGTCAACAGTGCGCTTTCATCGATGTGGACGACAGAACTTCCCCACTTACCCGCATGGATGGTACAGGATCGCAATAGCGAGCCCGTAATTTACGATCTAGCCTATGAGGCGAATTACGAGTTATGGGATCGATTTTTCCTATCGGGTGCGAACGCATCGGAAAAAACCGCCTTCGCCGCCAATCCCGATGCCCCCCTCGCGAATCGTCGTTTGCAGAGCATTGGAACTGCGGAGCCCGCCGTTCTCAACGATTATCATCGGGCTGCATCACAGCTTCTGCTGCGCGGTGGCTTTAATGTCAACTGCACGGATCCAGCAGCCTGGCGCGCATTGCTCAGCTCATTGCGTGGCCTCAGCTTGGGAGGAAGCACCGGGCAGAGCACTCCTTTTCCCCGTAACTATAACAACACGGGGGCTGCGTACGAACCAAATTCCATCTACGACCCCCAGGTATGGACAGGCATGCGCCGTCTGAGCGATGCACAAATCACCGCGCTAGCTACGCAGATTGTTGCGGAAGTGCGACGCCGCGGTCCGTTTCACTCGGTAGCTGACTTCGTGAATCGCCGACTCGTGCGCAGCACTGGTGTGTCGAGCAATGTCTCCGCTTCAGGTCTCAAAGGAACCTTGCAAGCGGCCATCGACAACGCAGGAATCAACACACGCTTCGTCCGCACCGAACTGGCACTGACTCGCACGGGGCATGGTCGGGCCAGTTACGAGCCCGGCAGCAATCTGGATGCTTGGGCGGATCCCACGCACATGCGCGATAATGCCGCGATCGGTCTGCCCACCTGTCTCCAGCAGGGTGATCTCTTGCAACCGTTGGGGTCGCTGCTTGTCTCCCGCGGCGATACATTCACCATCAGAGCTTACGGTGAAGCACGTGCCGCTGATGGGGTCACGGTGACTGCACGCGCTTGGTGCGAAGCGGAGGTGCAACGCATGCCCTACTACGTGGATCGTAGCAACCCGGCGGAAATGCCTCCATTCACGGCTACAGGATCAGCCACCACTGGATTCACTCCAATCAATCGCGTCTTTGGCCGCCGCTTCGAATTGGTATCCTTCCGCTGGCTGAATGCCGGCGAAATCTAACAAATATCATTGATGAAATTTTACGCTTACGTCCTGCCTTTGCTCATCATCTGCTCGAGCTTTACGCCCACGATCATGGCACAGCAACCGCCGCCACCTCCCCCGGCTGATGCAGCAAAGGGACCATCCATCACGCCGGGCAACATCGATCTGAGCAAAATCCCCGTGCCTCCTGCGGATGCTGAATGGGAAAAAGGGCAGTTGACCGAAGAAGAACTCCAAGGTCCCAGCCTGAAAATTCACGTCATTCCTGTGGGCTACGTCGCACCACCGATCATCTATCTCGATGCCGCGGGAATGCCGCGGGAAAAATACCGTCATCCGCTCGAATACCCACCGGTGGTCTACCACATCAAAACCAAAAAAGGTACGGTTCGCATTCATGCGGCACAAAATCAGATTAGCCCGGCGATGACGGTGCCCAAGCTGCCCGCTCTAACGTTTTCCTACCAGATGCCTGCGGATCCGAGTGGCAACTCGTCACCCGAAGAACAAAAGGGCCCAAGACTCGTGACCATTGAGGATTTTACCGTGTCCCCCACAGCGACACATCTGGGCATCATCGTCTGGAAAGATCCTGCGGAAAAATTGTGGTCGCGCCCCCAGTGCAAGATCATTGATTTGTCACCTTCGCAAATTCAGTCGCACCAGGCCATCGTCGTGAATGTTTCCCACTCGGCTCTCGCACTGGAACGGGGTGATCAACCCTACCTGATCAACAAGGACTACATTGGTAAAGCAGCATTGCCCATGAATCAACAGAATCAACTGATGATGGTCTTACATGCACCGCTTGATCAGCATGCGGAGCCTTTGATCCAGACCGCCTTTGATGTCAGCCCTGATCAACGAGCCTTTCTGCTTGCATGGTCGGTTCCCAAAGATGCCGCGAGACCTCACGGCGTTGCCATTACCGCCGTGGCAAAAGCCCTCTATGAGCCGGCGAACACAAAAACGCCCTAGCCTACGGTTTGCTATCGATAGCAGACGAGATCGACAAAAAATGAGACTCTGCTTTCGGGTGAGTTTTGATACCAAACAACCCCGCCGGTGAGGGCGGGGTTGCGGAGAAGTTGATGGCAGGCTGAGAGGCGAGGCGCCTCCGCCACGGTTAGTAGCGGTAATGATCCGCCTTGAAGGGACCTTCCGCTGATACGCCAATGTAGTCGGCTTGGTCCGGCGTGAGCTTGGTGAGCTTCGCGCCGATTTTCTCCAAGTGCAAGCGCGCCACTTCTTCATCGAGATGCTTCGGCAACACAGTCACTTGACCGGCTTGGTAAACATCTTTGTTTTGCCACAAATCAATTTGCGCGAGCGTCTGGTTGGTGAAGCTGTTCGACATCACGAAACTCGGGTGACCCGTGGCGCAACCGAGGTTGACCAAACGACCTTCGGCCAGCATGTAAATGCAATTCCCAGCAGGGAATGTGTATTTGTCCACCTGCGGTTTGATGTTGAGTTTGTTCACGCCGGGGGCTTGATCGAGCTTATCGATCTGAATTTCGTTATCGAAGTGACCGATGTTGCAGACGATGGCCTGGTCTTTCATTTTCTCCATGTGCTCGAGACGGATGATGTCTTTGTTGCCCGTGGTGGTTACGTAAATATCGCCCCAGCCCAAGGTGTCTTCCACCGTCAACACGCGGAAGCCTTCCATCGCGGCTTGGAGCGCACAGATCGGATCGACTTCGGTCACGACGACCTGAGCGCCTTGTCCACGCAGGGCTTGCGCGCAGCCTTTGCCGACATCCCCGTAGCCGCAAACCACGCCGACTTTGCCGGAAATCATCACGTCGGTGGCACGCTTGATGCCATCCACGAGCGACTCGCGGCAGCCGTAGAGGTTGTCGAATTTCGACTTCGTCACCGAGTCGTTCACGTTAATGGCAGGCACCAAAAGAGTGCCGGCTTTCGCCATTTGATAGAGACGATGCACACCGGTGGTGGTTTCTTCCGAAACACCTTTCCATTCCTTCACGATCTCATGGAAGATACCTGGTTGATCCTTGTGGATTTGTTTGAGCAGATCCTTAATGACTTGTTCTTCATGGCTACCGGAGGGAGTGGTGACCCAGTCCGAACCGTTTTCCAGCTCGTATCCTTTGTGGATGAGCAAGGTTGCGTCGCCACCGTCATCGACAATCAACTGTGGTCCGAGACCTTGTGGATTGACGAGCGCCTTCCATGTGCACCACCAATACTCCTCAAGAGTTTCGCCTTTCCAAGCGAAAACCGGAATGCCCCGAGCAGCAATCGCTGCAGCGGCGTGATCCTGAGTAGAGAAAATGTTGCAACTCACCCAGCGCACTTCCGCGCCGAGATCTACGAGAGTTTCGATGAGCACCGCCGTTTGAATCGTCATGTGCAGCGAGCCCATGATGCGCACGCCTTGCAGCGGCTTTACTTTGCCGTATTTTTCACGGGTGGCCATCAGACCGGGCATTTCATGCTCAGCGATGTCGATTTCTTTGCGGCCGAATTCTGCGAGGCCGATGTCGCGTACTTTATAGTCGTTCATGTTGTTTGGTTCATTTGATCAGTCTGATTGGTATGATCTGACGAATTCGTCAGATCACTTAATTGCCTTCTTGAGAGCCTCTACCTTATCCGTGCGCTCCCAGGTGAGATCCGCATCGTCTTTGCCGAAGTGGCCGTAGTTGGTGGACTTGGAATAGATCGGGCGCAGTAGGTTGAGCTGCTTGACGATGTCTGCAGGCTTGAAGGAGAAAACTTTCAGCACAGCTGCGAGGATGGCGGCATCAGGCTTCGTGCCCGTGCCGAAGGTATCCACATGGACGCTTACGGGAAGTGGATGGCCGATGGCATAGGCAAATTGGATTTCGCACTTTTCTGCCAGACCAGCTGCCACCACGTTTTTCGCCACCCAGCGACCCATGTAAGCGGCGCTGCGATCGACCTTTGACGGGTCTTTACCGGAGAAAGCACCACCACCGTGACGACCCATGCCGCCGTAAGTATCGACGATGATCTTGCGTCCCGTGAGACCGCTATCGCCCTGAGGTCCGCCGACGACGAACTTGCCCGTCGGGTTAATCAGATACTCGGTGTCTTTCGTCAGCATGTTTTTTGGCAATACGCGCTTGATCAGGGCGATGCAGAATTTTTCAATCTCCGGATGCTCCACCGATGCCGCGTGTTGGGTGGAAATAACGACGTTAACGATGCGTGTCGGCTTGCCATCGACATACTCCACAGAAACTTGCGACTTGGCATCCGGGCGCAGCCACTTGGCGACCTTGCCGGCCTTGCGGACTTTCGTCAGCTCACGACCTAACAAATGCGCATACATGATGGGCGCGGGCATGAGCTCGGCCGTCTCATTGCAGGCATAGCCAAACATGATGCCTTGGTCCCCCGCTCCTTGCTCGGCATGTTTCTTGCCCTTGGCTTTTTTCGCATCCACGCCCTGTGCAATGTCCGGCGACTGGGTGGTGAGGTAGTTGTTGATAAAAATCTGGTCGGCGTGGAAAACGTCGTCGCGATTCACATACCCAATCCCGCGCACGGCATCGCGGATGATTTTGTCAATGTTGATCGCCTCACCAATCGACTTCTGACCGATCTTGGGAATGGTAATCTCACCACCCACAACGACGATGTTGCTTTTCACAAATGTCTCGCAGGCGACGCGGCTGCTGGAATCGACGGCCAGACAGGCATCGAGGATCGCATCGGAAATGGTGTCGGCCACTTTGTCAGGATGCCCTTCACCCACGGATTCGGAGGAAAAAATGTAACGGCTCATAATGGTAATTTTCGTATCGTCAAATCGCGATGCGTTGATACAATCACACACAAGATGAAACTGTCAACCTTGAAATGCCTAAAACTTCTCGCCGACCCCACACGTTTGCGCATCGTCTTATTGCTGCAAAGCCATCCCTTGTCTGTCGTGGAACTGCAGGAAATTCTCGGCATGGGTCAGAGCCGCATTTCCACGCAGCTATCCTTATTGAAACAAGAGGGATTGGTCACCGATCAGCGTTCGGGAAAAAATAACATCTATCAAGCAGAGCTACCGCAAGAGCTGCTGGCCATCGCCCAGAGCGCCGCGGCAGAACTCCCCGAATCCGCCAAGGACCTCGCCGCATTGCGCCACCTCAACCGCAAACGCAAGGACAAAGCCCGCGCGTATTTCGATGAGCTCGCGGGAAAATTCGGCAAAAACTACGTGCCGGGGCGCTCGTGGAAAGGCCTCGCCGAAGCCTTGCTCAAGGTGCTGAACTACGACGTCGTCGCCGACCTCGGCGCGGGCGAAGGCACCCTCTCGCAACTGCTCGCCCAACGCGCGAAGCACGTGATCGCCATCGACATCTCACCCAAAATGGTGGAGTTCGGAAAAAATCTGGCGCTGCAACACGAGCTTCCGAATCTGGAATTCCGTCTCGGCGAAATCGAAGACGTTCCGATTGATGATTCCAGCGTCGATCTCGCCATCCTCAGTCAGGCGCTGCACCACGCCGAGGAACCGGCGCGCGCCATCGCCGAGGCCTATCGCATTCTCAAACCTGGCGGTCGATTGCTGATTCTCGATCTCGCCAAGCACAGCTTCACCAAGGCCCACGAGCTCTACTCCGACCGCTGGCTCGGCTTCCCTGAGGGGGAACTCGCCGAGTCATTAGAACAAGCCGGCTTCCACGAAGTGGAAACCTCCATCGTCGATCGCGAAACCAAAGCACCGAAGCTGCAGACGCTGGTGGCGACAGCGCGGAAGCCTCCGCGAGACTCATTCAATAACCAATCAACAAAATGCCTCTGAGCGGCAGCTTCAGACGATTTGAGATAGATAGAGTTTCGAGAAAAGTATAAATTTTCTCGAAATCATTTTGTGAACGATAAAACTGTCTAACTGCAATCACTAAATACTCCACTTCATGCATCATGCATACTTGAAAAATATCTTTTTAAAAATTGATTGTTGTCGGTCGCTCGTCCCCACTTGTAGGGCGAATTTTATTTCCCATACACACACGTCAAAACAGAAACTCATCCTTGATCCAATGGTGAAAAAATACAAAATTTGTTTACTCACTTCGGAGCCTTAATGACCTGATACCACGCCTTGGCACCTAACACTTTTTGGCCATCCTTGCCGCGCAGGCCGGTCATGTCGATGAAGTGCAGGTATTTTTCTTTGAGATCTCCGACCTCGAAGGTGAGAGTCTGGCCATCGGCGGAGAGTTTGGCGTTTTTCACTTCGAGTGTGGCGAGGTCTTTTTTCGGCGCGCCGTAGGCTTGATGGTAGTCGTAAGTGTGGCGGCTGACGGTGAGCTTGTCCAACGTGGCCGCATCAAGCGGCTGGCTGAAACGCAGGGCGAAACCTTGCTTCTGTGCTTTGATCTGATCGAGCGAGAGAAATGCTTTGCCATTCCACTTGATGCGCGTGATGCCCTTACCACCAGCCCAGGACAGGGCCGTTTTTCCGATGTAGAGCGAACCGTCTTTCCCAAAAGCAAGTCGGTTGCTGCCCATGCCGAGCGGTGAGCCGTTAAAGGTGGGCACTAATGCTGTCTGAAAAGTGCCATCGACCTGATCTTCCAGAACACGCACCAGATTTTTTTGATTCATCTCGCCGATGAGAGTTTGGTTGGTCCAACTAGAAGGGAAACTGCCTTTCGGTATGATCACGGGCCAGGTCGGGGAGTTGGCGAGTTCGCCAAGCGGGAAGTAGCCGATGGCGGGCTGTTGCAACCGATCGAGCTCGGGTACAGGCATACCCATGGGATCCTTTCCATCCCAGCCGGGCGTCCACACCAATGATGCAGGATGTCCGTAGAAGCCGCCCTTTTTCACGTCGTAGAGCGGGCTGGTGGGGCGCCAGTCGCCTTGGTTATCTGTAATGAGAAGTCGGCCCGCAGCATCAAAGCCGATGCCATTCGGCGAGCGGAAGCCGCTGGCGAAGGGCTCCATCGTTTTGCCATCGGGCGAGAGTTTAAGCACCCAACCACGCCATTTCACACGGGCATACATCCGTCCGGCGGCGCCGCGGTTCTTACCCCACGTTTCGGTTGTGGTCATGCCGGCGAAATCGACCTTGCCGATTTTCGAAAATTCACCGCGGATCTCTTTCGCCATGGGCGCGCCATTCGATGCCACGCCTAACACAATGTAGAGATTCCCCTGCGCATCGCGCGCGGGACCGTAGGCAAACTCATGGTAGTTGCCCGAGATGCCGAAGTCATCAAACACGGTCTCGTACGAATCCGCACTGCCATCGCCATCGGTATCGCGCAGGCGTGTCAGCTCGGCGCGCTGCATCACCAAGAGGCTACCGTCCTTATCGGCGACCATGCCTAATGGCTCCTGCAATCCGCTGGCAAACCCCGACCATGATTGGGTCGCAGGATCGTAGATCATCACTTCGCCGCGATGAAAAGCCACCGCCAATCGACCATCGGCCAAGGTCTCCATCGCCCCGACCTGCGGATCCACTCCTGGCGGGCCGGCGATTTCTTCAAAAGAAAAATGCTCCGTCCAAGCAGTGGCGACGAGACTCAGAGACAACCATGCGAGTAAAGAAAGTGCTTTCATTTCAGAGAAAAAGTAAGTGTGAACGTAGCGGCATCGGCCGGGGCGAGAGTAAGGCTCGTGCCCTTCATGGTGCCTTTATCGCTGGTGAGGGTCACTCCGTCTTGTGCAGTGAATTCCAAGGTCATCGGCGCTGCGGGCGTGGGAGTCACGGCGAAGGTGCGGTGGAAACCCGTGCCCTCCTTGAGCGCGGTAAAGCGCTCCGTCACGGTCTGCGCGCCGATCTGATAGCGGAACGTTGGGAGCTTATCCTTGATCGTGTAGCCAAGAAATTTGACCTCTTTGCCTGCGCCAAATGGCGATTGCGCTTCCGTGTATTTTACTGTGCCCACCACCGTCGCAAGGCTGCTGCCATTGCCGCGCCAATAAGGAAAACCATCGATGAAACCACCAGTCCATGCATAGCGAAGTCGGCATGCACCCGCATCCCAGCAGAGCGAATTCGTCGCATCGAGCGCCACCGCAATGGCCGCGGGGCTGGCATTTGGCATAAAAATCCGCTGCACCTGAGGCCGTGCCGCGTAGACCGCGGAAGCCTTGTAAGGATCACCAGGATCCTGTTTTTTCTCTTTCACACCCTCCGCAACCTTCATCACGTGCTCATAAATGGCTCGCAAACCCTCGTCACCCACATGGACCATGGAGGGCATTTCGATCGCATGGGGACGTTTCTTCTTCGGTGCCACACTCCACTTTACGAAATCGTCTGGTTTGCCCAGATACAACCTGCGAATTTCCGCAAGTGATGGACCTACCACCATTTGATCCATGGCATGGCACGCCGAGCAATTGTTCGTAAACAACTGTGCGCCGTCGGGTGCCGCAAAAAGCCCCGTGCAGGCGGCTGAGAAAAAAAGTAAAACGTGTTTCATCGTATCCTCCCCGAGAATTCTCCCAGCAGTTAGAGGAACGTCTGCGAAAGGTCTTTTCTGTCGATCATTGCATGAAAAGCGAGACATGCACCGCAACTCACCAAATCCCTCTGACTGACCTATGATCGCCGACTACTTGATCAGTGGAAAAAACCTGTGTCAAAATCAGCAAGCGAATGTAGCGAAGAGATCACCTCATACACCTCATGAGTGGCATCTGGCCAATGCCATGACTCTGGCGAAACTCCGCCACCATCATACGTCCAGTTTGCCTGTCGAGTCACCGACTCGCTCTGCTTGCACACCCATGCGATCGAGCAGAGTCAAGTGCAGGTTGGTCAGCGGCGTTTCCTCGCGGGCTTCGAGCAATCGACCTGTTTGCAATGTGCCATTGCCATGACCCGCCAGAAGGACTGGCAAGTGATCGTGATTGTGGCGATCTCCATCGCAAATACCGCCACCGTATACGATCATCGAATGATCTAACAAGTTTCCGTCACCCTCTTTGACATTTTTCAGATTCGTCAGGAACCGGGCAAACTCGGCGGCATAATATTCATCAATCTTCGCAATCAGCGCCAGTCGTTTTGCGTCGCGCTGATGATGGGAAATCCCGTGATGCGACTCATTCACCCCGATCTCCGGGAAGGTGCGGTTCGAGCCATCGTGGGCTAACAAAAAGGAGGCGACGCGGGTGCTGTCCGTTTGGAAAGCGACCAACATTAAATCATACATCGCCCGGATGTGCTCGCGGTAGGAAGAAGGCACGCCGTTCGGCACGTCGATTTCCGGACGCTCTTTGCGATGTTTTTCGGCACGTTCGATCCGTTGTTCGATCTCGCGCACGGAGGTAAAATATTCGTCGAGCTTGTTTTTATCCGCACCCGTGGCGCGCGATTGCAGGCGCTTCGCATCATCCATGACAAAGTCGAGAACCGATTTTTTGCGAAGCTGTCGCTCGGCATTCCCCTTCTCATCCTTCGAACCGAAAAGTGCCTCGAACACCATGCGCGGGTCACGCATCGGCGGCGCAGGCGTGGTTTCGGAGCGCCATGCGAGGTTATACTGGTATGCGCATGAGTAACCGGAATCACAATTTCCAGAACGACGCGGCTCGTCTGTGGAGAGCTCCAAAGAGGGAAGGCGCGTCAAGTGTCCGATCTGGCGCGCGGCGATCTGATCGGCAGAGACGCCGATCCGAATGTCCGCTCCCGCCGTCTTGCGCGCTTGGCAACCTGTGAGAAAACTGGCATTGGCACGAGCGTGATCTCCCGCGCCGTCACCATTGGAACTCGCCTTGTCGAGAGCGAGTCCTTTAATCACTTGGAAATGATCGCGCATGTTCGTCAACGGCGCGAGGGAAGGCGAAAGCTCGTAATTTTTTCCGGAACCAGTCGGAAACCAGAGCTTCGTGTTCACGCCATTCGGCAAATAAACGTATGCTAACCGAAGCGGCGACCCAGGAACTGCCGATGCCGTGGCGGCGCGCAAAGGCTCCAGCATGGGCAGGGCCAAGGTGGATGCCAGACTTTTTAAAAACAGGCGGCGGGAATTCATGATGCGTGACGTTGGTAGCGCAACTTAACCTCAAAAACGAAGTGCGCAACTTTCCATACGGCGAATCACTTAAACGACTTTCATTTTTGTGTCATCAGAGCATGGCGAAATGCCAGAGGGATGGGAATGGTTGGCTCTCATCGAGTCTCCCTCTACTCACCTCATCGATACGAGCTAGGCCGTATGCTCTGCCCTTTGCCTCTTATCCATCGACCGCGGAAAAGACGACTCGATCTGAAGTGCGCGGTGGCGCGCAAATGACGAAGTTGTTAGAGAGACGCGTCGCGGTGCGCGCCCTCAACCACTCTCCCGGAATACACGATACAGTGCTGCAAGCGCGCGCCCGATTCCACGTGACTCTGGGGCCACACGACAGAGTCGCGGATCACGGCTCCCGCGCCGATAACGCTTCCGGCACCGATGACGCTTCGTTCAATGCTCGCATCAGCCGCAATCACGGCGGTCGCATGGATCGGATCTCCTAGCCGTAAGTCCCTGTGCGCACGCAGATAACTCTCACGTTCGCCGAGATCAAACCACTCGCCCTCATCCAGCACGACACAGCCGAGTTGACCTAACTCTGCGAGACGGAGAAAGGCGGGAATCACCGATACCACAGAGTCCTCTGGTAAAAAGTCAAATAGCGCTGCATTCATGCAGTAAACGCCGGTGAACACATGAGTTCCCTCGGCTCTGCCGAGTCGGTTGCGGATATCGATGACTCTGCCTTCAACGCAAGCGATGTGTTTTGCCGATCCTTCCGAACGCAAGGCCAGCGTCACGGGAAAACCAGAGCGCGAGTGCTGATCCACTAACCGCTGCAGGGGCATGCTCGAGAAAATATCACCATTGTGAACCAACACATTCTCTTTTCCCATCCATTCACGCACATTGCGCAAGCCACCACCTGTCTCTAACAACACAGGCTCGTGAAACAAGCGGATCGACGTGTCCTGCCAGTGCCCCAAGATGACCTCCTCCTCATTGCCACCCTTCTCGGCTACCGCTTGCCAGTCTTCACATCCCCACCCCAAAAGCGGATCCCGCCACATGTGCGGTAGATGGTGCGTGTTGATCGCAAAGTCATGGCAACCCAAATCCACGCAGGCCTGCCACGCATGCTTAATCAATGCCTGATGCCCCAGTGGTACTAATGGCTTGGGCAATCGATGCGTCAAAGGCTGCAATCGCGTTCCCAATCCCGCGCCAAGTAAAAACGCTTTTGTCACATACGACGTATGCACTGCACAACGAAGCTTGGCGAATCATTTTTTCGCTAGCGCTTCAGTCAAGCCGCATTCACGGAGGAGGAAAGGCATTCGTCCAGGTGTGTAACTCATAACCTGCACCCAAGCCCCCAATCTCCGACAGCAAGTCCTCACAGCGCTTCTTCCATTTTTCGTAATCAGGCGCGCATCGCTCTTCGTCCCGTGAGTTGGGAAAAACGAGATAAGTGACTTTTAAGTCGGATACTGGTCTGCTGTATGGCGAGGAGCGCGGATTGATTTCCCTAGCCATGCGCAATGAAGCTTCGCCCACTTTATACGACGGTCCACCATCGCCGACGATCGCCGGATAGATTTTTTCATGGTGAATCACCACGGCGTAATCGCCAATGCGCGGTGCGTATGGATCATCCGTAGCCGTCAGCATGTGCACGGGAATCACAACAAAAGGATCGTATTCGGCGACAAGAAAACTGCGCGCTTTCATATCCGCAATGCCACGCTTCAAATAACTAATGCGATCTTTTAGCCACGTTTTTCTCGCTGCAGTAGTGGCTGGGGTGGACAGCTCCTGCTCCGCGTTGGCGATGCGTTTTTCCCAACCAGCGATCATAGGGTTCGTCGTGGTCCCCGTTTTTTTCCATCCGTAGCTGGTGAATGGCTGATAATTGGTAGACTCGACGATTTCAAGAGGCATCGTCGCCAACCGATCGCCATCCGAGCCGTCCGATACCACGTCCATTTCCGATTGCATCAAAAATACCCGTCGATTCGTCGACGGATCACGCAGGTGCAACATGGTTTCCAAGTCGTAAAAATTGTGTTTGCTAATCAGTTCTTGCAATTCGTTCGCATCCTTTTTGATGCGAGCGATTTTGTTATTGTAAAGAATTTGGTAGTTCGGAGAGACCAGACTTTTTTCTAACAACTGCGGCAATTTGGGTAACAACGCATCGATCTTGGGGCTGACTTTCTGCAATTCTGAGAGAGTCTTCGCAGGTTGCGGCACCTTGACAGTTAATTTGTATTCCGCTTTGTAGCTATTCTTATCACTGCGCTCGAGCGAAGCGAGTTGACCGCTGGCGACGACCACTTCCGAGTGAAAAGGGATGCCACTGCGCAGTGTTGCGACATCGACCCCAGCAAGAGTCGACGCACTAGCCGAGGGCGGAGGATCCGGAATGCGGTCCACCTGAAGAGCCAGCGCGCGCTGCTGCTTCTTAATCTCGCTCATTTTAGCCGCAAGCTCCTGCTCTAACTCAGCCCGCAAGCGGTCCTCGATCTGCCGCTCTAAATCCTCTTTCTCCACAAACCCACGCCGCTGATCCGAGCGCAAGCTGAGCAATCCCCGTTTGATTTTTCCTGCCAAAGGAGAAAACAAAATCGCCGTAGCGGAGAGCATCGCCACGATCAAGGCCAGCCATGCCCACGGCGCTTTGCTACGCGACTGCCTCGATTTTACCCCAGCAAACACCTCTGTTTCGTTCTTCATTGCTGACGACAGTAATCGCACAACGGGCGCACTTCAATGGAAAAGCAGCAGCAAAGAATCTATCCTCTGTGAGCTGGAACATGAGATATCCGATGGCGGCGTGCCGCGACCGTGTCATCCAAACGCTACATTCTGCCGTGCCCCGATGATTCGTCAGTCTAACACATTTTACTCCATCATTTTATCGCAACGCGCGCGCTTGGGGCAATTCCGATGACCTGTAAGAATAGTTTCCCGCTTGCCATCTGGGCCTGTTGCGAGATAGGGTTCGCTTTATGAAACACGCTGTCACTTTCTGTTGCTTGTTCGCAACAATCATTTCCGCTGCCGAACCAGTCGCCGTGCCTGATGTTGGCGTGGGGACCAAGTCGCCTGCGGGTGCTGAGGTTTTGTTTGATGGAACGAAAAAGATGTTAGAAGAAAAATGGACCTACTGGCAGGGACCACGTTTTGCTTCCTCGCTTCCGATCAAGTGGCCCATTGTAGAAGACCCGCTGAACGGCGGCACTTGTCTGAAGACCGATGACCCCGCTGCCACTGGCGGAAAGTATGGCTCAGCAGACATCGTTACAAAAAAAGCTTATCGCGATTTCCGCCTGCACGTGGAATTTTTCATCGCTAAGAAAGGTGGGAATAGCGGCGTCTATTTGCAGAACCGATACGAGATCCAGATCCTCGATGGCGACAAAACCAAACACGGGATGGCCGCCGTGATCAATGAAACGGAGTCGCCCTATGCGCTCTACAATGGCATCGGCCAGTGGAACAGCTACGACATCATCTTCCGCGCCGCGCGTTTCACCGATGGCAAGCTCGCGGAAAAAGCCTTGGTCAGTCTCTACTTCAACGGCAAGCCCGCGCACCACAACATCCCCATCAACCAGGTCTGGGGCGGTGCAAACTCCGGGGTGGATGGCGGCAACGCAGGTGGCAAGGGCATTACCGATAGCCCGCAGGGCATCAAGCTTCAGGCCGAGGGCCACGATGTGCGCTACCGCAACATCTGGATTCGCGAGTTGACACTGGACAAACCCGACACCTCGTTTGCCCGATGACATTTCTCCTTCGCTCCGTGTTGCTACTATTGACGATTGGATTTGCCAACGCCCAGGAAAAACCCACCGATCGACAAATCCGCTTCCTCGCCATCGGCGACATGCCGCCATTTCGTCAGGAAATCCGTGATGGTGTGCGCTACGAACTGGAGGCCGAGCCGGGCACGCTGCCACCACGCATGATCGAGATTCCGTTAGGCGAGGAGAAAAAAATTGAAACCACTCTCTCGCTCGGCGCCTTTTCTCCGTCGGTCAAACTGCCATCCGCCGCAGGGAGCCTGACATTGCAAAAAAAGCAGGGCGAAGCTGTCACCGAGTGGCACAAGCTAAACGTCCCAGAAAACGGCAACTGGCTCGTGGTGTTATGGCGCGATCCGCAGAAAAACACGTGGGACGCTGCGCGCTCGGCCGTCATCGCCGATGACCTTGCGGCATTTCCCGAAGGCAGCCTGCGCCTGATCAACGCGCTAGCCACCAACACGCGCTTTGTATTTGCCGAGCAGACACTGGATTTGAAAGGTGGTGGCATGAAAGTGCTGCCGCTCACCCAGCCTACGACCCCCGTGCAAATTTCCGTGCTGGATGCCGAGCAAAACTGGCGCGTCGTCTATCAAAGCGCCATCACGCAAAATCCCGGAGAACGCGGCAACGTCATCCTCTACCGCGCCGATGGCGTCTCCCCGCGCAATCCCGTCAAGGTGCTGAATCTCCGCGAACGAGCTCCCGCGCCCCCAGCCAAGAAGCCCTAGTGTGATTGATGAGTTCTTCGCGGCACGTCTTCACCACGTCTGCTGTGTTGCGTAGGGAAATACTCCCACGTCACAAGTCGATGCGATGGTTGTCGGATCCATTTCACGAAATGCTGAAAAAACAGCACATAGCGATTGACATCCTGATATCGGATATCATGCTCCCGTTTATGCAAAAACAACGATCTTGGATGAAGCGAAGCATGCTAACGAAAATCTGCGTCGTCATGCTGGGCGTGACGACAGTGAGTATGGCATTTCAACCGATGAATCCTCTCGGCTGCTGTGCCGTGTCCCGCGCGGATAGTCCCGTCGTGAATGCGGATCAAACCGTGATCCTGTTTTGGGATAAGGATCGCCAGACCCAGCACTTCATTCGCAAGGCTGATTTCAAAACGGATGCCAGCGACATCGGATTTCTCGTGCCATCACCCTCGCTCCCGCAATTGTCAGAATCGGGAAATGCGGCATTCACTTTCTTAGATCGCATCACCATGCCACCACCACAAGGCGGCGGCGGGTTTCCGTTAGGATGTGCCGCGCAGGCACCAGCTCGTTCGTTGGCGAATGGCGTGACAGTGGTGGAGGAAAAACGTGTGGCGGGCTTTGATGCCACGGTGCTCACGGCACAGACCGGCGAGGATCTGGTGCAGTGGCTCAAGAAAAACGGCTACGCGTATTCGCCCGCCGTCGCCGAATGGGCCAAGCCTTACCTCGGTGGCTCCTGGCATTTCACCGCGCTAAAGGTGGTGAAAGGTCAAGCTGCCGCGCAAAACACCGTGAAAGCTGCGGCCCTGCGCATCAGTTTCCGCACCGATCAACCACTTTTTCCCTATCGCGAACCGGAATCCGCCGCATCCAGCCAACAGCTCGGTGCGAAAAATCGTTTGTTGCGCATCTACTTCATCGCCGAGACCCAGTATGAGGGAAGAATCAATGGCAACAAACGCTGGAGCGGAAAAGCCCTGTGGTCCGGCGATATCACCGCGCATCGCACCGAATTACTGTCCGCGCTGCAACTCCCGGCATCCACCGGTCCCTCGCGCTTTTGGCTCAACAAAATCGATGATCAATGGCCCTATCAACAAGCCGCCGGAGACGTGTATTTTTCCCCAACGGCCAAAGAAAAAAGCTTCAACATCAGCGCGGCATCGACTGGTAAGACCATCGAGCTGAGCGGCCTCGCCTTGGTGGCTCTGTTCTCGTGGACTTTGTTGAGGAAACGCCGTAAATGCCGAAGCGGAAACGGTTGGTAATGGAGCGCGGAATTTAAGGGTTCGAATTTTGGCTCTTCGTCCCTGTGGGGGACAACGGTGATAGCGAAGGGTGAACACGAGTAGGGTTCACCCTGGGGAACAAGCATTCTCTATCATAGCGCCCTGAATGGGCGCACGGAACTTGGTTAGCAAGGAAACGATGCTCACATTTTCCGTGCGCCCACGTTGGGGCGCGGATGTTTTTGGGGATGCTTTTCCAGGGTGCCTTGGGGCACCCTTCGCTGTCACCGTATGCCCCGTTAGGGCAAAAAAGAAGAAGTTGCTCGCGAATCCTTAAAGACACAGGATGCCTACTTCGCTACAGCTACGCTATCCTCTCGAGAGACGTCTGCAGTGGTTTGACTGATCCGTTAGGTGATAGAGGCCTGATTGTTAGCGATCCACCCGTGCCGAGCCGCCGCCAACGAGCTTTTTCACCTCATCGAGCGTGGCCATCGAGGTATCGCCGGGCGTGGTCATCGCGAGGGCGCCGTGGGCGGCACCGTAATCGACCGCCAGCGCGGCATCGTTGAATTCGAGAAAGCCGTAGGCTAGGCCGCTGGCGAAGGAATCGCCGCCGCCGACGCGGTCGTAGATTTCCATTTTCGGTCGCTGAATGGACTCGAAAAATTTCCCGTCATGCCAGCACACCGCCGCCCAGTCGTTGATCGTGGCGCTGTGCACGTCGCGCAGGGTGGTGGCGACGACTTGGAAGTTGGTGAAATCTTTGACCACTCGGTCGATCATGTTCTTGAAGTGCTCCACGTTGATGCCGGTGATGTGCTCGCTCACGCCCTCGACCTCGAAGCCGAGGCAGGCGGTGAAGTCTTCTTCGTTGCCGATCATCACATCGACGTAGCGGGCGATCTCGCGATTCACTTCCTGGGCTTTCGCTTGGCCGCCGATGGATTTCCACAGGCTGGGGCGGTAGTTCAGGTCGTAGGAAACGATGGTGCCGTATTCCTTGGCTTTTTTGCAGGCCTCTAACACCACGGCGGCGGTGGTTTCTGATAGTGCGGCGAAGATACCACCCGTGTGGAACCAGCGGGCACCGTGTTTGCCGAACACTTCATCCCAATCGATATCGCCGGGCTTGAGCTGGCTGGCGGCGGTATTGCCACGATCGCTGGTGCCTTTGGCCCCGCGAATGCCGAAACCACGCTCGGTGAAGTTGAGACCGTTGCGCACATCGCGACCGATGCCGTCGAACTTGCGCCACTGAATGAAACGGGTGTCCACGCCGCCTTGCAGGATGAAGTCCTCGATCAAGCGGCCGACATCATTTTCCGCAAAAGCGGTGACCACGGCGGCGCGTTTGCCGAAGCAGCGGCGCATACCGCGGGCGACGTTATACTCACCACCGCCCTCCCAGGCCTGGAACTGGCGGGTAGTGCGGACGCGGCCGTCACCGGGATCGAGACGCAGCATGATTTCGCCCAGCGAAATAATATCGTAGGCACAGGTATCGGCGGATTTAATTACTAAGCTCATAGTAGTTGCTGGGAAAAAGTCTTATTCGGCGGAGGGCACGATGCCATTGGCGCAAAACACGGGGCCGCTGCCGTTGAGGAAGTTCACGAGGTTGTTGAGGGCTTTCATCGCCTGGCGCGGCACGCTTTCATAGGTGCGGGAGCCGACGTGGGCGGTGACGAGGACTTTCGGGTGCCGCAGCATCGGGTCATCGGCGGCAGGCGGCTCCTGCTCCATCACATCGGTGGCGTAGCCGGCGAGCTTGCCGGAATCGAGCGCCGCGAGGATGGCTGAGGCATCGGCGAGCTCACCGCGGCCGGTATTGACGATCACGGCATCTTTCGGCAGCAGCGCGAGGCGCTCGGCATTGATGAGATGCTTCGTATCAGCGGCGAGTTTGGTGTGCGGACTGATGATGTCGCAGGTGGCGAAAATCGAGTCGATCGAATCGTGGCGGATCACGCCGTATTGTTGGCAAAATTCCTCGGGCCAGAAATTGCCGTAGCCGTGGACTTCCATGCCGAAGGCCTTGGCGCGGATGATCACTTCCTGACCGATGCGACCGAGGCCGATGACGCCGATTTTTTTTGCCCACAGCTCATGGCCAGTGAGGCGCAGCCATTCGCCCTTGCGCGTGGCATCCACGCTGGGGATGAGATTTTTCACCAGAGCCAGCATGAGGCAGAATGTGTGCTCGGCGACCGTGGTGTGGTTCACGCCTGGAGTGAACATGACGGGGATGTTTTTTTCCTTGGTAGCGGCGATATCGATTTTATCGAGGCCGATGCCGTATTTGGAAATGACTTTCAGGCGCGGGCCGCATTTGTCCAGCACGGCGCGGGTGATGGCGTCGTCGCCACAGAGAAAGGCATCGAAGTCCCCCGCCAGCTCCAACATGCGGGCCTCAGTGAGAGGTCCGCGTTCGCGAACGACATCGAATCCTTGGCTGGCGAGAAGGTCATGATGAGGCCCGGGAGTGTCTTGAAAACTGCAAGTGGTGAGCAATACGCGTGTGGACATAAGTTGTATGACAAATGTTAGAGATGAAAGAGGGAATGGTCAAGAAAAAGAATCGACGAATTCAAGAGATCACGGGCGCTTCGGCAGATGTTGATCGCAGAAATCGCAGTAGGCTTGCCAGTCTTCGCGTGTGACAGAATGGGGACCTTGGCGCAGGAAGTAGCCGATGCGATCATTCGCGAGTTTGCCGGGCGGTGGCTGGGTGGTCGCCTGAAGAACGGGATGGCCGAACAGTTGGTAGACCGGATTTGTGGCGCGGGCGGCGAGGAATTCTCCCTGGGGGTCCGCCCAGCGGTCCTCGGTGGCGCTGGTGATGAGGAGCGGGCGCGGCGCGGCGAGCGCTAAGAGGAAATGGGCATCGAAGGGCATCGCTGCCTCGTTCTGAGAGTATTGGCGGAAATTTCCGCAGAACCAATGCGGGAAGGAGCTATTGAGGCGGCCGACCGTTTCTCCGAAGATGCGTTTGTTCAGTGCCGCGCCGCCGGCACCGCTGTTCTGCGAAATCACCGCCGCAAAACGCTCATCGCAGGCCGCCGCCCAGAGGGTCGCTTTGCCCAGTCGGGAGAAGCCCTGAATCGCCACGCGTTTGCCATCCAGCGTAGGCTCCTGCACGATCCAGTCCATGGCGACGCTCATGCCCCAGGCCCAGGCGGCGAGGCTGCCCCAAGTTTCTTTGTTTCGCTGTTTTTCGATGTCGGGGAAAAGCGCGTGCACACCGTTTTTCCAGCTGTCGTCATAGTCCGGATCGATGTCGCCATAATATCCCGTGACCACGGCATAGCCGCGCTCGATGGCGGATTCGACAGGCCATTTTCCCGCATCGATGCCGCGCGATTCTTCGAGCGCGTGATGGACGTCTGGTTTTTTCAGATCCTTGTTATTGACCCAGGAGCGGCACAGCAGAATCGCCGGATCCGGCTGCACTGATTGATTGCCCTTGAAGTTCAAGCCGAAGATCAACGGCACTGGATTTTTCGTTAGGGCCGGACGATAGATCAACAGATCAAGAGCAGGCTCTTCCTGAGCGGAAAAATACACACGCACCTGCTGCCGCAGCGCCGCGCCGCCGAGAGCGGGTGCGGCCGCTTCCATGATGCGGAATCGCAGAGCAGGTCGTGGCGGCGACTTACCGAACATCTCCTTCTCTAACAAAGAAAAAATTTCCGCGCGGCGTTGGGTTTGCCATTGGTCCGGAGAAACGAGAGTGCTGCCAGCCCTCGTCGGCAGCAGGGACGGCAGTTCATACGGCGGCACTTTCGCTTCATCGTAGTTAAATTCCTCGGCCGCGGTGGCCACCAACATGCCGACGAGCAGAAACAGGATTTTCATTCCCGCACTCTGCCTCAATCGCTGCCGGAAGAAAGGAAGAAGTGAGTCATCGATGTGACGCGTCCCGTCTTCCCCCCGCTTCTCTTATCAACAAACTCTCCCGTCAATCGCATGGGGAAACAGCAGTTACTTCGACCGACACATTCCGCCAAAATCAGTATCGACTCCGCGAGCCATCTCCCCGATGATGTCCGCACCATGATACTTCCCCAAAGCTCCTGGAGAAAACCCGCTGCATGGCGCGCGCTCAGAGCAGTGGCCGTATGGCTAATGTCCGCGCTGCTTGGGAGTCTGCCCGCGGTTTCTTGCGAGCAAACCACTCCGGAAGCGCGAGGCGAAATCAGCCTCGTCATCGGCACCCAGATCATCAGCGCACCGTATCGTTTCACCAAAGAGCGCGCGCTTCTCGAGATGGCGAAGGCGGCCGTCGAGTGGGTCCCCTGACGCTCTAGCGCCATCCGCCTCACAAGATCGGTGAGAGCAATCGTGCGGCGCGGCAGGCGGCTTTGAAGTACCAAGGCTTATCCAAGTATTCCTCGAGATCACTCGGCAGAGACTGCGCGAAATCATCTTCTAACATTTCACGCACTTGCGTGGAAAAGATCGGGTCGTTCGTGACCCCAGTGATTTCGAAATTCAAGCGGAACGAGCGGTTGTCGAGATTGCCCGTACCGACGGCCACGTAGGCATCGCTGAGCACGACTTTCTGATGAAGAAATCCTTTTTGATAACGGAAGATTTTCACGCCTGATGGTAAGATTTGTTCGTAATACGAATAGGCTGCCCAGTTGACCAGTCGGTTATCGGCGCGCGCGGGGATCAGAATTCGCACATCCACCCCACGCACCGCCGCGGCCTGAAGCGCGGAAGTGACGCCACCATCTGGCACGAAATAGGGCGACGCGATCCACAATCTCTCGCGCGCGTTTTGACAAGCCTCCACGATGAAGAGCTGCCACGAATCCAGCACATCGGCAGGGCCCGTGGGCAGGATCAGCAGGCTTTGATTTTCCGGCTGAGCGGCATTCTCGGGAATGCATTCCGGCACCATCCCGCAGGCCCAGAACCAGTCCTCGAAAAACACCAACTGCACCGCGCGCACGGCAGGCCCGGTGATGCGCATGTGGGTATCACGCCAGTAGCCCAGTTGTGGGTGCCAGCCGAGGTATTCATCTGCCACATTCAAGCCGCCTATATACGCCTCCCGGCCATCACAGACGACGATTTTGCGGTGGTTGCGGAAATTATACTGCAGGCGCGACCACCAGAATCGGTTGATTCCGAAAGAATGAAAATGCACACCCGCGTCCTTCATTTCGCGGAGAAAAGCTCGCGGCAGCTTGCCGGAGCCGAACTCATCAAACAACAAATAAACGCTAACGCCCGCGCGCGCCTTGGCGACGAGGATCTTTTGCAAGGCGTCGCCGATGACATCGTGGCGCATGATGTAGTAATTCACGAGCACATACGACTGCGCTGACTCGATCGAGTGAAAAAGAGCATCAAACGTTTTTTTACCATCAGTAAATAAAGTAAGATTATTACTATTTAGCAAGGGTAGACCCGAAAGTGTTTCCGCGGATTTCATGAAGGGGCAATCATGTGCTTGCTCGTATGGCTTGAGGTCGGCATAAAAATCAGCCGCTTTGCGCGAGAGCACCTTGTCATTGCTGCGGCGAGCCCGAATGTATCCCTCAAAGCGGTCGCGCCCGAAAAACCAATATAAAGGCACTGCGATGTATGGCAAAAACAGCAGCGACATAATCCAAGCGATCGAGCCCTGCGAGGTCCGGGTGCGCATCAGCGCGTGCACGGCATGCACCACTCCTGCCGCATGAAACAGCAACACCACCGCTCCAATGATTTCCGCCACCATCCACATCGGAGCAGAACATAGATGATCGTGAGAGCCGCGACGAGAAAATACCACCACCGATCGGCTGGCTGGCGCTTCTTTTTCACAATGTTCGATTGCAAAGATCCGCACAAGTGATACGATCGTGCTACATGAAACTCGCGGCAATTCCCCTAATGATGATCGTTTGGTCACTAGGTGCTTGTGCGCCTAACACCCCAGCGCAACGCATTGCCGATAGTCCCGCCGTGTATGATGCGCTACCCGCCAAGCAGCAAGTACTAGTGCGGCAGGGCGAACTCAGTCGCGGCATGTCGCCAGAAGCTGTCATGCTCGCATGGGGGGCTCCCTCGCGTCGCTACAGCGGCATGACGAACGGCACTTCCGCAGAGCGCTGGGATTACATGGGATCGCAGCCCGTCTACGCCAACACCATCGGATTTGGTGGCTACGGCGGCGTAGCCGGATGGAATCGCTGGGGTGGCTACGGCTGCGGTCAGCCGTTTCTTTTTCATGACATTGCCTACGTTCCTTATCGACGCGCCACGGTCTTATTCCAGAATCAACGCGTGGAAGCATGGGAAAAAATGCAATCATTCTCTCACTAACCTGCTTCTGTTATGAAATCCATCATCTTATTCGTATCCGCTGCCGTGCTCTCGCTGACAGGGCTCCCATCCTGTTCTTCCGGCGTCTCCCAGCTGGGTGCCTATCACGCCTATGATAGACCCGCCACACTGCCGACCAACCCGAACGCCGTTCGTGTGAAAATTTCCCTTCGCCACCAGATGGTTTATGTGATGGAAGGCTCCCAGCCCCTGCTCATCGCGCCCTGCACGGTAGGCACGGCCTCAGCCCCGACGCCACAAGGCCACTTCACCATTTTTAACAAGACGCCATACAAACGCGCGAACAGTCACGGTTGGGCGTATAACGGCAATCAATCGCAAAAAGCAATGATCGGCAGTCGCCCGCGTGGTTGGTTATTCAAGGGCACCCCGATGCCGTATTGGTGCGAGTTTAAAGCGAACTACGGTATTCATACCGGTTGGGTCAAGCCTTACCCGTCTAGCCATGGTTGCATCCGCATGCACGAAAACCTCTCACCAAAATTTTTCCGCCTTGTCAAAGTCGGCACACCCGTAAGCATCGCTGCCGCCCAACCGGAAGACTCGACCATTGGCAGAAATATCCCCAGACCTCCGGATGCTGGACCACTACCGGACTACTCCCCACAAATGTATATCGGAGATGGCTACTTCCGGCAGCATAAAACGCCGACCTTCGAGTGAGCGGGGCTCCACTTAACTGTTGAGTACACCTACGAAAGGCAGATTGCGGTAGCGACCCATGTAATCGAGACCGTAACCGACCACAAATTCATCGCCGATGACAAAGCCGACGTAGTGCGCCTGCACTTCCTCTTCACGCGGGCGGTCTTTGGCCAGCAGCACACCCGTATGCACGGCCGCGCAACCTTCCTGTAACAACCGATCGCTCACCGCTTTCAGCGTGCGCCCGGTATCGAGGATGTCATCTAACAACAACACATGCCGGCCCTTCACATCGGGCAAGCTGTGATCGAGAAATTTCACCACGCCACTGCTTTCCGTGCCACCGTGATAACTCGCGACGTTGACGCATTCGATTTCCAGTGGTCGTGGAATCCTGCGCAGCAAATCCGCTGCAAAAACGAAAGCTCCTTTCAGCAACACGATGGCCACGATGGGACCAACAGGAAACTCGCGATCAATTTCCGCAGCCATCGCATCCAGACGCTTCTCAATGACTTTTTCATCGATCAACACACGCTCGACGTCGGTGGCGCGTCCCAGCTCGTCTGCAATCATCGTTCGATTCGGAAAATGGTTTCCCCGGGCCGATAGACCTGCAATCGGTCCCTTGCCTGGATTTCGAGATACGTGGAATCGTGCTTGATGGACTCGAGCTTGACGCGCAGGTAGTCGAGTTGGCTTTCTGCCTGTTCCTCACGCTGCCGCGCCTCAACGAGTTCCCCTTGTTTTTTCTCGTAGGCGATTTTTTGTGGCAGGTAGGAGAGACAGAGAATCAAGGCACAAACGATCAAAATGACCGCAACTAACAAACCATTCGTCGCGCGAATGAATGTCGTCTGCGCTTTCAAGCGCTTGACATTTCGCTTGGTATGTCTTTTTTGCACGGCCATTTCCCTAAGCGCTCTTTAGCATAAACGATTCAGCTTGCCAATGAAAGAATGCTTGACCTTTGCTTTTTTATCGCCTCGTGATGCCATCCGTGTCAGGCTTTTGCCAAGTTCATGCGTCGAATCATTCGTCCCCTACTACTCTGGAGCCTGGCATTGATCGTATTGCCGACCATGGCCATGGTGTCATGTCAGCAAAAATGGATCTACTACCCGCGCGCTTATCCTGCCACGCATGATGCGCAGTGGACGAAGCAGACGCAGGGTAAAATCCTCGCCTTCACGACCTCGGCAGGACGACAGCAGGCGTATCTTTTTCGCCCTCGGCCGGAAGAAAATCCGAAACGCCTCTGGCTGGTATGCGGTGGCAATGGCACGCTTGCGACTGATTGGTCATCTTTCATGAAACACGAGGCACCACCGGAAGATGCCTATTTGCTGATCGACTACCCCGGCTACGGTGCGAATCAAGGCTCGCCCAGCCCGGACACGATCCGCGAGTCGCTGCAAAAGGTGGTGCCACTAGCCGCTGCGGAATTGCAATGGGACAAAAACACACTGCAACAACGCACGCGTGTTTTTGGTCATAGTCTCGGCTGTGCCGTGGCGCTGATGGGCGCAGAGGAATTCTCGCTCGACCGCGGTGTGCTGCTCGCTCCTTTCACCAGCACCATGGACATGACCAAACAAGTCATCGGAATGGACCTAGGCTTTCTCGTCACGCATCGATTCGACAACCGCAAGGCCATGCAGAGCATCGCACGCCAACCCGAGGCGCGCATCTACTTGCTGCACGGCTTGAACGACGCGGTGATTCCGGCATCCATGTCCAGCGAGCTGCATGCCATTTCTCCGGAGAAATTTTCGCTCAACCTCTGCGATGCCTGCGGTCACAACGACTGGCAGGATTCGCAAACAACGGCGGTTGTTCGCGCCATGAAAGAAGTGCGCTAGTGCCATGAATCAGCAAAGACCCACCGTATTGATCACTGGAGGCGCCGGCTTTATCGGGTCGAACCTAGTGATGCACTTGCTGCGCGATACGGACTGGCACATCGTCAATCTAGATGCACTGACATATGCCGGAAATCTAGAGGGCTGGGGGGACTATCTCACCCATCCCCGCCATCATTTTGTGCAGGGAAATCTAACGGACGCGTCATTGCTACAGCATCTTTTACAGACTCATCAGCCGCGCGCCGTCATGCATCTGGCCGCAGAGTCGCACGTGGATCGCTCGATCGATGGTCCGTCTGTTTTTGTGCAAACGAATGTATGCGGCACCGCCGTTTTATTGGAGCAATGCCTGCACTACTGGCAACAGCTTTCAACTCCAGCGAAACGAGACTTTCGATTGCTGCATTTGTCCACGGATGAGGTGCACGGATCACTAGGTCCGCTGGATGCGCCTTTTTGTGAGAGCACCCGCTACGCGCCGCGCTCACCATACTCCGCCACCAAAGCCGCGGCCGATCACCTAGTGCGCGCCTGGCATCACACATATGGCTTTCCCTGCATCGTCGCTAATGCCTCGAACAATTACGGGCCGCGCCAATTCCCGGAAAAATTGATTCCATTGGCGATCGTAAAACTGATGCAAGGCGCACCCATTCCGCTCTACGGCGATGGCTCGCAAATCCGCGACTGGTTGCACGTGAGCGATCACTGCCTCGCACTCACAAAAATCCTCAGTCACGGAACCATCGGCGATTCCTATATCATCGGCACCGGTATCGAAACCACCAATCTTTCCTTGCTTCGGCTTCTGTGCGAGCAGATGGACGAGATGCACCCGCGCGCCGATGGAAACTCATACGCAAGCGCCATCACTCCCGTAAGCGATCGGCCCGGTCACGACCATCGCTATGCCATCGACGCCACACATTTGAGACGCAGCCTATCATGGCAGCCCCAGACCGATCTTCGCCAGGGCCTGCGCGAGACCATCGCTTGGTATCTTGCCCACCCCGAATGGTGGCAAGCCATCCTCGCTCACCGTTACAACATGTCACGTCTCGGAAAGAGCTGATTACCGCGCGCGGATCGCCTCACAGAGATATTGCAGCCGCTCTATGATCATGGGCTCGGGATCGGAAGGATCATAACGCAGACGGTTGTGCAGATCGATTGCCTCCGTCACCAGTCGGGCATCGCCCGATGACTCCAACCGACGCAACCAATCGGCGTAGGGCATACCCTCGGGCCGATGACCGATTTTCCCGACAAGCCATCGCTCCAATTGACTCAATGGCGTGTGTCGCCGCGCCGGGGCTTTCGACTTGGCTTGACGCGTCACACGCGAGCGCGTTTTCCACAAACGGAAAATCACCCATGCCGCAACCAAGGCGGCGATCACGGAAAACGTCGTCGTCACCATCGACCTGTTTTCCGGTTGCGTACGCCAGAGAGTGAAATTTTCGCGCAGTCGTTGCATCGCGTCTATCAGATCACGCCGCCAGCCACTCATCGCCGGATCCGCCGTGATCCACGAAGGTGGTGTGGTGTCGACGTTCTGCCATCGCTGGGTTTGCTCATTCCACACGCGGCACCAGGCATGCGCATGCGTGCCTCGCAATACATGCTCGCCCGTCCTCGGATTTCGCTCTTGCACGGAAAAGCCAACTGTATAGCGGGCAGGCACTCCTGCCGTTCGCAGTAACAGTGTCGTTGCCGTGGCAAAGTACTCGCAATGCCCACGTTTTTCTTCTAACAAAAATTGCGCCAGCGCGCTGTCACGTCCTGTCATCGTTCGATAACGATTGCCCCGCTCTTCGGCTTTTCTTTTGCTGGTCAGACGGTCTTGCACACGGAGGTAGGTGGAATACTTGAAATTCGAGTAAAAATACAAACGCACCGCGGCGATTTTTTCCTCCATCGGCAGGTCCGACAGGCCTAACGAATCGACAATTTCTCGCAAGACAGCACGCTCCTGCGGCGGCACATCGAGATCAATCGATCTCTCTTCTTTCGGCTCGATCGCAAAGGGAGCGGCATCGCGATCAAAGCCACCGTCCCAGCGCACCGTAGCCTCAACCACCGCATGGCGCGGGGTGATGCGGACCGTGCCCACCGAATTGTATTCCAACTCTTGCGCGTTCACATACAGCGAGTAGAGCGAACCCGGAAGTGGCAGCAACGAGTCCGTTTTCACTGGGCCCACCAACCGGAAACGGGGCAGATCCGCGCGCGCTTCCTCGCCTGCAAGGATCTCTCCCGTAGTGCGATAGAGTCGCACATCATCGGCCACGTTCTCGCCTCGATCCGCCCGCCCCACCGCAGCGAGTCCCTTAAAGTCCAACTCCTGCGTGTTTCCCGGCGGCGGCTCATAGCGCCAATGTCCGCTGGGAAAATAGCGATTGTAAGATGCCGTCATCAGCAGGTCCGGAGTGGTGCCATGCTCCTGCTGCAGCCGCCAGAATATTTCCGATGATTGTTTGATCTGCCCCACATGACCGATGTTCGTATTGCTGCGGTGCCACTGCGTTCCCAAGGAGGAAGTAGCCACTCCATCAGCCCCTCGCCCCATCAACATCTGATGCGCGCGCAGCAAGCCCCACTGCGTTACCGCGGCTAAAGCAAACATCACAAGCAAACCCGCAAGGAGCGACTTTTTCTGCCGCGCGCGCAGGCTCGTGCAAGTCCACAAGCACCAGCCTGTTAGCAAAAGTAATCCCACGAAAAACAACTCATCATACGCGTTGCTTCCTGCCGCGGAGAAAAGCAGCGTCACGACAAAATACACCGGCGTAAAGGAAATGCGCTGACACACAGGATTCATGCCGAGTTCACGGTCCAGTGCCATTTTTTTTCGCGAAAAATACGAGAACGTATTCAACGGAATCGTGTCCGCGAAACCATAACCCTGCGTGAACTGCACCGTCATCAAAAACAATGGCATCCACGACACAAACTCGCGCACCGTCTCGGGCTCCACACCATTCATCCAAAGGACAAAAGCCGTGAGCATCATTGAGATGACCGAGATCGACCAAGCACGCACGTAGGCTGTCTCGCCAAAGTTCCAACGCTGCGGCAACCAATGCGGTCCCTCAAACAAAAATGCCAAGGCCAAACCCGCCAACGGCAGATCCACCATCCACCCCCAGAAAATCAGTGCCGCTCCCAGCAGCATACGCGGGAATCGCACAGCTGATGCGTTAGCAGTCGCGGCATTCGCCTCCATGGCTTGACTATCCCACAAGATCTCCTTGCAAGCAAGACACGAGATGCGCATAAGCAATGCCATGTCTCCCGCGCAACCATGTCCGTTCCTGCCGACGATTCATGCGGATGAAGTGCTCGACCACACGTTACTGCGCCGTCACGGCACCGCGCGCGATGCCGCGTTTTTCATCGATGCCCTGCGCTATGGACATTTCCTGTGGCTGCAGGGTCACGCTGGTCGCGCGCTCCTGGCATTGACCCGTGCTCTCTATGCCGATGTAGATGCGGCGGATGACATTCTCCGCACATGGCCCCTACCCTATGCCGCTCTCTTCTGGATCCTGCAACACCATGGCAGCGATGACTTTCCCGGCAACCCGCGCCTCAGCTACCAGCACCAGGCCTGCCGACTCCGCGGCACGAGAGAAGAACTCCGTGCCACCCGCGCCTGGGCCGTCTGGGCACTCGCTTGTGCCGCACGCCCACAACTCGCCGGAGACCCTACCTGCCCCGAGCTAAGCACGGCGGAAATCACCGCACGACTAGATCACTGGGGGCATCCCGGCGAGAGCCAGCTTTGGCAGCAGATCCTAACAAATTCACCGCATCGTGCTTGACTCAGCCTTTCGCCAGTTCTCGCAGCAAGTGCTGATTCAGTAAAATCCCCGCCTCGAAATTCGCCACAGGAAAATTTTCGTTAGGCGCATGGATCTGACAATCCGGCAAGGCCAAACCTAACAACAATGTATCCGCGCCGAGGATTTCGCGGAAGGCTTGGATGATGGGAATACTTCCGCCCTCACGGATCAGCACCGGCTCGCGACCGAAGGCACTGGTCAGCGCACGCTGCGCCGCTTTGCCGAAGTCCGAGTGCGGATCGGCGTGATACGGTTTGCCATCGTGACCGATCTCGATCTCGATGCTTACACCCGCCGGGCAATGCTTCTCGAAGTGCAGTCGCACTTTTTCCAGAATGTCTTTCGGCTCCTGATCCGGCACGAGGCGGAAGGAAAATTTCGCAAAAGCCTGCGCAGGCAATACGGTCTTAGATCCCTCTCCTTGATAGCCACCGCCTATGCCATTCACTTCCGCGGTGGGACGAGCCCACACACGTTCGGCGGAGCTGTAGCCATCCTCTCCAAACACCGCAGGCGATCCCGTCACGGCAAGGTAATCCGCGTCCGACACCCCCGGAATGTTCTTCCACATTTCACGCTCCCAGTCCTGCAAAGGGCGCACATCATCATAGAATCCCTCGACCTGAATGTTCCCCGCATCGTCGTGCAGGCTCGCCACCAGGCGTGCCATCGCCGTGGCAGGATTTGCCACCGCACCGCCGTAAATGCCCGAGTGTAAGTCGCCTTTCGGCCCCCGCAAGATCACCTCCGCGCAGGCGATGCCACGCAGACCGTAGCCCATGGTCGGCACCCCGGCGGCTACCATGCCTGTGTCCGATACCGCAATCACGTCGCAGCGCAGTTCTTCACGATGCGCTTGGAGAAATGGCGTTAGGTTCGGACTGCCGATTTCCTCCTCGCCCTCGAAAAGAAAAATCAAATTGACCGGCAGATCACCATGCTCACGCAGAGTTTTTTCTACGCCTAAAACATGAGCAAACATCTGTCCCTTGTTGTCCGTAGCACCACGGCACCAAATTTTCCCCTCGCGGATTTCTGGTTCGAACGGTGCACTATGCCATAAAGCCAGCGGATCCACTGGCTGCACATCGTAATGCCCATAAATCAATACGGTCTTACGATTCGCCCGATGCTCATTGCGCGCGACCACGATGGGATGACGCGCCGTTTCGTGCAACTCCGTCTGCAAGCCCATAGATGAGAGTTTGGTCACGAGCCATGCCGCACAGGCGCGGACGTCGCCCGCGTGAGAAGAGTCGGTAGAAACGCTGGGAAAACGCAGAAATTCAAACAGCTCGAGAAGCTCAGGTGTCATGCCAAACCCATGCCGTAGCTCCCGCGCCTAAGCAAGATCAAATGCGGCGTTAGAAAAAAATCCTCTCATTGATCTCCACTCACATCCGTCGTGTAAACTCGTATTCTTTATCGTAACTATAACCATTATCGCGCGTAACTACTACGGAAAAATTCTACAAAAATTTGTGCTAATTACCCCCAATTTCAAATAAAGCATTGGCAATCAACACATTAGATATCGCTCTGTCCTATGTCCTAATTTGTCAAATTATGATAAAATGCCAGCGTGTTGATCGTCGCCCTCCCCTCCATTTCCATCCCTTATTTTGTATGACAACTAAGGGTTTGCCTCGCTACTTTCTCGCACTCTTCCAACTCATTCATCTATGTCTATTTTTGTATATTCCACCCCCGAGCAATGAAGAAAGAATCGCGTCTTATCAGAAAATTAAACCATACCAACTGGTATAATCCTCGGAAAAAAACTTGAGGATATGAGTCGGCTGGTTACTTTTCTGCGTGTGTGCGAAGTAAATTGCACACAGCACTTCCCAAAAGTAGCGCGTCGCAAGACAAGGTATTCTTGGGTTTTCATAGGTAATTGACTGTCGGAGCTGGGGAGCTCCGGCAGTCTCATCTGAGGCCGTAACCACTGAGTTTAGAGAAGTAGCAGCTGTCAAATTCCGGTGAGTCTTTTACGACGTTTCGAGCGGTTTTAGACAATTATGGACATCACCCGATGCGATCTGCGCACGGAGCACAGGACAACGATTCCACTTTCGCAGCGCATGCCATGCGTGCGCTGATTTTACTCTTGCGGAAACATCGCCAGATGACACGCTGCGTGAGTAACGAAATTTGTATTTTGTATCCGGTATAGAAACTGCTCCGCAGGCAACGAATCCCGCTTATGCCAAACTCCACCTCTCTCCTATCGCTCTTCCTGACCATGGCGCTGATGCTGATGAGTTCGGCTCAAGAGATCGAACAAGGCTTTCTCCATTTGGTCAACATGATCCCCAATCACAAGCCCTGCGCCATCACCATCGACGGCAAAGAGCTCGTCCCAGGCGGATTGAAAGAAGTCAGCTCCACCGGCTGGTTCATCGTCCCCAAGGGCAACCATAGCCTGACCTTGCAAATCGAGGGCATCAAAAGCGCGAAGGGGACTATCACGCTGGATGCGAACGAGAGTGTTTTGTATGTGATTTTTTTGCAGCAAGTCGGCACTAAAAAAAATGACGACGGCAAGGAATCACCGCCCGAGCTCCGGATTAAGCGCTGCACTCCTCTGGCCGAAAAAAAGGGTCATCAATTGCAAGTGATTTCGCTCTGCCCAGAAACGGAACTTTTCCAAATCGGTCCCAATCAACTCACACTGGATCTTTTCGGCACGCAGGACATCGCGAACTGGAATGGCGGCGCATTTACTGTGGTGCATCGTGAAAAAACCATCGGTAGCTGTGCAGGCTCGCAAGAAAAAGGAGCCTATAGTCTGTTCATCGGTAGCAACCACAAACGCACCCTCGCCGCCCTGTTGGTGCGCAATGAAAAACAGGAGCTACCACCGTGGATGAAGCCCAAAAAATAAAACCATGCGCCTGATCGTTTTTTTCCAACTCGCTCTTTTTCAGACTGCCATCGCCGGCCACTGCAATGTCGCCAATCTCACTCATGAGGAAGAGCATACCATCGAGGTAGAGTGCGACAAACGCACGCAACCTTTTACACTGCCTGCAGGTTCGGACAGCGGCACCTTCACCCTACCTGACAAAGAAGCTGTTTTCCGTGCAAAAGACCAAGAGATAACTCCCTGCAAAGTCCCCGCAGGTAGCAACGGCTACTTGATCCTGCTCTATCGGAAAAACAAAGAACTCGCCTGGCACACAGTCACCAGCAAGGCGGAAAAAGACAAAACCTCCTTGCGTTTGCTCAACCTTACCGATCAAGCCGTGAAGCTTCGCACGGCGGAGCAGGACATGGAGATCGCAGCCAGTCAGGACTTGGCATCTGTGCCAACCAAAACGCAAAACATCACCGTGACGCTCGAGGGGCAAGAAAAACAAACCGCTACTGCCGAAGAACCCACAGCCTTCCTCGGCGTCATCTACCCCACTCCCCAAGGCCCACGACTCCGCCTAATCGCGGATCGCTGATCTGCGAGGCCATCATCGCCATCCTCATCGACACCGCGCGGATTTTCCGGCAGCCATTCATCACCTTACTGCCATCCCTTCAGCAGCACAATGATCCCGCCCAGAAACGGCAATGCGGCGATGATCCAGGCCACAGTTCCCAAGGGATACAAAAAATAGGCCAGAGCCATGGACAGCAACATCAGCACCACTCCCTCCAGTCCGGAGCGGCGTTGCCTTTTTTTCTGCTCGGTGGGTTCCGGTCGGAAGGCTGCCTGCTGTTGGCGTCGCATTTTTTTCGCCGCTCGGATTTGCTCTGCACTTGGCGCCTCGATCTCGACCGGAGTTTTTTTCGTCGGTTCTTGTTGCATCACTTGATTGGGGGAAAAGCAGCATCCTGCAGTTGTTGTCGCGTGTGGGATCCATCGGAATTCGGGAAGTCCGCCCGCTGCACCAGCAGCAAAAAATACCGACCGCGCTCCGGATCGATCCAGCACTGCGTGCCGTAAGCGCCACCATGACCGTAAGAACCCGCCGACAGCGAAGCACTCACTCCCTGTGGCTCGCGCACGAGACACCAACCCCAGCCCCAGCCATTTCCGGGAGTAAAGCCCGTCGGGAGTGCTCTGGTTTGCAAAGAAGTCATCTGCTTCACGGATGCCTCGGTCAGGATCCGTTTCCCACGCCATACACCGCCGCCTAGCATCATCTGGGCAAAATGTTCGTAGTCCTCCGCGGTGGAAAAGAGACCGCCATTTGCTCGAGGATAACGGGTGCGGTCCGTGGCGGATTTCCCGCCGAGAAAAAGCAGCGGCGCTGGTTGTAGGGCGCCTTTTTCTCGCTTATAGGATTGAGCTAGTCTCGCCATCTGTGACTCATTGGGATAGAACGTGGTATCCTTCATCTCTAACGGATCAAAAAAATGAGTCGCCAGAAAGTCGACAAATGGCAGACCCGATGCCACCTCCACCACGCGCGCAGCGGTATTGATACCGCTTTGGCAATACCGCCACTTGCTATCCGGAGGATACAACACCGGCAAACTCGCCACCCGTTTTGTTAGATCCGCCAATGCAGTGAGCGAGGCTTCCTGATCGCGCGGCAGCTCGCTCAATCCAGAAGTATGACTCAGGCACTGACCGATCGTCACCGTAACCGGTTTTCCCGCCGCATCTTTGAGTGCACCAAACTCAGGCAAATGCTTTGCTACAGGATCATCCAGTCGCAGTTTCCCCATCTCTTGCAACTTCATCACCGCACAGGCCGTGATTGGCTTGGTCATGGAGGCGATCCAGAACAGGTCATCTGGCAGAAGTTGTCTCTTGCTTCCGATGTCGGCCCAGCCGGAGCAAACCATCTGATTCCTGCCCTCGGCGTTACCCACGACGACGATGCCACCAGCGATTTCACCGCTTTTGACCTCCTTATGCAACGCCTGCATCAAAGGGCTTCTCTCCTCAGTTCCAGCAGAAGCCATCGCCATCAGACTCAGAAAAAACAAGGCCTTGCGCAGTGCATTCATAGGTAGTTACTACAGGTTCAAAACATCTTGCGCAAGCAGCCATCGGAAAAAAAGGCCAGAAAAAAGGCGATCCGTGACTGGATCGCCTTTCTGAAAAAATCGGCTTATCAAAGCTGACTGGTGCCGGGCAGGAAGCGGTAGTAAACCTCGAGCATCAACGTGCAGAGAGCTGTATGGTAAAACGCACCAGCGCCATGACCTGCACCGCCGTGCCAAGTACCGTCGGGCTTCTGGTTTTTCAGCACTTCATCGCGCATCAGTCCATTGTAGTGCTTCCACTCCTCGCCACCGCGATTCATCATCGCCTGTGCCTCGTAGTAGTGGGCATACAAATCGCAGTCTGCCGTGCCGAACTTCAGCTTCGTGTTATTTTTAATATACTTGGTTCCTTTGCGAACTTCCGATGAAGAACCTTTGTCCCACATCTGGAAGCAGAGCACGCCCACACCTGTGAGTGTGTAGTATCCGCCTTTTGAAGCGAGCGGCTTTTTCCCTGTGTAGCCGAAACCACCATTGTCATCCTGCTTGTCTTCCAGATACGCCAAGCCTTTCGAAGCACAGCGACTGAGGTTTTTGAAATCCAAGCCAGTATGCTTCATGGCCTTCAGCGCTTGGATATGCCATCCGGCGATGGAAACGTCACCACCACGAGGGCCAGACTCATCATAGGCATAATCCCATCCACCGCCTTTGTGTTGATTATCGATCAGAAGTTGACCAGATTTTTGAGTAGCTTCCGCTAAATTCGGCACGCTGATGTTCAGTTGCTTGCAGAAAGTGGTTGCTTCCGCGAGAGCGTAAACGCAAATCGAGTGCTCATAGGGCCAGTGCTTGTCGCCTGCGGAGTCGGCGAGTTTACCTTGATTTTTCATACTCAAGTTGATGAGGTAGGTCATGGCCTTGAGGCAGGATTCCCCAAATTCCTCCGAGAGTGGAGTCTCGCAATGGCCGAGATAAGCCAGCAAGCCGAGGCCTGTCATTGCGGACTTTTTCTGACCGTTCCAAGAACCATCAGGATTCTGGGTTTTTTTCATCCAGCGCAGGGCTTTGAGCACCGCTTCTTCGCACTGCTCGTTGCCGCCGGTTTCTGCCAGGCGTTGTAGGCGGTCTTCTTTCGAGCAGCGCTTGCGCATCGTCGCAGGGATCGCGCCGAAGCCACCACCACCGCCGCCGCCGTCACCACCGGAGCCCCAACCATCGCCGAAGTCATCGCCATTGCCGAAATCCGTGGAAGGTTGTGGCACATCGACTTCCGGCACGGGAATCGCTACGTTGGAAGTCGTAGCAGCGGCAATCACCTTGGCGCTCGAGGAAGAGGGAGCGGAGGGTTTTTGTTTGGTATTGGTGCTCACTTTTTTGGTTTCCAGCACTTCTTCCGCGGGGACGTTTGCGCTGTAGGTCACGATCACGGGCGTTTCCTTGAGGAAAGGCTGGATGAAAATAAAGGCAAGCAGGAGGCCGATGAGGACGATGGATAGGATCGCAATGATGATCGAGGAGATCGTCGAATTGCGCTTCATCGCGTCAAGGCGGGCTTGCGCTTCCGGGCTGAGTTGGGCGTGGAGACTCATGGGACTTTTAGGTTTGAAGGATTAGTAGAATCGTTTCCGAGGCAAATGTGCGAAATTTCGGGGAAATTACCAGCAAAATTGCACACATAAGCGACTTGTCAGTATCAAAAACGCGCATCGACTACGATATCTTAGAAAAATTTCATCTATTTCTCAGAATTCCCACTGGTGATTCGTCCTAGCGGCTTTATGGTGATCGGTCATGAACTTAATCCGCATTTTACTAGCGCTCAGCGCCTGCCAGTTCGCTGGGGCGGTAGAGAAAGCAATTTGGTATGATGCCCATGGGCAATCTGTGGGAGAACTCGCGGTAGGAGTCGATCATGCCATGCAGCCGAACGAATTGGTCCACAACAATCGGCCCTTGATTCGCGCAACGGTCGCGCCATGGAACGCAGGGCGAAGCTACCGGATACGCAGCGAATCTCATCAGAATTTGTGGTATGCCATCGTACTACGATCGTCCGCCAGAGCCGGTTTTCAGCGAATTCCTGAAGTGCGGTTCCACTGCGATAGCGCGCGCGCTGATCGCCGAGGGACTCATTTACGTTTCAGTTTCCGGAACCCTGGACTTTACCTCCAGTGGCACCGCTGATCGGTGGCAGAGGGGGCGCAGGTGGGGGGCGATTCTGATTGCTCGGATCAGGCGGCAAGTCAGATCCTTTGATGACCACGGGCTTGTTTGTGTTGGGCTTAGCTTGCGATTTTTCCGCATTCTGTAATGACGGATCGTCCAGCCGATTCAACAAATCCGGATCGCGGAGTTGATTGGCCCAGTCAAGAGAGTCATCCACGGGGGAGGCTGTAGTGGATGCCACGTCTTGTTTTTCGGCAGCGGTCTTGACGGGTGCATGGACCGGCACGGGGATCATTTTCCGCGTGCAGGAAAGCGGAAGCATTGCCAACAACATCAAAATGAGCCCATGGGTTCGCATGGGCGCGATTCTGTAGCCTGATGGCCGTATTTGCAAAGAAAGAAATCATAAATTCGCCGCCTAATTCCTTGTGATTGCTCACAAATGCGCTCATAATCAGTGCGGCCAATGGCAGCGGCGCATACAACTCACGCATGGGAAAAAGAACGACAACTCTGGTTGCTTTCGTTTGCGATTGCCGTGGTCATCACTTTCGCGTTGCTGGTGGTGGTAGGTTTCCTCGCACTGCAATCACAACTCCTCGCCAAGCACAGTCCCAAAATCGCGCCAAAACCGAAAGAGCAGGTGGTCATCGTCATGGCCCCTCCCGTAGCGCTCACACCCAAGCCCGAAGCGGAGACTCCACCCGCGGAAAAACAGCGCCCCTCGTTTGCCCGCACCTCTAGCGATCAGGCATCGGCACCGCCGGAAAAAGCCGACTTTATTGGCGACCGCGACACCATGGCCACCAGCGATGCTATTCCTGTCGCCGGCGCGCCAAACATGCCCAGCCAGGCCGGTCGCGATCCGCGTCGCCCTGGCGAAATCGAAACCACGGAGAGTCGCTTGCAAGACGGCAAACTAGACAGCAGTGAACTTGCCAAAGCCATGACTACGCCTACGCCGCCTACTCCCGCGACCACCACTGCGGCCGAGTCTCCCACCAAGACCGCTGCCACAGAGCCACCCACGACCAGCACCCCGGCCACCGAGCCAGAGGAAAACAAGAGCGAGGATCCGAAAAAAATGACCGCTGATTCCCGTCCCACGCTGCTCGGAGATCAGGTCGTGGAGCGAACCAAAACCGAGGAAGAAGCCCTCAAGCCGCAAGCAGCAAACAAGCCGGCCAATGAAAACAAAGAAATGGCCGAAACCACGCGTCCCGAGTTGCCCAAGCCCACACCCAAACAAGATCCCAACGAACCTGGCTTTCGCGGCAATCAAACCAAAACAAAACTCAGCGGCTCCATTACGCGCAAGGGGCGATCGGCGCTCAACGTGGCCAATACCCCCATGGGGCGCTACCACAGTGCGCTCAGTCGTGTCGTGGAAGCCGAGTGGCATCGCAACTGCACCAAGTATCGAGATTTCATCACACCAGGCATTCTCACCGTGCGCTTCGTCATCGCTCCAGACAGCACCGTCCGCACCATTTCCGTAGTCGAGATGGTCGATGCTGGCGAGGTGCAAAAAGGCTTCACCCTCAGCGCCATCCGCCAAGCGAAAATCCCTCCAATCCCCGCCGAACTCAAAGCCGAAATCGATGACGAGCCGATCGAACTGATTTACAATTTTTACTTCTAACATGACACTCCTACTCACCCTTGCCCAAACATCCGCACCCACCCAGAACGCCCTGCAGACGGTGTGGGAATACTTTGTTGCTGGTGGCTACTTTATGTACCCACTTCTGCTTTGCCTCCTCGTGGGCTTCACCATCATCGTGTTCAAAGTTCTCTCGCTACGCCGCGTCATCATTATCCCGCCTGTATTGGCCGACCAGGTGAATCGCTTTGAACAGTCCGTGGATGATGGAACCATGGAACCGCTACTGAAGGAATTCGAACAGGGTAAAACCGCCCTCGCCCGCCTCGCTGCTGTGTGCGTCCGAAACCGCGGCAAGTCGCAAGCGGACATCAGCGATGCCGTGCAAACCACCGCCCGACACGAGCTGCTGCATCTCAGCACTGGCATGACGGCGCTGGATGTCGTGATCGTCGTTTCGCCCCTTCTCGGCCTACTCGGCACCGCCAGCGGATTGGCTTTTCTTTTCCAGGAAATGGGCAAATCTGGCGATATGAGTGACGCCCAGCGCATCGCTCAGGGCATCGCCGTGGCTCTCAATACCACGATTTTCGGTCTCGCTATTACCGTGCCCTGCGTCATTGCACAAAGTTTTTTCAATCGTAAAATTGAGAGCTTCACCACGGAACTGGAAATGCTGCTCAGCAAGCTGGTGCATGTTTGCCAAAAAGCCCGTCCGCCCGAACACTAACCACCGCACCCATGCAGTTTGTCCGTCCCGTCAAAAAAAACTCCGCTGTGCCGATCGTGCCCATGATCGACATTTTGTTCATTCTGCTGATCTTTTTCATCGTCTCCACCAACTTCAAGCGCCCGCGCCACCAAATGCAAATCACCTTGCCCACCGCCAAGGATCTGCCCACCGAAACCGTGATGGCGGAAATGTCGGTGCTCGCCATCGATGCCACGGGCAATCTCGCGCTGGAAGGCGCCGCCGTGCCGGAAGGTCTGCTCGATTCCTACCTCGAGGCCTGGCGCAAGCTCAATCCCGACCGCACGCTCGAGGTCGAAGCCGATGAAAAGGCACCCTTCGGCAAAATGGTGGAGATCTGGGGCGCCCTCAGTCGCCTCGGCATCAAGGTCATGCCCACGCGGGCCAAGATGTCGCCCGCCACTCCTGAACCCTAATCGTTAGAGAAAGCATATGTTGTTAGATATCGTCCAAATCGGTGATCCCGTGCTAAGGGAAAAATGCGCTGAGATCACGGAGATCACAGAAGAGATCGTCACGCTCGCAGAAAACATGTTGGAAACCATGTATCACGCAAATGGTGTGGGACTCGCCGCTCCACAAATCGGTCGCGCCCTGCGCTTGGCAGTGATCGATGTCTCACACGATCCCCATTGCGTGAGCTTCATGACGGTCAATGGAGAAGAGGTGGACATGGTCGAGCACATGCCCCTAGTGTTTATCAATCCAATCATGAAACTCGAAGGACCTCGCGCCGTGGAAACAGAGGGCTGCCTTAGCATTCGCGGGGTGCGTGCTCCTGTCGGCCGACCTTCGGCAGTAAGCGTGAGTTTTCAGCAACTCGATGGCACCCAGATCGAAGTCGAGACCGACGGCCTCTTAGCTCGTGCCTTTCAGCATGAGATTGACCACCTGGATGGCGTCTTGTTTCTCGACCGCCTTTCGCCTGCAGCCAAGATGGCCATTCGCAAGCAGCTGAAGTCTTTGGAATAAGTAAAGCCGTTCACGAGAAGCGCATCACGCTCTCTAACAGATGATCTACCCGAGGCATTCCCACCAAAACAGGTGCCTGCGGTGAGGGGCTTAACTCTGGAACAAATTTTCTTGCATACGCGCAAAGAAGGCCAAGCCTGTGCAGTGGATGGGAATAAAATGCCCACCACTTGTTGACCTGCATGCCAGAGATTGACGACCGCGCCCTGATGGTACAAGTTCCGGCGTGCGCGCGGATCAGCAAATTCTCGAACAGACCTGGCAGGAAATGTCTCCCATGGAAGTCGCAGCGCACCTATCGCATCTCGATGGTGTGGTGTTTTTCGACTCATCGGGAAATACCCCGAACAGTGCCGGTCCTGCCGTATCCATCATCGCGGCAGCGCCAGAATTTTATGTTCGCGGCAATCTTCATGATCTAGCAGATCGCCGAAGACTGCAGCAAATCTGGCACTCCCACCAGCGCGAAGCGGTGGACTGCGGCCATCCGCTCGGTGGGCTCTGCGGCTGGATCGAATATGACGGCAGCTACATATTCGGTCACTACCCGCAGATGCTGATTTACCAGCACGAGCAGCGACAATGGCGGGAGCAGGGAAATCTCTCGCAACAATTGCGTCCGCCCACAGCCCAAAACCCCTGTGAGCTGTCGGAATTCCGCGCGGTGATGACGCGTGAAACGTTTTTGTCCGCCGTGGAGCGCATCCGCTCCTGGATTTCCGCGGGAGACATTTATCAAGTCAATCTGACGCAGCAATTCATCGCTACCTGCGAAGAAGAAGGCACGCTGCTAGGTCTCTACGAGCGCCTGCGTGCCCGATCACCCGCTCCCATGGCGGCATGGTTGCAACTGGCAGGACGCGAGGTTCTCAGCTCATCGCCAGAAACATTTTTGCGCATTAGCGGAAGGCAGGTCGAGACCCGTCCGATCAAAGGCACTCGCCCGCGGTGTGCGGATGCCGATGAAGACCGCCGCTCCGCCTATGAACTGCAAACATCCGCTAAGGAAATCTCCGAGCTGATTATGATTACCGACCTCTTGCGCAACGACATCGGTCAGGTCTGCGAATTCGGCAGCGTGCGTGTGGATGAAATGCTGCAGCTCGAGACGCTAGAGCAGGTGTTCCATCTGGTCTCGACCGTGCGAGGCATCCTGCGACCGGATGTGGATGCGATTGATCTGCTGTCCGCCTGTTTTCCCGGAGGTAGCATCACAGGTGCGCCCAAACAGCGGGCCTGCGAGATCATAGCCGAAATCGAACCCGTGCCTCGCGGGCTCTACTGCGGAGCCATCGGGTATCTCGGTTACAATCAAGAGAGCCAATTCAGCATCGCCATCCGCACCCTGATACGCGAAAACTCACACGTCCACTATCATGTGGGCGCAGGCATCGTCGCCGACTCACAAGCGGAAATGGAATATGAGGAAACCTTACAAAAGGCACGCGGCATCCAACTCGCTGTGAATGATTGGAGGAATTTTGTTCAAAAAGAATTGAACAAATGATTCATTCCGCTAGTATTGCCGTATGGATGCGACGGAGCATGCGGTGGAAAACGGCACGGACCTCAGTGTTTTGGAGCGGCAGGTCATCGATGTGTTTGTCGATGGCGTGAAGGTCATCGGCCTACCTAAGTCACTAGGAGAAATCTACGGGCTGCTGTTTGTTTCACGCAACGCGCTATCGCTCGATGACGTCGTGCAAAAACTCCGATTGAGTAAAGGCTCCGCCAGCCAAGGGCTTCGGATGTTGCGTGAACTGGGCGCGGTAAAGGAAGCGGAGGCGAATGGGAGCCGACGCACGCTTTATGAGCCTGACGTAGATCTCAGAAGATTGGTCGGCGGTTTCATCCGTGAGCAAGTGCGTCCGCATCTAGAGAGTGGCAAGGACAAAGTCGGGAAACTGATGAATACTGCCGAAGACGAGGAAGACAGGGAGCTGCGGAAATTCTATCGGGATCGTTTGGAAAAACTGGATGCATGGATGAACCGCGGTCGCGTTGTATTGCCGCTGATTCAGCGTATGTTAGGCGAATGAGATGAGAGAAGAACCTCAATGGTATGTGGTGCGGACTCAAACCAAGCGCGAGCGCTTGGCGGCACAGCATTTGCGTGAGCTCGAGGGAGTGGAGGTATTTTGTCCCATGCTGCGTTACCGCAAAGCCACACGGCGTGGCAAAGTCTGGTGGGAAGAGGCACTGTTTCCCGGCTATGTGCTCGCGCGTTTTGAACTGGCAGAACGACAACGCGCAGTCGGTCACGCACATGGCGTGCGCGGCTTTGTGAAGTTCGGCAGCGTAATACCGCCCGTGCCACTGTGGTTCGTCGATGAGATGAGGGAAACGTGGCAGGAAAATTCCCAAGATGATGTGCTTACGGTGAAACCTCGTTTTGAAAAAGGCGATGAAGTGGAGTTGGCTCACGGCCCACTGCAAGGTCTGAGAGGCTCCGTGGTGGAGGTGATGCCAAGCATCGAGCGAGTGAAGGTGTTACTGGAGTTCCTCGGTCAGCCACAAATGGTCGATATTGATTTATTCTCCCTTCTTCTTCCGCGCCGTCCACTGCCCCAAGAGAATATACCCTGAAATTGGTTTACCCAACATGATCATCCACACGACACGCCCATGAACTACCAAGCATTTTTGTCCACAATGATTCTCGGCACATTGGCGGCCTTCTGGATGAGTTGGAAATTTTCGCGTCGAGGCATTCACCCACGCTTCCATCCACCCTTCGGCATGGTGTTTATGGTCTTTCTCGGACTGATGGGCTGCGTCGGCTTTCTCGCTTTTGTCATCGCCAACATCGTAGGTAATCCATTGCCTCCGATAGGATCCTCCCCTGCCGCTGCGACAGAGGAAAAACGTGCTTCCGAAACAGAGGCGGAACGGCAGTGAGAAAAGGCGCGACCTGTCGATCAACACATCGCACTCCGGCAAGGCGAGGGGCGCAGCTGATTTTCACCTTCCGAGTAAACGCATGGATCCTCGCACCCATGGCGCTGACTTTTTGCCGCAGCGGATGCATCACTGATGGCTACGCTTTTTCCAGCTAGTCAAAAAACCACAAGCGTTTACTGTGTTTGTCTCGCATTCATGCTTTACATGGCCATGGAAATCATGATGCTGTGACGTCTCATGAATGCCGACATTTACACCGAGTTTCACCGCTTTTTGCAACGTGAGGAGAAAGAACGATTACTCGAACAACGCGGCATGGTGATTTGGCTCTGCGGTCTGTCGGGTAGCGGAAAATCCACCATAGCCAATGCCGCTGAGCGCGTTCTGCACCAACAAGGTCGGGCTACTGTGATACTCGATGGTGATAACATGCGCGCCGGTCTGAATGTCGATCTCGGCTTCTCAGATGACCATCGCTTGGAAAACATACGTCGTATCGCCGAGGTCGCCAAGCTCTTCGCCTCGCAGGGCATCATCACCCTCGTCTCAGCCATCACTCCGCGCGGTGAACTGCGCGATGTCGCACGCGGCATCCTCGGAGAGGATTTTTTCGAAGTTTACGTCAAAGCCAGTTACGAAGCCTGCGCCGCCCGTGATGTCAAAGGCCTCTATGCCAAAGCAGCCATGGGCGAAGTCAAGCACTTCACCGGAAAGGATAGCTCCTTTCAGGAACCCATGCAGGCCGATCTCGTGCTCGACAGCGAAAATCTGACTCTGGAAGAATGCGTAGACCATCTGCTTCAGGCGACCTTGCTCCGCAGAAGTCGCTGATTTTCAGTCACTGATAATCATTAGTAAGTTACACAACAAACTTATATTTTTTCATTGACGAATCGGTCAAATGATTCCATACCTCGCGCGGGCGGCACCTGTTCGCTCCTTCAGCCCTTCTTTTTATCATGCCTAACTATCAACTCAGTCACTTGGATCAATTGGAAGCGGAAGCCATTTTTGTGCTCCGCGAGACCGCCGCGCAGTTTGAAAATCCGGCGTTGCTCTTCTCCGGCGGTAAGGATTCCATCGTCATGGCCTGGCTCGCCCGCAAGGCATTCTGGCCCGCCAAGATGCCCTTCCCCCTCGTCCACGTCGATACCGGACACAATTTCGTGGAAACAATGACCTACCGCGATGAATTCGTCGAAAAAATCGGCGCCCGTCTCGTTGTCGGTCTCGTGCAGGAATCAATCGACACCGGACGCGTGGTTGAGGAAAAAGGCCCGAATGCCTCCCGCAACAAGCTGCAGACGGTAACGCTGCTGGATACCATCGAGAAACATCAATACGATGCCTGCCTCGGTGGCGGTCGCCGCGATGAAGAAAAAGCCCGCGCCAAAGAGCGCTTCTTCTCCCACCGCGATGACTTCGGCCAGTGGGATCCCAAAAACCAACGCCCCGAACTTTGGAACCTTTTTAACGGTCGCAAGAACCCGGGCGAGCACTTCCGCATCTTCCCTCTCTCCAATTTCACCGAGATGGACATCTGGATGTATATCCAACGCGAGGAAATTCCGCTGCCTTCGATCTACTTCTCCCACGAGCGAGAAATATTCGAACGCAATGGTCAGCTCCTGGCCGTCACCGATTTCCTCCAACCTCAGGCCCACGAAACCGTGGAAAAACGCATCGTCCGCTTCCGCACCATCGGCGATGCCACCTGCACCGGGGCTGTGGAGTCTTACGCTTCCAACCTCGACGAAGTCATCGCCGAAGTCGCCGCGGCCCGCCAAACCGAACGCGGTACCCGTGCCGACGACAAACGATCGGAAACCGCCATGGAAGACCGCAAGAAAGAAGGATATTTTTGAAAATCTGAAATTTTTTAAGGCAAAAAACAAATCATGAGAATCACTCCTGAACTTCGCAAGCGATGTAACATGTATGGCTCGATGGCGATTAGCAATTTCGTCGCACTTCCCAAAAATGGGGAGGAAGTTCGGATCGTCGGACGCCCAATGACTCGCTCCGGCACATCCGTAGAATCCGAAGAACTCATCGCCATTTTCACCACCATCGTTCACCAACTGCGCAGCAATCTAAATTCTTAATTTCCGACTCTTCTTTCAGCTTTTCGGCTTTTCCAAATTTCAGCTTTTTTCTTCCATGGACTTACTAAGATTCACCACCGCCGGTTCCGTCGATGACGGCAAATCCACTCTCATTGGCCGCTTGCTTTATGATTCCAAATCCATCTTCGAGGACCAACTCGAAGCTGTGGAAGAATCCTCACGCAAGCGCGGCGATGAACATGTAAACCTCGCTCTCCTCACCGATGGCCTCAAAGCCGAGCGCGAGCAAGGCATCACGATCGATGTCGCCTACCGCTACTTCGCCACGCCCAAGCGCAAGTTTATCATCGCCGATACTCCGGGCCATATCCAATACACCCGCAACATGGTTACCGGTGCCTCGACGGCCAACCTCGCGATTATCCTGATCGATGCGCGCAAAGGTGTGATCGAGCAAACCAAACGACACAGCTTCATCGCCAACCTCTTGCGCATTCAGCATTTGGTAGTTGCTATCAACAAGATGGATCTCG
>CAMDAD010000013.1 GCA_945888515.1 Akkermansia muciniphila | reverse complement strand
CACACTGGATGAAGGTGATGAACCCAGCCGTAACGTTACGATACGGAAAGGCTTCGAGCAATACGCCAATATCCGACGCTGTGTCACCCTGGATCCCATCGCGCCCGGTATGCCGGGCGTAGATTTGCTATTCGTCAGAGAAAACGTCGAGGACCTCTACGCATCCATCGAACACCGCTTGGCACGCAATTATCCCCAAGCACTGCGACACCAAACACCAGAAGGTTGCGAACTAATCTGTCGCGCCGCTTTCGAAGCCGCCCTGCGCGATGGTCGGAAAAAAGTCACGGCTCTTGAAAAACCCAATATCCTCAAAATCACCGGCGGCTTGTTCAAAGAGGCATTTCTTAAGGTGGCAAAAGACTACACTTGCGAGCGACTCGGCGATCGCGCCATCGCTGCGAATTTCATGATCATCGATGATGGACTGGCTGCCATCGCGGCCGTGCCCGAGCGCTTCGACGTAGTGGTGACCACGAATATGTTTGGCGACATTGGCTCCGACATCGCCGCCAAGGTTTCTGGAGGTGTGGGACTGGTGAGTTCTAACAACACCAACCCAAACAACCCACGCGCGGTCTCGATGTTTGAAACGATGGGTGGCACAGCGGACGACATTGCTGGGCAAAACAAAGCCAATCCCGTGGCACTCATCGATGCCGCGGCGGAAATGCTGTTGCACATCGGTGGCGAGGCGAACATCATGGCTGCGGAGCTGATCAAAGCTGCGGTGATGGAGGTTCTGGCAGCCGGATATTTCGTAGGCGATATTGCCCAAGGTCCGTATCAGATCGCCAAAGGACGCGAGCGCTCAGGCACTCGTGAGTTTGCCGACCAGATTGCCCGCAAAGTTACCGAGCTCCACCACCTGAAAGACGCCTGTCCGCAGAAGACGATCAAGGAAATCGTGATCGATCGTGTCGATCCCGAAGTGAAGCCACTGTTTGATCGAGTGCTTCGCTCCTACAGTCAATACGCGGCCGATATGCGTGCAGGTACGGCTCAGTGGAATGCTTTCGCCGATCGCAATGTACCGCCGAACCCCACCCGCTCACGCTCGCGCATTGTCGGCTTTGATATGTTTGTCGATGACTGCGGACTCGTCACAGCGTTGCGGGAAGATGGCTCCATTGATGAGACAGCCTCGGGCATTTCACCGGTCCTGCGCGATCTGTTTAAAAAAGAAACTGGTCTCGAGCTCGATGGACTGTTTCACTGTGGTCGAGCGGGTAGCTTGCAGTCGATACGCAGTTTCGGCCAGTATAGCGCGCGGATCATGCAGGATTTTCTCACCCATCATCCAGAATGCTCCACACTCTCTCTCGCCCATGTTTTACAGAAAATTTCTGCCAGCGCCACGACCCGAGCACGATTCAGCGATGACCTACTGGCCATGCCCTTGTCTGATGCTGTGCAGTGTCTGAGTGCCTTCGATGCCGCGAGCATCAAACTGATCCAGGCATTTTATCGTGTGCGGGCCGATGAAATCCGCCCCTTGCTCCACGCCCACGGTTTCAATCTCGTGCGCATCACCAGTCGCGGTACAGAGATTTATCCGACGATGTGTGACTTGGAAAAACGCGATGTCGACCGCTATCGCATCGAGATTGATCCTGCGGGTCCGCTGGCCGCACATGCCTTTGATTACGCGCGCATTCAATGCGCGATCATGGCAGCAAAAGGCTGCATCGTCGCAAGAGGTTGGATCATTTCCGAAACCATGCTCAACCGCAACTTTATCGATGCCGAGGGCGATAAACAAGGCAAGGAAATCACGGGCGTGTCCCGTCCTTATGCGATGAACCTAGGCACGCATTACGCCACCGCCGGCCATTGAACAATCAGCCCTCCATCGTCGGGTAGTCATTGTAACCATTCGGTCCCGGGACATAAAAAGTCGCGGGATCGGGTTGGTTCAATGGCGCGCCGGCGCGCAAACGCTCGGGCAAGTCGGGATTGGCAAGGTAACTGGTGCCAAATGCCACGGCATCGATGCCCCCTTCCGCCACCGCTTGTTTCGCTTCTTGCGGAGTGTAAAACATGTTAGAAACGAGGACGCCGTTATAGACTTTGCGTATCGGTGTTAGCACGTCGCCTTTTTGCTGTTGCAGCAGATCGGCGCGCATGATGTGCAAGTAGGCCAAGCGGAAATCATTGAGTTTTTCTGCCAACCATGTGTAGAGCCCAATCGGGTCGCTGTCGCGCATCGAATTAAAACTGTTGAGTGGGGAAAGCCGCAGACCCACACGATCACTGCCCCACACTGTGCTAACAGCCGTGAGGATTTCAAAAAGCAAGCGCGCGCGATTTTCACGTGAACCTCCATACGGTCCGCTGCGTTGATTCGCGCTATCGCGCAAGAACTCATCGATGAGATAGCCATTCGCCCCGTGGATTTCGATGCCATCGAAGCCTGCTTCCTTCGCATTGACAGCCGCAAGACGGAAGCCCTCGACGATGCCGGGAATCTCCGCATCCTCCAACGCACGCGGCACCACGTAAGATTTTTTGCCCTCGGGCGTATGGACTTCCTCATTTTCAATTGCCAGGGCACTGGGTGCCACTGGTTGTGCACCGCCATTCAACAGCGGGTGACAAGCGCGTCCGCCATGCCAGAGCTGAAGGAAAATTTTCCCATCCTTGGCGTGGACGGCATCCGTGACTTTTTTCCAGCCCTCCACTTGCGCCTCAGAATAAATGCCTGGCTCGCGCCAAAACGCGGAGTTTCCCTCCATCACCATCGTCGCCTCCGCAATGAGCAAGCCACCGCTGGCACGCTGAGCGTAATGCTCCACCATCAGCGCACCGGGCACGTGATCGTCCTCCGCGCGGCATCGCGTCAGTGGAGCCATGAAAATACGGTTCGCGGTAGTAACGGCGCCAATGGTCAGCGGAGCAAAAAGTGTGGGCATAGGAAATTGATGTGCCGCAGGCTAGCGGTAATTCATGGACCTGCAACCGTAACTTTTCCCTTGCGAAAGAAAATCTCCGGATTCAGCCATAGCAGACACTTGCGGAGAGCCATCAATCCGCCCTTGTCACAAAATCCTTCGCATAGGTTGCGACATCTTCTAACAAGAATTTTTCGGGTGCGCAGGAAATCGCCATGCCGTCGAGATACATCAGGCTTTTGATGATAGGAAACGCGCCTTCCGGAAATTGCAAACCTTCTTCCACCGCCATGCGGATCGTTTGCATCATTTGCATAGTGAGGCTCTCTTCGCCCACAGGTTTATTGCCGAAGTTCTGGTAAAGTTTGGCAAAGGCATCGCGGAATTTCTGCGGCTGCGGCAAAGGACGAACCCCCAACGCCTCGATTGCGCGCGCCGCGTCATCGTAGCGTTTTTCTCCAAGCGCCACCATGAAGGCGAGCAGACCACGGGAAAACTCGCGCGGCACCGTCTCCACGTTAGCATTGTCGATAAACCAAAAGCTACGTCCATCGTAAAAGACGTTACCAGGGTGAAAGTCACCGTGAAACTGTCCTTGGAAAAAAAGAAAATAACCGTGTATACGGAACAACAGAAGCAAGTTCTCGTAGGTAAATTCTTTACTCTTGAGCAACTTGCGGACGGTAGGCGCGGCGACGAACTCACTGACAAGAATGCTGCTGGTGGAAAATTCCCGATAGATGCGCGGAAAGGCCAAGAGCTTAAGATGCGGCAGCGTGTCCATGCCGAGATCGCGCAGACGGATCATTTCGTCCGTGCCACTGGCCTCGGCCAAAAGATCCATTTCCGTGACCGTAGTGCGGCGTATCGTTTCCAATGTCCCTAACGGATCCGCGAGTCGTTGCAGTGGTGGGTAAAAAAACAACGAGGTTTTTGCGAGAAATTTGACTGCGGCCACATCGCGCTGGAACTCCGCCGCGTGATCCTTGCGCAAGACCTTGACGACAATCTGCGTGCCATCCTTGAGACGACCACGATGCACCTGCCCGAGCGATGCCACAGCCAGCGGTGCTTCTTCAAGGTGATCGAGATGCTGCCAAAATGCTGGTGGGGCCTCACGTTTCACTTCAGCAAGAAATTCTCCAGCGGGCATTGGGGTGGCTTCCTCATAGAAGCCATTCAGCTTTGCGGTTTTTTCCGGACCCAGCAAATCGGCGCGAATGGCATACATTTGGGCGATTTTCACCGCCAGCAAACCCATACTCTCGATTTTCCGCGGGTCGAGATTTTCCGCCGGACCGAAAATCATGCGGAAGAGTTGTATGAACCGAAGACTGCGCATGTGGTAACATCGACGGAATTCCACAAAGCGCAAGCACATCCCGGAAATTATCTGAATACACGCCGAGTCAAAGAACGGCTGACCAGAACTCCCCAGCGCAAGCGCATCCCTGATTCTATCAGGCGCCTTGCGCGTCGCCGAGATCTTTTATGCTTGAAATTGGCATTGTATATGCAATGTGTAGGGCGCAATCGATAAGACATGAGGAAACAGCCGTCAGTGCAGCACGAGCAGGGCTTTACGCTTGTGATGAGTGTTGCCTTGCTCTTTGTCATTGCCTTGCTCGCGCTCTCGATGCTGGGTCTGTCCTCGATCGAGCTAAGACGCAGTAGTCAGGCACAGGATCAAGCACAGGCACGCGGCAATGCTCGTGTGGCCCTGCTCTTGGCGATAGGCAGCTTACAAAAACAACTCGGGCCGGATCAACGAGTCAGCGCCACTGCCTCTCTGGAAAACGCGGCTGCCCATCCGCACTGGACTGGTGCGTGGAGCACCACCGCGGCCGATGGCACTTCGCTATGGCGGCGCGATGATGCCAATGGCGGCCTAACTGACCTTCGCCCGCCGAATCGTATGCAGAGCGTGAAGAGCTGGCTGGTGAGCGGTAATGAAACTGGCACAAGTTTCACCCCGTCCAGCGTTCTAACGAATGAAAACTCCGCAGTGATGATAGACCGTGGCACCGTGGGCACGCGGGCGGCGCCTAGCGACTTGGTGAGGGCGCCACTGGTCAATCTCATGGGTCAACCGAACCAACGTGGGCGTTATGCTTACTGGGTAGGCGATGAAGGTGTGAAGGCAAACATCGCCACCATCAATGCCTACGAGGGAAAAAAACCGAACCCGATGCAACCAGCGGAGGGTGGCTACTTTTCGCTTCTTCACTCACAGGAGAGCGATGCCAGCACGGCTCTCGGCAGGCAGGATCTCACGGAAGTAGACAAGGCGCGGCTGGTATCCGCGCGTCAAGTCGATTTGATCCCGGCCTCAGATTCCACCATCGCTCGCAAAGCATTTCATCACACGACCACACATTCTCTCGGTGTGCAGGCCAATGTACGTCAGGGGCGGCTCAAGCGCGACCTCACGGCATACCTCCACAGCAACGGCAGCTTTCCCGATCTGCGCAGTGATGGGACATCGCTCGCGGCGGGACTAACGGACAGCGACAATCTGATAGGCCCCGCCAATGAAGCCGCCGCCTCAGCGGAAGGTCTGACATGGAACAACACGCGCCACCGCACTACCTCACCGCGCTTTGGGCTGATCCGAGATTGGGCAATGCAAAGGACGCGTATGAAGGGCGGAACGCTAAATGCCATCAATCCCACACCCGAACCACAGCCACGATTGTTCGCTGCGGCCGATGGAGCCTCGGCGAACTTGCGGCCCGCTTCTGTTGCCGCCTATCAAAAATCCAATCTTACGCCCATCCTCGTCGAGGGCTCGACCTATTTTGCCATCAGCTGGCACAACAATCCTCCGGGGTCGCTTTACCAATACAATGTGCGTCTACAAACCTACCCGCGCGTCGTGTTATGGAATCCCTATAACATCGAACTAACCATGGACCGCTCGATGGTCATGCTCCACGTCAACGGGCGTCAGGAAATGTGGACCGACGGCATCCTGCGTTCCGGCTCCATGAACTTTAACGTCCGAGCACAGTGGATCTGGTTTTTCGGCGGGCGCAGCACGGATTTCTCCTCTCCGCAGGGAAGTGGTATCACGAACAGCGCGGGCTACACGGATCCTTACATCGGCAGCTTTTATTATAGCTTGCCCAAAACAACGATAGGTCCGGGCGAATGCCTCGTCTTCTCCCCCGCACGCGGCGCGGAATACGACGACTATGCTCTGGAGCGCAACGAACTCAGCTGCGAAGTGCCGCCGGATGTTTCGCGTTGTTTTTATTTTACCTCGTCGGAACTAGATGGCGGATTCAATTTCCAACCGACCTCATATTGGTTTGCTCCCACCAATTTCTGGAACATCCGCAATCAGGCCGATGACCAACGCATGATTCTCAAAGAGCTCGGCAAGCGCAGCAATATCTCTCCGGAAATTTTTGATACGTTGCCGCAAATTGCTTACGCGTCCTGCTCACTCCAATATGGAGGCGGACGTGAACCCCGCATCTCATGGGCGGCGAATGGTCGCGAGCCGATGGAAAATACTTCGCTCACAAATCCCATGCCCACCCAAGTGCCGAATGTGCGTACCCGCGAAGGGTATCGGTTGCGCTGGTTTCAGGAACATCCATCGAATCAGATCAACTCCGGTGCATTGCGCGGCACCGCGTTTTTTGAGGAATCACCACTGGCCACGTGGAACCCCCGTGCTGCTTATGCAACACGCAGCCCTTGGGACAATATCGCCGGCTCGCTGCCATTGTCTGGCTCTGGAGGCGGACCTTGGTTTTTTGGGATTTATACTCGTGATTTATATGACCAAGCGGTTTCTTGGAATGACCAAATGCCTGTCTATCGGAATGGTCGTTATCATGGCAATCCCTTCGGCACGCCCCAAGAGGGACGAGAACGCATGGTATTGTTTGATGTACCGCGCGAGGGAGTAGGCGTCCTTTCGTTAGGCCAGTTGCAACACGTAAAATTTTCCGAGTTCGTGTGGCATCCATCCTACGCTCTCGGCAATTCCCTCGTAGATCCTCGCATTGCCACGGGTCCATTGCGCGGGATCGATAGAACCACTCCGGCTCTGAGTCGGGCAGATCTCTCCTATGGCGGCTTTGATTCTTCCCATATCGGCTGGTCTAGTGACTTGCAGCGATCCCGTGGTCAGGATGACTGGGCACGTCAAGGAAGAGCTCTCTATCAAGACTACACGAATACCGACTTGTTAGTCTACGACCTCTCCTATGAGCTCAATCATACGCTGTGGGATGATTTTTTCTTTTCGACGGGCGATCGCAACGCCAAGTCCAATTTCCTGCGTGATCCGGTGCGAAATCCACTGCCCCATGGTCGCATGCGACTGAATCCCATGACACGCGGCATGGTGACGGAATCGCAGTTGATGGATCTGCACCAACCTGCCCGTCACTTATTGCTAGATGGTGCCTTCAATGTGAACTCAACATCGGTCGCTGCGTGGCAAGCTCTGCTGCGATCCAATAAAAATCTGTTAGGCTCGCGTGGTGGCGTGGCGTTCCCGCGCATATTGCAAGCCCCTGGCAGAGACTGGCAGGGCTCAGACTCTGCGGACAACCAAGCGGCATGGGATGGGTATCGCGTGTTGAATGATGCGGAAGTGCTCCGTTTAGCGGAACAAATCGTCCAGCAAGTCAAACTGCGCGGACCGTTTTTATCGTTGTCGGATTTCGTCAACCGCCGCCTACGCGATGATGAGACGGGGCGCATGGGACCGCTCCAGGCAGCGATCGAAGCCGCGGGGCTGAATCAAACTTTCCACTCCGCATATCCGCTCAACAATCGCAGCTCTCTGTCGAACTACACGCACCCCGATAACATCCGTGATGCCACGCGCTTGGAGCAGACCATGAAGCCCGATAGTATGGCATGGGGCGTGCCGGGCTACTTGACGCAGGCAGATGTCTTACAGGTGATCGGCTCCACCTTGACAGCTCGCTCTGACACGTTCCGCATACGCGCCTACGGTGAGGCCAATGATGAAAATGGCGTTGCGCGTGCCCGTGCTTGGTGCGAGGCCGTGGTGCAGCGCGTGCCCGAGCCTCTACGCCCTGATGCCACCGGTCTCAATCCCCTCCAACCCGGCAGCCCCAGTGATTTCGGCAGGCGTTTTCTTGTCACATCCTTCCGCTGGCTGAAACCGGATGAGGTTTGAACGGGGCATGATGAGTGACGATTTCGTCAGCGATCAGTGATTCTTTTTTCGCAGCGCTTTCCTACTCTGGGCCGATGAGTTCATTATTCGCCACGGCAGGCTACTCCATCCGGACCACCCGCAATGATCACGACATTGAGGCGGCACAACGATTGCGCTACAAGATTTTTAACCTAGAGCTTGGCGAGGGATTGGCGTCTTCCCAGCTGAGCGGGTTAGATGCGGATCCTTTCGATGCACAGTGCGATCACCTCATCATCGAAGATCAAGAGACCGGCGCGGCGATTGGAACCTATCGGTTGCAAACTGGTGCAATGGCGGCTGCGGGCCGCGGCTACTACAGCGAACAGGAGTTTGATTTTTCGCCTTACGAGCCGATGCGTCATCAGATTGTCGAGCTTGGTCGTGCCTGTGTTCACATCGATCACCGCAATCGTTCCGTCATCGATCTGCTGTGGCGAGGCATCGCGCGCTACGCCGAAAACTGCGGTGCGCGTTACTTGATTGGCTGCAGTTCACTCACATCGCAAGATCCGGCAGAAGGCTGGACGCTCTATCGCCAGTTGGGGGAAAAATATCTTGCTCCATCCCCCTTGCGCACCGAGCCGATTGGAAACTATGTCATGCCACCTGCTGCGGAAGACTCTCTTCCCGTGGCCACGCCGAAACTTTTCGCCGCTTACCTTACCATAGGCTCCATGATCGCAGGTGCACCGGCGCTGGACCGCGCTTTCAAAACGATTGACTTCCTCACCATCCTCGATATCGAAAATATGTCACGCGCTGGCAAGAAGCGATATTTTAAAGGAAACGGCGAACATGTTTAGAGCTACTCGCAGACTCATCAAACTCACATGGGCCATCGCGCTCGCTTTGATTGAAAAACAGCCGGGAATCAGTCTGCGGGAACGGGCCCTGTGGCAGCAAAAACAAGCGCGCCGCATGTTGCGTGCGCTGGAGACCGAGTCGGCCGTATCAGGCACTTTACCACAGCATGGACTGGTCGTATGCAATCATCTCAGCTACCTCGACGTCCTGGTGATCGCGGCACAAAGCCCGCTTGTTTTTGTTGCGAAGTCCGATGTGCGACACTGGCCTGTGATCGGCTTGCTGCTGAAATCGGCGGGCACCATCCTCGCGGAGCGCGGTCGTCCTTCGAGCGCATCCACTACCGCCGAGGGCATCCGTGCCGTTTTCGAAAGTGGCCTGCCCGTGGTTCTTTTTCCCGAAGGCACGAGTTCGGATGGCCGCATGGTCCTGCCTTTCAAGCCGACACTGTTTCAAATCGCTCTCGACTGCCGCACAACGATCACGCCCGCCGCTATTCATTACACAGCAACAAAAGGCGACATCGCTCACGATGTCTGCTACTGGGGCGATCACACGCTGGTCTCGCACATGATTCGCTTGGCTAGGGTGCAAGAACTTCGTGCGAGTCTCCGCATCGGAGAACCATCCGCACTTCCAGCGAATCGAAAAGACGCCGCCAAGATGCTTCATCAAGAAGTCGTCCAGCTTTATCTCCGGTGCACGACTTCTCCCCGCGAGTAAGTCAAGCAACCCTTGCCATGACTACTTTTTTTTCTTGCGAAGAAACGGCGGGATATCGAGGTCATCACCATCGACCACCGTCGGATCAGTATCGCCGAATCGACCTCGGGAAACTCCTTCGAACAATAATTCTTTCTGGTTGAATTTTGCGCGTGATTTTTCTAGCAGATCATTCACGTCCGTTGCGGGAGAATTTTCATGATCTGTCGTGGAGGTCCATACCTCCGTCATGGGATCTTCCTGTTTGATAGCGTCGCGCAAATCACGCGCGGCAGCGGCTACCGTATGAGACGCAGCATCGACCGCGCTGGAAAAATCCGCATTCGGCTCCTCTTCCGCCTGATCGGGTTCGGCGAATGGTTGGACATCAGGTGAGGGCGACTCCTCTTTTTTCCCATCATCAAAAATCAATCCCTGAGAGTCTCTTGCGAGCTCCCATGCCTTGTTGGGTTCGATCGCATCGTATGCCAATTCAGGACTGGGTGTGGCGAAAGAGTATTGATCGATAACAGACTCTGGCTCGGACTCCATAGCTTCGGTTTTATCTTCAAAACCAAATCCTATGCTCGGCTCCAGAAGTGCGGGTTCCTGAGGGGACGCTGCTGGACTTTCCTGAAGTTTTTCCTCAGGCAATGCGCTGATGAGCGTAATGCTTAGCGCGTCTTTCATCGATTCATCAATGGCAGCGCCGAAAAGAACATGCGCTTTAGTAGGAACATACTTCACGAGCTTCTGCATCAGTAGCTCGACTTCATAAAGCGTTAGATCAGCACCGCCACAGATATGTACCAGCACTGATGCGGCTTCACGCAACAGTGTTCCCTTATCGAGCAGCGGGCTGGACAAGGCATTGGCTAGGGCCTTCGCCGCACGATCTTTGCCCGTAGCCACACCCGAGCCGAACAAACAACGTGAGCGCGTGGTGCGGAGTGCGGTCATCAATTCATCGAGCCCTACATGAATCAAGCCTGGACGAACCACCAAACGGATCACCGCCTTGATGCTATCCGAAATCATGCGATCGCCGGCCTGAAACGCCTCGTGAATACCTTGCTTCGCCAACACGAGCTCGCCCATGCGATTGTTATCAAAGACCACTAAGGCATTGCTCAACACAGCCAGTTCGTTAAGCGAAGTCTGCGCTTGATCACGACGGCGTTGCCCCTCGAAGGTGAAGGGCATGGTGGCAAAGACCACGACAAACGCTCCCTCTTCCCGAGCGATGCGAGTGATGATGGGCGCGCCGCCAGACCCCGTTCCGCCACCGAGACCCACGCAGAGAAACACGATCTTGCGCCCTTTGATCGCCATGCGGATATCCATCTCCGCTTCCTGCGTGACCTTTTTTCCCAATTCTGGATCACCTCCCGTACCGAGACCTTTGGTGAGATTGCGCCCGAGTTGCACGCGCTCGGAGGCCACAGATCCTGTGAGAGTGCGCACGTCGGCATTCAGTGCGAGCATTTCCGCGCCGTCCAAGCCATCCAGCGCCACGCGGTCGAGCATGTTTGCCCCAGCCCCGCCGAGTCCGATGATTTTGACTTGCGAGGAAGGAATCGTGTGTTGTGCGTTGCGTGGAAATTCAATCATGGGAAAAAGTTGTTAGAATTTGCGACCAAAGGGCCAGAGCTTGCTAAAAAATCCACTCTTCTGCCTTTTTTCGATATCCGCCAACTGCGCGTAGCGGATCAGGCCTAGGGCGGTAGCGAATTGCGGATCCTCAAAATTCGCCTGCACGCCACTGATTTCCGCTTTTTCGGCGCGATAGACCGATTGACCGAAAACCTGATGAGCGAGCTTATCGAGTCCATGCATGGTGCTGCTGCCACCGGAGAGAATGATACCCGTGCCGAGACGCTCGATCGCACCAGCGGGAAGGCGTTTTTTGACCAAAGTAAGAATTTCCAGCATACGCTGGCGAATTACTTCATTGAGCAGCTCACGCTTCACCTCTTGGTGTGTGAAGCCTTTTTCATCATACGGAATCTTGATGCCACCGACCGAACGCGATTGATCGCCCGAGGCATCGCCTTCACGAATTTTTAGCGCTTCCGCCTTCGAAAATGGCAACTCGGTGAGCATATGAATGTCGTTAGTAACGTGCTCGCCCCCCGCCGCAATGCAGCCCGAGGCCGCGATCGCGCCATCCAGATAAAGTGCGTAGTCGGTTGTGCCACCACCGATGTCGATCAGCAAAGCACCGCGCTCTCGCTCGCTGCGATTGAGCGCATACTGCGCCGTAGCAATCGGAGCAAAAACGACATCGTCCACCTCCATGTGCAACTCACGCGCGCACTTGATGCTGTTTTGTATGCGGGTGCCGATGCCGTACACCACGTGATAGTCGGATTCCAACGTTTTACCAAACAATCCTAGCGGGCTCGAATTATGCTCAAAGGAATCGACGCGATAATGCCGCGGGATCGTGTGAAGAAAAACGTTTTCCTCGCCTATGCTCACGCCCTTGGCGATCTGTTCCGCCTCGCTCAGATGCTCCGGCCGAATCTGCTTTTCCTTGTCGGGCAGACGATAAGTGCCGGTATTATTCACGCCGACAAAATGCGCTCCCGTCACCGAGAGAAATACGCTGCCGATCTCGACATCGCTCGATTCCTCTGCCTTATGACGGGCTTCCTCCACGCAGGCGCGAATTTTCGAATAGTCGCAAATTTCCCCCTTGCGCACGCCTGCGGATTTTGCGGTGCCGATGCCGAGAATTTTCACGGAACCATCCGATTTCACCTCTCCCACCAACATGCAAACCTTGCTGGTGCCGATTTCGAGAGCTACATGAATTTTGGCGCGGGCCATGGTGATGGTAAAATCTGTTAGGGTTGTTCGATGACGTGCACGCCTGCCGGACCTTGTGGGCGAACGCGCAACGGGGACTGGGAATTGTTAGAGCGCAGGATCACGGGGAGATTGCGCTCGGGAATCAAATTGATGCTGGCGATGTGAAGTCCTTTTTCGCGGGCGTGCTTCATCGATAGGAACAGATTCTCCATCTGCACCTGATGATCCTCTAGGCCAAAAATCGCCTCGATGCCATCGCGCGTCCAAACTTTCATCGCCCAGGGCTGATAGGGCTCCACGCTATCGATCCAAGGCAAGTCTGATCGGGTCATGGGCTCGGCAATCGTCAACAACCGCAAAGAGCGCTTCATCGTTTTGGATTCGATGCGTTGTCCCGGCACTAGCAGACTCGCTTCTTCTGTGGCAATCACGATTACGGGAAGAACCACAGCAGCATCGTATTGCAGCGCGGGGCACCGATAGAGCACTCCCTCGCGGTCGATCAGGTAGCCTTTTTCGCGTGATCTTCCCTCCATCTGATGCGCGCGGCACTCGATCCACGCAAAGGGCTGACGCACGGTCACATCGATACGGATCGTGCCGGGCAACTCCCGCGTGACCGTCGCGGAGGTGATCTCTGGCCGCGCGCGCAAGCGTTCTTCCACTTTGCTGAGAGAAATGCCAAAAATGCTCTTGTTGAGGGGAATGTCTGCAATCGTTACCACATCCGATTCATCGAAGGCATTGTTCGGCGATAATTTGATGACTCGCAGCTCATACTTCGGATTATCCAAAAAGTTTTTTTTCCCGTAGTCCCAAATGGCATAACCTGCACCGCCCACGAGGGCGAAAAGGAAGGCAAATTTGAACAAACGCATCAGCCATTTTAGCGTGGTATACCAAAAAATCCGGGGCGAATAAATGCGCGCTTGCAGCACCCGCGAGCGGTTTTTCGGAAGGACTCTTGTTGTTCTACGGCGCGGCATCGTTACGAACGTAACTTTACCGAAATATCAGCAATCCGTAAACATAAATCCCCGAAAGGGATTCCTTTTGCAGCGGCGGCCTTGGGCAAAAGGCTGGTCTCGGTCATGCCGGGGATGGTGTTCGCCTCCAGCACGTAGGGGCGGTTTTGGGCATCGAGCAGCACATCCACGCGGGAATAGACCTCGATCCCCAGCGCCTTGTGCGCAGCGACGGCGGCACGCTGCACCGCGCGGGTGGTTTCCTCATCAAGATCAGCGGGGCAGTAGTAGTCGCTGCCATCGCCTCCGCTCATCCACGGATACTTGTTGCTCATGTCGTAGAATCCACTGCGCGGCGCGATGTGGACGATGGGCAGCGCCTCGCCATCCAGCACGCCGACGGTCAGTTCTTTCCCTGCGATGTATTGCTCGACCAAAATGTCATTGCCATAGCGTGCGGCATCTTCCATCGCCTTCATCGCGTCTTCTTCCTTCAGCACAATGTGCACGCCCACGCTCGAGCCCTCACGCGGCGGCTTCACCACAAACGGTACCGGCATTTTGGGCAAACGCACGCCGTTCGTGACATCGACGATTTCCGCCGCAGGCGTCGGCACCTCGGCGGCGAGGAATTTGTCCTTCGCGAGATTTTTGTCAAAGGCCACGCGACTGCTGTTCACTCCCGCACCCGTATATGGCATGCCTTTTTTTTCCAACAAAGCCTGCAAAGTTCCGTCCTCGCCGAAGGTGCCGTGGATCACATTGAAACACAGTCCCGTGCCCTCGGGCAGCGTGAAATCCGGACCTTCGACATCCACCGCCTCCGCACGATAGCCCATTTCCTGCAAGGCATTGACTACCGCCGCGCCAGAGGCTAACGAAACTTTTCTCTCGGAACCCGGGCCGCCCATGAGCACCGCAATGAGTGTGTTTTTGTCCATAATGTGAAGTGGTGAAATTACGAGCGCGGTAAAGCGCTGCGGTGCCGCGACAGTAGAAAGGAAACTTTCCCCGCGCGAGTAAAAATTGTGTGATAGGAGGACAGCGTATCTCGCCTGTTTCGGCAAACGGGCTTCCCGCCTGTTTTTAACACATTCACTCATTTCACGAATTCGCCACGTCCAATCACCCCACTAGAATCATAAATCAGAAGATTGACATAAAAATTACATTCCTAATCTTAGGCTACATCATGACATTAACCCAATATTTACAGGGCCAAGGCCTAAAGCAAATAGTCATTGATGACCTACTTCCTTACATAGCTCCGCATGGGAAAAACGGATTCTTTTGGGATGCAGCGAGCATCATGGCTCCTTGTGAGTATTATCATTTGGAACGTGTGAAGGGTTTCATATTGGTGGGGAGTTGCCCTGATGGTAGCTGCGTAGCTATTGACACCAAAAGTGAGAATGGCGCGGTATTCTACATTGCACTCGAGTACTTAGCCGCGAACTACCCAGTGGAGGAAATGGTTATTCAGGTGGCCGAATCGCCATCTGACTGGATTAGTAAGGTTTGTGAAGATGATTTTCCCTACGATTATTGCGAAGCCAGTTTCCAATAAATTTCTGATAATCGTAAAACGAGGCTCAAAATCAGTTTTCTTTCACCTTACGATTTGACATGAAATGTAATGGGGTTACACTCCAGCCATGCTCATCAAAGTCACCAGCAAACGGCAAGCCACCTTTCCTGCCGCCGTATTAGAAGCTCTGGGCGCAACGCCGGGTTGCCATCTGGAACTTCTGCCGTGCAACAATGGCTTCCTTCTCAGGGCGCACAAGATCGACCACTCAAAGCTCGCTCCTCTGCGCGACCAAATCAGAAAGAATCAAGCCGCTTTTGACCTCGAAACTTTCCGCAATCAACGCCATGAACCATCACTACGGGATTGATACCTCGGTGTTTGTTCGTCTGCTCACCGGCGATCCCGCGGCGGAATATGAGAAAACCGTTCACCGTTTTGAAGAGAGGCTGAAAAAAGAGCCGGAGGCGGAATTTTTTGTCTCCAATCAAGTGATCGGAGAAGCTTACATCGCCCTTCAACATCACTATGCCATCAGCAAGTCCGCTGCGAAATCAGCCATGTGCCAAGTGTTCACCAGTGGCCTGTGTTCACCGCTCAACGGGGCGTCCGTGATCGAGATTCTTCAAACCGACCACAGCTCCGGCTTGCTGGATCGATTGATCGCGGATGACTATGCCAAAACCGGAATGAAAGTCTTGACGCTTGATTTGAAAATGAGCCGTCTTCCGTCCGCCCAAAAGCTGTAAGTGGTTGAGGCGGTCAAGATGCCTGCCCTACTTTCCCTCAAAACGTCGCTTCGTCCTCGCCGATGATTTTGACTTCCATTTCCATCTCGATGCCGCGTTCCTGTCGGGCTTTGTCACGGATTTCTTCGACGAGAGCGAGGATGTCTCGAGTGTGAGCACCGCCGGTGTTGACGATGAAATTTCCGTGCACGGTGGAAACTTCCGCTTTGCCGTGGCGCGTGCCTTTGAGGCCGAGCTCATCGACCAATTTTCCCGCGGGCACGGGCTCGGGGTTCTTGAACATACAGCCGGCGCTGGCAGCGATGGGCTGTGAAGTGCGGCGTTTGTTGCGCGAGGCATCCCAGCGCGCCTGGATGTTCTCGGCGGTATCGGGCGGGCCGGTGAGGGTCACTTCTAACGCAAAATTTCTTCGCAGCAACGGCACGTTGCGATATTGGACTTCCACGTCCTCGCGGGCCAGGGTGCGGATCTGCCCTTCCTCATCGAGAATGGTCACATCGACGACTTGATCAAACATCTCGATGCCCATCGCTCCGGCATTCATGCGCAGCGCACCGCCGACGTTACCGGGAATGCCTTCCATCCACTCGAAGCCGCCGAGACCCGCCGCCTGTGCCACGCTGGCAACTTTTTTCAAGCGCGCACCCGCCCCGGCGATGACGTTTCCATTCTCCACACGAACATCGGAAAAGACCCCGCCGCTCGGGTGAATCACCGCACCGCGAATGCCGCCATCGCGCACTAACAGATTCGAACCACGCCCGATCACGCGCACGGGGATGCCGCGTTCGCGACAGTAGCCGACCGCCTCCGCAAACGCGCGGAAACTGTGCGGCTCTAACCAAAATTGCGCCGGCCCGCCGACGAGCATTGTGGTGTGGCGACGCATCGGCTCGTAGAGTTTTCCGGACATTTCCTCGGCGGGAACGAGTCGCAAGATTTCCTCCAAAATTTTCAGATCCTCCGCGATGCGCGTGCCGGCTTCGTGCACATTGCCCGCACCGAGTGTGATCAACAGATCGCCAGGCTCTAACGCATTACCGACCTCATAGTGCGCGCTGGCGACGAGTGGCGTGGACTTCACGCGGGTGTCACCGTGGTGTTTCATCGCATCGAGCAAGGTCAGCCCGCTGATGCCTTCGATGGGCTTTTCACTGGCGGCATATACATCCGTGAGAAACACCAAATCCGCGGCCTGCAGCACCTTGCCAAAATCATCCGCCAAAGCCTGCGTGCGGGTGTAGCGGTGCGGTTGAAACAGCACCACCACACGATTCGGCTTGAGCGAGCGCGCCGTTTGCAGCGTGGCCGCGAGCTCGGTGGGATGATGGCCGTAGTCATCGACGATGCGGAAATCACGAGAGAGATACTTCGTTTCGAAACGACGTTTCGCTCCGGCAAAAGTAGAGAGCGCCCGAGCGATCAGCGGAAAACTCGCACCCACACCATCGGCGAGAGCGATCGCGCCGAGCGCATTGAGCACGTTGTGCCGGCCTGGGATGCCGAGCTCGATATTTCCTAACAACTCGCCATCGAGCACAACGGAAAAGCTCGACGATCCGCGCAGTTCGCGAACGTCCATGGCGACATAGTTCGCATCGTCCCAGCCATAAGAGACGGCATTCGCGCGATCCGCCTGCAATCGCGTGGCGACCGGGCACTCCTTGCAGTAAACGATGCGACCCCGAGTCTGATCTAACAATTTTTTAAACACCTCGCAGATATGATCGAGATCGCGGTAGTAATCGAGATGCTCCGGTTCCACATTGAGCACGATGGAGCATTCTGGTTCATACAAGGCCAGCGTGCCATCGCTTTCATCGCCCTCCGCGACCATGTAGCTGCCCTCTTCCTCCCAGCGCGCATTGCTGCCCAGCACCGGAATTTCCGCGCCGACGTAGTGGCTCGGCTTAATCCCTGCCTCACGCAAAATGTGAGCCGTCATCGAGGAAGTCGTCGTCTTGCCATGCGTGCCCGAAATGACGATGCCCTTTTTTGTATGCAGAATCGCCGCGAGGCACTCAGCACGACGAAGCAACGGAATCCCCGCCGCGCGCGCCGCCGCATACGCGGGATTTTCCGGACGGATCGCCGAGCTGAAGACCACGAGATCCACGCTATCGACCGCCTCCGCGCTGTGCGGCGAAGAAAATTGCAGACCTACGCCTTGCAGTCGCTCTGTTTCCGAGCTTGTCACCCGATCCGAGCCACTCACGCGGTGCCCCATATCCAACAGCAGCAACGCCAGCCCGCTCATACCCGATCCCGCCACGCCGATGAGGTGAACGCGTAAGGGCTTGTCCTTCTGGGTCAGTTGACGGCTCCAGTCATTGATATTGGTCATGGGAAATGAGGTAGGCGAAAGTGGGAAACGGTGTCAAAAGAAGTATCACTCAGGATCTAGGACAGCAAGCCGAAAGCGGAACAAGCCGCATGCCGCAGCGATTTGTCCGCTATCCCCGATCCGATTTCAGAAAAAACACAAAGATGAGCGAATCCTCCCGAGGAATTATTTTTCCTCTTTGATCTTCCGTGTTTTTCACCTATCCTCACCGCATGCTTCAGCGTATCTGCCGATTTACCCACTTGCCTCTGATTGCCATGCTACTGGTTGCGTCATGCGGCGGCAATCCTGATCCCGCACCGAAAAAAGGCGCAGGACAGCCAGCGGTGAGAGTCAATCCAGAAAATATGCCGCAGCCCTTGCCCGGTAGCATTCCCGATAAAGCCCCGCCACCGGTCGTAGCAGAGTCTGCCATCGTCGTGGATATCGGCTCAGGTCGCGTGCTGTATGCAAAAAATGCCGACTTGCAGCGCCCGGTGGCATCGACACAGAAAATCATGACCGCTCTCTGCGTGCTCGAAGGCGGAGACATAGACAAAAAGGTAAAAATCGAGGCAAGCGATGGCAATTGCGAGCCCACCAAGCTCTATCTCAAACCAGGTGAAACTTATTCGCGCCGCGAACTGCTCAAGGTGCTCATGGTGAAGAGTGCGAATGATGTCGGCCGCGCGCTCGCTCGTGACGTGGCCGGCTCGCAGGAAAATTTCAGTGCGATGATGAATGCTCAGGCAGCCGCGCTGGGGATGCGGCAATCGCGTTTCCAGAATCCTCACGGATTGCCCGACGCGAATCAATTTTCCACTGCGCGCGATATGGCCATTGCCGCCCGTCAGGCCTATCGCTCGCCCTTATTGCGCTCTTTCATGAGCACGCGCGAGATGGTGTTTACTTACAATAATGGCAAGACACTCAAACTCGAAAATACCAACAGAATCCTCAAAACCGTGCCTTATTGCAATGGCATGAAAACCGGCACCACCAATGCGGCCGGACGATGCCTGATTTGCACGGGCGAGCTCAATAATCGCGCCGTCATTGTCGTCGTATTGAAATCCAATACCCCCAACGTCTGGAAGGATTCCGAAAATCTCCTGCGCTGGGCTCTGGAACGTGAGGCGTGAGCGATTCGACTTTCTATCATTTTTTTATGCGAGTGGATTCTACCTTTACACTGAAGCGGGGCGACATGGCGCCGGATTTTGCCCTGCCCGATGCCGATGGCAACATCGTTTCTCTGCAACACGAACGTGGCCCTCACGGCACGCTGATCGTGTTCGCTTGCAATCATTGCCCGTTTGTCGTTCATCTGGCCGATGCGCTGGGCGAGCTAGCCTCACGCGCCTTTGCCTACGGAGTCTATACGGTCGTTATTAATTCCAACGACCTCGATGCCTTCCCGCAGGATGGTCCGGAATTCATGAAAACCTTCGCGCGCGAGCACAGCTGGGACTTCCCTTATGTCATTGATGCCACGCAAGATGTCGCTAAGGCTTATGGTGCCGCCTGCACGCCGGATTTTTTCCTTTTTGATTCGAACCTCGCCCTGCATTACGCGGGTCAATTCGATGCCTCGCGCCCGAAAAACGGTAGCATCGCCGATGGCGCGGACCTGCAAGCCGCGATCGACGGCATGCTCTCCGGAGCTCCCTTTCCCACAAAGGTTTATCCGTCCAGCGGGTGCAATATCAAGTGGAAGCCCGGTCAAGAACCTAGCTGGTTTCCTGCCTGAGTGATCTCGTTTGTGGGGTCCGAAACACTTTAGTTTTGCAAAATTTCAAGGCTCGCGGGCTCGATTCACGGAAATTTTCATATTTTTTCGCAGTGAGCTTGACAAATTTTACGAGATTCCTATCATCCCCACCCCTGCGCGTTGGAACCGCGCGGACAATTCGTTTTATGAAAAGCAATCTTCATCCCCATTATCACCCCGTGATTTTCGTTGACATGACCACGGGTGCTCGCGTGGTCACACGCTCCACCAAAACCTCGGACCGCAAGGAAGAAATCGATGGTGTAGAGCATTATCTGATCACTGTCGGTATCACATCCGACTCGCATCCGTTCTTCACCGGCCAGAAGCAATTCGTGGACACAGAAGGTCGCATCGACAAGTTCCAGAAACGTTTCGGTGCCTCCGTGCGCCGCGCGGCCAAGCCGAAGCTGTAATCGCTCCGAGGAGGCACTGCCCTTTTTTGTTGTTGTCTATTGTTGTTTTTCCATCTGTCTTTCCTACTACACCGTGGGGAAGGCAGATGGTTTTTTATACCCCTATGATGCGGCTTTTTTCAGCAGTGGCAGTAATGCGGGAGTCCTGACATTTTTCGCCTCGGGGAAATGCGTTGCAAAAACAGACGTGATCGAGCATGGTCGGACATGGCAACTTTGGGCGAACGCTGCACCTTGCGCATTGTGAAATCGCGCAATGCCGGATTCTATCTCGATGCAGGCGATCTCGGCGAAGTGCTGCTGCCGGGCACCGAATTCACTCCCGAGTTGCACGTCGGCACGGACGTGGATGTTTTTCTCTACCTAGATTCCTCGGATCGCCCGATCGCCACGCGCAAGATGCCGCTGGCCATGCCAGGCGCCATCGCCCTGCTGACCTGCACTGCCACGAACGACACCGGCGCGTTTCTGGACTGGGGTCTGCCGAAAGAGTTACTGGTGCCGTATCGCGAACAAAACAAAGCGATGATCCCCGGCCGTCACTACGTGGTAAAAATTCAGCTCGATGAAAAAAGCGGTCGCTTTGTCGGCAGTCAGCGTATCGCCCGGCACCTGCGCAGCGCCGCCGCACGATACCGCGATGGCGATGCCGTCACGGGACTGCTGTGGGGCAAAACCGACCTCGGTTACAAAGTCGTGGTAGACGGCCAGTTCAATGGTCTCCTATTCGCGAACGAAGTGTTTCAGAAACTCGAATACGGTCAGAGCATCACCGCCTACGTGCGCGAGACCCGCACCGATGGCAAACTGGACCTGACACTCACGCCGCAAGGTCGCAAGAAAATTTCCCCGTTGGCTCAGCAGTTGTTAGAAAAAATGAAACTTACAGGCGAGCTATCTCTTCACGACAACAGCCCAGCAGAAGAGATCAAGGCACAATTGCAGATGAGCAAAAAATCCTTCAAGCAAGTGATCGGACAGCTCTACAGAGAAAAAAAAATCATGATCCAGCCAGACCGCATCCTTCTCGTGCGCAAGAGCTAGCAGTGTCTTGAGTTTGGCAAAACTATTCGACACGAAAGCTCAACAATCTATGTCTACGCCCATCGATCCTTGGCGTTAGCCTTATGGCTAGGATTCCGCTGATTGTTTTCGTTAGATGAGGCAACTTGAACGATTCGGATGGTATATGCCGATATTGTCAGTTCTCGTTTTTTTTGATTCATCCGTTTGTGATTTCCTGATAGATCAGATTTAGGATTTTCATCCGAGCACTCTTGCTTAAGTCGCCGGTTTGCCCTTTCAGTCGGAGTTCGATACCGGGAGCCAGAGGAAAATGAGTCCAGACCTCGCGACAGGCGCTCAGCTCATCTCTGCGGTCACCAACCGCGACACGCAGGTTACCGGTGCCATGACTGCGTGATGCGGGAAGCTCGACAAAAAGCATTTCTTTGAACTCCCCGTTGCTCTTCCCTTTCAGCGCATCGTGAATGTCCTCGGGCGCGTAGCGGAGGTAGAGTAGCTTGCGTATGACCAGAGCTTGTAGATAGTGCCGGAAGCCGTAAATCGCGCGCCGACCATCCTTATCGGGCTTATCCAAACAGCCAAGAGTCTGATAATAGCGCAGCGTGCGCACAGTGAACGAGTCGCTCACGCGCTTATCGCCACCCTCATTGGCCTGCGGATAAAATCTCCTTACGGCTCTGTTCACCCACTCCACCAGATCTTCCATCGAAAAATCGACATTCATGATTTCGACCTGATCAAGCTCTCTCAGGGCAACCTCGGGGGTATGTATGGTTTGTCCGACCTTTTGAACTGGTGGCTTCATTTCGGGGGTGAAGTTACACTTCAAAATAATAATTGCAACAAATTATTGCAAAGTTAAAAAATACTGCAATTAATTTTTCCGACCGCGCTGCGGATCACTGGACAGGAATCGGACACCTCGTCTCCAGAATGCCGCAACCGTAACAAGGTCATCCACCAAACACAAACACAAACACACACAACGCATGAAACAAGACATGAAAGCACTCGCCACAACACTCAAGAATGACGTCTACGAACTCTGCCAACCGGGTGGTCGCATGGTCGGTACTAACGGACACGCCCGTGCCGAGGCCTGGGTCCAACGCCGACTCAGCGAGATCGGATGCAGTCCCTACCGCGGAGACAGCTTTGCTCTTCCCTATCATGTGGATGGAATCGATTTCACGAATTTTGCCGGTGTGATTCCCGGTGCTGACCGCACATTGCCGCCTGTGCTTATCGGTGCCCACTACGATAGTGTGATTCCCCATCCCTGTGCCGATGACAATGGTGCCGCTGTTGCCATTACTCTGGCAGTGGGTGAGGCGGTTGCGCGATCGGGAGGACTTGAGCGGGACCTGATCATCGCAATCTTCGATGCCGAGGAGCCTCCCTATTTCCTGACCGATGCGATGGGCAGCATCCGGTTTTATGAGGATCAGACCGACGACCGAGACGTTCATTTCGCACTCATTTCGGATCTGGTGGGGCATGACGTGACCATGCCGAGCGACTTCCTAGGTGGCACCATCGCAAAACTCGCTTCGCCATTCAAACCGCTGACCTTCATGACAGGTGCGGAAAGTCATCCGGCCTTGCCTGGACTTCTTGATGAGGTGGAGGTTCCTAGCGGGATGAAGTTGATTGCCACGCTGAATGATTATGTGGGCGACATGAGCGATCACGCGATTTTTCGCTGGAAAGGAGTGCCTTATGTGTTTCTGTCCTGCGGACGATGGGAGCACTACCACCAAGCGACCGATACGCCAGATCGACTGAACTACCAGAAAATGGCAGCCATTGCAGTTTATGCGGAAAGCATTTGCCGTAGTGCGGCCGGAGCGGAATTAGAGGAATACATCGAGAGGGAAGACCCGATTGCATTTGAGGCAAAAACATGGGAAAAAGCGTTAGGCATTTTTTGCAAACCGATGGCCACCATCTTGCGTGTCCCTGACTTCAAGACGCGGACGCATGTCAACAAGGCATTGCGCACGATGCTATCACTCGGTCTTTGACGATGGCATGACGTGGCCCGCTGACAGGATCGCAAGCCCACATCTCCGCCATTCCCAAAACCAGATATTTCTGAGGACGCTCAGAAACGCAGGAAACAACGCCGGTGGCGCTCTCGATGTATTAGGTGAGACGTTAGACGGACGCATTTCCCTGTGACCATAAGGCATCGCTAACGCCATCCCATTACTGCGTTTGGTTTTGCCACGCTCCCTGCTCATCTTTTGATTGTGAGCGTGCGATAAAGCGAGTATGATTCGCGTATGAAACGTCTTGGTGTTCCGCTACTCGACTTTGCCGGAGACACCTGGCTGGACCCTTGGCGGGCGGTGTTTGAAGAGCGCCAAGCCCGAGCCTCGCGCACCGCCGCCGCCTGCGGTATCTCGTTGGCGGACTTCGCCCAAGGGCATAAGTATTTCGGACTACACCGCAACGCTGACGGCTCTTGGGTCTATCGCGACTGGGCCCCGCACGCACAGGCGCTGTGCTTGATCGGGGATTTTTCCGAATGGCAGGAGTCTGCGGCTTACCAGGCGCGCTCCATCGGCGATGGCTGCTGGGAGTTGACCTTGCCCAGCACTTCACTGCTTCACGGTCAGCACTATCGCGTGCGCATGCACTGGCAGGGTGGACAAGGCGACCGACTCCCGGCCTGGGGGCGCAGGGTGGTGCAAGATGCCCGCACCTTAACCTTCACCGCGCAAATTTGGGAAGAGCCCGCCTATTGTTGGAAACACCAGACGCCTGTTCTGCATGCACCACCGATGATCTATGAAGCGCATGTGGGGATGTCATCCGAAGAGGAAAAAGTCGCCACTTGGGCGGAATTTCGCCAACACATGCTACCACGGATCGTTGGTGCCGGCTACAATACGCTACAACTCATGGCCGTGCAGGAACATCCCTATTACGGTTCCTTTGGTTATCACGTCGGTTCATTTTTTGCACCGTCCTCGCGTTTCGGCACTGCGAACGAGCTCAAAGAACTGGTCGATACCGCCCACGGCATGGGCCTGCAAGTGATCATGGATCTCGTCCACTCACACGCCGTAAAAAATGAAGTCGAAGGCATTTCCTGCTACGATGGCTCCCCCTATCAGTTTTTTCACGATGGACCACGCGGCCATCACGCTATCTGGGACTCGCGTTGTTTCGACTATGCCAAGCCACAGGTTCGTCACTTCCTGCTCTCGAACATCCGCTACTGGCTGGAAGAGTTCCAGTTCGATGGCTTCCGCTTCGATGGCGTGACTTCCATGCTCTATCACGATCACGGCTTCGGCGCGGGCTTCAGCAGTTATGACGATTATTTTCATGGTCGCACCGATGAAGACGCGCTCACCTATCTCACACTCGCAACGCAGCTCATCGACGAATGGAAACCCGGCGCGCTAGCGATCGCCGAAGACGTGAGCGGCTTACCTGGGCTCTGCGCGCCGCGCGAGCAGGGCGGTTGTGGCTTCCACTATCGGCTTGCCATGGGGATTCCCGATCTGTGGTTCAAGTGCGCTCAGGACATCCGCGAGGAAGACTGGCACATGGGGTGGATCTGGGGCGAACTCACTGGACGTCGCGCGGACGAGCGAGTGATCAGTTACGTGGAAAGCCACGACCAAGCAATGGTGGGAGGAAAATCTTTTCTCTTCGCACTCACCGATGACTCCATCTATCACTCAATGCATCGTGGCTCGGGCGATCTACGAGTGGAGCGCGCCATCGCTCTGCACAAAATGGCGCGGCTCGCCACGCTGGGGACCGCTGGTCATGGTTATCTGAATTTCATGGGAAATGAATTCGGTCATCCCGAGTGGATTGATTTCCCGCGCGAGGGCAATGGCTGGTCATACGCTCATGCACGCCGACTCTGGAGTCTTCGCGACCGCGCTGACCTGCGCTATCAGGCACTGGGCGATTTCGATGGGGCGATGATGTCATTGCTGCGCGATGCGGAGTGGATGAACGAGTCTTGTGAAATGATCGCCGAACACAATGTCGATAAAACACTCGCCTGGCAGCGCGGTGATCTTTTGTTTGCGTTCAACTTTCATGGCCATCAGTCGCTCGTGGATTGGCAACTGCGTGTGCCCGCCGGAACGTGGCAAATTGTATTAGACAGCGACGCCCCGCCCTTCGATGGTCACGGTCGCGTTAGGGCAGGACAAGTTTGCGAAGTCAAAGCGGACACAGACGGTCGTGGCATCATGAAACTGTATCTCCCCAGTCGCACCGCTCTCGTTTGGCGGAAAATCTGCTCAGAAAAGTAGGCACCGGCAACGTTCGTGCCATAGGAAAAGGAATCTCATCTGCATACCACGCACTCCTTGCTTTGCACTAGAATTTCAGCTGTAGGCGGGCTTTTTCGCTTTGCATTTCAACCCAGTCCAATTGCGCCGCAGTGGTCTCTTTCGGGAAGTAGATGCGGACGATTGCGACTGCGCCGACGGCGGGCACTTGTACGGAGACTTCTTCCCATCCATCGCCCTTGATGATGAAATCAATACGTTGCGCTTTACCCGTGGGACCATCCGGCAACCAGTCGAGATGAGATTGCCCACTCTTGGCCTTGATGCGAAATCGAATAGATGTAGCGCCCCTGAGATTGCCAGCGGTGAGACCGAGAAAACTCGTATCACCGATGCCAGTGAGGTGCATGATGCCTTCTCTCATCTCTCCCTGGCACTCTGCAGCCCGCCAGCCTTGAGATGCTGGTTTTTCTATCGGCGTGGGTTTTCTTTTCTCCTGCAATGTGGATATCCCCTCCTGCTCAAGGCGATACTTCGCGGGATCAAAGGCAGGGTTCCGGACCGGGCGGACGGCGCCCGTTTCCGTTAGAAATTTCTCGATCAGAGCATCCATTTCTGTCACGAGTTCGGGCATGGTATCAGCGAGGTTCTTACTCTCACCAGGATCTTTCCCAAGATCATAAAGCAGATAACGATGAACTCCTTTTTCGCCCCCGTGAAATATACGAATCAACTTCCATTCCTCACGATGAACAGAGACGGCGGGAGGTAACCAATCGGGCACACCAGGGCTGTGAGGGAAGTATTGGAACTTAGGTGTGCCGTCTAGCTTTTCCCCTTTCAGCGCAGGTAGAATGCTGGAGCCGTCTAGGATGTGATCGGGTGTCGCACATAAGTCCAGCCCAGCCAGTAGTGTGGGGAAGTAGTCCTCACTCTGAATCATCGCATCGCTGCGGGAGCCGGGTCGGGTGATGCCTGGCCACACCGCTACGCAAGGCACACGCGTGCCGCCTTCAAACAACGTCGCTTTCCCCCCACGCAAAGGCAGATTGCTCGTAGGAGTCGTCTTATCAACGCTGTTATACATGTTCCCGCCGTTGTCGGATGTGAAAATAATGATGGTGCTGTCTGCCAATTTGAGCCGATCCAGTGCATCGAGCAGAGTGCCGATGGCATCATCCATACTCTCGATCATCGCTGCGTAGGTCGGGCTGCGCTGCGGGTCTCTTGGATCTGTGCGCGCACGGTGTTTTTCAATGAGTGCTTTTTTGGCGTCAAAGGGCGCGTGCACACTGAACATCCAGTAGTTTAAGTAGAATGATCGATCCTTGTGTTTCTCGATGAACGCGACCGCCTCTTTCGCCATGCGGTCTTCGATATGCTGATCTGGCGTGGAGACATCGGCATCGAAGTCCTTGAACTTCCAAGGAGCGACAAAGCTTCCAGCTGGGCCTGGACCGGGCCAGTGCGGCACATCGACATCGAAGCCATGCTGCAAAGGCGAATACGGTTCTGTGCCGAGATGCCATTTGCCAAAGTGTCCTGTGGCATAGCCCGCTTCTTTTAACAAGCGCGGCAGCGTAGGGTAGCTGGGCTTGAGCCGAGTCACCACGATAGGCGAAATGGTTTTTTCGTTAGGTGCTGCTTTTTTCCCGACTTTTGCTTGCAAAACGACATCTGGTAAGTGGCCATTCGGCGCGGTGATGCCAGTGCGCGCGGGACTGAGTCCGGTGAGAATCGCCGACCGAGTCGGTGAGCAAAGTGGACTGGCGGAATAAGCGCGGGTAAAGGTAACGCCTCGTTTGGCGAGTCGCTCGATGTTCGGAGTTTGATAGAACTTCGTGGTTCCATACAATGTGGTGTCGCTCCAACCCAGATCATCGGCGAGAATGAAAAGAACATTCGGCTTCCGCGCAGCAAGAGCGTGAACAGCAAACAACTGGAAAAATACAAACGCCCAAAGACCAAGGACAAGGTCCGTCCGCGCGTGATAACATTTCCCGTAACTCTTCGCATTTTGTCTGAATGGCTTCATTGAATTTCCCCTGTTTGAGTGATCTGCTTACGGCAGGATCATGCCCGGTAGAAAACCTTACGACAATCCACAAATTGCTCACTGTCGGTGTCACTGTTAATCGTGATGGTCATCGCCCCTTTTTGACGATTCGCCATGCACCCGCCATTGAGCCAATCGAGAGTAACCATTTTTCCCACCATCGCCACGCGTCACTGCCCCCGCTGGAGAGATCCTATGAGTCATCCTCGCATGATCGTATTTCCATTTTTGTTAGACCAATAGATCTGCGATTTTTCTCCCCGGCTCATCCACAGCTAGATACTGAGGGCATCTTCGGACCAATACACGATTGTAATAAAGAAAGTAGGAGGCGAGAAGCAGAAGAGGCGGTGAGGGCTAAAAAATGGAGGTGTCACGTTGTGACATGGAAATCTTTAGCATGTGAACCAGCGATTTAAATCATGGGCTCTTTGTTGAAGCTTCGTTTAGCGATGGGAAAGTAGCACGCAAGTTCGACACAAACTTCACGACGATTTTTCTATCGTTCCTCTGACGGGATTTTTTGGTTGTTGCTTTGGCATGACTCGCACAAAGTGTGTGTATGATCACAACGGCCGTCGAACTACTACAGCAATTGATTCGTATCCCCTCGGTGAATCCCGATGACCAGTCGGGTTTCGACAATGGCGGTGAGGCCCAACTGGCTGCGTTTCTCCAAACTTGGCTGACGGAGCTAGGCGCGGAGGTGATATTGGAAGAAATCAAACCGCAACGCCCGAACCTGATCGCTCGCTTCGCACCGATGGATGGGCGGCCGCGCGTATTGTTCGGGCCGCATCTCGATACTGTGGGCGTGGCGAATATGTCGATCGATCCTTTTGCTGCCGAATGGCGCGAAGGGAAAATCTGGGGTCGCGGAGCCTGTGACACGAAGGGTTCGATGGCAGCGATGCTTTGGGCGCTGCGCGAGCATGCCGCTGATTTGGCAACGCTACCCGTAGCGATCGACTTTGTGGCATTCATGGGCGAGGAATCCGGGCAGTGGGGCTCGAAACATTTTGCGCAGCACTATGGAAAAGATTATGCCTTGGCCGTGGTGGGTGAGCCGACCTCGCTCGATATCGTATACACCACCAAAGGCTCGCTGTGGGCAACTCTGGTGGCAACAGGAAAAGCCGCGCACAGCTCCATGCCAGAACGCGGTAGCAATGCAATTCTCACGCTGGCCCGGGCGATCGATCGGTTAGAGCAAATTCTGGTGCCGAAACTAACAGGTTTTTCCCATGAGGTATTGGGAGTCTCCACGATGAATATCGGCACTTTCCGCGGAGGCACGAGAGCAAACATCGTACCGGATCACGCTGAGGCGCAGCTCGACATCCGAATCACGCCTGCTCTCGCAGATCACGGCGGAGCGCTCGCGTTACTGCAAGCCACCATCGACGAACTGTCGCTTCCGATTGCGTTGCGTAACACACATGAAAATCCTCCCATGGAAACGCCCTGTGACAATCGCTACCTGAAGCTTCTTCAGCAAGCGCGCGAAGGCACTGCCACAGTAGGCGCCCCTTGGTTTTCGGATGCGGCGCACCTCAGTAGCGGGGGAATTTCCTCTGTCTGCATTGGCCCCGGCTCGATCGAGCAGGCACATACAGCCGATGAATTTTTGTGTGTCAACGATCTGATGGCAGGCGTTGCACAGTTTTCCCGCTTCATTTCGTTACTCAGGGAGCAGTAAAGTCGACACAAGGCATACTGAGAATAAACGAGTATTAGTAGAGAGATCGCACTCATTTTTTCCGTATCTTTGGCATTCATGATACGACTCCTTTTGCTGGCGATCACCATGACCACTGCGGCGCCCGCACAGGTGGACTTGTGGGATCTGCCTCCCTTGCGCTATTCGGACACAGCGGCGAAAGATCCGCTCACCACATTAGCTCAAGACTGGCAGAGCGGAAAAAACAAATTCCGCGGCACCACCGAGCTCACGCGGCTAAAAGAAATTCTGGCTGCCTTGCGCGTGCCGGAATCTTCTCAAGTGCTCGTATTTTCTAGAACCAGTAAACAAAATGGCCTTATTCATCCGGCAAACCCACGTGCACTCTATTTTTCGAGGGATTGTTATTGTGGCTTCGTTCCGGGGGGAATGATGGAGGTGATCATTCAGGATCGCCAATTAGGTCCTATTTTTTATTTGATTGATTTGAAAATAACGAACCAAATACCAACCATCGAGCGCGACACTAGCGACTGCCTTTCCTGTCACGGCACGGGTCGCACGGAAAATGTGCCGGGGGTACTGGTGCGATCGGTATTTCCCGATGAACATGGCAACGCCTTGTTGTCCTTCGGTTCCGGTCTAGTGATGCATGACACACCCATCGCCCAGCGCTGGGGCGGCTATTACGTTACGGGTGACATCGCCCTTCCGCACTTAGGCAACCGCACCTATACGGACGCGCGCAGTGCGGAGCCTGCGGCCTCCGACGGGAAAGATCTAACGGAAAAAATTGATGTGACAAAATATCCCTGCGCCACCAGTGATATTGTCGCACTGATCGTGCTGGAGCACCAATGCCAAGCAAACAACCTGCTCACGGCAGCAAAAATGAACTACGACCGCGCGCGGTTTCTGAGTCGTTCGATCGACCCTGATAGCGATCCCGATGAGGGTTCAGCGGGGCGTGTAGCGGAGCAAGCGGCACAACGCATCGTCGAGTGGTTTTTATTCCAAGGAGAAGCCGCGCTGGGTGACGATGGTGTTTCTGGTAGCGAGGCGTTTCAACAACAATTCCGTGCCGCTTTTCCTTGTGCAAAACACGGTGATAGTCTAGCGGACTTTCAGCTCAACTCGCGCATATTCAAAAACCGCTGCTCGTTTATGATTTACTCGGAAGCCTTTCGTAGTTTACCAGCAGCGGTGAAAACGCGGGTGATTCATAAGCTCAAGGCGGTCGTTGACGCGACGAAAAGCGACGATGCCTTCCCGCAGATCAAGCTCACCGAGCGACGCCGCATTGCAACAATTTTGCGTGACACTGGCGTCTTCTGACTTTTGGATGACGTCATGCGAGCAGTGATCCAGCGTGTCACAGAGGCTTCGGTGCACATCGCGGGTCTCCCGCACAGCTGCATCCAGCATGGCTTATTGGTGTTGTTAGGCGTGGAGCAGGGCGACAGTGCGGAGGATCGCGAGTGGCTGATGGGAAAGATCGCGCAGCTTAGGATTTTTTCTGATGAGCAGGGGAAAATGAATCACAACGTCACCGAGGCAGGTGGCGCGCTCTTGGTCGTCAGTCAGTTCACATTGCACGCCAGCACGAAAAAAGGCAATCGCCCGTCTTTTCTCCGCTCCGCTGATCCCGCACAAGCCGCTCTTATGATCGAGCAATCTTGCGAGTTGTTAGAAAAAATGTCCGGCGTGCCAGTGAAATGCGGTGTATTCGGTGCCGATATGCAGGTGAGCCTCTGCAATGATGGTCCGGTGACCATCGTCATCGACAGTCGAGATCGCCAGTGAATCTCATTCTTTCAAACGGACCGGCGTGCCACAAAAGCTGCAGCGGAACCACCGAAACAATAGGATGTGCAATGCGACGGCAAAAACGTTGCCGAGCAATGGCAGATGATGCGCTTTGTTGTTTTTCAAGCAGTTCCGCGGCACAAAACATTTTTGCCCACAGATGCGGCAACTGCATCCAAAGCTGATTGTCAAGTAGAGCAGTCCCGCGACAAAGACACCTAACGGAAATGCTAGAAACCATGAGGGCACCCATTGAAAAAGAGAAAAACCATTATCTTTGAGCAGCAGGGCGAAAGCAGCAAAAATGCCTGTGGGAATCAGAAAATGACAAGCCAAGGTGAACAGAGCGCCACACCAGATCTTTTTGGGATTCGAATGCAGCACACCGCGAATGTATCGCCGCGAAGAGGGATCGACACCGCGATTCGTCTCCGGAGCCGCCGCGCGCATGCGTTGCAACCGCTCGGCAGCGAGCGCCTTATGATCTACCGTGGGCTGTTTGATATTCGGATCAAGAAATTCCTGCGTCGAACGGATGCGCGCGCGGTTGACCTCCTCTTTTTTCAAACCGAACGAAATTGTGTTTACATAGTTCCCCTGCGTGACGGGAGTTTTGATGATGGGACTCAGCTTAGCTTTTTCCGGAGACTTCGTGCCGACACGCATCGACACATCCCCTCTCGCCGCAGTGAGCAAAACAGCTTCGGGAATTTCCTGCACAAGTACTTGTTTTGACGCGAGAAGTTTACCAGGCAACGGTAACGCCAGCGGTGACATGGCGATCATCTCTAATACATCTGGGTCAAATTCAAAATTCACGATCTCGGGCTCAGCGGATGTTTCCCCCGCGTGCCAAGTAGCGGTATCCGACAGTCCGCGCGCGGTCGTGATCCACTGATCGAGCTGCGCGGTATCCGGCATTGCTTCCACTACCCGGAACTGTTGATTTGCCCTCGCCAAAATCGCGGCTAGTTCATTTACCTCCATCGCCGCAATCGCACCGAGATCACCACAACCAGCCGCTTCGAACAACCGTGTGATGTTTTCGTTCAGATGCAACGTTGACTTCAGCGAACTCATGAATGCGGCTCCAGCTTACACACCACCCTCGCTTTGGCAAGCACCGGAGACAGATTAACCGGATGGCCGAAGCTACCGACCACGCAGAGATAAAGTCGCATCTCCGAGGCCGGAGCATAGTCGGCTTGCGAGAATCCCAACTGCGTAACAAACGATGAAACCAATGGCTGCGTAGAGCAGCCCGCTTACTGGTGCTTTGGTAAGATGAAGAATTACCACGCTGGCAAAGCCGGCGATCGCACCGACAAGCGCGCCCAAGCCGTGCGTGCTTCGTGTAAAAATTCCCAGCGCAAACAATCCCCCCAATGAACCCGCCGTGAGACCGATCATGGTATTGAAAGTGGCAAAGGCGGACTCGATATTCGATCGCGCCATCAAGACCGCGATGCCGGTGCCGAAAAGTCCCGCGATCACCACAACGATCTGCGCCACGCGCAAATAACTCCTATCCTCGCGCCCGGGCCGTAACAAACGTGCATCGATGTCCTTCACGTATGTTGTCGCCACACTGTTGAGTGAGGAGGATACGGTTGATTGCGCGGCGGCAAAAATAGCGGCGATGATCAGGCCCGAGACGCCCGCAGGAAGCTCGCGGAAAATATAAAACGGCAAAATCGAATCACCGGCAACGAGCGAGGGATCGAGCCTACCCGGATGCGTTTTATAAAAAGCGTATATCGCCGTACCTAACAAAAAGAACACGAGGCTACCGACTAAGGACATCCACATCGTCACCCGAAGCGAACGTTTCGCGGCATCGATGTTCGCAGTTGTTACGTAACGCTGCACCACATCCTGGCTCGACGTGTAAGGAATCAATGAGTTGAAAAAGAATGCCACAAACAACACCAGTGCGGCATTAGTACCATCGGTGATGTCAAACGAATCCCATCGCAGGCTCTCGAACATCTTGTGATCCGTTAGCGCAATTTTGGTCACACCCACCAGCCCGCCGTCCACCTGCCACACAGCCAGCACAAAGCACAGGACAGCGCCCGCCATCAGGACAATTGCCTGCACCGCATCCGTCCAAACCACCGCTTCGATCCCACCCATCACGGTGTAGACCAAGCACAGAAGGCCGATTACTAGAATCGCCGTGATGACACCGATGTCCGACACCGTCGCCAGAGCCAGCGCAGGAAGATAAAGCACAATGGCGATGCGGCCGAGATGAAATGCGGTAAATGCGATAGATGCAAATAAACGACAGGATAAAGAAAAACGACGTTCTAGATACTCATACGCGGAGGTCAGATCGAGCTTGCGAAAAAACGGCAGATAGCAACGCATGACCAGCGGCACGATGAGTAAAATCGGCAATTGTCCCAAATACCAAGAGATGTCAGTATGATAAGCACGCGCGGGAATGCCCATGAAAGTCAGCGCGCTGAGCATGGTCGCAAAAATCGACAAGCCCGCCACCCAGGCAGGCACGCGTTGGCCGCCGCGGAAGTAAGCTTCGGTCGTGGAAGCCGCCTCGCGTTTCATGAAATACACACCAATGCCAATCATCGCCGCCAGATAGACAATCACCACGCTCCAGTTCAGTAGGCCGAAGGCTGACTTAGCAGGCTTGATGGTCAGCCCAGTCACCGCCCTAGTTCGCACGGCTGGTCGGAGCTCTCCGCTGATCACCCAGTCGCTGCCGCGCCATGACACTACGGGAGCAGTCACAGCGGCGGAAGCAGAAGCAGGCATGGTTTCCACCACATTCCATGTATCGGTCACCACATCGTAGCCGAGAACATCTCGCGCAAATCCGGGATGAGCGGACTTCGGCTCGAAAGTCGTGAACGTGCCGTCATCACCACCGAGAATCAACAAATGAGAAGCCCCGGCGCTGATAGCAGGAGAAGGTGCCGCTTCCGCCGCACGTGGCAAATCTGTGAGACGTTTCCATTCTCCTGAAGCTTGGTATTTCCAAGCATCGCGCAAGTATGTCCGCATCGGTTTGCCATCAGCATCCGCGTGCAGAGACGCACCGGAAAACACAAAAAACGCTCCGTTTTTCGCTCCTGCTACGGGTAAGATGCGACCTTCGGCAGGCAAGGCTGCCAGTTCTTTCCACACCCCACCTTCCAGACAAAAATGTCGGTTGGATGCCACCACTGACTCGGGACTGGTGCTTCCTCCGATGACGTGAATTCGTCCGCCCACCAGCGCTCCCGCCATGTTTGCCAGAGCGATGGGCAAGGGCGGCAGGGGCTCGATCTCCACCTTGCTGCCATCCCAACGCAGGCGAAACACACCGGCCTCATGTCCCGCCGCATGGGAGCCACCGATGCACACCACTCCCTCTGGCGTAGTGATCGAAACTCCATAGCCCAAGGCCTTTGGTAGCCTCGCCACTTCTGTCCAGCCACTCTGATCCGCAGCAAGGGCAAACACCCGATCATGCCACACCTTGGCTCCACCCTCCCACGGCGGCCGCTCAGGAAAATTCGCACCACCCGCGACAAGCAAGGTATCGTGCGACACCCCAGCATACGCCCCCGCGAAACCATGCTGATCCGGCAAATCCGGCAACGTGGTCCAGGAAAACGTCGCCATGACCCGCATGGTGAGCAGACCTAACAAAATGAGAACGCGATAGAACATAATCATGAGTGGCTGATGTTACATTATCTTATCTTCATGAGTGGGAGGGAGTAAAGGTCTGAAATACCAACCGGTTGATTTACGTTATCTTTCTCAGACCTTTCCTACTAGGATCACGTAATCCATTCCAACTACCCTAACGATATGTCTCGCCGTTTGATTGCATTTTGTTCCGCCGTGCTCTGGATCAACTCCGCACTAGCGGTCGAAACACCCGAGCTATTATTGTCCGGAGTCACGCAGTCGCGCCCCAACATTCCGCTTTTGACTGATGGCGAGCGCCGAACCTTAGTGCACGTGGATTTAGTCATCGATCGTGCATATACCTTGCGTTCCGTCAAGATTCTCAAAGGTGCCGAGGCAGCTGATCTCACCGATCTCTCGCTCGATCTTCCTGGTGCGTGGAAAGCGGAACCAGAAAAAGGGCCAGTCATCACCTTTCATGGCGAGGTCACACTTCCCGCAGGCAAACATCGGTTTTCCCTCTATGGTCGTGCCACGCCCGGCCTGAACTTGCTCGCTCGTTTGCACCCGCGTTGCATCGAACTGACTTTTGCCGATGGCGCGCCACTCCATCCCGAGGACAAGCCACTGCCGCCACTGCGCCCCGCATATTCTCTGCACAAACGCGGACAATTCCAGTGCCATACCTTTCGTATCCCCGCCATCGCCCGCGCCAAGGATGGCTCATTGCTCGCCGTCTACGACATGCGCTATCTCTCCGCGCGCGACCTGCAAGGGCACATGGATATCGGGCTCTCGCGCTCCACCGATGGCGGGCAAACTTGGGCTGATCCTGTGCCCATCATGGACATGGGAGAATTCGGCGGAAAACCTCAGACGGAAAACGGCTGCTCGGATCCGAACATTTTGGTCGATCCCCAGACCGGCGAGATTTTTGTCTCAGCGGTCTGGACCCACGGCAAGCCGGGCTCGCATCAATGGACAGGCAAGGGCTCGGAGCCGGGACATGATCTGACCCGTAGTTCACAATTCCTGATCGTCCGCTCCAAAGATCATGGCAAAACCTGGTCCGCACCAGAGAACCGCACAACCCAACTAAAAGACCCCACCTGGCATCTCTTCGCACCCGCACCCGGCAATGGCATCGCTCTGAGCGATGGCACGCTCGTCATGCCCACCCAAGGACGTGACGCGCAGGGAAAACCATTTTCCAACATCATGTTCAGTCGCGATCACGGTGCCACATGGAGCGTGTCCTCCCCCGCCCGCTCCGATACCACCGAATGCGCCGTGGCCACGCTCTCCGATGGCTCCCTTTTGCTCAACATGCGCGACAACCGCAACCGCGCTGCGAATGCCGCCACCAATGGTCGCGCGATCTCCATCACGCGCGATCTTGGCAAAACCTGGACCGTGCACCCTGCCGATCGCAGCGCCCTACCAGAACCGGTGTGCATGGCATCCATGATCTCCCACACCCTGCCCGATGGCCGCCACGCGCTACTCTTCTCCAACCCGCATCACAAAAATTCCCGCCGCGACATGACCATTCAGCTTTCCCTAGATGACGGAAAAACTTGGCCAGAAAAATATCGAATGCTGCTAGATAGCAAAGGTGGTTCTTATTCTACGTTAGTCATGATCGATGCGCAGACTCTCGGCATTCTCTATGAATCCTCTCAAGCGGATCTGGTCTTCCAAAAGATTCTTCTCAGTGAGCTCATCGCAGAAAAGGAGTGAAGGCATCTCACGCAAGCGAGACAGATCATAGCAGCAACTCGTCTGGGCCGTCGTTGCCATCGGAGTAGTGAATCAATTTTTCCCTGCGCTCGCGCACCAAGCGTATGACGAGTGAGGTCCAGCCCGTCTGATGCGATGCGCCCAGGCCCTCTCCTGTCTCAGCATGGAAATACTCGTGGAATAACAACAAATTCTGCCAATGCGGGACATCAGCGTAACGCGGTGCATTGCCGAAACAGGGACGATATCCTTTTTCATTTGGCACGAATAAAGCAATCAACCGATCGCACAGATCGATCGCTACTTCGATCAAGGTTTTTTTGTTTCCGGATCCAGTGGGATATTCGACAGTGAGGGAATCGCCGAAGAAATAATGATAGCGTTCGAGTGCCTCGATGATGAGGAAATTTGTCGGAAACCAAATCGGGCCCCGCCAATTCGAATTGCCACCGAACATATCCGTGTTCGATTCTCCTGGCGTGTAACGCACCTCATTGCGGTTGCCGCTGTGCTCGAAAACGAAGGGCTGCGTTTCATGAATCTTGCTCATGGAGCGGATGCCGAAGGGCGAAAGGAATTCCTCACTCGCAAGCATACGCTCTAGGGTTTTGCGCAGGCGCTCCTCTGTCGGTAAAGCCAGCAAACAACGTCCGGGATTTTTCGATCCCTGAGCTCGACGCACGCGGATGTATTTCAGCAAATCCGGGCGATTGCTTAAAAACCAATCGAGCCGCTTGCGGAAACCAGGCAGAGCATCGATGGTTTTTTGCTTTAACACCGTCACCGCGCACAGGGGTAGTAACCCGACTAGCGAGCGGATGCGGAGTGGGATAGGGCTTTCGTGATTGATAATGAGCTGATCATAATAAAAACCATCCTGCTCATCCCATAACCCAGTACCACCGAGGCTGTTGATGGCATCGGTGATGTTGACGTAGTGCTCGAAAAATTTCGACGCGATATCCTCATAGGCAGGTTTTTCAAGCGCGAGTTCGAGAGCCATCGTAAGCATTGTCAGGCAATAGGAGGCCATCCACGCGGTGCCATCGGCTTGATGCAAGTGTCCGCCGCCGGGCAGAGCGTGCGAGCGATCAAAGACTCCGATGTTATCCAGTCCGAGGAATCCTCCGCCAAACACATGCCTGCCTTCCGCATCCTTGCGGTTGACCCACCAAGTGAAATTCACGAGCAGCTTTTGAAAGGCGCGCTCCAGAAACAACAGGTCACGCTCACCCTTGGGATCCGCGATTTTATAAACGCGCCACACTGCCCAAGCATGCACGGGTGGATTGACATCAGAAAAATTCCACTCGTACGCAGGAAGCTGACCATTCGGATGCATATACCACTCGCGCAGCAGCAGCAAAAGCTGGTCTTTGGCAAAATCAGGATCCAGCGTCGCGAAGGGAATCATGTGAAATGCGGTGTCCCATGCCGCAAACCACGGGTATTCCCACTTGTCGGGCATAGACAAAATATCGCGCGCAAAAAAGTGTTTCCAATCGGCATTGCGCCCGTGCAGACGGCGCTCGCTCGGCGGTGGGCCATTCGAATCGCCAAGCAACCAATCCTCAACGACGTAATAAAAAAATTGCTTCGTCCACAGTAACCCAGCGTAGCCTTGTCGACAGATCAGGCGCTCGCTCGCGGGGATATGTCGGGGGATGATCGCGTCGTAAAAGGCATCAGCCTCAGCGATGCGTGTAAGGAAGGTCTCCTCAAAATCTGTTAGTCCATCGCACCCGTTCTGCTCACGCTCGGCATGAAGACGACACCGCACCGTGACCGACTGACCAGCGGGAACCACAAAACGGAACAAAGCGGCCGACTTGGTGCCTTGAGGAACGGGATTGACCGCATCCAGTTCTCCTTGAATCAAGTAACGGTGAAAAGCATCTTTCACGTAGGGGACCTCATTTTTCCCCGCACCCATCGCCTGCCAATTGCTCTCGTTCTCCGTGAACAACCATTGCGATGCGCGCGCAGTTGCATCGGCATCGGCGTAGAAGCGATAGTTTCCCACACTCTCATGACGCACCCGCAAGAAATCGCCTTCGCGCACGATGGATGGTTTTTCCAAAGGAGCCTCACGCTCGTTACCCCAGGACCAAGTATTGCGGAACCACAAGGTCGGTAGGACATCGATGGCTGCCGCCTCAGGCCCATGGTTAGTGATGGTAATGCGCCACAATAAATCTTCGGGCGAGCGTTTCGCTACTTCCTGCATGACATCGAAGTAGCGCCCGGCAGCGAAGACTCCCATATCCGCAATTTCCAACTCGGGTCCATCACGCCCGAGTTTCTGATTTTCCGCGATGATGGCGGCGTAGGGATAAGCGACTTGTGGATACTTGTATAAGGCTTTTGTGTAGGAATGCGTGGGTGTGGCATCGAGATAGTAGTAGCACTCCTTCACATCCTCGCCGTGATTGCCCTCATTACCGCCTAATCCGAACAATCGCTCTTTCAAAATCGCATCGCGACCATTCCACAACGAAGGGGCGAAACAGAGTTGCCCTTTGCGGTTGCACCAGCCTTGCAATCCATCCTCGCCCCAGCGATACGTGCGGGAACGGGCGTGATCGTGTGGCACCGTCAACCAACTGTTACCGTGATCAGAATCATCCTCCCGCACCGTGCCCCACTGTCGCTCGCTGAGATACGACCCCCAACGCTTCCAGTTCGCCCGGCGCTCGTGATCTTCCCTCAATCTCTGGTGCTCCGCTGTCATCCGCCCTCAGGGTAAGCAGGTTTCATGCAGATTTGTCGAGGAATCATACCTGTTTTCCATCACGTAAAAAGACGTCTTGCTGCCATCCGCTCTCTTCAACGCCAGAGCTCACAGGCGTGAGCGGCGAAGCCGGCACCGAAGGCGGTAAGCCAATAGCGCTGATCCGGCTGCGGGCTAGCAAGGCGCTGCTCGAGGGCCATCAGAACGGAGGGGCTGCTCATATTGCCACAGCGAGCGAAAACAGCACGTGTCTCATCTAACGTAAAAGGCAACACATTTTCGAGAGCCTCGATAACATCGCGGCCACCGGAATGAGCGATGACCTGATCGGGATCGGCGCTGCGGCGATGATAGAGCGCCGCGACTGCTTCCCCAGCGAGCTGTGGCACCGTCCGATGCAGCTGGTTTTTCAGTTTCCCCTGATCATTGCGAAAACGGATTTTTTCCCGATGTTCTGGTCGATGCATCGTAGTAAAGTGACCGGCCTGCCATTGGCCGGGGCTCCCTTCTCCTGTCCAAATCGAAGCAGAGGCGCCATCGCCGAAAAGACACAGACTGATCAGCACGCCAGGATCATGGTTGACAAAAAAGGCAGCGGAACAAATTTCCACTGCAATCACCGCCACCTTCGCCTGCGGGTGAGCAGCGAGGTAGCCATGGGCCGCACGCATGGTGGGAATGGCCGCACCGCATCCGAGACCGACGAGATCACATAGATAAACATCATCGCGCAATCCTCCGAGCTCCGCGACATGAGAACTGACGCCGGGACAGAGATACCCGGTACAGGTGCAGAGAAAGACGGCATCGAGATCCGTAGCATGCAGACCTGCGCGGCTGAGCGCACTCTCAAGCGCGGCTACTGCTAGGCGAGGGGCCTCGCGTTCGAAGGTTTCGTTTAGCTGCTGGGCATCCGACGAAAACAACCGCACAAGGTCGTCCGTAGCGTAATGACGGGTCTGGATGCCCGATGGTCCGAGCATGACTTTTTCTAACAACTGCTGAGCTTTTGACGAGCAAGCGGCGAACCAGTCGCTATTCCGTATGAGCGAAAAACAATCGACTTGTGATAAGGTCGTGGCAGGTGTGGCGGAGGCGAGTGAGAGCAGATACATCAGCGGCGGGTGTGAGAAAAGAGAAGAGAAAACGGCAGCAATTGTTCGCGGGCGAGGATTTCGAGTGGTCTGCGGAACCATGGTGCCAGAAGCAGACTTTGGCAAGTGCCGGCGAGTGAAAGCCGCTTGGCAAAAGAGCTTCGGGTCGTTTGCTGCACGAGTGCGCACGCCGATTCCCAATCAATCTCCCCACTGGCGTAGCGATGCAGAGGACCGACGGCAAGCGCGGCAGCCTCCAACGCCATGCTCATGCCATTTCCCGTAAACGGCGCAATAATGCTGTGCGCGTCTCCCAGACTCATGAGTCCGGGAAGTGGCGACTGAAGCCCAAGGCGAAATCCTGCAACAGCACTCTCTGAATGCTGCCGCCATGTCACCCGCTGCAAGCGTGTGGCGAGATCCTCCAGCCCATTGTGCCGCAGGTAGGAAAGTAGCAGTGGCTCCGAACCGCGCGCAAGTTCTGGGATTACGCGAAAAAGACCACAGACATTGACCCAGCCATCTTCCACAGCCACGAGGCCGATGTAGCCCTGAGAGCCGAGGTGCATTTCTAACGAATGATCGAGCTTCTCAGCGCGCACATGCGCCTTCAAGCCAATCCATGGTCCCTTCGCGGGCCGACGTCCAGCGGTCCACACCAGACCGACCGCTGGCACGGGAGTGACGCGGGAATTTTGGCAAATCACGCCCCCATGCGCACGCAATTGCCGACTGAGCACTTCATCCAACGCGAAGCGGGAAATGGCGCGCGCTGGTTCTGGAAGCGAAAATCGACCGAGAAACTCCGACCCACTCCACCAGCGCACCTCTTGCGGTCTGTGAGCGGGAGCCAGAGCCGCATCAATGCCTAACAAGGCCAAAGTTTCATCGCTCACTCCCGAGATAAACTCGCCACAGACGCGATGCCGCGGGTAGCGCAGTGCTTCATGCAGCGTCACCGGCACACCCACGCGGCGCAGAGCAATGCCCAAAGCCAATCCCGCGAGACCACCGCCAGCGATGGTAATAGATTTCATTTCCTGCTCCATACCCCGCGACAGGCTCCCGGCCATGATTCTGTTTCCTCGATGTGCCAGTCTCCCAGTTGAGCATGCCAGAGGCGTGGTAATTCACCTGGGAGAAATCCGGCATCGATACTGACATGCATGTCATGCCGCGTCACCTCATGCAACCACGGGCGCAGCAAGCGCCCCCAAAAGTGCGAACGGCTACTGCGCAGCGGCTCATTCAGGATCACCAGCGAAACATGCGGCAACCACGCAGCAAACCATGCGAGTGACTCATCACAAAAATGATGCAAAAATAAATTCGCTACGAGTACGCCGTAATCCTGCGTCGGAGTCAATGTGGTGAGGTCGCCCGTGCGCCATTCGATATCCTGCGGTAGGTGCAGCGGTCGATCTAACAGATCCGCGCCACAGACACGATAGCGAGGAAAGCGCTCATGGATTTTCCGTAACAAGTGCCCGTCCCCCGCCCCCAGTTCCAGCACACCCTTCGCCGCAGCATCAGGATGTTTTTGCAGTTGCGTGAGAATCCAGCGCTCATTGCCCATCAGAGCATTGATCCAGCGCAGCTCCTTTCGCGAACGGATGGCACGCGGATCGTTGGCAGGCAGTTCATCCAACCATTCTGGCACCACGAGGCGCGACTGTTCGCTATGCTTTTCCACGTCCGTTCAAAGTAACTGCAAATGACGGATGTGCAATGGAGAATGCGGAAACGAAAAATAAGAGTAGATTATGGAACTATCGCCGAAGCACACATACCACAGTCAAGGACGCGCCTTTGATACTTCTTTTTTCCAGATTGGATAGTCTTTTTCGATTAATGATTTTGCCCAGTTTCCATACCATGCATAACCATTACGACGTTCATGACCGATGGCGGAATAGGAGCTTTTCGGGATACCGTCTCGATCACAGAAAAGGGGTTGCTGCTTTTTCAAATCATAAAATCGTGCCCACAGCAGCGGTGCTTTCGGATCTTTGACCACAACTTTATCTTTGCCACCAGGAGCCTTGGGATCGCTTATGGTCTCAATGCGGATGCCGCGTTGCGCGGAATACTTGAACCAGGCGATGGCGGACTCCACCGCATGGACCACTTCGGCAGAGGGTTTATCGAGACTCATCAACAATCGTGTGATGCCTACGGATTCCGATCCGCTCAGAGTCGCCAGCTCGTATGACCGAGCGATGCGCGGCTGAAGCGTCACTTCATCGTGCTGAGCACACCAAACGGTAAGTTTGCCGTCGATACGAATCTGGCAGCGCAGGATGCAAGCGATTCCCTTATCAAAAGCGGTGGCGGCTTTTTCCCGATAGGCCTCGCTGAGAAATCCGTAGATCGGATCGCGACTGACTTCGCGCAAAAATTCCATGACGCGCACCATCGATCCATCATTAAAAGTGATATAGCGGTGATACTGATGGCTGAGTGGATAATACTGCGGCCAGCCGCCATTGGCGTATTGGGCTATCAAAATATAGTCGAGCCCGCTCTGGAAGGCTTTCAGATAGCTTGCGTTGGGAGTCGCGTGATGACAGCGGCCTAGAAAACGCAATTCATCCGTGGTGGCTCCGTTGTCGAAAGTCGGCTTAAGATCTTTTCGTTTTCCTTGATACGGGCGCTTCACTGTGTCGGTATTTTTCGGCCACCCACCGTGTTCACTTTGATAAGTGAGAATGTGTGAGGCGATGGTTTGAGCCTCCTTTGTGGCGAACCATGCAGCGGGTTTTTTGAGCCATTCCGCCGCACCGCCTGCAGCGCAAGCCGGAACGAGAGAGGCCAGGAAAAGGCCAGCGAGGCAAAGAGCTAAGGACGGTGAAAAGGATCGGCTCATGGAAGTGATGGGAGTTACTAATTGCAGACAAACTACGACATTTCCACTCACCTGCCAAGCAAGCAGCATGGCATCTTTCCTTCTTGCTTGAAGAAGAGAGAATTCTTAGGGTGCGCCATGCGCTTGGCGAAATTCCTGATGTGGCTGTGCATTTCCTTACTGGGTGCGGCGGCGGTTGCGGTAGCGGCATTTTCACGCGGCGAGCCTGTGAATTCGCTGTGGTTGGTGATCGCAGGAGTATGTACTTTTGCGGTGGCATATCGGTTCTATGCGTCATGGCTGATCGCGAAAGTGCTCACTGTCGATGACCTGCGCGCTCCCGCAGCAGTGACCCGAGCGGATGGAAAGGACTTCGTGCCAACACCGAAGTGGGTCGTCTTCGGCCACCATTTCGCCGCTATCGCTGGTCCTGGACCGCTGGTGGGGCCGGTCCTCGCCGCGCAATTCGGATACTTACCGGGCACCTTGTGGATTTTGATCGGAGCGGCGCTCGGCGGCGGCGTACATGATGCGATCGTTCTGTTTGCCTCCATGCGCCGCGACGGCAAGTCATTAGGGCAAATGCTGAAAGAGGAAATCAATCCAGTGGTCGGACTGATTGCGATGTTTAGCCTGCTTGCCATCATGACGATTATCCTCGCAGTGCTGGGCCTAGTGGTCGCAAAAGCCCTGGCGCATTCGCCGTGGGGGTTGTTCACCATCACTTGCACGATTCCGCTAGCGATGCTCATGGGATTGGCCATCAAGTCGGGAAAAGTGGGAGTGACTCCGGTGTCGATCGCTGGCGTCATCGGTTTGCTTTTCGCCGTGGTGGGTGGAAAATTTTTGCCTGACTCGTGGAATGCGGCACTGACGCTTAGTACGACATCGGTTGCCTGGGCGATTATGATTTACGGATTCGCAGCGGCTGTCCTGCCAGTGTGGTTACTTCTCGCACCGCGCGACTATCTCAGCACCTTCATGAAACTCGGCACCGTCGCAGTGCTGGCGATTTTTATTGTTTTTCTCGCACCGCCGCTACAGATGCCGGCGGTCACGCCCTTCATCAATGGCACGGGGTTTGTTGTGCCGGGCCCCGTGTTTCCCTTTGTTTGTATCACCATTGCTTGTGGTGCCATAAGTGGCTTTCATGCGTTGATTTCTTCCGGCACGACACCGAAATTGTTAGCCCGCGAGAAGGAAATCAAGCTCGTGGGATATGGTGCCATGGTGGTAGAAATGCTGGTGGCACTGATGGCGATTATCGCCGCTTCCACCTTGCCGCCCGGTCAGTATTTTGCCATCAACTCACCCATCGATCCTACTGACCCCATCGCAGTGGAAATGCAACTCGCCAAGATCAACGCTTACGGACCAACTTATGCCGTGACACTGGATGAGATGAACGCTCTTGCCACGCAGTTGCGGGAACCGACGATGATAGGCAAGGCCGGAGGAGCGCCTACTTTTGCCGTTGGCATGGCCGTGATGTTTGAGAAAGTCTTCAAAGGAAAAGACGCTCTGGCGCTGTGGTATCACTTCGCCATCATGTTCGAAGCTTTGTTCATTCTCACCACACTGGATGCCGGCACGCGGGTAGGTCGTTTTATATTACAGGATTTTCTAGGTACTTTTGTGCCAAAACTCAAAGAAACCGGCTCGTGGGGCGCGAATGTGATTTCGACTTTTCTGTTAGTCTCGGCATGGGGTTATCTACTCTATCAGGGAGCGAAGGATCCTGAGGGTATTGCCAAGAGCTTGTGGCCGATTTTTGGTATCTCGAATCAGCTGCTCGCCGTCATCGCGTTTTGCCTCGGCACGACCATTCTGATCAAGATGGGCAAGGTCAAGTATTGCCTTGTCACCGTAGTTCCCATGATCTTTCTGACCTGCGTCACGTTCATTGCGGGATGGATGAAAATCTTTTCGCCCAAAGCGGCAGGATTTTTGCCAGAAATTGAAAAACACCGCACTCTCCTTGGCACGGCACTGAGTGCCGAGAAGAGGAACTACAGCGAGCAAGCGATCACCAACGCATGGGTGGACATCGGCATCACGGGATTGTTCTTGATTCTCGTCACCGCCATCATCCTCGGCTGCGCGCGCGAGTGGTGGTTGCTATTGACGGGTAAAAAAGTGGCGCAACTTCAAGAAAGCGCCTATCAGACTCATCCCTCATGAACAAAAAAGAACGTGCTTCCTACTTGCTCCACCGCCTCGAGCAACTGTATCCGGAAACACCGATCCCGCTGGATCACAAGGACCCATACACCCTCTTAGTCGCGGTCTTGCTCTCGGCACAGTGTACAGATGCCCGAGTGAACACCGTCACTCCCGCTCTGTTTGCGTTAGCCGACAACCCTCATGACATGAGATGCGTGCCCGTAGAGAAAGTCAGAGAAATCATCCGCCCCTGTGGATTATCGCCGCGCAAGAGTCACGCCATTGTTGAGCTATCGCGCTTGCTGGTGGAACATCACGACGGTGTCGTACCTCAAGACTTTGCGGCATTGGAATCATTACCCGGTGTGGGACACAAAACAGCATCGGTCGTCATGGCACAAGCTTTCGGCGTGCCTGCGTTTCCCGTGGATACCCACATTCACCGCCTCGCCAAGCGCTGGAAATTATCGTCGGGCAAATCCGTAGAGCAAACAGAAGCGGATTTAAAAAAACTGTTTCCTCGCGAAAAATGGAACCAACTGCACCTGCAAATCATTTTTGCCGGCCGTGAACACTGCACCGCCCGTGGGTGCAATGGCAAAACCTGCATGCTCTGCCGCGAACTCTTCGCGCGATAAAACAACATCACACCAGTGGTTTTTCATAGGCGCACATGCCGAGATCGACCATCGCCTGAGCGCTTTCATTTTCATCGTGAATCACCCGCGCGCCCATCAGGCTCAGCTCCAGTGCCTCCGTAGAAAATTTCGCGCGCGCCAGGACGAGAATCGTGGGATTTTCCTGTTGCACCAGAGGAATGGCCAGCTTAGTGACATGGACCTGCGGGAAAGTGAAGGCAATCAAACGGGCGCGCTTGATTTTCGCCAGCGCTAGGGCCTCCGGATGAGTGACATCGCCAAATAAGACAGGATAGCCTTGTTTTTTCAGCTGTCTTACGGTGTCAGCATTGAGGTCTACAACCACGCACTCTACGCCCGCACCGAGCATTGCCTGATGCAGCGCTTGTCCCACGGGACCATAGCCACAAATAATCGCATGATCCTCTAACCCCTTGATCGAACTACTCAGGTCGAGCGTGCCAGGCGTTACGCGTTTGCTACGAAACCAGCCCTTGCGTTCCAACCAAGCACTGAAGGGACCGGTGGCAATCATCGTGCCGGGAATCATCGCCATACCCAACGCCGTGCAGATCAAAATCGTTTGCTCCAACCACGGATCAAAAGGTCGGTATTCTTTCGATTTTTGAATCAACACTAACGAAAACTCACCCACGCTCGCAAGGCTAGCCGCCGCCAGCAACGCAGGGCGCAATGGGAGTCGGAGCAGCCGCACCACACCGAATACCGTGATGAACTTAACGGAAAAAATCACCAGTGTTCCCGCGAGAATGATCCACAAATTCGCCCAAACCTCATTCGTATCGATCATCAGTCCCACCGAAACAAAAAATATCGTGAGGAATAAGTCCTTGAACGGCAGAATGTCCGTCATGATGCGATGGCTATAGATCGATTCACTCACCATCAGCCCACCAGCAAAAGCACCCAGCGCTAGGCTCAAATCCATGGCTCCCCCAGCGTATGCCACCCCGGCACTCATGCCGATAATCGTTAGAGTAAACAGCTCACGGCTACGGGTTTTCGCCACCGCATGCAAAAGTGGATTGATGCCAAATCTTCCTAACAAAGCCGCGCCTGCAAGAAAGGCAGACCCTTTGAGCAGTGCAATCACAATTTCCCGCCCCATTGACTGAGCGGAGTTACCTAACAACGCCGGCAACACCAAGAACAAACCAATCACGAGTATGTCCTGAAACAGAGCGATTCCCAAGGCCGCCTTCGCACCAGGGCTGCCGCTGATGCCCTGATCCTGAAAGGACTTCAACGACACCGCTGTGGAGCTCAACGCAAAGATGATGCCAATCAGCAAACATTCCTCCCAAGGGCATCCGTAAATCGCCGCGATGCCTCCTGCAAGCGACGCCGTGATCCCCACTTGCAATCCGCCACCAAACAAAGCCAATCGCCACAAATGACGCAGCTCGCGGATCGAAAACTCCACGCCGAGCGTGAACATCAATAGCACGATACCCAGCTCCGCGAGTTGTGGGATGATGGCTCCCTTGGTATCCATGCCCAACCACTCCGGTACGCCACTATTCGCTATGAGAATGCCACAGAGAAAATAGCCAACCAACAAACTCTGCCGCAGCCGCGCCATCACTAACGATACAAATACCGCTAATAGCAGCACCATCGTCAGCAAACCAAACAAGGGCGAAATATCCGACGCGCCACTTGCCATCAGGATGTTAGAAACATTCATCGCAACAGCGTCCATCGTGTCGCAGCGATGCGACGAGATAAAGCGCAAAAGAAAAAAACCGCATGTCACGCTCAGCCGACCTGATCCATGACCGTCCGATCCACGGGCAGCAAGATGGAAAACTTCGTTTCGCGACCTGGCGTAGAGCTTACCGAAATTTGACCACCATGAGCTTCGATCGCTCGCTTGACGATCGAGAGCCCCAGCCCCGTACCCTTGATGGAAGAGTTTGTGTGATTTTGATCCACTCTGTAAAAACGTTTGAAGACAAATGGCAAGTGGCTGCTGGGAATCCCTATGCCGTCATCGGCCACATCCACATGAATGCCATCCGCTTGTGCCGTCGCGGTAACGGTCACATGCAAGCCAGGTCGTGGATTTTGTTTTAGCGCGTTTTCAATCAAATTGAATAAAACCTGCGTCCAATAAAAACGGTCGCCCGTGATCATCAATCCACGTTCCACACCGCCGAAATCCACTTGCGCCTGTTGGCTCACGATCAAATGTTCCAGTCGCTCTAACACATCCTGAACACAACTGAAAAACTCAAAAGGCTCGATGCTCAATGCCGCCGCCTCACCGGACTCCAATCGCGAGATCACGAGCATATCCTCCACAATGCGAGAAACCCGATCCGTGTGCTTCGACATGATGCCCAAAAACCGCGCAGCCTGTTGTTGATCGCGCAGTGCCCCTGCTTCTAACAAGTTTTCCAAATATCCCTGAATGATCGCCAGCGGAGTCCGCAGTTCATGCGAGGCGTTGGCAACAAAGTCCTTTCGCACCTGCTCGCTCTGGAATTCGGCAGTTAGGTCGCGCAGCAATACGCGCAACTTTGCTTGCGGATAAGCCTCGGGCGGCAATGGTGCGACGTCTAACAGCCACGCATTCACGCCTCGGTTTTCCCGCGCGCCGAGGGGTGATAGTTGCTGCGGTAATACCAATCGCTGCACCACGGGCTGCTTGTTATGCTCGCACTGATGGATCGCCTCAATGAAACGAGCATCAGGAAAAACCGCCTGCGGCGATTGGCCAATCACATTGCGCTCCGCAAACATCTTGCGCGCGGCAATATTCGCATAGCAGACCAAGCCCTGTTGATCGACGAGAAACAACGCATCCGATAAACCATCCAGCAGCAGCTCGTGGCGTTTTCTCTCGGCTTCTAGTGCCTCGTTATGGATGACTTTCACCTGCTGAATTTCTTGATAGAATCGTTTTTGTTTTTTGATCCGATCCGCCCACAGCCACCCAATGATGAGTATGGCTATGCAGAGGATGGATAATTCGATCGTCATGGAGCAGGATTGACAAAACGATAGCCCACACCGCGTATCGTTTCAACCTTATCCGCATGACTGCCTAATTTTTGCCGCAGGCGTTTCATGTGCGTATCTAAGGTGCGACTGATCACATCGTCACTATAACCCCACACACTGCGCAACATATCATTGCGTTGTTGCGGATGATTGACCCGCTCGCACAAAAATAGTAGTAATTTGAACTCCGTAGCAGTTAATTCCACTGGTTCGCTATCAATATAAAACTTCAGTGAATTTTTATCAAACCGAAATGACCCGACAGTAAAATCCGTCGATCCGGAACTGATCTGCATACGCTTTAGCACCGCCTGAACGCGAAGTACTAGTTCTTTCGGCGAAAACGGCTTCGTCACGTAATCATCCGCTCCTGCGGCCAAGCCGGCAATGCGATCTTCTGTCTGCGCCCTCGCAGTCAACAAGATCACGGGAATTTGCTGCGTCCGCGCATCACGTCGCAGACCTTTAAGAACACCGAGACCATTCAAGGTCGGTAACATCAGATCGAGCACGATGATGTCTGGGCGCTCTTTCAAGGCAAGTTCAAGACCCACCTGTCCATCATACGCCTTCAACACACGACATCCTACTCGTTCCAAATTGAATGCCACCAAGTCGGTGATATCCGCCTCGTCTTCGATCACTAATACTGTCTGCACACTTTCCAACGTAGAGATTGAGTGACGATGCGAAAGTTTCCTCCTGTGACAAAATCGTTTCATTCATCTAAGTCACTGAGAGAAGCTTTCGAGCCATTTTTGCTGGTATGTCGGATGTCCTGTGCGTTGCCCAAAAACACCGCATCTTCGCCAATATTAACCGCTAAGTCACCCACCCGCTCCAGTGAACGAATCACGAAAATCAAATGCAACAGCGACTCGGATTTACCCTCGGGATGCTCGAGGCGTTCGCTGAGCGATGCGATGAGCTTTTTGTGCAAAGCATCCAGTTCTCTATCGCGAGCCTTCAATCCCTCCGCAATCTCGATGTTCTGATCCGTGAAGGAAATCATCGCATCGCGCAATAGGTTGTCCGCCATCACATAGAGCGGCTCGACCAAAGCGACATCGGGCAACTCTGGGCCTCGACAGATTTTTTTCGAACGCTTGGCGATATTCACCGCATGATCGGAAATGCGTTCCAGGCAGGTCGAAATTTTCATCGAAGAGATCACCAATCGCAGATCCGTGGCCACTGGATGGTGACGCACGAGAATTTCCATTCCCGTTTGATCCACACGGATTTCCAAGTCATCCACATCGCTGTCATCGCCGATGACCACACGCGACAGTTCAATATCGCGCTCCAGCAACGAACGCATCGCACGCTCCAAGTTTTGCCGCGTGAGACTGGCCATGAGCAATACTTCATCTTTCAATGTGCGGATGGCGTTATCGAAGTCGCGGAAAATATGGGGTCCATTCATAGTCTTTTTTTCTAAAATCAGCCGAAGCGGCCACTGATGTATTCTTCTGTGCGTTTCTCGCGTGGATTGGTAAACATTTTGTTGGTGAGATCATATTCTACGACTTCCCCCATGTAAAAAAAGGCGGTGCGGTCTGAAATGCGTGATGCTTGCTGCATGCTGTGTGTCACCACGATAAAGGTATAGCTGCTACGTAGCTCCCACAACAGCTCCTCCACTTTGAGTGTCGCAATCGGATCCAGCGCGCTGCACGGCTCGTCCATAAGCACGACGTTCGGCTTCACCGCAATGGCGCGCGCAATGCACAAGCGCTGCTGCTGACCGCCGGACAATCCCAAACCCGACTCGTGCAAACGATCTTTCACCTCATCCCACAGTGCCGATTGCTTCAAAGCCTCCTCCACGCTGCGCTCGATGACTGACCCATCACGTTCGCCCCGCACCCGCAAACCGTAAGCCACATTTTCGAAAATGCTGCGCGGAAATACATTGGACTTCTGAAACACCATGCCCACTTCACTGCGCAGTTTAACCACATCCACGTCTGGACCGTGAATGTCTTCCCCATGCAAGCAAATCCGACCTTTCGTAATGCGCGCACCAGGTATCTCATCGTTCATACGATTGATGCAGCGCAACAATGTGGACTTACCGCAACCCGAAGGCCCAATGAATGCGGTGACTTTGTTTGCTTCGATCGGTAAACTAATGTTTTTCAGCACACGTGATGAGCCATAACAAAAATCGACTTCCTCCACCGCTACCGCTGTGGCAACTGGAGTCAAGGTGGTGCATTCCGTGGTAGGGGCTAGGTCTGTCATCTTTCGCAATCGGATAAAGTTGTTAGTATGACATCATCATTTTACCCGCACGACAGGCCGATTGTGACGATTCCGTCACAGAAATGCAATCATCAATGATTGCGTCGCTGCCCCCACGAGGCGCAGGTCCACAATACGGCAGGCACGGCAAAACTGAGCCCCAGCATCATCACCGGCCTATCATGCCCCGAAGCACCAATCCACGCGAAAAGCACTGCCATCGGCAAGCTGCCGCAAGTCAGTGATAAGACAAAAGCCGAAACCGGCATGCGCAACAGACCCGCCGTTACCGCCAGTGCCTCTGGTAAAATTGGCACCGCACGCGAGAGCGCGATCACCCAGCCACCGCCACGGGCAAAGATGGCCTTACCTCGCACAAAGTCCTTTTCGCCAAGAAACCAACGCGCGGTTTTTTCGGTAAACAATCGCCCCACACCATAACCGATCATTCCCGCGATAAACGATCCGACGAATCCCAACGCTGCACCCAATAATGTGCCATACAAAAAACCCAACGCCGACATCACCACCGTGCCCGGCACTGGTAGGACAAGATCGAGCACCAGTAACACCACGCCCGCGAACCCTGCGGAAACGCCATAGCCTTGTAGCGCTTCACTGACCACCTGTGCATTCGTCCACTGCGCCCAATGCCCGCCCCAGATCATCCAAATCAAGAGGATGCTGAGCGAAAATCCCATCAACCATGCCAGCAATCTCACGCCCGAACCCTACATCGCCACCACGTATAACGCAAGACCACAGCCGTCACAGATACAACCGTACTACCCGTGCCGTAATGCCTGTCAATACATGCCATGAAATGGTATCCGCTTTTTGTGCCACTTCATTCACGGAAATGTGCGAACCGAATAGTTCCACCTCATCGCCCTCGCTCACCTCAGCGGCATCGGTAACATCGATCATCATTTGATCCATCGTCACACGTCCCAGAATCGGAAAATACTGTCCACGCAGATATACCCGCGGTGCATGACCAGAGACATGGCGCGGATAGCCATCGCCATAGCCCATGCCAATCGTAGCCACCCGCGTAGGCCTTTTCGTCACGAAACTACGACCATACGAAACCCCGTGCCCCGTGGGCAGAGTTCGGATCAATGTCACACGCGATTTCAATGTCATCGCTGGTCGCAATGCATCCTGATAGCTCGGTAATGGCGAAATGCCATACAACATCAGCCCAGGTCGCGCCAGGTTGCAATCGCGCGGTTCATAACCAAGCAAACCCGCACTGTTCGCCAGATGCCGCCAGGCAAATGTCTTCTCTCCTCCTAACTCATCGATGATACCCGCAAACTGTGCAAACTGTGCCCGCGTGAATTCCTCATCTTCATCCGCAGAGGGCAAATGCGAGCCGATGCCTTCGATCTGCAAACCTTCCAACTCTTGCAACTCCGCCAAAATATCCGGCAAATGCTCCGCCACAAAACCACCGCGCCCCATACCCGTATCGACCGCCAAGTGAACCGCGAGCGACTTGCCGCGCGCCCGCGCCAAGGCATCAAAATGCCTTGCCTCCTCCATCGAGGAAATGCACGGCGTCCAGTCGCGATCGAGTATTTCCTCGCGCTCCTCCCGCCACGTAGCTCCGAGGAGATAGATCCGACACTTGATACCCGCATGTGCAATACGCCGGGCCTCCCCTACATTCGCCACACCCAAAAAAGCCACACCTGCCTGCGCAAACACGCGTGCAACCTCCTCTAGGCCATGCCCATAAGCCCCAGCCTTCACGACAGCCATCATTGCCATGCCGGGCCATACCGCACGCGCCACTTCCAAATTGTGACGCAATGCCTCACGATCAATTTCCGCCCATGCTCTGGGCGGCGATGTATGCCCAAACGATTCCACTGCTTCAGCCTAACGCGCGCGCTGCCGCTGACAAGCACAGAGATGGAACAGATCAAAAGCAGATTTTCATCACTTGGTTTCAACAATCACCGCCCCATCCTGCGCTGGCAAACAGAAATCTCAAACACCAGCGGGCGATACCGTAGCCATCCACAAAAATACCAAAAATGAACAGGCATTACACCCGAGCGATAATAATCCAACAGTGACCAAAGGCCATCGATTGTTTTTTTTGATGCACCATGCAGAAACGATACTGGTAATCATCAAAACAAATGTGGCTAGCCATAGTAAGATCGTAACCTGTGGGATCAACCAAATCCAAGGAAGATCATCAACGAACCATGTTCCAGCCACGATGAGTGCGGCGACTGCTGTACTGACGGCGCCTCGGTATTTCCATCCATGCCGACCCAGTTTCCTCTCCAAAACAAACCAAAGGATCGCTAAGACTAGCATACTCAGGCAGCCGACTCCAAAAATTCCGTTGTATTCTGTCCACATAGTTCCGTGAGGGATGGATTGAAAAAAGGCAGGCATTTTTTTAACCGACATCCTCTCCGAAGTCACGACTTAGATCAAAAACGTCACCGTTTTGTTTCAAAAAGAGATCCGAGAGTCTTCATCGCCAGCCGCCCATCATGGTTCTGAATCTTTTTCCGTCTTCGATTGGCTCGGGCCTAACGAAGGGATCATGCGGCGAACCATTCTCACCAGTCCGCTCTCTTGTTGTTCAGCGATTTTTTCGGCATCGCGCATCGCCCGCTCCCACGCTTGCGCGAAGCCTGGTGCCTGCTCACGCATCGAGCGCACAGCAGCCTCGGTGATTTGCAAATGCCGCATTTCCGCGCGACCGGGCTTTTGCTGGGCGGCTGCGAGATTGATGCGCAGGGTCTCATTTTGTGAACGCAGCTGCTCTAACTCCTTTTGGAGCGAGTCATTACCGCTCGCATTGATTTGCAACTGCGTTTGCAAGTGCGTCTTGAGCTCGGCAACTTCCTTCTCGTGTTTTTGGCGTTCTTTTTTACAGAGAAATTTGGTGGCCAAGGCACTCTTGCACGCCAGAGCCGCTGGCAGTAGCCCGACGATCAGTCCGATGACAAATGGTTCGGAAATGAGATTTACGATAGATTCCATGGGCATTCTCGCTGGGGACTGCGACAATGTGCATGATTTTGTTGCAGCTGTCCAGCACGTCTCCACCATGACATCGGACATTGTTTTGCCTTCGTAGGGGGCGTAAAAAAAGGCATGAGCTCTCGCTCATGCCTTAAAATTAGATAACTCCGTTACAATTAGAAGTTGTAGCGCAAGCCAAGAGCAACGCTCAGCTCCTTCTCAATCTCCGTGTCGCCCAAAACTTGGGTTTGCACGGAAAGAATAGCGGAAACGTTGTCGTTTACTTGATAGCCCAAGGATCCTTCAAGAAAGCCGAGGTCTTCATCTTGCAGTTGCTCACCACCACCAAAAGCGAAGCTAGCGGTGTGGAATGCGAAAAGATGGGTGTATGTCAAAGCAGCGGATACACGATCCGATTTGATTTGCACACCGATGTCAGCCAAGAGGCCTTCGGTGGAAATCAATTCACTGCCGCCGTAGTTGAATCCGAGTTTACCATAACCCAGACCACCAATGAGGGCAGCGCCGTCATTGACTTGGTGAGTGTAGTGAACAAGGGCACGCAGTTCATTGAATTTGACTTCAGTTGCTGCAGCTGGCTCTCCAGGTCCGCCTGGTCCAAAACCGGTTAAATCAAGATAAGCATTTTCGAAACGACCATCCAAGGACAGGCCATTGCCAAAGGCGAAGCCACCGTTTACGCGGAAGCCTTCGGCGTCAACGTTGCCGGAAAACTCATTGTAAACTCCGCTTACGTCAAGGTATGCATCGTTTTCTGAGATGGCACTGGTGGTTGTGGTAGCCTGTTGTGCGTGAGCAACAGCAGAGGCAGCAGCAATAATAATTAGTTTTGTTAGCTTCATAGCGACGTGAGATTGCCATGAACCGAATTAATTGTCAACAAAAAATTCGTGTCAGCATGGTCGGAAAAATAGGCACTGTTTGCGGCACTTGTCGATCAACTCCAGTATCTAGTTTGGCGCCATGCATCGTCAACATACGCGTCGGCGCAGCAAAGACGCCCTACAAGCGAGGTGACTCATCGTTGCATCGTATCAGCTGGAATTATTTCAGCGTCGACATGTATTCGATCAGGTCACGAAGTTCACGCTTGTTGAGTAATGCATCCATGGGAGGCATCATGGACTGGGGAATCGTGCGGTTCGCAATTTGGTCGAGGCGCACGGCAGCAACTGATTTGTCGGCACCACGCAATTGCAGTTCCGTGGCATTTTCTTTTTCAACGCAACCACTGAGCGTTTTGCCATCTTTTAGCGTGATTACGATGATATCATATCCTTTGGCAATGGTAGCATTAGGCAAGACGATCGCTTCTAGCAGTTGCTCGCGGTTCATGCGTTTGCCGATTTTCGATAGATCAGGGCCTACCTCGGCACCCTCTTTACCGATCTTGTGGCAGCGAGTACATTGGGCGGCGAGATGTTCGAGCGCGATTTGTTTGCCGCGCGCGGCATTGCCACCTTGCAGAGTTTCACGGAAAACAGCGAGTTTGTCATCGGACGATCTACCCTTCTCATAAGCAGCGATGGCTTTATTCAATGCGTCATCGTTCTGAGCGCGGGATGCTTCTAACAGATCAAGACGCGCAGCCTCAGGCACAGCATTTGATAAAAGTTTTTTCATCCACGAAAGGAGCGTTTTTTTTGCGGCGGGGCTCTTCATACTTCCAAGTGTGGCGAAGGCATCCTGCATTTCGGCAGGCTTACCTTTTTCTAACACTTTTTCGAGCAGTGGAACTACTTTTTCGCTGGCACCACCCGCGCGGGAGAGTAGTTGCAGAGCGGAATTGCGCAAACTGGCATCGTTGGACGAGAGAGCGGCCTCGTTGGCGCGCGCGAGGTCGAGGTCCTTGAGTGCAGCGAGGGTTTGCAAGGCAGCAGCACGCACGGTGGCATTTTCTTTTTCATTTGCTACGAGGCGATGCAGAGTCTGATTGCTTTTGTCAAAGCCGGCAATTTTGATCAGCTCACAAGTGCTTTGACGAACCGGGGCGGAGGCATCCGCGAGAAGAGACTCGGCAGTCTTGACGAGGGCTCCATGCAATTCGCTGGCGGAGCGGGGGGCTAGAGGGCGATAGCGTCCTTCCACGCGGTCGAGTGGTATTGGCTTCAGCCAGGTGATGAGGCTATCGAGCGCTTCTTTGCGCATGGATTCGGGGGCGCTGGTGCGCGCTGCGTAATCGGAAAGACGCTGGGCGGACTCGCTGCCGCCTATGCGAAGGTTAGCCGATATGGCACGACGAAGGATCACAGGATCTGCGCCGGAATAGATTGTGAGAAATTTTGCGAGTGCGGGAAGGGCGGCTGTGATGGAATCGTCATCATGGATGGCTCGAGCAGCTTCAGCGGAGACAAGAGGATCGAAGTCGTTAAGAAAGGTAACGACTCCCGCATCAGCCAAGCGGCGCAGTGCCACCACGGAAGCGATGCGCACAGTGGAGCTTTTGTGCTCACGCATGCCGACAAGGACGCTAGGATGTTTAGCACACACACCCGCCAACGCGGTAATGGCGGCGTGGCGGAGAAAGACGTCGTCATTCGCGCGGTTAGCCAGCATTTCTGTGATGGCATTTGTATGCTTGTCAGAGCCCGTTTTAGAGAGCGCTATGGCAGCGTGGTAACTCACACGCACTTCGGAATCTTGCAGCAAAGTAGCAAGATCGGCCGCGGCGGGTTGGTAAGCGGCATCGCCAATTGCCTTGGCTGCTTGCGCGCGCACTTCGGGTTGCCGATCTTTCAACAAGGGCAGCAGGGGAGCGACAGCGTTGGAGTCTTTGCGCCCGAGTTGGCCGAGTCCCCAGATCGCGTGGACGCGCGCGAGAAGCGATTTATGATTTTGCGCTGCATCTAACAGAATGGTTACTTCGCCGCGCGCGACCAAAGAAAATTGAGCATCGCGTCGAATGCGCTGATCGTCGTGACCTAACAACTTCGTCAACTCTGCGACCGGTTGTTTCGCCATCCCTTCGCGCAGGAGAGACTGTGTGAGGAGACGTTGCGGATTTTTGTCTTTGGCATCGACGTCGAGTCTCCAAATTTTCCCTTTATCGTGCGGATCCCACGCAGCGCTATTCCAGTCGGCAACGTAAATGGCTCCATCGGGCCCCCATGACAGACCGGTCATCATCGGACCGCTGAAAGCGAGTCGGTCGTGGGTCATACGAAAGCTCGCACCAGATGGTTCCAACTGAAAGGCCGCCAATTTCCGACCGGGAAATAATGTAACGAAAAACGTGTCCTTCCACGCATCACCGAGAGCGGTGCCGGGATTATAAAGGAAACCACTGGGGCCATCGAGGTAGTTAGCCAGTGGTGGTGTGATATAGCCGGCCTGACCGGCCCACTGCGGCACGGAAAGCTTTTCGTCCATCCATGGATTATAGCCACTGCCACGATACTGCCAATTGCAACGCCAACCGGAGTCACTGCGCTCCGTGATATAAACGATGCGTTCGCGCTCACCTTTGAAGTCGCCATCGTTATCGACGCTGAAAAGATTGCCCCATTGGTCAAAGGCAATCTCTTGTGGATTGCGCAAGCCACGCGCGAAAATTTCAAAGCCACTCCCATCGGGCTCGCAGCGCAGCACCGCGCCTTCGCTGGCTTTTTTGTGCACGATGCCATTCGCATCAGTGACGTTGAGTCCTTTATCGCCGATGGTCCAATACACACGCCCATCAGGTCCCATGGTCAAACCGTGCATGTCATGTCCCGAGTAGGCGATGCGCACACCGAACCCTTCTAACAGAATTTCTTTTGCAAAGTCCGCGGCACCTGGTTTGCGGTTCGCGGAAAATTTCCAGACACGCGGGATGGCGGCGAGATAGACATCATCGCCATAGCTCATAACGCCAGCGGCTACGCCTGTCATGGCATCATTGAGACCATCGACAAATACCTCGCTGGTGTCCGCGACTCCCTTTCCCGCCCTGTCATAGACGCGATGGATTTTTTCTGAAATGACGGCCAAGTCACGGAAATCGGAAATACCATCGTTGTTTCGATCTTTCAGCCAGCTCCTGTTTTTCTCGCTACGTTCGGTGCTCAATTCTCTCCGATAAAATGCCTCTCGATCGGCCACACTCTCAAACGAAAGCGTATCAGTGACCCAATTCGTGTGCGCTCGGATATCGAGCTCGCTCTCCTTGCGCCGCATGGTTTGTGTCACATAGGCTCGGCCTTGATGGTCCATCGAAATGGCAACCGGGCTGCCGAGCAGCGAATCGTTCGCCCATTCGATGCCCTGCAATTTCATCGTCGGCGCATTGGACTGAGCAGCGGCGATGCCAAACATCATGAGCGATAGCAGGTAGCAGTGAGTTTTTGCCATGCGAGAAACATACAGCAAAGAGGCATGAAGAAAAGGACCGACATGACTAAAAAAGAAAACCATCGGATTTCTCTCATCAGGAAATCGCTTCCTTTGCCGAGCGAATCTTTCCTCGCACTTCAGTATCATCGCAGTTGCAAATCTTAGACAAAGCCAATAGCAGCGCTGCGAAAAAAGGGCTTGTGAATTTCTTCATGTTTAGACCGCGGTTCGGGGAATAAATTGCAACTTTTGTCTTGCTATCGACAGGAAATTCATTACGATGCCCTCCCCCCAACGAGAGATGGTGGTCGTAGTTCAATGGTAGAGCCCCAGATTGTGATTCTGGTTGTTGCGGGTTCGAATCCCGTCGATCACCCCATCTTTCCTGTCGGATAGCGCTATGGCGTATCGGGCGGGAGAGAAGGAAAACGCGCACGGCATGGAAAGCATCGAAGTCAGACTGGGTTACAAATTTCGCAATCCGTTGTTGCTTGCGGAGGCTTTGACGCATCCGAGCTTAGCCTATGAATCGCAAAAAGCGCATTTTGACAACCAACGCTTGGAGTTTCTCGGTGATGCCGTATTGCAATTGATCTTGACCGAACACCTGTTCCGCAAATTCCCGGAGGCTCCCGAGGGTCAGATGACCAAGCTGCGGGCGCAGTTGGTATCGCGACAGGCCCTATCTCAGTTTGCCCTAACGGTGCAACTGGGGCATTATATTTTGTTAGGCAAAGGGGAAGAAGCCAGTGGGGGACGAAAACGGCCGTCAACATTAGCTGATGCGATGGAAGCGTTGGTGGGTGCCATTTATCTGGACTCCGGTTATCAATCGGCAAAGGAGCTGGTTCTGCGTTTATTTGAACAAGGCATAGGCGTGGTAGAGGAAAATACAGAAGTCGGAAATCCCAAAGGCACTCTGCAGGAAATATTGCAATCATTAGACACGCAAGCACCGCGCTACCAGATCACGGGAGAAAGTGGTCCGGATCATCGTAAGGTATTTCACGCACAAGTTCTCTGGCGCGACATGGTGTTAGCACAGGGGCGCGGGAAAAGCAAAAAAGAGGCCGAAGTGCGGGCAGCACTCGAAGCACTTCGCAAAAAAGTGTGGTCACAGGATCAAGCGTCTTGAGAAATCGCCTCACAGGAATCCTCCCGCACAACTCGAGGGAGTTCCAAATTTTTTTCAGCGAAACATTTCGCCGCACAGATTTTAAGGGGTTCAAATCTTGACATAAATTCTTAATTTTCCATAAAACGCGTCGTCATGAAACGTTTTTCACTCGCTATGTTGGGCTGTGTGATCGCTCTCTCCCACGCACAGGCGGAGACGCAAGCCCTGGTTACTTTTGATCACACCGAAGCACTAGAAGGATGGACCTTTGAGTTCGGCGTTTCGCTGATGACCAAAAACGAAATCGATGATTTCTTGGAGGGAAATATCACTGTTGAAGATGGTGATGCTGGTGCTGAAATCTATCAATTCACGGCAACCAAGACGCTAACGGAATGGAACATCGAACTGTTCGGTAAGCAATATCATCCTTTATTGGAAATGCCTCTGTGCCTAGAGTTGGTTGATGAAAATGCGAATGATCCATTTCTGACATATAATGGCGCTTTGCAATTGCGCTGGGTGGATTTCCCATGGAATGCATGGGTTCAAACTAGCTTTGCCGCAGGCTTGGGGCTCTCCTATGCAACGGAAATTTATGCTATGGACAAACAGCGCCACCCTAACGAAAACCGTTCGAATTTGAAATTCAACCTACCCATTCAATTCACCTTCGCTCTTCCCAGCGCTCCGGAACAACAAGTGAATCTATACATTGCACATCACTCGGGCGGTTTCGGTATTTTTGACGTAGGCGGCTTCAACAGCATCGGCTTGTCCTACGCGTACAAGTTCTGATCCCATTCCGAAACGTATCAAAAAAAAGCGCACAGGAATCACCCGTGCGCTTGTTTTTTGAGAAAAACCAATCAAGGAGCCAAAGGCTTCATGGTCGGTACCAAACCAATGTGTGGGCTGCCCACGCTGCCTTGGCTGGAGGACATTTTGATGACGGTTTCACTGGTCGTTCCACAAGCACCATCTCGTGGGCTATAAGTGCGCACGCAATCCACGCGATGCGCCACGTAACGTGCTTTATAAACTGGCACTTTTTCTTTAACCGTCTTCGTCTCAATCCCACCTTTGGATCCAGTGGCAACCTGAACTTCCTTCGTTACTGTTTTATAACGAGCTACATAGGTTTGCTTAGTTCTATAAGTGTTGTTGCTACCGAACAGACAGCAGCAGGAAGAAAGACCGAGAGCGGTCACAGCGCACAGAGAAGACAGAAAAAGGTTTTTCATAACGGACATTAAGGTAATCGAGAGTGCAGGGGGTAGGTCAAACAGAAAATGCGTTTGTGATAAAGATTCTTTGCCTTAGGCGATGGTCAATACTTTCTCCACGATACGCTTCGGATTCGGCAGCTGATCGTTCTCCACATGCTTGGAGTAAATCGCAGGCGCGTCAAGGGAAGTCACTCGCTTGATCGGTGCGTCCAAATCATCGAAACAATGGTCTTGAATCAAGGTCGCCACCATCGCCGATACTCCACCAAAGGCTTTCGACTCATCCACGAGCACGACACGGTGAGTTTTGCGCACGGTTTTGAGAATGGCTTCCTGATCGAGCGGACGGATGGTGCGAAGGTCGAGAACATCACAGGAAATACCGTGATCGCGTTGCAAGGTTTCCGCGGCTTCCAAGCAATGAATTACCGAGCGACCATGAGCAATCAAGGAAAGGTCGGAACCCTCGCGCTTCAGATCGGCCACGCCCAAGGGAATCACGAAGTCTCCCTCCGCCGGATCTGGCACGGGGCCAGTTGTTCCGTAAAGTATGGTATTTTCCATGAAAAATACGGGATCGTTGTCGCGGATGGATGCTTTGATCAACCCCTTCGCGTCGGCAGGAGTCGCGGGAGCGACAACTTTCAAACCTGGAAATGCAGCAAACAGGCCCTCGGGAATGTGGGAGTGTGTGGCGCCTACATTTGTGCCACCGTTGGCAGGACCACGCACCACAATCGGGCAATGGATCAAACCACCGGACATGTAGCGCACGCAAGCCGCATTACTCACCAGCTGGTCAAAGGCAACCGAATGAAAAGACCAGAACATCAGCTCCATCACAGGACGCACACCTAGCATCGAGGCACCAATGCCCATGCCTATGAAACCGGCCTCGGAAATCGGTGTGTCAACAATTCGCTTGTCTCCCCATTTTTTCCATAGGCCTTCTGTCACTTTGTAGGCACCATTGTATTGGGCGACTTCCTCGCCCATCAGCACGACGTTTTCATCGCGGGCCAGTTCTTCATCCATGCCTTCGCGAAGTGCTTCTCTGTAGGTCAATGTGCGCATATCCAGTTGCTTGAGTGTAATTGATTGATGAGGGTAAAATACTACGTTTCTCGTACTTGCTTCAGTCGTTGAAGAAATGACGTCCAGTGTGTCCCGCCGCTGTCTTATGATCCACTTCCCAATAAACATCGTCCATAATTGATTCGATGCTGGGCGCGGGAGAGGCATCGGCAAATTCCACCGCTGCCGCTGCTTCATCACCCGCTTCCTTATTGATCTCATCAGCTTGTTCCTGAGTGATCACACCCTCTTGCAGCAATCGATTGCGGAAGGTGTTGATGGGGTCATAGTTGTTTTTGTAATTCTCAATTTCCTCAGGAGAACGATATTTTTTTGCATTCGCATCGGCTACACTATGACCATAGTAGCGATAGGTGGTGATTTCCAAAACGGTAGGCCGTGACTCCTTCCGCGCGCGCTCCATGGCGATGTGAGTTTTTGCGCGCACTTCGTAAATGTCGGAACCGTTGATCAAGTCCCACTCCATGTCATAGGCTTCCGCACGCTGGGCGAGACAACCACGATAGGCGGAAGAACGCTTCTGAGAGGTTCCCATCGAATAGCCATTGTTCTCGATGATGTAGACAACGGGCAGTTCAAAAAGCGCAGCCAAGTTCAGCGATTCATGGAACGCACCTTGGTTGACCGCACCGTCGCCCATGTAACACAACGCCGCACCCTGGAGACCTTTGTATTTTAGACCATATGCCAAGCCCAAGCCCAGTGGCGTCTGACCACCCACAATGCCGTGGCCACCCCAGAAATTTTTGTCTGGCGCAAACAAATGCATCGATCCGCCTTTGCCCTTGGCGCTTCCCGTATATTTGCCAAAAAGCTCCGCCATACACTCATTCATGTTCATCCCACTCGCTAAGGCATGTCCATGACAACGATACGCCGTGATGTTATGATCGTTTTCTCCGCACAAGGAGATTGTCCCCACAGCTACCGATTCTTGTCCGATATATAAGTGAAGAAAGCCCCCGATCCGACCCAAAGTGTAATACTTGGAGCAGGCGTTCTCAAAACGGCGAATACGAATCATCTTGCGCAAAAGTTCCACTTTTTGTTCAGCGGTCAAAGCGCGGTTGATCGGTGACGATGCGAAATCCAGATGATGCGAAGGAGCGGCGGAAAAGGACATAAGCAAAAAATTCAGTGAATGGAATCAACGGAGTGTCGTGCCTGCAAGAGGCGCAGGGTGATACGCGTAAAGTGGACGGAGCGCAAGCAGAAAAAGTGTGGTAAATAGCAGGTGAGACACGCATGCATTGCGCAAAAACACCCAAGTCGGTCCCAGTCCCACAGGCCCAGACCATTGCGCCTGCCAAAAGCCCTGCCAACTGCGTTCATAAAAGTCGGGAAGCCCAAAAAAGGAGACGGTGTTTGTCACCAGATAAAATAAAACGGCTGCGACCAAGGAAGCCGTCAGAGCTCTGGACCACGAAAAAGAGTTTTTCAACCACGGCACTAAGAACAGGGTAGCTGCAAGACCAAACAAGATTCCAAGCTGATCCCAGGCCAACATCGCATGACCATAAAACACATTCAGCAGCGGGTCGGTGATCACCCAGGCGGACAATGGCAACAACCAACGCTCACGCCCGTGAAAACAAACCATGCTCAGCAAAAACAAAGCAGGTAACGGAGAGACATTCATCCATCCCTGCCAAGCACCCACCAAACGGAATGCCATCAAAACCACTAACAATGCCGCAAAACTCATCCACCGATGCATGGAACCTCATGTGCCACAAAATCACCCGTTCTGCCAGCGAAATTTGCTTCGATCAAAATGCATCAAAAAATACGATGGATAAAACGGAGGTGTCACGCCAAATGCTCATAATGCCAATTTCTCTGCGATCCACTCAGGCCGCAGGTTTCCACTAAGATTACTGAAATTGACCGGTGAGAACAGAATACCTCCTATTCTGCCATTCTTTTCTCTTTGGCCGCCATGACGGAGGAATCGTCTCAAACTCATGACACCACTTGACCGCCCGGCTAAAACTCCTGGAGTTTCTCATTTGCCTACTCAGCGTTTTCCGCTAGCGTCGACCTATGGACTGGTCACAGCTCACAACACTTGCCTGGCAAACGCGCGATCTCGCCTACGCGCCCTACTCGCAGTTTTTGGTCGGCGCTGCCGTCATCGATGACGTAGGAAACACTTTTGCCGGCTGCAATGTCGAGAATCTCTCCTTTGGTCTCACCATCTGCGCAGAGCGCACCGCCATCGCGACCGCCATTGCCGCTGGCTCACGCAAGCTGCGCGCCGTCGTCGTCGTAGCTGATACCGAGACTCCCATCTCACCGTGTGGGGCGTGTCGACAAGTCATGGCAGAGTTCGGTATCACAGAAATACGTCTTTGCAATCGACGGGAGCATCTCGACTTTACTTTGGAACAATTGCTCCCGCGCCCCAGCGCGGGTATCCTCAATCGATGACTTTGTTCCACGTGGAACAAATCAGCTGATAAAAAATTCAGTGGTCGATACTAGGAGTCCGTGCTACACTGCGCTCCACTTTGTCTATGTTTGTTTACCCGAAAGAGTATGATGTCCTCGTCATAGGAGCCGGTCATGCCGGTATAGAAGCAGCTCTCGCCGCCGCACGACTTGGCTGCTCTGTAGCCATGCTCACGCAAAATCTGGACACGATCGGACAAATGAGCTGCAACCCAGCCATCGGCGGCTTAGCCAAAGGGCATATGGTTCGAGAGATCGACGCACTCGGCGGAGCCATGGCGCTTAATACCGATGCCACAGCCATCCAATGGCGCATGCTTAATTCCAGCAAAGGTCCCAGCGCCCGCGCGCCCCGAGCCCAGTGTGACAAAAAAGCATACCAATTCCGCATGAAGTGGCTTCTGGAAAATACTCCGGGACTAGACATCCACCAAGGGAATGTTGGGACGCTACTTGTCGAAAATAACCAAATCACCGGCATCACCACTAGCCTAGGTATGCAGTTTCGCGCCAAGTCGGTCGTGCTCAGCGCTGGGACTTTCATGCGCGGCCTCATGCACGTCGGACTGCGCAATGAAAAAGGCGGTCGCATGGGCGATGCTAGCTCTACCGTCAGCGATAGCCTCAAGGACCTAGGGTTCACCGTCGAGCGCTTCAAAACCGGTACCCCATGCCGACTCAACGGCCGTTCGTTGGATCTGGACCGTTGCGAAATCCAAGGGGGCGATGAAACGATTCCGCATTTTAGCTATCTCTACGATACCATGGAAAGGGGAGAAAACGACATCTTCACTCTAAACCCATGGGCTGATAAGATGTTCCACGTGGAACAAATGCCGTGTTTCATGACGTATACCAACTCCACGACACATGAAATCATCCGCAACAATCTCGACCAGTCTCCCATGTATTGCGGCATCATCGAAGGAGTAGGGCCGCGCTATTGTCCATCGATTGAAGATAAGGTTGTGCGCTTCGCCGAAAAAGAAAGGCACCAGATTTTTCTTGAACCGGAAGGACGTCACACGAACGAATTTTACGTCAACGGCGTGTCGACATCGCTGCCTTACGAAATACAGCTTGCTTTCCTTCGCACCATTCCAGGCCTCGAGCGCTGCGAAATCATCCGACCTGGTTATGCGGTGGAATACGATTATTGCCCACCGACCCAACTAAAGCCGACGCTAGAGACAAAAAAAGTCGCAGGCTTATACTTCGCCGGCCAGATCAATGGCACCTCCGGTTACGAAGAAGCAGCAGGGCAGGGGCTTCTCGCAGGAGCAAATGCTGCGCTAAAGATCCTTGGTCGCCCAGCACTAGTTCTCGGCCGGAATCAGGCGTATCTCGGTGTCATGATCGATGACCTCGTCACGCGTGGATGTACCGAACCTTATCGTATGTTTACCAGTCGGGCGGAATATCGCTTGCTGCTTCGACAAGACAACGCCGATCTTCGCCTCACTCCGTTAGCCGCGGAAATAGGACTCGTTGCCGGCGAGCGCAGTCGACGAGCTACGGAAAAAATTTCGCTACTCACTGATGCACAGCAATGGGTTACGAAAACCAATCACGAAGGCATTAAGCTCGATCTGTGGTTTCGGCGTATGGAAAACACCTGGACGGATCTACCCGCAGAAATTCTCTCTCGCTACCCGCAAACCCTTTGGCCTCTTATTGAAACCGAAGTAAAATACGCGGGACACCTCGATCGCCAACAGGTGCAAATTGACCGAATGGCTCGACAAGAAGAAAAACTCATACCCGACTGGGTCGATTATCAAATGATTCGCGGGATGAAAACGGAGGCAAAATTCCGCCTAGCACAAATCAAGCCACGAACTCTCGGACAAGCAGGTCGTATCAGCGGTATCACTCCCGCCGACCTAGCCCTGCTCGCCATCTGGATAGAAAAAAGTGGACAAGAAACATCGTAATCATTGAAAAGTCGACCTGCGTTACGCTTTTTTCTTGTCTTTTGAGGGGATTCATTCACTTTATGTAATACACGAATGACGTGTAAACCCATGCATATGAAAACTACCATCCTTAGCCTAGTCCTGATGAGCACGCTTGGCATGGCTCAACAAAACCAAGCTGTATCCAATACGGTATCAAGCCCCCAAGCACTCTATAATCGCGGCGTTTCTGCCATGAATCGCGGTGACGTCATCGCAGCAGAAAGAGATCTGCGTGCCGTTCTTCAAGCACAACCGCAACATCCGCATGCCCGCTATGCGCTCAACAAATTGCTCTTGAACCGTGAAGCATTTGCCGCGCGGTATCGCGAAAACATGATGAAACAAACCAAAATCGCTAAGGTTGAGTATGCCGATGCGAGCGTAGCCGAATGCATGGAAAATCTTACGATTCAAATCAAGAGAGCGACTGCACAAAAATTCTCACCCAATTTTATCATCAAAGACCCGGCTGGCCGCTTAACAAACAAAACCATCAATTTGCAACTCGCCAACATACCTGCCAGTCAGGTGCTTCAATATATCGCCACGACCATTCAATGCTCTATTATCTATGAAGAGCATGCGATTGTGATCGACGCCAAATGACTACCGTATCGATGGCTCAAACAGTAGTAATCACAGGCGGGAAGGGTTCTTTGGCCCAGAAATTGCGAATCTGCTGGCAAAAGTATGAGCCGGGCTGGACGATTTTGTGTCCATCTCGGCAGGAGCTGGACGTAACTTGCAATGATTCGTTACGAAACTACTTTTCCCTTCATACCTGTGATCTTCTGATTGCCGCCGCTGGGGAAATACAGGATGAATTGCTACTCCGCACGTCTGTTAATGACTGGAATCGTTTGTTGCGAAGCAATCTGCGCGGAGCAGCTTTTGCCGCAAAATACGCAGCCAAGCATATGATAAAAGAATGCGGAGGACATGTGATATTTTTGGGAAGCTACTCTGCTTTTCATCCACCGCTGGGTCAGATCGCCTACGCTAGTGCCAAAGCGGCGCTCGTTGGTCTTACCCAGTCACTCGCGAAAGAATGGGGTGGCGCCAACATTCGCGTGAATCTTGTTCTACCAGGATTTCTGGAAAATCGTATGACTGCTACTGTCTCCCCAAAGCGTCGGGAAGAAATTCGACAAGCACACTGCCTGTCACGATTCAATAACGAAGAGTCCGTAGCTGCTTTTATTCATTCGCTGCATACTCAATTGCCTCATACATCAGGGCAAATTTTTAATCTCGACAGTCGCGTTCTCTTTTAATTACTGTCAAGCGCATGAGAATCTTATTTTTTGCCAGCATTCTGATTGTTTTCGCGATCGCAGTCTCGTCTTGCGGAATGGCGCAAAGTGTTGCTCAGACTGCTCAGCGAACTTTGCAATCGGTGGGACGCACCGTATTCTGATATTACTTTTGGTACAGAATCTTGCGGCCATTTTCCCAAATCTTTATTTCAACCAGTTGCACTGAGCTGGGCCATAATCGAGGAAATAAATCTGCCCATTCCACGATTAGAACGCCGTTTTGGTCCAAATAATCATCCCAGCCCAGCGCGATGATTTCATCGGCGCTTTTCATTCGATAGAGGTCGAAGTGAAATAAAGGAAATCGCCCACCATGGTATTCCTGGACAATCGAAAACGTTGGACTAGTTACGTCGCCTGCGTAACCAAGTCCTCGCGCTAGGCCTTTGGCGAAGTGTGTTTTGCCAGCACCCATGGGACCAGTCAGCGCAATCATAGTTGGTAGCGTGATTCCCTGGCCGAGAGACTCCGCGCAGTCTTCTGTCTCTTTAGCAGTTTGAAGTAACCATTCTTCTTGCATGATCTGTTGCAGATGCACGATAGCATGAGAGACTAGGTCATTGCGATAAAAAGCCACGAATATTTTTTCAAAAAAAACTTGCCACAAAGTTTCTTTTGTGGTGAACTTCGCCCCCGCTCGCAAGAGCATAACCTTCTAACGATCATGGGCTACGCAGTCATCAAAACAGGCGGTAAACAATACCGCGTCCAACAAGGCGATAAAATCGATGTGGAAAAACTCGCACTCGAAGTCGGCAGTGAAACCAAATTCGACGTCCTTTTGGTAGGCGAAGGCGCATCCGTGACTGTTGGAACTCCGACGGTAGCTGGTGCCTCTGTCACTGCCAAAGTCGTAGAACAATTTCGCGGTGACAAAGGTGTGGCTTTTAAATTCAAGCGTCGCAAAGGATTCCACAAGAAAATCGGTTTCCGCCGTCATCTCACCAAACTCGAAATCACCGGCATCAACGCCTAATTTACACTTCTTAACCACTCATTTGTTATGGCCCATAAAAAAGGACAAGGATCAGTTAAAAACGGACGCGACTCGCGCAGCAAGCGCCTTGGTGTGAAAAAATTCGGCAGCCAAGCTGTTATCGCGGGAAACATCATCATCCGTCAGCGTGGCACTCGCTGGACCGCTGGCACGAACGTAGGGATGGGCAAGGACCACACCTTGTTCGCCCTGAGCGATGGTAGAGTGCTTTTCGACAAAGATGGCACACGCGTCAACGTAGTGGCTGCCAACTGATAACAAGCCTACCATCTGATCCACTCAACCGCCTCTTTTGACGAAGCAGGCGGTTTTTGTTTCCGAACGTGTCGTTGGGAAAATCTCTATTAGCGTGATTGGCCACTGCATCTCTCCCTGGCGAAACGAAAATGGCTCCGTGGCTTTATTATTCACACGCTCTAAGAATTCTTTTTAAAATAATAAACTAAATTCATCTTCTTCTTCATGTGAATAAACTCCGAAAAACGGTGTTCCCCACTTGCTGCAAAAGCGTTCCATGGGATGAATAAGTTGTGAATTCGTCGCTTATAGAATCAGCATGAGCTTGACCAAGGTCAACGCTTTCCACTTGTTACAGAGATATTCTTAAGTTATTCCCCAAATAAAACGATTTGTTCACAGTGCATGCATGAAGAAACGATAAAAAGCGAATCAGTGTTTGTTTATGGAACCTTGCGACAAGATGGAAGCAATGCTTGGCGAATGGAAAAAGCGGAGTTCGTCGATTGCGCTACGACTCTGGGACACCTTTATCGAGTTGACTGGTATCCTGGTGCCATTTTTGATCGGACCACAGGAACGACAATCATTGGGGAGTTATATACGGTTCCTGACGATACGTTGCGTCAACTAGACGATTTCGAAGGTCATGAATACGAGCGCATTAGAATCGTCGTAAGCATACGAACAAAACAACAATTCGAATGCTGGGCTTGGCAGTATCGGTTACCCACAGAATGCCTAACAAAAATTCCATCGGGCGATTGGTTCGTCATGTGAGTGTATGGCTAGACAGACACACGCTCGTTTAGTCGTGACATTTGCAAATCAAACTTCAGAACGTCTTTTTAGAGTGCAGTTTTTCCCATGCATGTAATGAACGGCTAAGGTGCTGACGCGGAGCTAAGCGGATACCGAAGCATTGCAGACCAATGGCACCGTCGTAGCCTTGCTTTCTGAGTAAGCTCAGGAATTTAGTTTGATCGAAAGTTCCCTCATCGAGCGGTCTGATCAGTGTGTTCCAATCGTTACCATCGATATCGGCACCGCAAAGACTGACGCTCCAGAGTCTATCCTTTGCCTCACATACTATTTCCGTGAGATTATCCTTGGGTTGGACTTTAAGGAAATGACAAAGATTGAAAGCAATGCCCACATTGTCGCATCCGGTAGCCTTGGCGATACGCAGCGCGTGGTCAATGCGTTCGATGTAATCATTCGTGTGAGGATAAAGAATTACTCTAAGTCCAGCAGCCTTTGCATCAGCAGCCACTTGTTTCACCAAGGCTATCGCGTGTGCCTCCAGCGGATCGTCACCGCGCTGCACATTGAGTTCGACAATCGCATCTGTACCTTTCAGAAGCGCAATGGCTTTGCTGATCTTAGCATCGTAAGTGTAACCAGTGCTATGAACTTTTGCGCTGCAATAAATACTAAAAACCTTGAGCCCAGTTTTGCTGCATGCCGCTTGGTATGCCGCTAAGTCTTGCGGGTAAACCGAACCAATACCGGGATATCCAAGTTCCTTGATTAGCGTCACTCCTTCATCCACGCTGAGAGAGCGAACAGAATTTTGAAACGGATAAAGTGGTGGAGCGGAATTGGCAAAGTGCGAGCTTAAGATCAATAAGCATAAGAGAAAAAAGCGCATCATAGCCACCTTTACGCGCGCGATATTTGACGTCTGTCAGTGAGAGATCCGAAAGGCTAGCGAATGAAACTACAATTTTCGCAAAACCGAATGACCCATGGTGAATCAATGTGGTTTTTCGTTCCGGGTCTCGCTGCGAAAATTGGCCTTAGGGTCAAATTGTGGATTCGGAATATGCGGAATCTTAGCGTGAGTGGCTTTGTGCCAAGCGAGCAATTCGTCTAACAACTCGTCACGTTTCGCCGTATTTTTGCTAGATAGATTCTCTCGTTCACCGATGTCTTTTCCCAAATCATACAGCTCCGTTGCATTGTTGGTCGCAAGCTTTTCACGGCCGCCATCAAGTTGCCATTCTTCGAGGAAAAGATGCAGCTTCCAGTCACCTTTTCGGATTACGGAGACAGGACGAGAGCGAAAGCCGGTACGGACATCGAATTCGCGTCCGCGATTGACTGGGTCATCAATGTAACCTGGGAAATGCCAAAAGATCGATTGTCGTTTCAGTGGGCTTTCTTCTGTCAACAGGGGCAACAGACTTTCGCCATCGAGCCTTTTTTTCGATTTTGCTCCTGCCACAGCAAGGAAAGTGGGGAAGAGATCGATATTTATTACGGGAATGTCGCACTTGGTGCTCGGTTTTACTTTGCCGGGCCAGCGTATGATCATGGGTTCGCGGATGCCACCTTCGTAATAGCCACCTTTGCTGCCGCGGAGTGGTTCTTGCGATGATTTCTGCGTGGCGCCATTGTCAGAAGTAAACACAACCATCGTGTTTTCATCCAAACCAAGGTCTTTTAGTTTTTTCATCAAGACACCAATTCCGTCATCAAGATCATAGACGCAAGCGCCGTAGACAGCGCTGCGTTGGCGGAGGTCAGGCTTTTTCGCAGTAAAGCGATCCAATGTGGACTTACGTGCTTGCAAGGCGACGTGAATGGCGTTGTGTGGCACATAAAGCAGAAAAGGTTTATCCTTGTTTTGTTCCATGAACGCACAGGCTGCCTCTGTCATCGAGTAGATGCCCTTGGGGTCTTCCTTGCCTGTGGATTCGAGATGCTTGGGATTCCAGCCCGGTATGGGCGGCTTAGGGGCGACATCAAAACCCAATTCATTAGGGTTAGCGTCGAAGTGCCATTTGCCAAAAATACCCGTCGTGTAGCCTGCGGCTTTTAACTCATCGGCAAAGGTAACGTGTTCTTTGGTGAGACCTCCCACATTAGGAATCGGCTTGAGCCGCATGAGGTTTTTTTGTCCGCGCTCGGTATGACCCACGGCGTAGACACCATGACGAGGGCTATAGTTTCCGGAAAGCAGGCAGGCGCGAGAGGGTGCGCAGTTTCCCATGGCAGAGTAGGCATTGGTGAATACCATGCCCTCGCTGGCGAGCTTGTCGAGATGCGGTGTCTCGATGAAATCGCCATCATCATTGTAGCCGACATCATTCCAGCCGAGGTCATCGGCAAAGATCAGTATGATGTTGGTATGCTTCGGCGCGGCATTTGCAGGAAGAAAAAGCGCGGCAGTAAATAGGAATAGGCAGGCGGCGAGAGCGGGCACGATAGTTTTTTGCTAGAGTGAGAAAGCAAGCGATGGATGGATCATCTATGTTCTTTGGCATGGTAGGGTGAGCGATCAAAGGCATCGTCAGCGAGACGCGGATCCGCATTCACCTTGAGCTCGCTCATGAGTTGCTCACGCAGCTGTTTCAGCGTGGCGGCGTAGGCTGGATCGCTGGCTAGGTTTTTGGTTTGGTGCGGATCGGTGCTTAGGTCGTAGAGCTCTTCCCCGGGACGTTTGCCCCAAGCAAAGTCAATGAATGGTGCCATGCCGGCATCCTTACGATGTTTCACTAGCCAGGCCTTGGTGGGGGACATGTCCATGTCAGGAAACGCAGCGTAAGTATGATTCGTCAATGACTCATAGTTTGGCTCGGAGGAGTCGGTGACTTGAAAAGGATCACCCATGGGCCAGCGGTCGGGTTTGAAATTTTTCACGTAGAGAAAGTCAGGCGTGCGCAGAGCCCGAACGGGATACGGCAATTCTCCGGCGCGCGCGCTGCCAGCATGGCGCTCGCGACCAATCAGTGCCCAGCCGCGTAGTTTGCGGTCGTCACCGCCTTTGATCAGTGCAGGTAAAAGACTTTGTCCGTTAGGATCATCGGGCGATGTCAGACCCACTGCATCAAGAAAAGTTGGTGTCAGATCAATGAGAGAGACAGGGACTTTGACGACCCGATGAGATACGATTTTTTTCGGCCAACGAATCGAGAGCAAAACTTCCGAGCCGAGATCGTGCACGTTGGTTTTACCGCGGGGAAACCCAGGCACGCCGTGATCACCGGAGATCACGACGATGGTGTTGTCGAGCTCCCCGGATTGTTCAAGGATTTCGATCAGGACGCCACAAGCAGCATCGAATGCCATCGCTTCACCGAGGTAATCGGCCAAGTCTTCTCGGATTTCTGGCACATCGGGCATGACGGGTGGCATTTTTCCTTTCAGATCATCTGGGTTCAAGCCCCACAGCGCCTTGCCAGAACCTTGCACCCACTTGCGGTGCGTATTCGTGGGATTGAACGAATAATAGAACGGTTGATCCTTTTGGCGTTTGGCGAGGAAATTGCGGAAATTGGCTTTCACCTCGTTAAAAATTTGTTTTTTGGCCGCTTCCTTGTCGGTGGTTTTGGTCAGAATCTCGGAGTATTCGTTGATCTTTTGTCCCGCGCTGTTGTAGAGGTTTCCTTTACCGCCGATGATGCTATCGCGCATGTGCAACTTGAGGCTGTGACCGATGTGATAGCCTCCATCACGCAAGATAAGCGGTAGAGCCTTGATTTTCTCAAATGGATCAGGTGCCGCGTTTTTCTGCCACGGGGAATGCAACTGGGAATGCGATCCGTTACGGAAAAAATATCTGCCCGTGACAAGGGCCGCGCGTGAAGGGGTGCAGGAAGGGACTGCGACAAAAGCGTGCTGGAACAAGACACCTTCGCGCGCCATGCGATCAAACACTGGTGTACGAATGATATCGTTCGGCGATGGTTGCGCTGGATCCGAGTAAGCAGAAGCGTAGCGGCCCAAATCATCGGCGAAGAGTAGTAAAATATTTGGTCGATTCACCGCGTGGCTCATCCAGCAAAAAACCAAAGTCAGAAGAAGCGTTACGTTCATCACACTCTGTTTCGTGCGTTCGCGCCGACGATGCGACGAAAAAAGAGTGCGACACGCGCGTGTTGCGGACTTCATGCAAAAAAGCAGGCAGGCCGTGCGTGGACGACTTGAGCGTGATAATGATAGGTTCCATTCACTCATTGGAAAAAATACGCAGCGAATGACAGGTCCGTATCAATCTTTTGCAAAATGATCAATCAGCCCGTATGCGCGCAGGTTCAGCAATTTCATCGAGTCCAGCACTGGAGTATAAGGAGCGTAACGGTTATTTAGGATCCCTTTATTCGAGTCTTTGTTTGAGGGATCTGCGCGAGTATCAGTAGGGTCGTTATCAATATACTTAAACCAGTGCCAGCCCACGCAATGTTTCGATGCCAACAAACCTAACGTGAAATTTTCATAAAACAGCCCGCGATCGCGCTGGGTTTTCACTAGCCAACCCGCACCGCTGGTATTGCCCATGCCAGAGTCCTCTGCTTTAGCATACCACTCCGTAATGAGAAATGGCTTCCCCGCTTCTTTGGCCCACATCGCCATGCGTTTTGGATCTGGCGTCCAAGCATGGTAGTAATTCACCGATACCACATCTACCATTTTCCCCGCGGCGCGAAAGAGTTCTGGCAGTCGCAATGCACTGCCGTGGAAGCGGGCACCAAGATACAAATGATTCGGATCATGGCGTTTGATCGCTGCGCCTACTATGCGGAAGTAGCGCTCTGCCATGAATTCCAGAAAGGCCGCGCAGTCCGATGATTCGATGTTTTTAGCCTCCGCATCCTTGCCGTTTCTGGCGCGAAGCCATTGTAGCGCGGCCCGATGCCCGTGATCGGACGCGGGCAGCGAGAGATAGCGCTTCAGGGCATCTTCGCGCAGAGGTAGCTCGTTATCGGAAAAATGCCCTAGCAGATAAGGGTCATTTTTGTCTTTTGCCAATTGCTTCGCATGCTCCTCACAAAAAGACTCGAACTCAGGATCAAAGACAAAAATACAATCGCTCGGATAACCTGTATGTCCGGATTTCTGATAGATGCCGCCACGTTTTTTACCATATGCCGACATGAAGTTCCAGATTCGAGTGTAGGCCAGCGGATGAGACACCGAACGCAATTTTTCCGTATCCGACCACGCTCCCAGGCCGTTGAAGCCATGGCTTCGCAGCATCGCAGTGGTCTGCTCTGCCCATGCCAATTCGCTCGCAAATTGTTTTTTCCATGCAGCCTGAGCCGCAGAAGGGCGTAAGATGCTAACGGAATTGACCGCCCGATGCACAAACAGGCATCCCTCAGGATCGATCAACCACCAGCGGCCATCAATTTTTGCCGTATGAAAAAACCCAGTTGTTTTCTCCTTGCGCTGAGTCATTCCCCCATAGCGATTGAGATTCTCATCGACAGGGAAAGGGCGCGCAGTGGAAATGTCAGCGACGCTTTGTGTCTTCATTGACGTCCATTTGCCACCCGGCTTGCTTGCCACATCCACGTTGCGTGCCGAGTTCTGCCCCCATGCCAGTGATGATAATCCCACCAAGAGCCCAGTGGCAACCGAGGTCAGAGAGCGTCGATTTCTCAGTGCCTTGGGAAATAGCCAGTTCATGGGTAGGGGAACATACAGGAGACAACGATATGATCTTTCATGTTTGCCATGGCTCATGGCTGCGCCATTTTTCATTCATTTGGTTAGCTTTTCGGTCGCTACTTTTCTTTCCGTGATTGTCCAATCGGACAGGTCATAGATTCGCTCTGTGACACCGTCGGAAATCCGCATGTTGCCTTCCCACTCCTGATGGATCCAAGGGTTATCTACCAGGGGCCATGTGGCATAATCGATGACACGCCCGTTGACCATGGCGTCGCCTTGAAAGGTTTTATCCAGCCGCGCACCAAAGCGGTCTACGTAGCTACCCCGCGCCAGCATCGTCGACGTCATTGCGGGATCTGACGTAGTCGTCAATTGGATGGCTGTTTTTTTCTCTATCATCGCTTTGAACTGCGCTAATCGTTGTGCGGGAGAATCACCCGTAAATTCTGCAGGGTGAGCGGTCTCCATGGCAACAGCGACATGATCGCCAAAGACCCGAAATTCTGAATCTTGCGGATGCAATCCACCTTTCCCTGAAAACACTTTCGCTGCAGGATCCCAATGGAATTTTTGACTCGCTGTAATGGCGATCAGCACACTGCCATAATCAAGATACACACGACCGCTCGATTGGCTATCATTGATCATCGCCTGATAACCGAAGGGCACATAGACCAGAGCATACCAAGCGTCTGTGGTGTATGGTTGATGCCCTTTGATGTCTGCACGCACTTTCGGTCGGTGCGTGGGATTTTTCAAATCATGGCACACCATCAAAAGGGAGCCACGGTGTTGAAGATACTCGCAAAAACGGCTTTGCACGCCCTGCGTGTAGTTGGTGAGCGGCTTGTCATCGAAACACGGAACAGTCATCCAGCAAATACTTGCCTTTGTCGTATCGGGCTGATCGAACATCACGCCATAGGGATAGGTCTGCCCCCAGATCGCTGTTTTTCTTCCGGTGGCAGGATGAGTGATGGCCGTGCTGAATAGCGCGTAGCTTTGATTGATGAAGGATGTTTGGAAATGCCGATCTCCGTCAAAACGCGAGCGATGCACATAAGCCTTGGTGCGATCCGTCGCCGCCTTCACAATGAGCGGATGCGGGCGCCAGGGCTCGGCGACAGCAAATACTGCGGATGTGTTTCCTCCGAGTTTCGGCGTCTTACCTCCGAAGTAAGCCCACAACAGATCAGCCCCTGAACTGGGAGCTTGCGTGAGATACCCGGGGTAGCTTCGCCCGGCAGGCGTTGCCCAGTTGCCTTTGAGCCATGTTCCTGCGGCATGGGCGATCGACATCTCATACGCCATCTTCGCTCGCCTCGCGAGTTCTTTGTCCGTGAACGAATTGTCGAAACTCAATAAGGTTCCGACGTTGTAGAGCATGTAAGGACGCGAGGCGAACTCGGGCGAGCCTCTTCTTGCCGTATAGTCGATGCGTTTGTGAAACATTTTTACTGCCGCCTCGCCGCGCGCGCCGTAGCGACCATTCTGCGGCAGCAAGGTGGGATCCCATGTGTTTTCCGTTAGATAAAGATTGAGAGGAATGAGAAATGATAAATTTCCCGTGCTGCCGAACCAGCTTGTGTTTTTCGTAAACAACCACTCGAAATCCGCTTTGAGCGCATCGTCCATGAGAGAGTGGTAGCGAAGATATACTTGAATCATAGACCAGAGTCCGAATCCATTGACGTGTGGTTCGCCCCACTCCATGCCATTCGCCAAAAGTAGCGGTTTGTATGTTCCCTCGCGTTTTTGCTTTTCCATATGGGCGATGCGCCCCTTAGCCTCTTTGATCCGCTCAGCCATGTAGCTGCGAACGATGGCCAAACCTTCTTCTTTGCGTCCAGATTTCAATAGCAACTGCGCCGTCCATCCGGTCATCGGAGATGGGCTACGCTTGACAGCCTCAAGGTCAGCCAGCGCCGCACGAATGATGGCCTGCTCACGGTCTGTCGTATTTTCATATTGTTGTGAAGATATTGCTTCAATCGTTTTTTTCGGATCTATCGTATTTTTATGATTGCTCTCTGCGCCATGTGAGAGAAAACTGAGCATCGAGGCAAGCAAGAGGGTCGCAAGGGATTGGGGTAATTTCATGGTAAAGGAATCGTCTTCTATACTCTGGTCTGAGGAAAATGGTAATCACCAATCTTGCATGATTCATCTCTCGCCTACTTCGTCTTCCCATTTCTCGTGTAGCCTTCGCATGGATGGAATCAGATCGCGTTTCTGCTCTATGTGATTTGTTGTCTCGCTGGGATCATCGACCACATGGACTAAGGCGATGGTCTTTCTGCCTTGACCGATGAGTTTCCACGGCCCCTGTCGAACGGCCCATGCCTCACCGTGTTTCCAGTGGATCGATCGACTGTTGATATCACCCTCTTGCTTCAAGATGGGCATGAGATCGGTGCCGTCGATCGTATGTCCTTCGGGGATCTTAGCTCCAGCAAGTTTGGTGAAGGTAGGCAGAAAGTCCATCGTCATCGCGACCTCGCCACTGGAAGTCGCTGCCGCTATCATCCCTGGCCAGTGTGCGATCATCGGCACGCGATGCCCTCCTTCCCACAGGCTACTCTTGTTGCCCTTGAGCGGACCATTTGCCGCAAAATCCCGCGGCGCCTGCGGCCCATTGTCAGAGCAAAACAAGACCAGCGTCTTGGTTTCCAGTTGATGCTTCCGCAGCGTCTGCATCACAGTGCCTACAGATTCATCCAATGCGGTGATCATTTCCCTGTAGTTTTCGACAGGCGATTGTTTTCTGTTAGGCTCGCGCCCCTGCCACGGCTGATGCGGAGCTCCGTGAGCAAGAAAGAGAAAAAACGGCTTCGTTTTGTTTTGTCCGATGAAATCACAGGCATACTTCGTTAAAAGATCGGTGCTATATCCTTGCTCATCGCGTATTTCACGATCCTGCCACCAGTCCAGTTCTTTGGTGCCATAGCCAGCGATGTGTGTGTGGTAGTCGACATTGCCGCCGATGAACCCGCGGAAGGTATCAAAGCCGTAGTTCATCGGATGAAACTTGCGATCGTAGCCGAGATGCCATTTCCCGATCAGTGCCGTGTGATAGCCCGCCTCTTGTAACAGTGCCGGCAAGGTGACTTCCTCTGTGGACAATCCCCATGCCCAACGCTGAATGGGATTTTCTTGGCGCTGCTTGCGGAAGATGGGCGACAGTTCCTCGTCGGGCACCCATACGCAGCGCTGTTGGTAGCGTCCAGTCAGCAAAGACGCACGGGTGGGAGTGCACATTGCGCCGTTGCTGTGAAAGTCGGTGAATTTCATTCCGCCTGCTGCTAGCTGATCGATGTGTGGCGTCTTGAGCTCTTGATTGCCGTAACAACCTAACGAGCCATAGCCCAGATCGTCGGCGAGGATTAGCACGATATTCGGCTGGCGTTGTTCTGCCGTAGCCAGTGCGGAGGCGATCAACAAGCTCGCCGACAGATGGATGAAAAACCTTCTCATCGTTTGGCCTGTTTGAGTATGAAATCGATCAACTCTTGGCATTGGAAAAATGCTGGACTCACTTCATGACCGCGTCCGGGTATGATTTTCACTTCACAAGTCCCTCCCGCTGCTTGATAGCGCTGTTGCAGCAGTTGTGTGTTTTCCTCCAGAGGCACCGTGACGTCTTTATCGCCATGCACGGAAAACAGCGGGACCTTTTTTTGGGCAAGACCATCGAGCAGTGAGATCGGATTCAATTCCTCGAGCTTTGCACGGAGCTGCGCTTCTTCCATGCGGAAATCCGCAAGCGTTTCTTTCTTCGAGAACCGCAGCGGGTAGCTATCGAGATTACACACCGGATAAACACCAGCCCAGGCGGTGACTTTGTCGGGATTCCGGCAGGCCCAGGCGAGCGTCATGAGGCCGCCGCGGCTTTGACCTAACAGAATGGGTTTGGTCGCATAGCCGCGCTTTACCATGGCATCATAAAAATGCGAAAACTTCGCCGTGCTGCCCGGCGCGCCACGCACCTCACCGAGGTCGTAACTGGCGATGGCGATGCCCGCTTGCAGGAAGGCATCGGTATACATCTTGTGCTGTAGGATGATGAAATTTCCGCTGACATTCGGTGCGTACCAAATCCACGGTTTGCCCGGCGCTGGTGTAGGTGCCGATTGAACGTAAGCCATGTGACTGTTGACCTCGAACGATTCCGGTTTCATTTGAGCCAGTGCCATGGAAGTGAGGCTTAAGATAGTAAAGCAGCAATGGAAAATCGCGAGATGAGTCATGCCTTCACCTTCTCAGGAACAAAAACGGATGCAATCCTATTTCTCAGAGGACTGTGCGTGAAGAAATGCATTTTTCACCCATGGCTCTTGCACGGTTTTCGTCATGGCCAGCGGATTGTGCTCACGGTGCATTCGCTTCTTGTGTTTTCTTGGAACTGAACGACACTTCCGGGCGCGGCACTAGATCGCGTTATGACATTATGATATTTTTCGCACTGTGGGGTTTGTTTGGTTTGTTGGTGGGCATTGTTTTTGCTTCGTTTTTTGAATGGACGCTGCACAAGTATGTGATGCACAGGCCGGTAGGAAAATTCCGCTATGCTTTTCAAGCCCATGCCGTGGTTCATCATCAGGTGTTTAAGGCCGATCACACATATCATTTGCAGAAGGATAGCGACAAAGAGACCATCCCGATGGCTTGGTGGAATGGTCCAGTGTTGATCATGATTGGAATGATCCCCTTCGCTATCATCTCCTGGGTGATCGGCGAATGGGCATTTACGGTGGGTGGTTTGCTGGCATTTGCTGGGTATTACGGTACCTACGAATACCTGCACTGGTGCATGCATTTGCCGAAAGAACGCCGCGTTGAAAAGCCTCGTCTTTTTCAACGCATCAATGGTCATCATTTGTTGCATCATCGCTATATGCACAAAAATTTTAACGTTGTTTTGCCTCTGGCCGACCTCTGTCTCGGCACGTTACTGCTGCGTTCCAAGATCCAATTCGCCCAGGCCACGGGACCCGCCGTGCCGGACGTGCAACCACTGTCTTAAGTCCTTCTATGGCGGATCGTGATGGCCCTGCACACCAGCCCATTCTCGCGGGCCCACTGGGTAAGCTGACGTTGTCACGTCAGGTCGCATTGTTGGCGATCTGGCCGCTGTTGGAAAATGCTATGACTTTTTTGGTCGGCGTGACCGACATTATGGTGGCGAGTCGCATGGAAACGGGCGAGGCGCGTGTCGCGCTACTGGATGCCATGGGGCTGGGTGGTTATGTCGGCTGGTTTTTCAACATCCTACAGGGAGCGGTCGCCGTGGGTGTCATGGCGCTGGTGTCGCGGGCCTGCGGTGCGCGCGATGGCTTGTTAGCGCGGCGCGGGATGTGTCAGGGATTCTGGTTGGGCGTGGCGGCGGGCTTTGGTTCATTGGTATTGCTAAAACTCGGCTCGAGTTTGCTGATTCAGAAAATGGCGATGTCGCCTCAGGCCTCGATGTTTGCCGGAGAATATCTTGGCATTCTCGCATTCTCTGGCCCTTTCAGCGGTGCGATGATGGCACTCAATGCGGCATTGCGTGGATCGGGCGATACGCGGACGCCGTTTTTTTCGATGATCGTAGTGAACGTGGTCAATTTTTCTCTGAGCGTGTTGTTTGTCTTCGGCCCGGAGCCGTGGGGCGGGCATGGCATTGCGGGTATCGCATGGGGCACGGTCTGTGGCTGGGTCGCGGGGCTGATTTCGGTCTCGAGCGTGCTGTGGTTTCGACGGGGCGGCGGTGATCTGGTGCTGCACTGGTCGCGCGAGGCATTGCGCTTCCATCGCGAAACGTTGGCGCGGATTGTGCGCATCGGCATCCCACAATCGATGGAAGTAGCTGGCATGTGGACGATCCATTATTTCGGCATCCAAACGATCTCACAACTACCCATGCATGGTGCGCTGGGCGCTCACATGATTGCGATTCGGGTGGAGTCGATGAGTTTCATGCCTGGCTTTGCTATCGCCACTGCCGCGGCCGCGTTGACTGGACAATACCTTGGCGCGGGTTCAAAAGAAATGGCCATACGCGTGGTGCGGTTTAGCTGGAGGCTCAATATCGTAGTGATGAGTTTTCTGGGGCTCTGCTTTGTGCTTTTTCGCGAGTCCTTGGTCGGAATTCTCGCGGCAGGTAGTGACGAGCACCTGCGCATGGCCGCGCCGTTGCTGGTGGTCTGCGCGTTCTCGCAACCAGCATTCGCCACCTGCATTTTGCTAAAAACGACGATGCGTGGTGCGGGCGCTACGCCACTGGTGATGAAATGGGCTTTTTCCATCATGGCTTTTTTCCGCATCGGCGTGCTCTTTTATTTCAAATCATCCGGACAGCTGACCTTGATCGGGGTGTGGACCATTTTCGCCATCGATCTCACCGTGCAAGCCATGGTTTTCTCATGGCTCCACTTCCGCGGCAAATGGCTGGATGCGCGGGTATGAGCGCAACTCCTTCTGGTGTCCAGATGCCGCGATTGATTTGAGCTGATGCTCATCAAGAAAAAATGCCTCTCTTGATTTTCTCCGATGCTTTTTTCACGATTCGCATCATCACGGATGGCACTTAGCCGACATGCGTTGATCAGGCGGGTTGATCGTCTTCGCTGTCGAGGGCTTTGGGGATACGGTCGACTTCTTGGAGGAGATTGACCATATCGACGCCTTTCGCCGCAGAGCTATCGTGGCGGAAGCTGAGAATCGGGGTGGTTTTGAGCACCACGCGCTTCATGACCCGACTCTGAATGCGGCCATGATCGCGATTGAGCTTGTCCAGTATGGGTGGCACATGTCCTCCAAGGATGCTCATCCAAACCCTTGCTTCGCGGAAGTCTTGAGTGATCTCCACTTCGCTAACCGTGACCAATTGACCGGGCCATTCATAATCCCTGGCTAGCACCGCGCTGATTTCGCGGCGCAGCAGTTCGTTGACTCGATCTTGGCGCTGGGACATGGGTAAAAAATTCTGACTAACAATCCTTATAGATCCTGCGCCACTTTCTCCAGTGTATAGCACTCGATCAGGTCACCTTCTAAGTATTCATCGAAGTCGCCGAGGCGGATACCGCATTCGCTACCCACTTTGATCTCATCGACTTCGTTCTGATAATGTCGGAGGGTAGACATCTTGCCATCAAAAATAGGCACACCACCGCGCACCACCCGCGCATGAGCTTTGCGTAGGATCTTGCCTTGTTTGACGTAGGAACCAGCGGCCACTCCTTTGGTGAGTTTGAAGACTTTTTTCACATCCGCCAGACCAACGATGTGCTCGCGGTTGAGAGGCTCGAGCAATCCTTTCATTGCTTCGCGCACTTGATCGATCAATTCATAGACCACCGAGTAGAGTTTGACCTGCACGTGTTCGGTTTTGATCGACTTCACGGCTTTTCCTTCGACTTTCACGTTGAAGCCGATGACGATCGCATTAGCCGAGCTGGCCATGAGAATATCCGACTCGGAAATCGGTCCCACGCCAGCGACCAGAATCTGGCACTCGACTTTTTTTGATTCGATGGCTTCGAGAGCGTTCTTGATGGCCTCTACCGAGCCCTGCACATCGCATTTGAGAACGATCTTGAGTTTCTGCGCACCGGCGCTGTCATTAACCATGGAAAAAATATCCTCCATGCGCGCTTTCAGTGGATTCACCAAGCGGGCGGCGCGGCGTTCGGCCTGACGCTCCGTGGCCAAGCGTTTGGCATCGCGTTCGCTTTCCATTTCTACGAGCTCATCGCCGACATGAGGCATGTCCTCGAAGCCGATGATTTCGACAGGAGTGCCCGGACCCGCTTCCTTGATCGGCTGGCCAAGATCGTTAGACAAGCTGCGCACTTTACCTGCAAAGGGTCCGCAGATGAAGGGTGTTCCCACTTTTAGTGTACCGCCTTCAATGATGGCTGTCGCCGTAGCACCGCGACCAGCTACCACGCGTGCTTCGATAATGTTCGCGCGCGCATTGCCTTTCGGGTTCGCCTTGAGCTCCATCACCTCCGCCTGCAAAAGCAAGAGCTCTAGCAAATGCTCCATGCCCTCGCCGGTGTAGGCGGACACTTCGGCAAATTCCGTATCACCACCAAAGTCGGTCGTTTGCAATCCAAGCTCCGCGAGTTGCGTTTTGGCGCGCATCACGTTAGCGGCGGGTAGGTCACACTTGGTGAAGGCGACAACGATCGTGCGACCGGCTTTTTTCGCATGAGCGATCGCTTCTTTGGTCTGCGGCATCACGCCGTCATTCGCGGCGACCACGATTACTACGATGTCTGTGACATCAGCACCGCGCGCGCGCATGTTTGAGAAAATGGCGTGGCCCGGAGTATCGAGAAAGGTGATTGGTTGGCCATTATGGAAAACCTGATAGGCACCCACGTGCTGAGTGATGCCGCCGGCCTCGGAGGAAGCGACGCGGCTTTTCCGAATGGTATCGAGCAATGTAGTTTTTCCGTGGTCCACGTGACCCATGATGGTGATGATGGGCGCGCGTGCTTTGAGTAACTCTTCGGGTTCTTCTACTCGGGCTTCCGGAACGACCACGACTTCATCCGGTTTGTGAACGCCTGCTCCTTTTTCGCGCTTTTCACGCTCGAAAATAAATCCATGCTTTTCACAAATTTTCGCTGCGATGTCTGGTTCGATCGCCTGATTGGGCGAAACGAAAATTTTCAGATCGATCAGATCTTTCATCAGCAAAAACGACTTCAGACCCATGCGTGTGGCGAGTTCGGCCACGATGATGGGAGGCTTGATGCTAATGACTTTATCGTCGGCTGCATTCGCGCTGGCGGCGGCCAGTGGCTCTGTTGCTGCGGCAGGTACCGCGGGCAGAGGCGATCCGATGGTGGGAAGAATCACCGCCAGATCGGGAAGTGGCGGCAGGGGTGGCATGGCCAAGTCCGTATCTTCCTTATCGAGGACTTTGGAAATGGTGGGAACCACAGATTTGCCGGATCGCTCTGTTTTGCGAATGCCAGTGCTTTTTTTCTTCTCGCCCTTGTCTTCAAAAATATCGAGCGCCGCTTTTTTCGCCGGTGCCGGCGGGGGCGTGGGGGCGACTTGTTTGGCGGCAGCCTCCCGTTGCCGTTCACGGCGCGAGGTTTTGGGCTGGTCCTCAATCAGGTCCAGCACTTTTTTCTTCGGTGGTTTGCTTTCGCTATCGGATGGCATCAGTGGTAGTGGCGACGTTTCGGTGGGGGCTTATGGGGCGGAGGTCAATGCCTGGGCCTTGGTGAGGATCGCAGCGGCTTCGTCTTCGGAAATTTCCAGGGACTCTGCGATGTAATCGGTCGGCATTTCTACCACCAATTCGAGTGTGATGCCACCAGCGCGGAAAAGTTTTGCCGCCAGATCGTCATTGAGGCCCAGTTGCTCGCCGAGGCTGTGTGCGGCATTATTAATGCGATCATCAAACATCTTCTGCTGCGATTCATCGCGGCGTACCTGCACGTCCCAATCGATCAGTCGCGAGGTAAGGCGTGCGTTTTGGCCACGGCGGCCGATCGCCTTGCTGAGGTCTTCCTCCGAAACGGTGACGTGCACGATTTTTTTCTCTGGATCGAGAGTGATGGAGCGGATCACGGCGGGCTTCAGCGCTTCTTCCACCAGTTGTTTTGGATCGTCGCTCCAACGGATGATATCAACTTTTTCGTTATTGAGTTCGCGAACGATATTTTTCACGCGCGCACCACGAAGTCCGACACAGGCACCCACGGGGTCGACTTTGTCATCCTTGCTCCAGACGGCAATCTTAGTGCGGTGACCTGCCTCGCGAGCAATGGCGCGGATCTCCACGGTGCGGTCGGCGATTTCACTCACCTCTGCTTCAAACAAGCGGCGCACAAAATGCGGATGACTGCGCGAAAGGATGACCTCTGGGCCGCGGCCTTCGTTCTCTACCGCGACCACATAGGCGCGGATGCGATCGTTGATGTTGTATTCTTCGGTCGGCACACGTTCGCGTGATGGCATGATGGCTTCGAACTTGCCGAGATCGACAAAAACATCCGAGCGCTCGAAGCGATGCACCACGCCCGAGACAATCTCGCCAGCGCGGTCCTTGAATTCCTCAAACAGCATCTCTTTTTCGGCCATGCGCAAGCGTTGCTGCATGGTTTGCTTAGCGGTTTGGACGGCGATGCGGCCGAAATCTTTCGGGGTGACGTTGAAATCGATTTTATCATCGACGACAGCTTCCGGATTTTTCTTGCATGCCACCTTGAGCGGCACCTCGTTGAATTTGTCCTGATAGTCATCATCAGCCACCACAGTGAGAGTGGCGAAAATTTTTGTTTCGCCTTTTTTGACGTTGATGTCAGCGCGTAGGGCCTCGATGTGCTCAGCTCCTGGAACCATTTTTCGATAGGCCGCACAGAATGCGTATTCCAATGCCGCGATCACCCGACTGCGGTCGATGGCTTTCTCCCTCTCGTAATAATCGATCAAGGCTTCGATGTCATTTGTCATGGTCGTCTTTTCGCTTGGCAGTTGAATCTATCACATACACGAAGCATGCCGAGACACAAAAGAGTGGGTAATTACCCACTCCTTTCTTACGTCGGAAGCTTCTTCGACGCGTGTTACAACAGGAAACTGCTGAAAAGGCAAGCAAAAAATGGCTTTTTGCGCGGGATGGTCCGCCTTATCCTAAAAAGGAAAATGGGCGTGGTTTTTAGGGCGCCTATTTCGGGGCGTTTGGTTGCGGCATCGGAGGGCAGTTTGGCGGGGGTTTTCTACCCGCTCAGCATCAGTCTGGCATCCGCAGGTAGCCCCGGAAGCCATTTCCCGCCC
>CAMDAD010000012.1 GCA_945888515.1 Akkermansia muciniphila | reverse complement strand
CATGCGAGAGAGGCGGAGTCCAGTCTGACCCTCGGGATTAAATCCTTGGTGATGTCCTAATTCGGTTTACTCCGCTTCTCCCACAAGCAAGGTGGGTGGACATGCTAACAGATGCTGTCAACCTGCCCGGAACGAATCATACGAGTCCTCGCATGGTAACATTTTATTTTTGTTAGAAAAGTATCCAGCGGTCGAAGCAGGATTTACTCTTCGGTTTTTCTGGTGATATTTTGATCGTAGGGGGACAGATCAAGTGAGTGTAGAAATTGGTATGGATTGTAGGGAATCGTTGAGCTAACAGTGGGATTGCAATCTCTTCTTCGCTCACCAACTCCTGCAATAGCTCATCCCATTCTGCGCTCTCAGAATTCAGGGATTTCATACTGAGGGGTTATATACTCACGAGCCCTTGCATGGTGACATTTGCATCTTCCGCTAGTCTAACTTTTTTTGAGTTGTGTCTGATTAAGCGCCATTTTTTGTAACAAAACTCGGGAGCGCCATGCTTCATCTCAGGCGTTGGTCGTCGTGCACTTACATGATTATTTTCTTTTAGTCTAACATGTCTACTAACACAGATCCAATCACGACATTCCGCGCGTGGCAGGCTGGATTGATGCTTTTTGGGGAGGATTTTCCCCGGGTAGCCGTGAAGCGGGCAGTCCTGGGCTGGATGAGGCAACACCGTTGGCGTAGGGGGGCGGGTTTAGCGATATTGGCGGAAATACGCGCTTTGCTCGCCCGGTCGGGCACGTAAGACATTCGATTTTATGGAAAATCCCGGCCTTTCACGAGGTCGGGATTTTTTATGCCTACGTCACTGATGCCGATGACATGCAGAATGAGCGCCGCTTGGCCATGCAGATTACCTATCGTATTTGAAGAATGATCCTGACCGGATGATCTTTTGCGGGGAGCTTCTCTGCATTCGGTGTATGAATTTCATCGTCATCACGTGTGCTGCCCGGATTATTGACGAGAGCATCATCGTCACGGATGATCGAGATGATCGATCCGCTTCGCGTGGCTGCAAAGACTCCGTTGGCTTCAATGCGCGAGCCGTTGTAGAGCCATGCTCCCGCAGCAAGCGTACCGGAGCTGAGACCGGTCGCTGGGTCACTCAGCTTCACCGTTTCATTGAGGAAAATCCTTTCAGGTGGACCGTTGCGATCCCATTCGACGGCGATGACCGCCGCGCCCTTGCCGCGAACGACGGCGGTGGATCGATTGGGACCGAGGTCGGCTTCGGGTTTCATGCCCAGCAATAGAGCGGCGATGTGAAGATCATGCGCTGTCACGTCGGTGACAAAAACCGACTCGTGGACTTTTCCGCTGCGATTGACCAGCAGATATTCGACGGCGCCTTCGCGCATGTTGACTGCCGCGGGGATTACGATTTCGCGTGATTTTTTGTCAAAGGTGATCGCACCGAGAGAGAAGCGTCCGTCCGCCATTTCCACGATCATCGGCGTCGTTGACGGAGTTGCTGTGGGAGTTGGGTCTGGTGGCCCGGATTCGTTGTTGGTAACTATGGGATCTGTGTGATTAGGAGGTTTCGATTCTGTGCGGTTTTGAGAGGCAAAAAAAATTCCGGCCAGTATGCCTAGAAATGCGCAAGCGAAAAACAAGGTCCGTTTCATAGATGGGTGCCGGAGTCGTGAAGTAGGGGACACCCAAAGTCTGAAGTATCAGGCCGCAGCAAGCAAGTGATGAATTTTTCCTGAGACAATGACAACGAGCGCAATGCCGGGAAAATTGCGGGAAAAATGTCTGTCGGCCACCCTCAGAAACAAGGGATGCGTATCTTGGCCAACTTTTTTTCTTGTGCTAGCAAGTAACTGCGGCAAGGTTATCTGTATCAATTTTTGGTATTAATGAAAACCCCTTGCACTCTTAGCGCCATCATGATGAAACTCGTATTCGCATTCTTTGGGATGGGAATGGCAACTGCTCTGGATATCCCTCTTGGGGGCATCGGTGGGGTGGGCGACATTGTTCCCGGCACAGGTCTCATCGCAGTAACATCGGTCACAGCGGGCGGTCCGGGTGCGAGTGCCGGTTTGCAGCGGGGAGATCTCATTCAGGGGGCGGAGGGAGTTCTTTTTTCCAATACATCGACGGATGATGGCATGGGCTACATCGGTGCCGTGCAGGAGTTGGCGATGGCGATTGATCGTGCCGAGGGTGGCAGCGGTGCATTGCCTCTGAGGGTCATTCGCAGCGGAGTCGGCGGAATCAATCTCAACTTGACTCTCAATACCGCGGGCAGCCTGGGACCTGCCTGGCCTGCGAACACCGGCAAAACGGCGGCGATGTTCGAATGGTGTTGTGACCAGATCCACGCCCGTGTGCAGGCGAGCTCGACTGCGGATTTCGGCTACAACAGTGGATGGTTTGGGATGATTCTTCTCTCCCATCCGGACTGGAATCAGACGACTGGCTCCAATCCTTTTCGCAATTCGATTAACAAGCTTCGAACACGTTGCGAGAATTACATGAATGGCCGCGTAATGGAACCGGCTGAGGCGTTTTATTGGAATGGCAGCAACGTGTTGGCGAATCCTGCTTACTCGAGTCCCGGCCTGGAGAACTGGGATGTCTGCTCCAGCGCGATATTTCTCGCTCTTTATCGTTCGAAAACAGCCGATGCCACGGCAAATGCTGTAGTGCAACGTTCCGCCGAGGTCATCGCTCACCGCATCCAGCACTGGACTCAGTATGATGATCCGGGCATCCCTCACGTCATCGGTGGGGGAATCGGTCGCATGGGGCATGGTGGGGTGCATGGCGACTACTCGCACTACAACGGCACCGGGGCGCTCAACATCATCAACGCTCATGCTTTGCCGGCTCTGGCTTTACTGAAAAATGCCGGCGCGAACATGAACACAAATCTCGGCCTATCGGTGAATGCGTTCACCTACAATCCAGGTCTTCTTCAGCCAACCATCGAGCAGAAATTCCGCATCTGCTGGGACTATGTGAAAGCGGCCACTACCACAAACGGTGGCGGCGATGATGGAAACGTGGGCTATGTCGGCACTCAGAGCGGTTGGGATAGTGCGGGTCGTACGCCCGGCTGTTTCGCTGGGTGGAACCTCTATGGCATGGCCGCCAACGCCGATGATACCGCCCGTGCTGCGAAGCAGGCTGACTATTTCACCCGCCGCTGGTATCGCCAGCAGCATGCTCACGCCTATACGCTGGGAGGTGTGGTGCTGTCTCAATTTGCAATGCCGTTTCTCGATTACCGACGCGAGCGGTTTTTCCAGGAAAACACCAGGCTCTATCCTGCGCTTTCCCGCAGACCGGATGGAACGATCGCCTACTTCCCCGGGCGTCAGAACAATGGCGGTGACAGCTACCTCAATTTCTCGGATGTCACTCTGATCAATTCCGCGATGCCTGTGGCCATCCGCACGGGCAACCTACCCGGCTTTCCCGCTGCGGATCCCACACGCATTCACGTGTGGATGCGCTCACCGATCAACTCATGGCCCACCATCGATGCCCGGCGCGCCGTGCTCATGGGTAGCTTGAGTCATACGCTTGATGTGGATGTGACGGATGTGAACGGGGCCATCCTCGCGCCGGCCAACTACACCGCAGCATGGACGCATGTCAGTGGACCATCCAGCGTGAGTTTTGGCTCTCCGTCACAACCTGATACCACTGTTACTTTTACTCAACCCGGCACCTATCGTGTCAACTTGCGAGTGACACGCGGGGCCGTTGTCGTAGATGAGCCATACGATCTCGTCGTCACCACGACGACCACGCCTGCTGATGTCGCTCCTTACGTTGTCTCGCAACCGGTGAATCTAACGGCGGACCAGGGGAGTTCTGTGACATTTTCCGTAACCGCGCAGGGCACTGCACCGTTGGTCTTTCAATGGCGCAGAAACGGTGTGGCCATGGGGGCACCATCGGTTTCGCCCACCCTGACATTTGACTCCGTGGCGTCAAGTTCGGCAGGGACTTACGACTGCATCATTTCCAATTCCGCAGGCACCATCACGAGTGAATCTGCCACCTTGACCGTCAATGGGGTGGGCGACTACCGTTGGGGTGGACTCTGGCGGGATGTTTATACGGGCATCAGTGGAACCACCGTAGCCAGCCTGACATCTGCCGGAAACTATCCCGCTTTCCCTAATGTCAGCGGTGTCATTTCTACCGCGGAGGCTCCTACCAACTTCGCGGATAGTTATGGACAGCGTCTCAGTGGCTGGATTACCGCACCTCAGACTGGGAACTATCGATTTTACATCGCCTGTGATGATGCGGCAGAGCTCTGGATTTCCACAACGGACCGCCGTGCCAATCGCGTTCTTCGTGCCTGGGAGACAAGCTGGCGCACATCTCGCAATTGGCCGACTGGCACCTCGGACGAAAGTGTATCCGCCCAAATACCTCTTGTCGCCGGGCAACGGTATTACATCGAACTGATTCACAAGGAGGGCGGGGGCGGGGACAACGCGGCCATCACTTGGAACTGGCAGTCGCCTGGTGTTTGGAGCCAGCCTGCGGTAGGATCCTCACCGCTTCCAGGGGCAGTCCTTGAATACCAGACGGGAGGAACTACCGATGACAAGGCGCATCCTCCCGCGAACTATGCCCCCATTGCCATAAGCCAGTCGCGCGTTGTGTTCGGAGGTGCCTTTACCGATCTGCAACTGACGGGCATGGATTTCGAAAACTCGGTTCTCACCTACACAGTGATCAGTAATCCCACCAAGGGCACACTCAGTGGCACGGCTCCCAACCTCGTTTACACACCACTGCCGGGGGCATCGGGCGTGGACAGCTTCACCTTCATGGTGAACGATGGCTTGCTTAATTCTGATCCTGCCACAGTTACCTTCGCCCTAGTCCCGGAGAGTGGCGCCGATCTCAAAGTGTGGAATGGCTCCACCGATGCCTTCTGGACCACCGGCGCGAACTGGAACGGCGGGGTAGTGCCTGACTCCAATGATGCGATCGTATTCAATGGTGACTCACTCGCCAATCTGGCCACCTCGCTCAATGGCAACCACACGGCCTCGCGCATCGTCGTGCAGAATCCAGCGGGTGCTGTATCGATCGCAAATAACACACTCACCCTGACCGGTGGCATTGAAATGTTGCCTGCCACGGCCAATTTGACCATTACCTCCGGCATCACGCTCGCGGCAGCTCAGGAATGGTCAGTGGGGGCGGACCGCACCCTGGTGGCCAACGCTCTCTCAGGATCCTCTACCCTCAGTAAGTCCGGTCCCGGCACGCTCGAAATCTCTGCGGTCGGCTTAATGAGCGGAGAAATCGTCGTGAATGGTGGAATTTTGCGTCTCAGAGGCGGAGGCTGGTATGCCGGAAATGTGGGTGGTAGCGGGGCGATTACCATTCAAGCTGGAGCTACGGCGATCAATGTCGGTTCTCACAGCTTCGGAAGTAGCGAAAACCCAGGCCGTGACCTCACCATCAACGGTGGCAGTTTTTTACTCACGGGTGAAACGTATGTGGACGATATCACCAGCACGGCAGGCTATATCGGAAATACCTCCGGTGCGAACGGTGATTTGCGTTCCCGCACTGGCAACAACAGTGTGATGACTGTCAATGCTTCCGATTTCCCGACGATCGTGGATGCTCCGCTGAATGCCGTCGGTACTTGGCAGTTTAGCGTGGCCAACGGCAATGCGTCTCATGACCTGGTGGTGAACGGAGCCATCAGCAACACAGGCGCAATCACCAAAAGCGGCGCCGGTAGAATGCTTGTTTCCTCGGTCTGCACCCATGCCGGCCCCTTTACCTTGAGCGCGGGAGAACTGTCGGTGACTGGCAGCCTCGCCTCCACTGGCACGCTCAATATTCAGACCAATGGCACCCTTTCCGGCACTGGTGCTGTGCAGGGTAGCGTCACTCAGAGCGGCACCCTCTCGCCAGGTCTCGATGGCATTGCTGTCCTGAATCTTGGGGCACTGACTCAGAATGCGGGTGCCATCACTCGCTTGACATTGAATGGCACAAGCCCAGGCAGCGGCTACGACCAAGTGGCTGTGGCTGGAGCGGCGACTCTTGCAGGAACCTTGCATGTGACCTTGTCAGCCAGCTTTGTCCCTGAAGTAGGGCAGTTCTTTGATCTAGTGACCAGCTCCACCCGCACCGGTACGTTCAGCACGATTCAGCTGCCCGCCTTGCCTCTTGGTCGCAAATGGACCACTCTCTACAACGGCGGCCCCTCGGCAGGTCTTCGGATCGTTGTGGAACCGGTCACTTTTACCCTCACCTATTCCGCTGGCGCCAACGGATCACTGTCGGGAATCACTCCGCAAATCATCGCCCAAGGGTCGGATGCCAATACGGTCACCGCCATTCCCAATCCCGGATACTCCTTCGTTTCATGGAGCGATGGTGTTCTCACTCCAAGTCGCACGGATCCCAATGTGATGGCGAACAATAGCGTGACCGCGACATTTGTGATCAATCAATACACGTTGAACTACACAGCGGGGGCAAATGGCACACTTTCAGGCGTCACGACACAGACGGTCAACCATGGTTCAAGTGGCGCGTCTGTCACCGCTGTGCCCAATACTGGCTATTTCTTTGTTTCTTGGAGTGATGGTGTTCTCACCGCGAGTCGCACGGATCCCAATGTGATGGCAAACAACAGTGTGACCGCGACATTTGCGATCAATCAATACACGTTGAACTACACAGCAGGGGCGAATGGCACGATCACAGGCACGGCCACTCAAACGATCGATCACGGCTCTAACGCCTCCACGGTCACCGCCGTCCCAGACACGGGATACTCTTTTGTTTCCTGGAGTGATGGTGTTCTCACCGCGAGTCGCACGGATCCCAATGTGATGGCAAATAACAGTGTGACCGCTACATTTGCTTTAAAGCCCTATGAAGCATGGATGAGCATATTTCCTGCTATCGTAAACCTTGAAGACAAAGCTCCCAATGCTGATCCTGACCGCGATGGAATAGCGAATGCAATCGAGTTCGTGATTGGCAGCGATCCGACAAAATCGAACGCAGGGAATCCCCTTGCAACGATTATCGAGAACTCGCAGGTGACCTTTCGATTCGTGCGTGTGAAAGCTGCGCAAGACGCTGGTTTTGCCTCTGTGATTCAACTGTCCGATCGATTGCTGCCTGATTCATGGAGTGAAGCTGCTCCCGAGTTGATGACTGTCACGGATCATGGTTCTACCGAAACAGTTACCGTCACACTTCCGATGGCTAGCGTCGGCATGAGATTCGCTCGAATCAGTGTGGACGCGCCATGATCTCGCACTGGCCCCAATCATGGCGCGGTGATTTTTTCATCGGGTTGGAAAGGGTAAATGACATGGAAACGGGATCATCACCCGTTGTTGCAGATTTCAAACATTCAATTACAGATCAAATAGGTTAGACTAACGGGAAAGAAAAATTCTACAATCCTTGCGTCACCGCATTCATTCTTTTCCCATTGTTGCCTAATGCCCCATCTATTCCAACCTCTTCGCATCGGTGCTTGGGAACTCTCCAATCGCTTCGTCATGGCTCCCCTTACGCGATGTCGTGCCGACGCTGGCCGGGTGCCGAATGCGATGATGGCAGAGTATTACAAGCAACGCAGTTCCGCCGGTCTCATTTTATCGGAAGCCACCTCGTGCCTATGGGGTCAGTCCTCGCATGGTAACATTTTTCTTGATGCATGATGTTATTGGACTAGAATGCGGCATGGCTCGACAACTTCGATTTGTGTATCCGGGTGCTGTGTATCATGTCATGGCGCGGGGTGATGGCGGAAAAAAACTGTTTCTCACGGATTCTGATCATTTGCTGTTTCTCGATTGGCTCGATGGCGCTTGCAAGAGCCATGGCTGGCGGGTGCATGCTTGGGTTCTCATGTCAAATCACTTTCATCTACTTCTTGAAACTCCAGAGCCCAATCTTGTCAGTGGCATGAAATGGCTACTCGGTGGTTTTGGCCAGGCCTGGAACCGTCGCTACAAACGCAGTGGCCATGTGTTTCAAGGTCGCTACAAATCGATACCCGTCTCTGGCGAACGTGCATCGGACCCATACCATTTTCGCAATGTTGCTGATTACATTCATCTCAATCCCGCTCGTGCGAAGATCATGGGAGGCTCCAAAGGTTGCTTGATCGACTATCGTTGGAGCAGCTTACCTGCGTTTGGTAAAGGCAAGGGGCCGGAGTGGTTGGTCTTTGATCGAGTCATGGAGGCATTTGCTTTGTCTCAAAGTGGTCGCGGACGTCGCGCCTACGTTGAGTGGTTGGAGGAGCGTGCGAAGGAAGACGGTGGTCGATTGCCTGATGTCGCTATGCAAGCGCTGCGCAAAGGTTGGTATCTCGGTGAAGACAGCTTTCGCGATAAACTTCTTGCTCTAGTGGAAAAAGGAGCCAAATCCCTGAAATCGAAAGGAAGCCACAGCGGGCCTGCCTTACAAGCGCACGATGAAACCGCCGCGGAGGCCATCGTGCAAGCTGGTCTGAAATACTGGCAGATAGCGGATGGTGGTGAACTGCGGAATACCATGCGCAAAGGTGACCCTCGGAAAGTAGCGATGGCGATACTCATCAAACGTCACACCAGTTCGAGTAACATCTGGATTGCCGAGCGCCTCGGCATGGGGCATGATCGCGCTGTAAGTCGGTTGATTAAACAGGGGAAGAGCAATGAAACCATAGTGAAACAATGCAAAGCGATCGAAAAAATGTTACCATGCGCGGACTGACCCCAATGGTGGTGCTTTACTTCATTCTCGCGATCATTCCAGCTTTGGCAGGTTCGCAAAACATTCTGCTCATTTGTGTGGATGATCTTCGTCCGGAATTGAAATCATTTGGAGCGAGTTACATCCACTCGCCCGCGATCGATTCGTTAGTGAAGAGTGGTCGCGCCTTCACACGTCACTACGTGCAGGCTCCTACCTGCGGAGCATCGCGCTATGCACTCCTGACTGGTCGCTATGCCACCACCCCGCAGCAGCAAAATAATGATGCTTTTTTCTGCCCTGAAGCGCGAAAGCCGGGGCTGCCCGCGACCTTTCCCTCCCACTTTCGAAAGCATGGCTATCAAGCTGTATCCATAGGAAAAATTTCTCATTATCCTGGTGGGTTGGGAGGTGAACAGTGGAGCGATCCCGCCAAGGTGGAAATAGCCGGAGCATGGGATAGCTCCGTCATGCCCACTCAACCATGGAAGCATCCGCAAGGCGGCATGCACGGGTATGCTGGCGGAATCCCACGTGGCTCCTATCGACCCGTTCGCGAGCATAACACAGGCGATGACCTAACTTACACTGATGGGTGGATCACCCGTGAGGCGCTGCGGCAAATGGAAAGCTTGGCCGCAGGAGGAAAGCCCTTTCTGTTAGCCGTGGGGATCATGAAGCCTCACCTGCCATTTGCCTGTCCGCAGTCCTACTTGGATCTGTATAAAAAAACAAAGCTACCGAACATCCCGCATCCGCTCAAGCCTACCGGCCTGTCTACCTGGCACGCCAGCGGTGAATATTACGGATATCATCATGAGGTGAAAAATCCGCGTGATAACGCTACTTACGCCGACCAGTTGCGCCTATCGTATGCGGCCTGCGTTTCCTATGCCGATGCTCAGGTTGCTCAGCTTCTTGTTCAGCTCGACAAACTAAAGCTCACCGACAACACCATCGTCGTCCTCTGGGGCGATCACGGATGGCATCTAGGCGAGCATGCCGTGTGGGGCAAGCACACATTGTTCGAGGAGTCACTGCGATCTCCACTCATCATACGTCACGCCGGTATGAGGCATCCGGGTATTCCATCACAAGCTGTTGTCGAAACTGTAGATCTTTATCCTACCCTTTGTGAACTGACGGGAGTTCCGGTTCCTGTCGCGCTTTCAGGAAAATCCCTCGCCCCCCACCTTTCTGACCCCGCGCGCAACGAGGGGAGTGCCTTCAGCTACTGGCAAGGCAAACAAAGCATTCGCACGCCACAATACCGTCTCATTCGCCATCCAGGTAAAGGAAAGCCCGATCGTTTTGAACTGTATGACCACGACAGCAAAGCGGGCGAAACCCAAAACATCGCCGATGCAAAGCCGGAACTAGTAAAAAAACTGATCGCCATACTTGAGACGAAAGCCCCAAGAAAGTAAACATCACGACCATGAAAACTACGAATCTTAGCAAAAGAAATTTCCTCAAGTTCTCTGCTGTGGCTTCACTGACGTCTGGCATTCCGCTGCGCTGGGTGGCGGCGCAGGAGCTTAGCGCTGGGCGCAAAATCAAACTGCGTTTTGCCATTGCATCTGATCTTCATTACGGGCAAGCGGGTACTGACTTTGATCAAATGGCAGGAGCATTAGTGGGATGGATGAATCAGGAAAAAGCGCAGAAAGGACTGGACTTACTTTTTCTCAATGGCGACCTCACCCATGATGATCCGGCGCGGTTGGTGATGCTGCGCGACAGGCATTTGTCGAAACTTGCGATGCCCTATTATTGCACCAAGGGCAATCATGACTTTGTGGATCAAACTCCCGGATCGCCCACGGAGTCATGGGAAAAAATTTGGAGTTATCCATCCAATCATTCGCTCAAACTTGGCGATGTCGTTTTTGTGATGGCAGATACGACCGCGCCAGCAAAAGCGGACGTTTACCTCGCCGCAGATCAAGCATGGCTCCAAGAGCAATTGCTCAAATACAAAAATGCTGCAGCGATTTTTGTCTTGATTCACATTCAACAGCGCAAGCATCAGGTTGATGGATGGCCGGAGCATGGTGTGAAAGACGCATCGCAAGTTACGAAAGCTGAGGCTGTCATGAAATTACTGGAGGAAACTCCGAACCTGCGTGCGGTCTTTCACGGTCATAACCATCTGGAGTCGGGCGTCTATGTTTCCGGCGGGCGGCGTTATTTTTTCGATAGTCATGTCGGCGGAAACTGGGGAGCGCAAAGAGGGTATCGGATTGTCGAGGTCTATGACGATCATTCCGCGGTTACCTACCAAATGAATGGAGAGGAGGGCGGAGAACTGAACCGCCATGATTGTGAAACTCCGAAAAAACTAATCAAGTAGTAGCACGCGATGATTCGGCTCGGACTTCGCAAGCTAGCTTTCCGGCTCGTGATCTCTGCGGAGTCCTCGATACTGGTGAGTGCTGTAATCCAATCTGGCGCCATAGTGAATCGACGCTAGACCTAGCAGACGATGGATCATTCGACACTTTTGATATCAATATTTTGGTTATAATAAAACGATTCAATCGTTAAAATATATGTTGAAAAAACGATTGATTATCGACTGTCATACCCACCCATCTCGTATCACTTTTAACCAAAAACCTCGGCAGATCAGCAATATCAGCTGCGGAATTTCGTCAGCGCTGTGGGATGGAGTAGTAAATCTGTTCCAGAGCCATCACGGTGAAAGCCGTGGTAAGAACGGCATTGGACTCCATCCATCGGCCGTTATCGTTTACCCACGAGCCATCCTCGCGTTGTTTGCTAAGTAGCCGCTCGCAGAGATCCTTGCGCCAGTCGACACTCTTGCCATTTTCCAGTGGAAGCTTGTCAATGCCTGCAGCAGCCAGTGCTTTGGACATGGTGTTGTAGTAGTAGTAAAGACCTTGCGCGCCTACTCCGGGATTTTCATCCAGTGTGTAGTTTTTGCCGAGCCATTCTTTCACCGCCAAGACACGTGGGTCATCGGCGGAGACTTTAGCATAAACCATCGAGAGTAAGCCCGCATAGGACATCGAGCCGTAAGAACGCAGGGGCACCTTGCCATTGGCATCGGGCTCTGCGGCTACCTTACTTTCGTTCGGTCCATACACGAAACCACCTTTGTCCTTGGGATCCTCTGTGGCCCACTCGCTGGAGTTGCTTTCTTTGAGGTTTTGGCAACGGGAAAGGAAGGAAACCGCAGCGCCCCAATCGAGATCCGGTTGGTCGCCATGTTTGCCGTCCTCAATCACTTTTTTTGAGAGAGCTAAAGCTTCGATGGCGAGGTAGGTATTCGACATATCCGAGCGGTCGTTTTTCGACCCATAGCCGATGCCTCCATCGTTGTCTCCATCCGTTTTCCCTTTTTCGCCGGTGTCCCACTGGTTATTGATCAGGTGTTTTCTAGCGCGGACAATGGCGGCCTCATAGGCCTCATCGCCCGCAGAGGCGAGTGCGGTGACGGAGGTGGCAGTGTTGTAGACGCTGAGTCCACGGTTGTAGATCCCGCCATCTTCTTTTTGATTACTGAGCAACCAAGTAAACCCGGTTTTGATATGAGCGGGACGCTCGGCGCCCTGGAGGTTCGGATCGCGCACTGCGGCGGTGAGAGCGAGTGCGGTGAAGGCGGGGATTTCCGGATCATCCCAGTGTCCTTCCGCTTTCTGCTGTTTGGCGAGCCACGTGTTTCCACGGGCGATGGCTTGTTTCATTTCCTCTTGTAAGGAAACGTAGGGAGAGACGTCGGCTTGGCAGAATGATGCAGCGGCGAAAAGGCACAGAATGGCTTTCATAATACGAGTGGTGGGTGGGTTACAGTTTGTGTGGTTGAATGATGAAATCGACTTTCGTGCCTTGGGGTGGGACTCGTTTATCGTTCACGATCCAGACGTCGTCGTTGAAATTGTCCTTACCGGGATAAAGAAATAGAGAACCTCGACTGACAAAAATGGAAGCGACGTCGCCTGTTTGCTCGGCGAGAAACGCACCCTCATAGATCATGGAGCCGCCATAGATCCATGGTTCCTGCCCCATGGGTTTGCTGGTTTGGGCCTGCATGATGCAATCGGCTAAGCTCACCGTTTGCACTTTTCCCTCTTTTTCCCATTCCACTTTGAGGTCCACGCGCGCGGCTTTTTTTGTTTCCTCTGGCACATGTGGGTATTCCCCGCTGAGGATGCCCGGTTCCTTTTCAATTGCGTAAAGCTCTTCAGATGCCACGTAACGTAGGAGCTTCATCACTACATTGATGTCGGTGGGCGAACATTTTGTGATGAGCAGCGACTCATGAATTTTGCCATTTTCGTGAACAACGGCGAATTCCAATAAGCCTTCGCTCATGTTGATGGAGCAGGGCACACGCACCTGACGCGTTTTGGGATCGAAGGTGATTTCCCCCAATTTCATGCGACCATCTGCGAGCTTGGTCAATGCGGGCTTAGCTTTTGTCGAGGATGCGTCAGTGGCTGGTGCGGAGGGAGATGCGGGCGTGGGATGATTTGGCTCAGCAGGATTCGGCACCAGCGGATCAGCCCAGATCAAGAAGTGGCAACTGAGAAGAATGAGGAAATATCGAACCATGCTGATTATTATAACGTCACCAATGAGCAATTCTTAGAAAAATCATGGTGCTTTTTTGGCAGAAAAAATCTGGCTCCATAGGCCCCATGAATAACGCGTGATGGCACTGCTTAGCTTTTGCGCGGCTTCTTCCCCGCTGGAAGACTCTGCGGGGGGACGCAGATTTGATTGCGAGGACAGCCCATCGCGTATGAGTTTGTAGGATTGCAAGACTAGAAACTGTTTTTGTTCCGCAGCGCTTGCCGGTAGGCTGGGGATCGTGAGAATTTTGGAGGTGGGAGAGTCGGCAGAGGTGCCCTGGAACCACAGAGCGAGAGGTTGTTGAGGCTTGCCCGCACTGGCTTTTGCGCCGATTTGTAGTTCGAGAACGCATTCGACGACGCCAGAGCTGGCCTCGTTGAGCAACCCTATGATTTCTTTCAACATGGGCTCAACGAGCTTGGCGCGATCACGATCACAACGTGCGTGAAGCACAACGCGTTGCGTGGTCAGAGGATCCACATTCCAGGGAGGAAGTTGGGAGCGATAGCGTGCGATCGCTTTGCGGGCAGTATCTTGTTGCTCTGGGCTAGCCGGCGTGGAATCGAGCACCCGCTCCCAGGCGAGCAGAGCCCGCTGTGTTTGGCCTTTGAGTTCGAGTTGTGTCGCGAGATCGATCATCACGTCGGCACCGCGTCCGGCGATTGGGAGGTAGCAATCGAGCGCGGGAGATACGGTCAATTCGCCGAAATCCTTTAGCTCAAGAGACGAGGCCTTCGGGCCAGAGGCGTCCAATTTCTGCAGTGCTGGTCTCACTTTGATGGCCGCCCTGGGCTCTTCCGGAGCGATGGAAGCAGCAGCTTTGAGTTCCTGTAACGTTTTTTCTCTGACGGCAGTGAGTTCGGAAGCGGGTGGGGGATCATTGAATTTTTTTTCTTTCGTGCCCAGCCACCAAATCACGCCCATGCTGAGAGCGATGAGTGGCAGAGTGACATAGATCGGAACGCGCACGGACAAAACGCTAGTTGGGAGGAAGCTCAGTCGCAAGCACTATGCATAGCGAAACAAAAAAACACGGCCGAAGCCGTGTTTTTTCGACGAGAGTGGCTGCAATGGAAATCAGGCGTCCATCGACTTGACCAAGGTCGCGCGCTTGCCGACGCGCTGACGCAAGTAGTTCAGTTTAGCACGACGCACTTTGCCACGATTGGTGACTTCAATTTTGGCGATACGTGGAGTGTGAACGGGGAATACACGCTCGACGCCCTCGCCGTAGGAAATTTTACGAACAGTGAAAGAAGAATTCACGCCGTGACCTTTGCGACCGATCACGATGCCGGCGAAGATCTGCACGCGCTCTTTGCCACCCTCTACCACGCGGCAGTGAACTTTGACGGTGTCTCCCACTTTGAATTCGGCGATGTCCGATTTCAGTTGCTCGTTTTCAATTTTGGCGATGATGTTCATGGTCGTGTAAGGAGATAGTGAGTGAGTGAATCCGTAGCGGCTCATCCGATGAGCGGCGCGAGGGGCGCGCAAGCTAGAGTTTTTTTCACACGATGGCAACCCTGAATTTCACTTTGTGTGATTTTTTTAAAAAATCAGTCATTTTGCTTCAGGAATCGCAGCGCTGCTGGGCTGCCGGGATGGATGCTGCGGTAAAAGCACGAATTCCGTCCGGTATGGCAGGCCCCGCCGCCGGCTTGTTCGACGTAGAGGATGACGGCGTCTTGGTCGCAATCGGTGCGCATTTCGATGACTCTCTGGATTTGCCCGGAGGTGGCTCCCTTGTGCCAGATTTCTTGGCGCGAACGCGACCAGTAAACGGCCTCGCCTTTTTCGAGGGTGAGGCGCAGGGATTCACGATTCATCCAAGCGAGCATCAGTGGCTCGCGGGTATGAACATCGATCGCCACGGCAGCGAGCAGGCCGTTTTCATCAAACTTCGGGGCAAATTCGAGTCCGTCTTCGATTTGTTTTTTATCGAGACGCGGAGCAAAGCAGGAGTGCGATTCGTCGTTCACGCGCGTAGGGTAGGGGAGATGGGAAATTTGGCAAGTCTAGAGGGTGGGCAATCACACACGCAGAATTAATCTAGCGGGTTGCGCCATCTAAGACCAGTGAAGCGGTGGAAGTCAGAATCGACGCTATGCAACTCCCCTTGGTGCTCCACCGCTAACGCGGCGAGTTGGGCATCGGTGGTCAAATTGCCCGCCGTTCCTAATGCCAAGAGGTAGTCGAGAAAAAGCCTTTCGAAACTGGCACCGGGATGCAAAATACGAACCGATGAGCATTCGAGCCAAGAGCGCACTTGCTTGATAGCCGTCTCGACATCCAGCGGCTTACTCAGCACACGTGGGTGAGTCATCAAACGGATGAAGCCGCTGATACTGATCCAAGGAAGGCCCACCGTCACCTTACCATTCATTAGTCCCTCCCACCATGCCTTGGCTTTTTCATGATGCGGAGCCTGATCATTATGAGCGTATATCAAAAGATTGATGTCAGGAATGATCATGGAATTTGTTTTTTAAGAAACTCACCAGCTTCCAATTCGTCCACTAGTTGATTCAAATGGCCTGGGTCAATGCCAGCGACAAAACCCGACGAATGCGGCTTGATTCGATATGGTTTGGACCGTTTGATGGGCTCCAAACCCAGTCCCTTGCGGAGAGCATCATTCACGACGGCTTTTAAAGGACGTTTCCCAAGAGCTACCTCTTGTTTAATTCGCTCAGCGATTTCTGGGTCGATGGTTAGCGTTGTTCGCATGAATGAATCAAGCATCAGCTTTTTTTGATGTCAAGGCATCAAATGATTGGTTGGCTTGGTTCGCTCTAGTGAATGATAGCAGCGAATGGGTATGGCCTCTTCCCTTGCGATGCGAAAGTAAGTTGACCATGCTTTTTACAAGGTGAGAGCGGCATGGGGCATATACCTTGGTCACCTCGAAAATGCGTTGCAATTTCGATAAAATCCGCCAATCTGCCGCCCCTGAACTTTCCAGTTATTATGTCCGAGCGTCGCAAACCATTTCCTTTTGATGTTTTTGAATCCCAGTGGCAAATCCGTTGGGACACGGAAAAAACATTCCGCACTGCCGGTCCAGGTGATGCCGATTTCGATGCCTCGAAGCCGAAGTTTTATGTGCTCGATATGTTCCCGTATCCGAGTGGCGCGGGTCTGCATGTCGGTCACCCCGAGGGCTACACCGCGACGGATATTTTGGCGCGATTCAAGCGTTGTCGGGGTTTCAACGTGCTGCATCCGATGGGCTGGGACGCCTTTGGTTTGCCCGCGGAGCAGTATGCGATCAAGACGGGACAACACCCGCGCGTCACCACCGAGGCGAACATCAAAAATTTCCGCCAGCAGTTGAAAAATCTGGGCTTTTCCTACGACTGGGATCGCGAGGTCGATACCACCGATCCGAGCTATGTGCGCTGGACGCAGTGGATTTTCCTGCAGTTGTATCATTCGTATTTTGACGAAGCGGAGCAAAAGGCCAAGCCCGTGAGCGAACTCGCGGCCAAGGGTTGGTCGCGCGAACAGATCGATGCCGTGCGTCTGGCCTTTGTGCATGAGGCACCCGTCAACTGGTCGCCGGATCTGGGCACGGTGTTGGCGAACGAAGAGGTCGAGGAATGGCGCAGCAAAGGGCATACCGTCGAGCGCCGGCCGCTGCGTCAGTGGATGCTGCGCATCACGTCGTATGCCGAGCGTTTGCTGAATGAAATCGATGCGCTCGACTGGCCGGAAGGCATCAAGTTGTTGCAAAAAAACTGGATAGGCAAAAGCGAGGGTGCGACCGTCGATTTCCTCGTCGGCGGCCACACCGTGACCGTTTTTACCACTCGTCCGGATACGTTGTTTGGGGCGACTTACATGGTGCTGGCTCCGGAGCATTCCCTCGTCCATGAAATCACCACCGCCGAACAAAAAGCGGAAGTGGAAGCCTACGTCCAGAGTTGCGCGACGAAGTCTGACATGGAGCGCGGCGAGATGAACAAGGACAAAACGGGTGTCTTCACCGGTGCCTATGCGGTTAATCCCGTCAACGGCGAAAACATCCCCGTTTGGATCGCGGACTACGTGATGATGGGTTATGGAACCGGTGCGATCATGGCTGTGCCCGCGCACGACGAACGCGACTTTGCTTTTGCAGAAAAATTTTCCCTTCCGATTTTGCAGGTCGTCAAACCACTCAAAGAAGAAGACGATTGGAAAGGCTTCACCGACTACGGCACCGCCATCAACTCCGCCTTTCTCGATGGCTTGCCGACCGCCGAAGCGAAATCGAAGATGATTGCGTGGCTCGAAGAAAACAGCAAAGGAAAGCGCAAGGTACAATACAAACTGCGCGACTGGTTGTTCTCGCGCCAACGCTACTGGGGTGAGCCGTTTCCCATCATTTGGGAAAACGGACAACATGCCGCGATCCCTGCGAGTGAACTGCCTTTGCTGCAACCGGCCTTGGAAGATTTCAAACCGACAGGCGATCCCCGTGGTCCGCTGATCAAGGCGACCGACTGGATCAAGTATAGCGAAACGGCGCAACGCGAAACAAACACGATGCCGCAGTGGGCCGGCTCTTGCTGGTATTATTTGCGCTATTGTGATCCGCGCAATGAGGATGCTTTTATTTCAAAAGAAGCCGAGAACTATTGGTTAGGCGGCGATGGTCAGAGCGGTGCGGTCGATCTCTACGTCGGCGGCACCGAGCACGCCGTGTTGCATTTGCTATACGCACGTTTCTGGCACAAGGTCTTGTTCGACCTCGGTCATCTCAGCACACCGGAGCCATTCCAGAAATTGGTCAATCAAGGACTTATCCTCGGCGAGGACGGACAAAAGATGTCGAAGTCCGTGGGCAACGTCGTCAATCCCGATGACGTCATCCGCGAGTATGGTGCCGACTCCTTGCGTCTCTACGAAATGTTCATGGGCCCGCTCGAGCAAGTGAAGCCTTGGCAAATGAAAGGCGTCGAGGGCGTACACCGCTTCCTCGCGCGCGTCTGGCGTGTGGCGATGGAAGAGAATCAAGCGGGTGAGTGGCAGTTGTCATCGCGTCTCAGTCACGAGAAATGCAGCGATGCAAAACTGCGTAAGGTCGTGCATGAGACGATCAAGAAAGTCACCGAAGACATCGAGCGCATGGCATTCAATACCGCCATCTCGCAGATGATGATTTGTACCAATGCCTTCACGCAAGCCGAGCAAGTGCCGCTTGAAGAGTTCCTGATTTTCCTGCGCCTGCTCAATCCCTTCGCCCCGCATTTGGCCGAGGAATTGCATGCCAAGCTCACGGCGGAAAATTCGATGCTCTACCATCAACCCTGGCCGGAGTTCGATGCCGAGGCCCTGATCGAAAACGAGATCGATCTCGTCGTGCAGGTCAACGGAAAGCTGCGCGACCGCATCCGCATCGTGCCCGATGCCACCGAAGAAGTCGCCCTGCAAACCGCGCTCGCATCGCCCAAAATCCAAGAATACACCAACGACAAAACCATGCGCAAAGTCATCTACGTGCAAGGTCGCTTGCTTAATCTGGTGGTAAGTTGAGAATCTGCATCGCACAAGAAAATGGAAGTAAAATCCTAGCTTGGCACCTTTCGTCTATGGTGATATCTTGTGTGCATGCAACCAGCATCGTCCTTACCCGAACGCACCGGCGACGAAGTTTCTGCGGATCGCTTTCGGCTCATTGCCGATAAGATTGAGGCTGATCCTGCGTTGTTAGACATCCCTCTCGCCAACATCGCCCGCTGGCTCGCCCAAGGTCATTCCGCCCGCGTCCGCCTCGAGGGCTGGCGCTCCATGATCCTGGAAGCCCGCGCCTCGGAACAAGGCATGGCACATCTGCTCTACCTCCTGCGCGATCAAGAGTGGGAGTCGGTGCAATGGAAAGGCTATTCGCCCTTTCCCGGTATTCTTACCAAACACGAAATCACCCGACTTTCATGGAGTTCCAGGCACTAAAATCTTTGGTAACCGCAGTGTGCGAACGAGCGCCTGGAAGGCGTGTGATTCTTTTTGGGTCATCCTCACTGTTCGCATCTTTTCCTCATGCGGATCCTGTTGAAATCGGCGCGGCAGTCACTATCGATGCCGATTTTTTTATTGAACCTGATGATTTTTCGATTCGCACGGAACTGGTAGGTGAACTCGGGGAAGATAACAGCTACCACCTCGCCCACGGCTTTTACGCTGATTTCGTCGATCTGCGTCTGGCCGATGCGTTTCCCAAAGGTTGGCGTGAACGTTTGGTTCCCATGCCAGGTTTCACAAACGTCGTCGCGCTTCACCCCATGGACATGGCCGTGTCCAAGGTGAATGCCACCGCTCGTTCCCGGCTCGACCGCCGCTTTGGAAGGCGCGAATCCGATCGCGGTCTCAAAGACATCAACACCCTGGTCACGCTCATCCATGCCGGTTACCTCGACGCAGCTGAGCTCTCGAAACAAGTATTCCTACTCGAACGCGAACCCGCATGCATCGCCGAATACACCCAAGTCATGGAGGAAATTTTAGCACGTGTGGCGGAACGCGCCTGACGAAGGATCCGTTACTGCGCGGTGTATGAATTGCGTTCCTTAAAGTAATTCTCCTTTTCTCATCATGGCTCAAAGTTCCTTGATCCAGATATTGGCGAAGTCGATGGAGCTGCCGTGGTGCTGCAGGCCCACCGGACCGGTGGGTTTCACGCCGGGGAGTTGGGCGTTATCGATGACTTTTTTGCCATTGAGAACTACTGTCAGGCGATCGCCTTTCATGGTGACTTCCATGTGATTCCATTCGCCTACGGGGCGATCAGCTTTTTCCTTGGGAGTGACACCAGCACGAACAGCGGCGGGTAATCCTTTGTTCGTGCGGTAGCCATAGACCTCGCCGGAACCTACGGGCCAGTTCCAGAGATTGACTTGCGAATTGATATTTCCGCGCAGATAAACACCACTATCGAGCTCCTCTACTTGCAAGGTTTCGCCAGTTTCATTGCCTTCTGCATTGATCACGGGGCGGTTCATCACCGGACCAGGGCCATTCCAGCGCCAGTCGAGCACCATGGTGAAATCACCATAAGGCTTCACGGACCAGAGATCCTTGACCTTCGCAGTGCTTTTGCCATCGTATTTAAGCACGCCGTTGCTAGGGACCCAGTGGCCTTCGCTTCCGGACTCGACTTTCCATGCTTCTAGGGATTTTCCATCGAACAGCGGAGAAAACCCTTGTTTTTTCCAGTCTTCAGTTTTGGCGACGGGAGCGAGGTCGGCGATTTTGATATTGCGAAAAGCCACAGGGTCGCCGTGACCACACCAACTAATGTGACCGGAGCGACGTTTGACTCCCTGATGTTTCGGGAATTTCTTTTCGAGCTCATCGAGATTGGCATCGGTGATGAGAGTGCCATTGAGTTCGACTTTCACCGAGTTCCCCCTGACGGTCACGCGTTCGTGATTCCACTCTCCGACCGCCTTGAGGTGACCTTTTTTGGCAGGCAGCATGGTGTAGAGGGAGCCGTGAAATTGATAATCCTTGAGATCTTTGTATTTTTCCGCCGTGTCATCGAGGATCTGTAACTCCATGCCAACGTAGGCGGCATCGCCAGTGCCGGGATAGTGAATGCCGAGACCGTTGTTGCCGCCCGGAGGAAGTTTGAATTCAAAATCGAGAATGTAATGACTGAAACGGTCTACGGTCATTAGGTTGCTACCTTTCGGTGTGCAAACGATGGTGCCATCGACCACCTCGTAGCCATTTCCTTTCCAGCCCGTCAGGTCATTTCCATTAAACAACGGGCGAAATTCCTGGGCTGAGGAAAGAAACGTAAGGCTCAGCAGACCAAGGCTGAAACGGGCAAAATGTGTCATAGGAAACAATACTACGATGGAGCATTGCAGGATATTTCAGAGCAAAAGTGCTGGCGCGGTTATTTCTTGTTGATGAAGCCGAGCACGTCCGACGCCTGTTGATCAGTGGATGCTGAGAGATCGCGCCAAACCAGTTTGCCATCCAGGAAAAGAAATGCCTGGCGTTTGGCGAAACCGGCTACGTGAGGAACGCCGAAGGCCTCGGCGACTTTACCCTCTTTATCAGCAAGCAGGGTGAACGGCAGTTTGTATTTTTCTGCAAAAGCTTTTTGCGCCTGGACCGTGTCCATGCTGACACCGAAAACTTTCACTCCTTTGTCAGTGATGGCTTGGTAGTCATCGCGCAGGCTGCATGCTTGCTTGGTGCATCCAGGCGTGTCGGCTTTCGGGTAAAAATACACCAGCACGTAGCCCTTGGCGCCGATTTCCGCGAGTTTTACCTCTTTTTCCGATTGATCTAAGCAGGCGACAGCGGGCAGCGCTGTTCCCTCGGCGATAGGTTCTGCGGCACCAGGTAGAGTGATGCCAACGATGGCGGCGGCGGGGGCAAGAAATTTGAAAGGATTCATCGAACCCAATGTCGCACGGTAGTCCTGAAATGCAACGTGATTTTTTTATTGGACAAAATCGTCGGATTCGTACAAGCTCCGCGCCCGCCGCTTCCCCCTAGCAGCGAATTCTCACGATGGCAGAGTAGCTCAGTGGTAGAGCAGAGGACTCATAAGCCTTTGGTCGGCGGTTCAAATCCGCCCTTTGCCACCATCGTGAGATTTTTTTTTGCATGAAACTTGCCACGTCTCCGCGCTGTCCACTAGTGTGAGCGCGCACCATGTCGAAATCCTTTGTTCATCTCCATCTCCATACCGAATACTCCACACTGGATGGCATGACACGAGCGGCGGATGTTGCCAAACGCGCTGCGGAAATTGGCATGCCAGCCGTGGCCATGACGGATCACGGTAATCTTTTTGGTGCCATCGAATTTTACCAAGCATGCAAAAAAGCGGGCGTGAAGCCCATACTGGGATGTGAGATTTACCTTTGCCCTACGGTGAAGGATGACAAAAAGGAAATTCCCGGTCGCAAGCGCAATTGTCACATGACGTTGCTTGCGGAAACGAAGGAGGGTTGGCAAAATCTTACGAAACTTGTCTCGGTAGGTCATCTGGAAGGCATGTATTATGGCAAGCCGCGCGTTGATCGGGGTGACTTGCAGCAGTTTGCCAAAGGTATCATTTGTCTCACTGGATGCATTTCTGGTCCTGTGAACGAGTGGTTGCTGGCGGGAGATCGCGCGAAGGCGGCGGAGACTCTCCGCGAGCTGATCGAGATTTTCGGCAAAGAAAATGTTTATGTGGAAATTCACAATCATGGGTTGGGTCCACAGTTGCAGGTGTTACCGCAGTTGGTGGAGCTGGCGCACGAGTTTGGTGTGAAACTGGTCGCAGCGAATGATGTGCATTTTCTGAATCGTAGTGATCATGAGGCGCACGACGCCTTGATCTGCATCGGTACGGGTAAACAGCTCATCGATGAAAACCGCATGCGGTATACACCGGAAGTGTATTTCAAAACGGCAGAGGAAATGCGCGAGATTTTCGTTGATTTGCCCGAGGCCTGCGATGCCACGTTAGAGATTGCCGAGCGTTGCAATGTGAGCTTAAAGCTCGATGCTTCCAGTTCGGAGAAGTATCCGCAATTCGGCACGCCTGATGGCTCGCCGCGCGAAGAGTATTTTCGCAAGCTCTGCTTTCGCGGCTTGGAGCGTCGCTACGGCAAAGAAAAAGCGGAGGATCCAGAAATCGTTGAACGGTTGGACTACGAGATCAATACAATCAACAAGCTCGGTTTTGCTTCTTATTTCTTGATCACCGCCGATTTCATTCAATGGGCGCGCGATCACGATATCCCTGTTGGCCCGGGCAGGGGATCGGCTGCTGGTTCTCTGGTGGCCTACACCATGGGCATTACCGATATTTGCCCGCTGCGCTTCGGTTTGTTGTTTGAGCGCTTCCTCAATCCCGAACGTGTTAGCCCTCCCGATGTGGATATTGACTTTTGCCAATCTCGTCGCGGCGAGGTCATCGAATACGTGCGCGAAAAATACGGGCGTCGCAGCGTTTCGCAGATTATCACCTACGGCACACTCGGTGCCAAAAGTGTCATTCGCGATGTCGCTCGCGTGATGGGAGTTTCATACGGCGAGGCGGATCGCATCGCGAAGATGATCGAGGCAAAACCAGGTGTGAAGTTATCGGAGGAGTGGAAGGAAAAAGCCGAGTTGCGTGAGCTAGTCGATAGCTCGACCACCTACCATGAGCTATGGGACTACGCACTGAAACTCGAGGGTTTGGTGCGCAATACCGGCGTTCATGCGGCAGGCGTGGTGATCGGCGACCGACCGCTCGACGAGCATGTTCCTCTGACCGTAGGAAACGAAGGAGAGGTCGTGACGCAGTTCGATATGAGTGCCATCACTTATGTCGGACTCTTAAAGATGGACTTCCTGGGCCTGAAAAACCTGACCGTCATTCATGATGCAGAGGCGCACATCCGCAAAAACATTCCTGACTTTCGCGTTGCTGATGTTTCTCTGGAAGATTCCAAAACATTTGAGATTCTCAACCGTGCAGAAACCATGGGAGTGTTCCAGCTGGAGTCCGGTGGTATGGTGGATACCTGCCGGAAATTTGGCTTTGAAAAAATCGATGACATCATCGACATGATCGCACTCTATCGTCCTGGAGCGATGCAGTTCATCGATCAGTTGGTCGAGGTGAAAAAAGGGCGCACCAAAGCGGTTTTCGAACATCCCTTGTTAGAAAAAGTCGCAGGCTCCACTTACGGCATCATGATCTATCAGGAACAGGTGCAGAATGCAGCCAAACTGCTTGCAGGCTACACGTTGGGCGGTGCTGACTTATTACGCCGAGCCATGGGCAAAAAAGACCCCGCTGAAATGGCAAAACAACGGGCCGTTTTTGTAGAAGGATGTGAAAAAACGAATGGCATTGGCGAGAAATTGGCGAATGCTATTTTTAATAAGATCGAGATGTTTGCCGGCTACGGTTTCAACAAATCTCACTCCGCTTGCTATGGGCACATTTCTTATTGGACCGCCTATCTGAAGGCGAATCATCCGGTCGAATTCATGGCGGCTCTGCTCTCGAACGAGATCAACAATACGGATAAAATTTCCGTCTTCGTCGCCGAGTGCCATCGCATGAAGATCGAAATTTTACCACCTGATTTGAACAAATCCAGTCTGCGCTTTTCGCCCGAGACCACTCCCTCCGGCGCCGCCGCGATCCGCTATGGTCTGGCCGCCATCAAGAACTGCGGCGAGGCGGCGATGGCCATCGCGATTGAAGAGCGCGAGGCGAAAGGGGAATTCCAATCGCTGGAGGACCTCGCCAATCGGCTCGATTCCCGCGTAGTGAACAAACGCATTCTTGAGACTCTCGTCAAGTGTGGTGCGCTGGATTGGGTCGGCGAGACTCGTGCAACGATGTTTGCGCGATTGGAGTCGGTCGTAGCGGCTTCGTCCTCGCTACAAAAAGATCGTGCCTCGGGACAGGTATCGCTCTTCGACTCCATGGACTTCGCCCCACCGGTGGCTCCGGTGAAGCGTGGCGAGATCATCGAGGAATGGCCTAAGGATGAAAGGCTGGCGCACGAGAAAGAGTTGTTAGGTTTTTATGTCACTGGGCATCCGCTGGATAAATTTCGTGGGCTCTTGGATTCGGACAAGTTCTGCAAGATTGCCCTCATCGATGATCTGGACACCAGCAATGCGCGCGCGCGATTTCCTTTTGCTGGCATGATCCGCGCGGTGGAAGTGAAAACGACCAAGGCAGGCAAACCCTTCGGCATTCTCACGATTGAAGATTTCACCGGCTCCACGGAGTTGGTGATGTGGAGCGAGTCATTCGTTCCTGCGCGCGACAGGGGATTCCTTGAAGCTGGGAAAATCATCAAATGCAAGGCCGCGATCCAAGTGGATGATCGGACGGGAAGCCGCAGGCTCACTGGCTATGAAATCGATGAACTCAAGCCACGCGTTGCTGCCAACAACGACAATGGACCGATTCAGCTGACTTTATGGACCACGCGGCATGGCGAGCATGACTTACAGGATATTCGACATATCATTGCCGGTTACCCAGGGAAGACGCCGGTGCTCATGCATTTCCAAAACAGCAGTGGCAAGAGATGCAGTCTGGAGTTGCCCGAACTGTATCATGTCAAGCGCAGTGACGAGCTGCTGCAATCGTTGGATAAATGGATCGATGACTGATCGCGGCCTCCCAGCGATCCTCTTCCATGCGTTCTTGGCCGGCACGAATCTCGCCGCCGCTATTGCCCCACAAGGCAGCTAGTTCTTTTCACCCACGATGGAAATCTGTTAGCGTAAGACTCCAAAGAAATGCTCCACTGCTGCTTTCCCCACCGTGGGATACCGTATCCGCCTCGATCTAACTGGGGTTGACGAATTCTTGCGGTCGGCAGCGAATGGGGACGATTTTTTTGATCCGGTTGGGTGATGCGATCTAGTGCGCGCGCAGTGTAGCCTGAGATCCGTTCACGCATCGCGACTTCGATATCACCATGACTCTTTTCATCGCTTCCAAGCCGTAAGGGAAGTGTTGCCTTGAGGCTTATGCCATAGGGATGTTCGCTCCGCTTCCAGATGTGGACGATACTCGCTCGTTCTGCATCGCCACGCTTGGGTGTTGAACCGCACTTTTTTCGCTTTAGCACCCTCGCTGACTTTCTCATTGGGGGCTTTGATCGCGTGCCTGCAATCCCATCCAAACGTATCGGTGATTTTCATGATTCCAGATAGGGGTTTCATCTGGTGTCATTCATTCTGGCGCAACGACCTTGCACAGTCTTTTTTCAGCACTTCCCCCAGTGTCATTCTATTTCGCTCCATGCGCACAAAAATCAATTGCTATTTTTTTCTTGCCATGCCGATGGTGCGGTCGTAGGACTGCGGCGCAATCTTGACAGGGGTGCGGTGTTCTTTCACAAGAGCGCGGCTGAGACTTCGTTCGAAGGACCCTTGGAACCTGATGCGGTTCGCACCGCCGTAGGAAGTCGAGAGTGAGAGATCTGTTGTTTTGTTTTCCTGCTGGCGAGAATGCCGATAGGACTCAGGGTAGTGGAAATCTCTTCCTGACTGCTGAGGGGTGTGAATATTCATTCAATCACACGATATACTATGACCCACAGCACATCATTTTACACTCGCAATCTTTCGTTAGGCTCGCTGAGCCTATTGTCCCTCGCCTGCGGAATCGCACAAGAGACCACACAGAAAACAGAGGATCCAGCAGCGCAAAGCAAAGAACTTAAAGAGGTGGTCGTTACATCGGATCTGTGGCAATCGCTCCTCAGCGACATACCGGCCAGTGTTTCGGTCTATGATGCGGAGGCTTTGAAAAATCCTAACATCCGGCATTTTGCAGATTTGATCGAACGCACACCGAACCTCACTTTTACCGGCGGCACCTCGCGCCCGCGGTATTTTCAAATTCGTGGTATGGGGGAAAACTCGCAGTTCGAGGGCGAGACACCAGATTTTGCCGTGCGATTCCTTGTGGACGATATCGATTTCACCGGTATCGCTTCGGTGGCGAGTGCGTTTGATATGGAGCAAGTGGAAGTGCTGCGCGGGCCGCAGGCTGGAGCTTTCGGAGTGAATGCGGCAGGGGGGATGGTGCGAATGATTTCTGCTAGTCCGACACCGTATTGGACGGGTCGGACTGAGGTGACTGCTGGACAGGATGACTTATTTGCCTCAGGCCTTGCCTTCGGCGGTCCGCTGTTGCAGCGCAATCCAGAGGAGCTGATGTTCCGCTTTTCGCTTTATCGAAATCAAAGCGATGGGTTCCGCCGCAATGAGTTCTTGAACGAGGATACCAACGAGCTCGATGAGTGGACTTCGCGCTTTCGACTGATCTGGAATCCCAATTCTGATCTGAGTGTCGATACGACGTTTTTTCATGCGTATCTTGACAACGGCTATGATGAATTTGCACTGGATAACAATGGACGGCGCACGTTTAGCGATGAACCGGGTAGAGATTTCCAGCGTTCGCTCGGTGGCAGCGTGCGTGTGACTTATGATGGCTGGCAAGGTGTCCGATTGACCTCGATCACCTCAGGCACTTACACGGATTCTTTCTACAGCTATGATGAGGACTGGACCTCGGCATCGTATCAGGGGATCAGCGAGCTGGATCGTGAACGACGGAACATCGCGCAGGAGGTGAGACTGGATTCCGCACCGGATGCAGAGCGCGTGTTGGGACTGATCGACCGCTGGACTTTGGGCGCCTATGCAGGGGTCACAGCTGAATCGAGTCAATACCTGCGCGGCACAACGAATCGCGTGCCTCGTCTGGATACCGATTTCACCTCGGAAAACTATGCGATCTTCGGGCAAGCTGGGCATGATTTGACAAAACGTGATCGTCTGATTCTCGGGCTGCGACTAGAACATGTGGACACATCGGCGGATAGTTTGAACCCGCGTAATGGAGACTCGTTTTCTCCTGATTTTTCCGATACCATGCTGGGTGGGAAATTGACCTACGAGCACGACATCAATGAACGTTTGCTTGGTTTCGCCTCGATTGCACGCGGTTACAAGGCGGGCGGTCTGAACCTGGATGCTCGGGAAATCGATCCTGCCAAAGATCCGCTGACTTTTGAAACCGAGGGACTTTGGAATTACGAAGCGGGCGTGCGAGGCAACTGGCTGGATGGTCGTCTTACATCGGCACTCACTGGATTTTATCTGCAGCGCGAAAATACCCAGGTGCGCTATTCCGACGGTGTGGGTGGGGAATTCAGTTTTGCTGAGGAAAATGCGGGTGATGCCTACGTTTCTGGTTTGGAAATCGAGTCGGGCTTGCAGGTGAATGATCAACTCTCGCTCTACAGCAGCCTTGGTCTGATGACATCATCGATCGATGCGTATGACCTGACCAAAGGTGGAACGGGCGGTGGTCGTGAATTGGCCGCCACTCCCGCGCAGACATGGTCGCTCGGTGGTCGCTATCAGCATGAAAGCGGATTTTTCAGCACGCTGGATCTTACCGGGCGAAGTGAATTTTATGAATCCAACGATCACAATGAAAAACGTGATGGATTCTTTAACGTGAATGCCAGTATCGGCTACACCAAAGATGAGTGGACGGTGAGTCTTTGGGTGCGTAATTTGTTGAACGAGGATTATGCGCAGCGTGTCTTCTTTTTCGGTAATGATCCCGCTATCGACTACGAGGCCCGCCGTTACGAATCGCTGGCACAACCGCAGCAGTTTGGCATTACGATTCGACGCGATTTCTAACGCATCAAATTCATGGATCTGCAGGAATTTCTCGCCGGTCAGGCACCCGAATATCTCGGCACGGGATTGGCGGTGTCGAGTGTAGTGCTGATCGCGCGACAAAACATTCTCGGTTGGCCGTTGGGAATCCTGTGGGCCATGATTTCGGCGTGGCTGGCGTTTAATCGTTTTCACTTAGTATCCGATGGGATTCTTTATGTATCGTATATTCCGTTACAAATGTATTGTTGGATGGTATGGCTTCAGCATGGTTCTGTGGAGGAAATGTTCCGTCCGACCTGGTTAGCACGACGCCAGCAGGTGATTCTACTTTTTGGATTGGTCCTAGCCGTGCTGTTATGGGGAAATGGTGTAAAGTTTTTTTCGCAACATCTGACTTGGATGACATCGCCAGCTTTGCTTTGGCGCGATGCGACCACTACGGTGTTGAGCTACTTCGCGCAATTACTCCAGGCGAAAAAGCGCATGGAAAATTGGGTCTGCTGGGCGATCGTGAATGTGTTAGGTATTCAGATTTATCTTCTACAAGGCTCCGTGATTTATGCGGTGCAGTATGGATTTTTCCTGATCTTAGGCTTCTACGGTTGGTGGTCATGGCATCGCGCTGAGAAGGAGGTAATGGCATGAAAAGAATTGTGCTCACTGGTCCGGAGTCTTCTGGGAAGACGACGCTAACGAGAGACTTGGCGGCGCGCTTTCGCTTGCCGTATGCACTTGAATATGCGCGCATTTATCTGGAAAAACACGGTCCGCACTATGACGAGACTATCGTACATGAGATCGCTCGAGGGCATCTGGCCTATCAACAGGATAAAGTAGCTGCGACAGCTCCGATCGCTATCTACGATACCGATCTGCAAAATTTCCTCATCTGGTGTGATGTGGCATTTGGGCGTTGTGAGTCTTGGCTTAGTGAGGCGGCAGTTGCCGAGTGCGATCATGTCTATCTGATTTGCCTGCCCGATTTGCCTTGGGAATTCGATCCGCTGCGCGAGGCGCGCGAGGGAAGGGAAGAATTGTATCAAAAACATCTTGCGACCGTCCAAGCCACGGGTAGGGATTATCATGTCATTTCCGGTCAAGGCGCTACGAGATTAGAGCAGGCGGAGAAGGCGGTGATGAAATGGTTGGATCAGGGATGACGCTAGTGCATCAAGACTAGCGGAGAAACAATCCGACAATCGCCGCGCTGGTGAGATTGGAGAGCGTGCCTGCCAGTACCGCGCGCAGACCAAGGCGGGCGATTTCCGCGCGGCGGGTTGGTGCCATGCTGCCAAGGCCGCCGAGCAGGATCGCAATGGAAGAGAGATTCGCAAACCCACACAGTGCTACCGAACAAATCGATCGTGTTTTTTCGCTGACAACGTTCTGCCACTTCGCGAGCTCGCTAAATGCCACAAATTCATTGAGTATCAATTTCTGTCCGATCAGACTGCCCCCTTTCATCATTTCATCGGGGGCGATGCCAGTCAGCCAAGCCACGGGTGCGAAGAACCAACCGAGCATCGACTGCAAACTCAGTTTCGGATACTGAAACAATCCTCCGAGAGACCCTAACAACATGTTGATCAGGGTGATCAGGCCGATGAAGGCCAGCAGCATCGCGCCGACGTTAAGCGCGAGTTTGAGACCTGTTGCGGCACCCAGTGCGGCGGCATCGAGTAGATTGGCAGGGTGATCTTCGTCCTCGCTAAACGCGAGTAAGTTTTCCTGCGGTTTTTCCGTTTCAGGTTTGATTAATTTGGCAAACAGCAAGCCGCCGGGAGCGGCCATGAATGAGGCGGCTAGCAGGTATTTCATCTCGATACCCATGGCCGCATAACCTGCCAGTACAGATCCCGCCACACTGGCTAGTCCGCCGACCATCACCGCGAAAAGTTCCGAGGAAGTCATGCGCGTTATGTAGGGTCTGACGACAAGAGGCGCCTCGGTTTGACCGACAAAAATATTCGCTGCCGCGGAGAGCGATTCCGCCCTACTAGTGCCTAACAAATAACGCAGACCACCGCCGATCAAGCGGATGACCCACTGCATCACGCCCATGTGATAAAGCACTGCGATCAGCGAGGTGAAAAAAATGATCATCGGCAATACTTGGAGGGCGAAGATGAAACCGACGGAGTTGTCTTTTTGTGTGAGTGGTCCGAATAAAAAATCGACGCCTGATTTTCCCGCGCCAATGGCATCGGTGACACGATCGCTGGCCCATTGAAGCGCTGCTCTCCCACGCGGATAACCAAACACCAGTGCACCAATGCTTACCTGCAATCCCAGTGCAATCGCAATCGTTTTCCAGCGAATCGCTTTCTTTTGATCACAGCACAGCCAGGCAATGCCCAGAAACGTAAGAATGCCAATCAACCCAACCATGTGCGATGTTTAGCAGCAAGTTCCGTGCCTGTGAAGTAGCGATTCACATGGTCGCTGACAGAAACGGGGCTCCCTCACTTTGAGTTCATGGTAAACAGAGTGGCTTCCAAGACCTTTTCGTCGAGTGCGGGCTTATAGCGTTTTCTTCACAGTGAATCTTTGAGGGTGGTATCCTGCTTGAGTAGTGAGAGGTAGACCACGCGTGGCATCGCCAGATTCTGTGGCGCGTTGTCTTTGTGAGCACGGTAATGGTTCTCAATCGACCAATGTTGGCGGATCAGTTGCACAAGCCGCGATACGTTAGGTTCGTGGCTGGTGAGGCAGTAGCGCTATTGCACGCTCTTTTCCCCGCTGCCAACCTGCTCGCGGTGAGACTCGACGGAGACTACCGAGCGCAGACCAGACCAATCTTGACGCTCCAATTTGTCGCTCCACCACAAACTGTCGGTGGCCTCGGTTGCTGACGACTACTGTACGGAGAGTTTCGCGTTGCTGCTTGGTGTGGTCCGCTGCGGGGTAGTTCTCGCGGCAACTTGAGACGTTTGCGCAGTCAGGACTCACGGGCTTTGGCAAAGCGCGCGAAATCATCGAAACCCTCGCTGCCACAAATCATGGCGCCTTTGTTGTCGCCTGATCTTTGCCGAAGCGAAGGGAGTATGTTCCTTCTCGATAGATGGGTAAAGTTTCGGGGACTTTGAGAAAACGTTGGGTATAGACTGGAATGCCCGTGGTTTCATCGACAAGGGATATCACGGGTTCTTTCATGTCGCGTATGGCCTGCGGCACGGGAAGTTGTTTTACGGGTTTGCGGCCGTCATTGTCTGTCATGCTGATCGTGATCGGCCAACCAGCGTAGGGTTTTAGGCCCTCGCTGATACGACCCTCATAGGGCCAGGCTTCGAAGGTGATGGTGCTGGCTTTTTTGTCAAAATGCACGAGCCCGTAACCATCGGCGCGCTGGTTATCCTGTCCCGTGGCTCCGCCGTGCGTGCTTGGATTGGCGTAGGCGTGCATGGTGATGGGATTGCCGAGCCCGTCTGTATAATCGCCGACCCAGGGAAGAGGATTGCCCTGCGGCGCATTGGCTCCCGCCACCTCTGGGAGTGGACTCCACCAACGACCGTAGTAGTTATTGTAAATCGCAGGACTCGTAAAACCATACGGACCATCCCGATGTGATTGGATACCATGCTGCACCACTACGGAGAGGTGTTGATCTCCGCACAGGTGAACCGCGCGGCAGCGTCTCAGTTCTTCCAGCGCGGCATTGCGTCCGTTCTGAGGCCAGGCATTGCTATCGAGATCCGCCAGTAGTCGGTTGTTTTTGCTGCCGTGCAAATGCACCGCACCGCAGAACGCTGTTTGCGAGAGCACGCACTTCATTTGTGCGCCTCGCCAGTCACTGCTCCATTGACGCAGGAAATCGATTTGGCGTTTTCCTAACAGTTCGAGGCCCGGCAGATCGACGGACTTACGATCGTAGGATGGATCGTTGATGTGATCGGGACGTGGTCCCATTTGTGGGATCTTGCCTGAGGGGCCGCTCTTGAATTTGCGGTCCTCGATGATCGCGAAGTCGATGCCACCCACGCGCAGGTTGGTGTAATACACGCCGATTCCCTGCGCGATGGGAGTGGGATCGTAGGCATCAGGCAAGTGCCAGGTTTGACACCGCTCGACCATTTTCACATACGAAGCTGGAAAAAAATACCCGCCATCGTGCCCAGCGGCTGCTTTGGCGACGATGCCGCCCTGGCCCCAGAAATTCCCTTGGCCGATGTCGTGATCATCGGGAATCGTGACGGTAGGTCTATCCTTGATGATCTCGCGGAACTGCTTGCCCCACAGCAACCAGGCGGCGGTGTGTTGTTCGTGATCGTAACTTTGATCCCCTGCGAAAAACAGCAGATCGGGATCTTGCTGGCGCAGGTTTGCGATCATATCGGAGCGTGCGCCGCGGTTTTGATTCGAGTTGCAGGATAGCGAGGCGACTACGATGGTAGACTTATCGACAGGGTCCTTGCGGATGCTTCCCTCGAACATCGATTTTTCGCCATGGCGCACACGATAGGCCACGGTCTTGGTGGAGTGCCACGACTCCACACGGAAGTGGGCGGACCACCCTGGCTCTATGACCTTGCTGCGTGCGATTTCTTTCCATGTGCCGTCGGCTTGCTGAATTTCCAGTCTTGCCTCACGTGATTCTTCTGGCAGCAATGGTACTAGCTGACCAGTCATTTTGAGTGTGCCGCGATCGATGGTATAAAGGGCGAACGCCACAGTTTGATCACGTGGCACATCGAGAATCACTTCATTCCACCAAGCCTGCTTGCCCTTGGCTTTCGGGCGTTTCCACCACTCGCCAGTGGCGGGGGCATCGAGGTTGGCGAACTTTTTTCCAAAAGGAAATAGCGGATCCTTTTTAGCGATTTTCGGTACTTCCCACGCCGTCAGCCAGACCTCGCCAGTGCGCTGCCAACCACGGCTGAGCAGTGTTTTTTCCATGTCGGGAAAATGAGCTGAACCGTAAAACACACCGAGTTTTTTTCTGCCTTTCGCGATCTCTGAATCCAGCACTTCGAGGCACTTCGCATTGCGGTCGGTGACGATCACTGTCTCTCCCGCGAACATCGAGATTTGATCGTCTCCTTGGCCCAGCGTGTGGATCAACTCCATCTTCATCATGTTGCTATTGCCCATGAGCATCGCGGCCATCAGACGCGTCGCGTCGGGTTGCTTTACCTTGGCGCTTGCTGGTTCGGTTCCCGCTTTGAGCGCTAATCCCAGCAAAGACTCCTTGCGTTGTTTTTGTTTTTCGGTGAATTCCGCCATACTCAGATCAGCATGGACAAAGTTTGTCGCTTGGTAGTTGATGACTTCCGCTTGGCCACTAAGACCGAGAAATTTCGCCACCATGGCGTAGACATCACGCAGTCCCGAGAGTGAGTTTTTTTCCTCCTCCGTCTCGCTCTCTATGGGTTTTTCACTCGCAGCGATTTTATCTCCCCCAACCATTTCAAAGAGCAAGCTGTCGTATTCCGTAAAAGTCTTGTTGAGCGTTTCATAGTAGGCGCGATCCGCGATATGAATGGCACCAATCAAATCGACGCGCACACCGTTTTTTTCCAGCGTGGCGGTAGAGGTTTGCAGGCGTGCGATCTCATCGTCCTCAGTCACGCGGATGTATTCGATCTTAGGCTCTTGCGCGGCAGGTATCGGATCATTGCAGCGACCAACCGCCGAGAGCAGCAATAATAGAGCGAATACGGGTTTGAGAGTCATGTGCTACAGCGTAAAATGCCGCCGGGTGAGGTAAAGGAGAAAATGTTGCCTGTGACTCTTCGCCATCGTAATAGGCAACTGTTTCGGCGCGATTTCGCCGAGTAAGCTCATCGACTGAAGAGAGTCGTCACGGACAACCGCTGCGACGATTGCGCTTCATGAAAAAAATCATGAGTGACACGCTGAAAATCGTGGCAAGTGATGGTTCGGGTATGGCCGAGACCGACCACGCCAGGCCATATTCGGTCAGTAAATCGGGATTGGAAGCCGTTTGATAGTTCTGTCCTTCCCACAAAACGCGAAGTTGGTATTGCCCTGTTTCAGCAAGCGTGAATCGCAAATGTTCGTTTGTGCCCCAAGGGGACTCAGAGCGTCCCACCATACGCTGCCCGAGGTTCTGATCGAGGCACCACAATTCTAGCGATAAGTTGGACAAGGCTGTGTCCTGCACACTGGAAAGAGAAACATCGAATCCACGTGCCGCATACCAGGTTAATACGGCGGAAAACTCGCTTCCTGCGGCCATCACACCTGCCAGAGTGTAAATATTCGCACCATTTTGAATCGCTCCCAAGTCCCATCCGCGCGCGGCGAGGTTCGAGGCACCTGTCGTGCCAGCGACTCCCATGGTGTTTAATCCATCTGTGAAATAACCCAACCCCGCGACCAAAGTCGAATTGCCCACATAAATCGAGTGCGCCTTTTCCAGATTCAAAGCTCCTGCACCCGCTGCCAAGTCCAGCGCCTGTGATGTGCGTATCACAGCGCCATCGAAATGTTGACCATTATCCCATCCTTGCGTAGGCGTGGCCCCAGCCATGAGTGCGGCTTTCACCACCAAGGGATGGGTCATTTCCGCGATACCGTATGCTTTGCCTGCATCTACCATCAATGCCGCAGCGCCTGCGACGATCGGAGCCGAGAAACTCGTTCCCCCCATGTTGGGGATATAAAATTCACCACTTCCCGCAGTAGGGTCTGATCCGGAGACATGCCCTCCGCTCACACCTCCATAAAACGCCATCGTGAGGTTGTCGCCGGGTGCTACGATATCGATCGTAGCACGCGCATTGGTCACCACCACATTGGTTTGCGGGTTGTAGGCATCGCTCCAGCCGCGGCTCGAAAAATCGGCAACCGTATCGTAGGTCGGGCGCAGTTCGGTGTTTGTCAACGCGCCGACTGTGATCCCGTTGTATCCGCTTCCGGGTCCTCCCACCGTGTTACCCAAGGGCCCTGAATTTCCAGCAGAAAAAACGCCAATCGCACCGCTGCTCCGCAACATCGCATCGATCGCAATCGTTTCCGCAGCCGTGCCAGTGGGATCACCAAACCCCCAACTGCTATTGATGACATCCGCTCGTGTTCCATTCACTCCCGTGACCAAGGCTGTGCGATACGGATAGAGAAAGCTCGCATCAGTGATGCTGAATGATCCAACATATTCCTCTAATGGTGCGCCCGACCATGAGGTGGCGATCGCGCCTGACCAGAGTTGCGATAGCGGCGCAATGCCATCCTGATAGGTAAACATTCCTGAGCCCGCCAGCGCATGTCCTACAAACGTAGCATGCCAATCGACTTGGCCTAATTGCGTTCCGGTAATCGTGGGATCCGACAACGTGCGTGTAACCCGACCTTGCAAGGATTCATGTTCTCCCCAAACCGTTCCTGCCTCGATGTTGGCAATCACTACCCGTTGACCGCCGAATCCCTGTTGGTAAAAGGCATTCGCACCTATGACATCGTTGATATAGACTCCATTGAAAATGTTAGTGCCACCATAACTGCTCACGATCGCACTTGCGGGTGACAAGCACAGGTAACTACATCCCACGAGACAACTGAATCGAGGGAATTTCGCTAGTTGGAGTGGTTGATGGGTCATTTGCGCTTGGGTTCTTGCGCACGATACCATGAATCTTTCCCAATCAAGAATATTTTTTGCATCGCGAGTGGTGAGCAGCGGTTGCTCTGTATGTGGTCATTTCTTCGGTATATTGGCTCTCCATCGGACGATAACGTTTTGTGGGAAGTGCAAGAGGTTCCTCCTCCTCGAAGGCTCCCGCAGGCGCTCTCCTCTCTTGGTCCTCTGGCGCAAATATCCAAGTCAAAAGATTGCGCTGTTGGGGGCGGGTGTGCTAGTTTTTCTGCGAATGAACACCTCCGAGCTCCTGCGCTATTGCCCTGATCTTCTTCATTACGCACGCCGTGACTGCCGCGAGGTGATGGTCGGACATGTGGGAATTGGTGGAGGTCATCCGATTCGTGTGCAGTCGATGATTACGTCGGACACTCGTGACACCCCCGCTTGTGTCTCCGAGGTATTGCAACTAGCGCAGGCAGGATGTGAAATTGTGCGAATCACGGCGCAGACTAAAGTGTATGCGGCGAACTTGGAAAATATCGCGCGTGAGGTGCGTGCGGCGGGTTGCATCGTGCCGCTGGTGGCGGATATTCATTTCAAGCCCGATGCCGCGTTTGAGGCGGCGAAGTGGGTGGAAAAAATCCGCGTCAATCCTGGCAACTACGCCGACAAGAAAAAATTCGAGATTCGTGAATATACGGACGAGCAATACGAAGAGGAACTGCAGCGTATTCGCGAGGAATTCGCGCCCTTGGTCGATCTATGCAAGGAGAAAAAGCGAGCGATGCGCATCGGCACGAATCACGGCTCTTTGTCTGATCGCATCATGAACCGCTACGGCGATACGCCGTTGGGTATGGTGGAGAGCGCGTTCGAGTTTGCCCGTATCGCTCGCGAGATGGACTACCATAATTTTGTGTTCTCGATGAAGGCCTCTAACCCGAAGGTGATGATCGAGGCCTACCGATTGCTGGTGTCGCGTTTGGAAAAAGAAGGTTCCGATTGGAATTACCCGATTCACCTGGGCGTGACCGAGGCGGGAGATGGCGAGGATGGCCGCATCAAAAGCGCGATCGGCATGGGTTCACTGCTGGCGGATGGTATCGGCGATACCGTGCGGGTATCACTCACGGAGGATGCCGTTTATGAAATCCCAGTCGCGCGCGCCTTGGTCAAGCCATTCCTAGATGGGAGCTTCGGCGCTGCCGCAGGACATACAGAAGCCGCGGAAAAACTATCGTATGATCCGTTTAGCTACGATAAACGTAGTAGCTCAAAAATTGAAGTGATGGGGGTGACCGTGGGCGGCGGCGAGACTGTGCGTGTCGTGACCACGCAGGAGAAGTGGAATGCGGTGGCGCACAAGTTTTCTGCCTTGGGGGATTTCAAGCCGGAGATCATCATGGAAAAATCCGGCGTGTGGGCGATCGATCCGCGCGATGCGGCAGCGGTGGAGTCTCTCCAAGCAGCTGCAGATCCTGTGCTGGTGACAGTCGCCGACGGCATCGATATGGAAGTCATTCATGCCTTCCGTCTCTTAGCGGCTCGTATCGATTCGCGACATCCCATTTTGCTCAAGGATACATTAGTGCCCGCAGTGGGTGAGGTGGATTTTCAGGAGGCACTGCTGGTAGCGGCGCGCAATGTCGGATCGCTGCTCTGCGATGGCATCGGAGACGCCGTATTGATCCAAGGAGAAAATGCTCCGGGGCAGAGTTTCCGACTTTCCTATAACATACTGCAGGCGGCGGGAGTGAGGATTTTCAAGACGGACTACGTTGCTTGCCCGAGTTGTGGTCGCACTTTGTTCAATTTGCAGTCCACCACACAAAAAATCCGTGCGGCTACCGGACACCTCAAAGGGGTTCGCATCGCGGTAATGGGCTGCATCGTGAACGGCCCTGGTGAAATGGCAGACGCTGATTTCGGTTACGTCGGTGGCGCACCCAATAAAATCAATCTATACGTCGGCAAGAAGGCGGTGAAATTCAATATTCCTGAGGAAGAAGCTGTGGAACGACTCATCGATTTGATCCGTGAACACGGTAAATGGATCGATGCACCCGTCGTGATAGCGCAATGATTAGCCTTGGATTTGGTGCCATTTCTGCATGACGACGGAGGCAACCTCTTGGGAGTCGAGCTTGTTTTGACAGCGGTGATCGAGCGGACATTTCGCCAGAAGGCATGGGGAACATTCGACCTTGTGCTGCACATACGCGTTCATTTTTCCTAGTGGTCGACGCCAGTGCGGATCATTGGGACCGAACAGTGCGACGGTGGGCGTGCCGACATGGGCGCTGAGGTGGCATAGGCTGGAATCGACAGCTACGGTCAATGCGGCAGAGGCAAGAAGTGGCAGAGAGCTTGCAAGAGAAAAAGGCTTTTTCAACTCGCATCTGGGACTCAGCCTAGAGAGCTCACTCGCTAGCGTTTTTTTGCTGCTAGGTAAATCTACTATGGTTATCGTAGCATTGCAATCATCTAACAGAAGATTGAGGATTTCCGTCCAGCGGGCGAGCGACCATTCATGCGATAGTCCATAATCGGAACTGGGACAGACAATCACATGCTTGGGGAGGCGCGGGGTATCGATGAGGCAGGGTGAGAAGAGTTTTGGAAGTTGCGTCGGGATGCTCAGTCGTTCCATGAACTGTAAAAAATGTCGTACGCGGTGCTCCACGGGGCCGGGTGGGTGTTCTTCGGGGACAGGATCGGTTGTCCACTTGAGAAGCTCCTTTTTCCCATAAGCAAGGCGTTGTTTCAGATTTCTTCTATGGAAGAATTCGGCGGCGATGCCTTTTTCCCAGAAAATGCCCGCATCCCACTCGGCGCGCTCGATTTCGGGTGACTTGAGCAACTGCCTGACGCTGGTCTTATCGTCGTAGGTAATGATCTGGTTCAACCCCGGAACGGTTTGCCAGAAGGTATGTTGCTCATCATGGCAAATCACCCCGAGCGTACAGGCCGGACGTGCTGCGCGAATCGCACGCAGTGCGGGTACGGAAAAACACGCATCGTCCCAGCGACGCGGCGCGGCAAATAAGATCGCTCCCCCATAGAGCCCAAGAGGCGGTTTTTTCGGCAGAGGATTGGGCGCGGGCTGCGACATGACGGTGCTGAGTTGTGCGAGCGGAGGGCTTTGCCGTCAATCTTTCAGTTCGTGAAATTGGAAATCGGGAAAATGGGCGGGCTGATGGAAATCGGGGATTTCGCCCGGCAGTCGAGCGGCGCTGAGAAATTGTTGCGCGGGAGATCCGATGATGAATGTGACGTTGATACGTGATGTGACACCCCAATTCAGGCGCGATCTAAGTAGATCGAGAGGTAGGGACATGGCGCTCATCCACCCGCCGTCCGGAGCTAACTCGGCGAAAGTCGCGACCTCGGGGAAGGCGATATCGATCTCCTCCGCCCGCTGTCGCGGTGCCACAAACTCTCCACTCCACCAGGCGCCATTGGCCGCCAAGTTGAACTCGACGTAGCGCCCGCTTTGGGGATCGGCTATGAATAATTCCGCACAATCATAACGCCATAGCTCGGCTAGAAAACCGCCGGGGCGTGCGAGCGGATGAATCTTTGTCGGGCTTTTTCCCGCAGCGACAAACCACAGTCGATCCGAATCACAAGCTAACGAAAACATCAGCGGCGACGGTATTTCCGCTCCTGACCAATCGCGGCTCAAGCCCCACACAGGCAGCGATAAACTTCCCCAGTGCAAAGGTCGGGCGGACTTGAGTATCAACATGAGCGTATGGTAAGGAAAAAAGAATAAGGGTCGAGCGTGAAATTTTGTTAACAAATACAAAGGAAAAATCACAAAATAAAGCGAAATTTCCTGCAATAATGCTGGTAATTTCAGTGTATTCGGCGTAGATAAACACGTCCACCATGCCACGCTCTCCCTACGGTACTTTAGACACCATTGAATATATTGGTCCGCGTCCCCAGAAGCCGAAAAAAAATTTTTTTGGCGGCTGGGTGATATTGCTGATCTCGGTGGGCATGGGATTGTTCTTTGGCAGGCCCTTGTTGGCATCGCTTCGCTCTGAGCAAGTGGTCGCTACAGAGGCAGCGGCGGATCGGATGATTGAGGAGTTGCAAGAATCGCAGAAACCGGGCGATCGATTGGCTGTTACGGCCCTGAGGATGACAAAACAGGATCAAAGTGAACATGCTGTGTCTAGTTCTGCCGACTTGCTTCTGAAGTCTTACCGGATGGCACTGGGCATCGACATCAAGGAGTTGCTGCACGAGGACATGAGCAATGCCTTCGCACAGTATCCGCAGTTGTGGTATGAGCGTGGACCGGACAAAGAGGTGGACTCTTCTCGCATCCCGAATATCCAACGATTTTTTCATCGCTCGGGTGATGATGTTTCTCAATCAGAATTTGAAGTGGGTGATGTGATCTTTTGGACCTTGCCCGACGGCAATGCTCATTGCGCCTTGATCGTTCCCGGTCCTGGCGTTCACGCGAATGAAAAATGGATCGTGCACCACTGGCAGAATGGCGTGGCGTGGGAGAACAAACTCAAGGAGTTTCCCATGGTCCTTGGTCGCTACCGATTCGGACAGTGAGGCGCGGTTGATCGCTACTGGTTTGTCCAGGTCACCGGATTGGCAGAGTGGTTATCATTGGAGACACATCAGCTATGCACTTGAGCCAATGGTTTCCGCATGATTGCATGAGTGTATGAAAAAATGTTGGTTTGTTCTGTTAGTGCCGCTCTGCGTTCAGGCGCAGGTCGCGTCGATGCATTCGGTCACGCCGCCTAGTCCGCTGCGCTTGCCGTTAACTACCGTGTTTCAGGGCGAGTCGAAATTTCACGCGATCGTCAAGCAGGCGGAGAGCGAAAACTGGCGCGCACGACCCATCGGTCTGCGCACCTCGCTGGTCGCGCGCGCGCTGTTAGGCACGAAGTATGTTAACTACACGTTAGAGGTCGATGATAAGATTGAAAATCCAGTGGTGAATTTGAATGCCATGGACTGCTGGACGTTTTATGAAAATGCCTTGGGCATCTCGCGCATGCTAACGTATAAACCGGGACCTTATAAGCCAGCTGATCTGATTCATATGGTCGAGATCGAGCGCTATCGCAATGGGCAATGCAACGGCTCTTACCTCAGTCGCATGCATCATCTCGAAGAGGTTTTCCACGACAATCAGCGGCGTGGGTTCGCTGAAAATATTTCCTCGCGCCTTCCCGGTGCCGAGCGCATGCAGCGGCAAATTCAGGAGATGACGGTTCAGTGGAAAAGCTATCGCTACCTGAAAAATAACCCATCCTTACTCACGCCCATGGCAGAGATCGAAAAGAAAGTTTCTTCTCTTCCGGTCTATCACGTGCCGAAAGCGAAAGTGCCCTACGCCGAGCGCTACCTCGCGGATGGCGATGTGTGTGCGATCACGACCACTTCATCACACCAGTATACGTCGCACGTCGGACTAATCATGCGTCATCAGGGTCGGGCCTATTTTGTGCACGCCACTTCGCGCCACGACAAGGGTCGCTGCACCGTGTTTGACAAGCCTATCAGCGACTATCTATCTGAATTGAAAGCCCATGCCGGCATTGTCGTATGTCGCCCCAAAGACTTGCCGCCATCTGCCTTGTGGCAAAAAAAGTAAGGGACGCGGTCGCGGGTAACTGGTTTGCTCACCAACCAGTACGATGATGTAAGTTGGCGACGGAGGATGTCGTTCATCCATTACTATTTATGCGCATCATCATTTCGTATCTGTTGCTCTGTGGCTCGCTGTGGGCTCATTCCATCGTGCCGTCTCCCGCAGAGTTCGAAGCCAAGCAAGGCCATTTCACCTGGTCGGGTAGCTTGCGACTTTCTACTCCGGAGATGTGTCGCGCGCGCGTTACGAGTGTTTTTCAGCAAATGGATCTGTCTGTGCAATTGTCGGAGCCTGATCAGGCGGCGATTCGTTTCGAGCAAGCCTCGGTCAAGAATCCTCATGGTTTTCGCGGTGCCTATGAGATCGAAGTCGCGGAAAAAATCATCCATGTCCGTGCTGCGGAGCGAGAGGGATTTGTTCATGCGGCAGAAACACTGCGGCAACTTGCTGAGAAAAACACCATGCCTTGTTGTGTGATCCGCGATTGGCCTGCGTTTCCCCTTCGAGGATTTATGGTAGATACCGGTCGCAACTTTCAGAGCATGGAGCTGCTGCGCGAGCAAATTGAGGTGATGGCTCGCTACAAGTATAATGTCTTCCATTTTCACTTCACCGATCATCCTGGCTGGAGGCTGGAGAGCCGTATTCATCCGCGCGTTACGGATGCCTCTTCGATGACGCGCTTGCCGAACAAGTATTACACGCAGGCGGACTTTCGTGAATTGGTCGCCTATTGCAAGGAGCGGGGCATTCAGTTGATTCCGGAAATGGACATGCCAGGTCATAGCGAGGCATTGCGCAAAGCACTGGGCATTCAGTCGATGAATACGGCGACAAGCCGCACGATTCTCAAAGAATTGCTGACAGAGCTGGCATCGCTCGCCCCAGCAGAAGATATGCCGTACATTCACATCGGTACTGATGAGGTAGGCCATCGCGCGGAGAAGGTGGATGGCACGTTTGTGACCGAAATTTCCACACACGTGCGCAGTTTGGGTCGTGAAGTAATCGGCTGGCACAAGGGATTAAACGATGCTAACGACCAGAAAAAAATCACGCACTTGTGGGCGAGGACTCCTCCGCTCCCCAAGAATCCGTTTCTTGATAGTCGCTCGACATACATCAATCATATGGATCCGCACGAAACGGTGTTTACTTTTCTTCACCGTGCTCCCTGCCAAGTGGCTTTTGGCGATGCGCGTGCACGGGGTGGTGTGCTCTGCTCATGGCCTGACATTCGGATCGAGAATGAGCGTGATCAAATCGTCCATAATGCGGTCTATCCCGCGATGGTCGCTTATGCGGAGTCGGTCTGGGCAGGTGTGGAGCGCGACAAAGGCGAACTCTATGCGGCCAACCTCCCTCCTATCGGCACGCCTGAGTTCGATGCCTGCGTAATATGGGAAAAACGTTTCATGCGACAAAAACAACTCTTTTTTAGTAATGAAAATTTTCCTGTGTATGAACAAACTCAGATGCGTTGGCGAGTGATTGGTCCGTTTCCTCATGGCGATGATCTGACCAAAATTTTCCCAGTCGAGGGGGCATTGCATGAAGCGTATGAGTATGAAGGCCATCTTTATGAATGGATGCCGCAGCGCTTTGGTGCTGCGACGCTTTACTACAACCATTTTTTTGGGTTTGGCGGTCTGGTGAAGGAAAAACAAGGCACTTGCTATGCGTTTACTCGCATCTGGTCGCCCGATGAGAGGACCATTCAGGCATACATTGGCTTCCATCATTCATCGCGGTCGGATCGGCGTGGCAACGAAAGTGCGACACTTGGTGAATGGCATCATTCTCTGCCATGGATCAAGGTCAATGGGGAAAAAATTCCGCCGCCTACTTGGAAGATATCGGGCAAAAAAGACGCGGAAACTCCCTTTACGGATGAGGATTATCAGATGCGTCCGCCGGTGAGTGTGAAGCTGGTGAAGGGGTGGAATGAAATTTTACTCAAAGTGCCCAAGCACAGCAAAGGATGGAAGTGGTCTTCTACTTTTTTACCGATTAGCCACACGGATGGTCTACGCTACTCGGCGGAATGGTGAACGTTGGTGCATCGTGATATCGGACGTCAGACCCATCGTTTTTGACCCATGTTCCTGCTGAGAAAGATATTCGAGAAAATATGCGAAAAATGGTTCGACTCGGGTCCAAAACGAGTACAATTCTCCGCGTATCATGATAGCCAAACGAATTGTGTTCGCAGGAAAAGTTCAGGGAGTCGGCTTTCGTTATGCGACGAAGGAGATTGCGCGCTCGTTTGACGTTTGCGGGTGGGTGAAAAATATGCCCGATGGCACTGTGGAGCTGCAGATCATGGCGGAAACGGCTCACGAGTTAGAGGCATTTCTCAACGAATTGACGGAAGAATCGTCCGTAGCGCATCATATCCAGTCGATGCATGCGCAAGTGATCCCACCGCTCGAAGGCGTGAAGGGTTTTCGCATTGAGAGGTGAAACACAGGAGATGGCAGATCTCATGCTGGGTTTCATGCGCCATCCCGAGCTATCGTCAGACCAGTTAACTCAAAGACGATGATACTGAAAAAGAATGGCAGCAACCCCAGTTTCCGCTCATCCCAAAAGGCGAAGATTCAGCTACGCGCCTGGTTTCGGGATTGTTTTTGAGAATAGGCGCCTCAGGGAAATACGCTGCAAGATTTTTCGGCATACGAGCAAGCCTTGAACGCACCACCAATACAATCCGAGAGGGATGAGGTTGAGAAAAAACATGGCGACAGCGATCGATAGGCGTTGGACTGGTGATTCCGTGAGATGTTCCCAGATGACTACAACAACGACCAGGTGCAGCAGTGCGAGGATGCTTATACAGATCGCGATTTGCCACAAAAAGGAACGATGGTATTTTTTCGCCAAACCGGCGGCGATTGCTGTCGCGGGAAAATACAAACAGACCGATACGGCCAGACTCACAAGAAAAGACGCGAGTAATCCTGCGGGGTAGGCGAGCGGCCCTCCTAGTCCTTCATCGCTGAGGATGGCCCAGAGCAGCAAGGCGAGGTAACAAAGTGTCCATAAAGCGCAAGCCGAGAATACGGTCACGGCGGTGGCAAAAACGTGTCGTAAGACAAGGCTACTGGTATGCCAGATGCGCAGGGCGATCGAGAAGATACGGTTCACAATACGAGGAAATAATGAAGCATTGCGTGTGGGGGTCGATCCCAAAGCGTTCTTGCCGCGAGCACAAAAAAACCGCACCCTGGGGTGCGGCTTTTTTGTATGCGGGAAACGATTAGCGCTTCGAGAACTGGAAGCGTTTGCGGGCGCCGGGACGGCCTGCTTTTTTACGCTCCTTCATGCGACCATCGCGAGTAAGCAGGCCGTGTGGCTTGATCAACTTGCGGATCTCAGGATTGAGTTGCGTAAGTGCGCGGGAGATACCGAGGCTGATGGCGCCGACTTGGCCATGGATGCCACCGCCTTTAGCCACGACTTTTACGTCGAACTTGTTGATCAAGTGACCGTGTTGGAAGGGCAGCAAAACGGAGTTTTGCAGTGGAATGGTGGGCAGGTATTCTTCAAACGTGCGACCGTTGATGATGATTTGACCGGAACCTTCGGAGAGCCAAACGTGTGCGATGGCGTTTTTGCGGCGGCCGGTGGCGGATGCTGTGGTGATTTCGCTCATGGAATTAGGGAAAGGTGAAAATGAAAAAATCAGGCGATGACGCGCTCGACGGGTTGTTGTGCGGCGTGTGGATGATCAGCGCCGGCGTAGACTTTCAGCTTGGTGTATTGTTGGCGACCGAGGCTGCCTTTGGGAAGCATGCCCCAAACGGCGCGCTCCAGCATGAGAACCGGACGACGCTTACGCACCATGCGGGGTGTCTCTACTTTCTTACCGCCGACGAATCCAGTGAAGCGAGTGTAGATTTTGTCATTTTCCTTGGTGCCGCTGAGTTTGACTTGATCGGCATTGATGATCACCACGAAGTCGCCTGTATCGATGTGAGTGGTGAAAATCGGCTTGTGTTTGCCACGGAGCAGAACGGCGGCTTCAACGGCCACGGCACCGAGGATCTTATCCTTGGCATCGATGATGTGCCATATGCGTTGGACGTCCTGTGGCTTGGCGGAAAATGTTTTCATACAGACTGAGAAATAACAATTGGTGTGAATAAGATACCGCGTCGACCGTCATGTCGCTGCGGGGGCGCGAAGACTAGAGGTCACCTTGTGAGATGTCAATGCAAAATCTCAAAATTCCGGTGATTTTTTATTTTAGGATTGCCAAATGCTTCAAAGTCGAGAGAATCGTGGTGCGCTAAGAAATGGAAGTAGATCTCTGGGCGCGACGACACACAACTCACACTATGGCAAATTTCAATAGACCGGCAGGAAGATCACAGGGCAGATCCGCACGTCCCTCGGGACCACGTCCTGATGCCGGCCCCAAAATCCGTAAGGGAATCAAAGGGGGCGAAGACAAGGCTGTAGAGGTAGAGGGCACGGTCTCTGCTGTTCTTGCCGGCACAATGTTCAAAGTCAAAATGACCAATGGGCACGAGGTGCTTGCTCACATTTCGGGCAAAATGCGCAAGCGTTTCATCCGACTCGTGGTGGGAGATGTCGTGCGCATGGAAATGTCTCCCTACGATACCACGAAGGCACGCATTGTATTCCGTGTGGGTTAATGGGATGCGCCGATATCCCTTAGCGACACGGCGCGGATCACTTATTCTTTGACACGCTCCACATGCGCATGCAGTTGGAGAAGTTTTTCATCGATGTGTTCGTAGCCACGATCGATATGATAGAGGCGAGAAATCGTTGTGGTGCCTTTGGCGGTAAGACCTGCTAGAACGAGCGCCGCGGAGGCACGCAAATCGCTGGCCATGACAGGAGCGGCGGAGAGTTGCTTCACGCCTTTGATGATCGCGGTGCCGCTGTCCACATTGATGTCTGCACCCATGCGTTTCATTTCGGCACAGTGCATGAAGCGCTGCGGGAAGATGGTGTCTTTGACCACGGAAATGCCTGGCGTGGTCGCAAACACGGCAGTCATTTGCGCCTGCATATCGGTAGGGTAACCGGGATAGGGAGCGGTGTTAATTTCGGCACCCACGGGATTCTCGCCGCGATGGATGGTGACACTGTCGCCCGCCTCGTTGAAGATAATCTTGTGTCCGCAGTCTTGAAATATTTTCGTAATGGCGGTCATTTGTTCGCGGCAGATGCGGTGAAGGGTCACGCCTTCGCCCGCGATGACCGCCGCAGCCATGAAGGTCCCGGCCTCGATGCGGTCGGGGATGACGGTGTGCTCGATGCTACCTAACGAAGTGACACCCTCGATCGTGATGCGGCGTGTTCCCGCGCCTTGGATTTTTGCCCCGAGACCGTTGAGGAAATGGGCGAGGTCTTCGACTTCTGGTTCGGCAGCGGCGGACTCGATCACTGTGGTGCCCTCCGCAAAAACGGCGGCCATCATGACGTTATCCGTCCCGAGAACGGTAGGGCCATGCGTGCCGCGCAGGTTGATTTCTGCTCCTTTGAGTCCACCCTTCGGCGCGGTAATGATGATGTTTCCAGAATCGAACTCGGTCGTGGCGCCGAGAGCTTCCAGCCCGCGAAGGTGAAGGTCAACGGGGCGATCGCCGATGATGCAACCGCCGGGCAGCGAGACCACCGCGCGGCCAGTCCGAGCGAGCAGGGGGCCCATCACGCAGATGGAGGCACGCATGCGGCGTACGAGATCGTAGGGGGCCGTATCGACGATGTTTTTATTATGAATCCGAACCGTGCCCGAGCTGCGTTCGATCTCACCACCGAGTGCGGAGATGATTTGCACCATATAATTGGTGTCCGAGACATCGGGCACGCGGCGGATGATGACCTCTTGATCAGTGAGCAGAGATGCAGCGAGGATGGGTAGAGAGGCGTTTTTAGAGCCGGAAATATTGATGCTGCCGCGTAAGGTCGCGCCGCCGTGTACGAGAAGTTTGTCCATAGGTCAGTGAAAATCAAGAGGTTGCCCCCGTAACGGTAGCGTTTGAGGAATGGGGGAGTTTGGCAAGGGGAAAACGCGCTATGCCTGAAATGTCCATCATTACCTGCACTTCAGTGAGGCCGCCAGCGCGCAGCAGTTCGCTGGTGATGTCGCCTTGGTCGTGCCCGATTTCCATGGCAACGATGCCGCCGGGCTGAAGAAATTGTTTCACTTGCTGGCAAAACAGCCGAATCAGATCGAGACCGTCCGTGCCAGAAAACAGGGCGAGCTCGGGATCGTGCAGCACCTCTGGTGTGAGAGTGGTGCGATCGACCTCCGGCACATACGGCAGATTCGCAACGATCAGATCGAAGCGGCCGGTGAGCGAAGAAAAGAGCGACGTTTCACAAAAGCTCACGTTCTCTCGGCCCAGTGTGGTCGCATTTTCTCGGGCGAGACTTAGCGCCTCCGGTGAGACATCGGCGAGCGTCACTTGCGCCTGCGGCCACGCCGCTGCAAGACTCAGCCCGATCACGCCAGTGCCGCAGCCGAGATCCAGTATCGTAGTAGGTGCAGGGTTCACATGAGCGATGAGCCATTCCACTAACTCTTCTGTTTCCGGCCGTGGAATCAAAGCGCGCGCATCGACCTTGAAGTCGTGCTTGTGAAACGCCACGCTCCCCAGCAAGTGCTGCAAGGGGATCCGTTCGCCGCGTTTTTTCAGGTCGATGCGTAGCGGCGCTAGGACCTCCTCTCTGAGCGGTTCATCGAAGCGCAGGTAGAGCTGCATGCGCGTGCATTTCATGTGGTGCGCCACCAGCATTTGCATGTTGCGCCGCGCATCCTCGACCCCACGTTTTTCTAGATAGGCGGTGCCTGCATCGATGCATTCCAACACAGTGGTCATGTGCCGCGACGATGTAGGGAAAAGACGCTAGTGAAAAGAAAAAACGGTCGGTAGGGCCGCGGCGCGATTCGGCTTGTATGGTATTGGCGCCTGGTGTAGGGTGTAAAGCATGCCTGACCTGACCCGAGTGGAGCCGATCGCCCTGATGCCGACGCAGGCGGGGTGCGCTGTTTTTTTGGGCGACGGGCACAAGGTGATTTCGTTTTTCATCGATCCGGCGATTGGAGCATCGATCAATGCCGTGCTCGCCGGGCAGAAGCCGGAGCGGCCGTTGACACATGATTTGTTTCTGATGAGCCTAGACGCCTTTGGCGCGCGTTTGCAGCGGGTGGTGATCGTCAGCATGAAGGACGAGGTGTATTTTGCGCGGGTGATTTTCCAGGTGGAGAATGAGATTCAGGAAAAAAAGATCGTCGAGCTGGATGCGAGGCCCAGCGATTGCATGGCTCTCGCAGTGCGTGTGAACGCTCCGATGTATGTAGTGACGGATCTGTGGGATTCGCTGGCGGATGTGTCCGAGACGCTGGAGGAAATGCGGCGCGAGGGCGAAGAATCCTGACTCGCGCGTGATTCTTTCTTTACCAAAGCGCGCATTCGCCATTGAATCAACTCGTTCATGAGTAATCAGATTGTGCATTATCCCGTTTGGTGTTGGATCACTTTTTTTGTGGTCGTGTTTCTGGCATTATTTGTCGATCTCGGTATCGCCAATCGACGGGCACACGCTCCTTCGCGGCGCGAGACCTTGCTCTGGAGCAGCGTGTGGATATCACTGGCACTGTTATTCAATGGCTTTGTGTATGGCGCGGTGACGCATGCGAATGGCTCGGACATGGGATTTTTCAAAGCGAAGGAATTCCTCACCGGATATCTGATCGAGCTTTCGCTCTCGGTGGATAATCTTTTTGTCTTCCTTCTAATTTTTAGTTACTTCAAAGTACCGAAAAAATACCAGCATCGAGTGCTGTTCTGGGGCATCATGGGGGCGCTGGGTATGCGCATGATCATGATCTTCACGGGCGCGGAACTGGTCGAGCGCTTCCACTGGATTCTCTATGTCTTTGGAGCATTCCTGCTGTGGACAGGTGTGAAAATGTTTGGTAGCGACGATGACGGCTTCAATCCGGAGGAGAGTCGACTGGTGAACTTTATCACGCGCTTCGTGCGCATCTCGAAGCACTACGAGGGCAGTCAGTTCACTATCATCAAAGATGGCAAACGCACGGGCACCTTGTTGCTGTTGGTGTTGATCGTGGTGGAGCTTTCCGATGTTATGTTTGCGGTGGATTCGATCCCTGCGATCTTCGGCATCACGACGGACAAATTCATCGTCTACACCTCTAACATTTTTGCGATTCTCGGTTTGCGGACGTTTTTCTTTTTGCTAGCGGATCTAGCGGATCGTTTCCACTACCTGAAAATCGGCCTAGCTTTCATCCTGAGTTTCATCGGCGTGAAAATGCTCTTGCCGCTGGCTGCGGCGGGCGTGATGAAAGGGCATGATGGTCCTACCGAGGCAGGTTTCTACTCGCTGGTTCAGCGCTATCTGAATCATGAATTCCATCAGTCCATGGTGAACATTTCCTTGGGTGTGGTGCTGGGCGCCTTGGTGCTCTCGGTGGTGGCTTCCTTGGTGTGGCCGAAGAAAGAGGAAACTCCGGAATCCTGATCGCAGCATCGTGCTGATCGCGTTTCACAAGCCTTATGATGTGCTCTCGCAATTCACGCGAGAGTTGCCAGAGCATCGCACCTTGGCGGATTTTTTCCTACCCAAGGATGTTTATGCCATCGGCCGACTCGATCGCGATTCCGAGGGATTGCTGTTGCTGAGCGATGAAAAGCCACTGGTGGATCGCTTGCTGCACCCACGCCATGAGCACCCGCGCACCTACTGGGCGCAGGTGGAAGGCGTGCCGGATGAGTCGGCCATGCAACGCTTACGCAATGGTTCGCTGGTGATTCAGGGGCACCTTGTCGCCAAGGCAACGGCGCGATGTTTGCCCAGGGAGCCGGACCTTCCTCCGCGCACGCCGCCCATCCGCTATCGCGCGGCGATTCCCACCGCGTGGTTGGAATTGACATTGACCGAGGGGAAAAACCGCCAAGTACGACGGATGACGGCGGCGGTAGGGCTGCCCACTTTGCGCTTGGTGCGTGCGGCGATAGGCGGATTTCTGCTAGGTGACTTGGCGCCTGGTGAGTGGCGTGAGCTTGCGATGGAGGATCGTCAATTGCTGGGCGTGTGAGCGGAGTGTGCGTAACTTCATTCGGTCCATGCACTCTTTAGGCTTGGCATTGCGCTGTGGTGCGCTTTGATGAGCCCGATGTTTTCCACCAGCCAACTCAGCGAAGATCAGAAAAATACGATACGTCAGTGGGCCGAAGCCGGCGCGCAGATGGCCGAGATTCAAAAGCGCATGAATGACGAGTGGCAGATCCGTGTCACTTATATGGACACACGTTTTTTGATTCTCGATCTCGGCATCACGCTGAAGACCGAGGTCAAGGAGGAGCCGAAAAAAGAAGAGCCCGTCCTCGCTGAGGAAGCGGATACTCTCACAGGTGATGTGCGGGTCAGTCGCGATGAGATTGTGATTCCAGGAATGCTGTATAGCGGCAAGGTCGTATTCAGCGACGGCGAGAGGGCGCTTTGGTATGTCGATGAAACTGGTCGACTCGGCCTAGATGCGGATACGTCGGGCTATCGGCCGAATCAGGATGACATCATCGCTTTCCAGAATCAGCTCAAGCAAATGCTGCGCTGATACCGTGAAGGGACATGGACAATCTAACGCACGGACTCTTGGGTATAGCGGTCGCGGTGTGCGTGGTGCCGCGTGAGAGCATCAGACCGGCGGCGGTAGTGGGATTTCTTGCGGGTGAATTTCCCGATCTCGATGTCTTCTTGCGCTCCGCGAGTGACCCGCTTTTTGCATTGGAAATGCATCGGCATTTCAGTCACTCGCTGCTGATGGCTCCGATGATTGGTGCGGCGATGGCTTGGCTAGTGATTCATTGGCAGCGCTGGCGCAAACGTGCCTGCAATGGCAAGGACTTACTTGTCGCTGGAGTGATGGCTGCACTCAGTCATGGGCTCTGCGATGTGTGGACCAGTTACGGAACTCGTTGGTATTGGCCGTTTGCGGATACACGGGTGGCGTGGGATCTGATTTCAGTCATCGATCCGCTTTTCACTTTGCCGCTGCTTTTGCCGGTGTGCCTCGCGATCAAGCGCCGCACGCGGACTTGGGCGGTGGGTGCCTTGCTATGGGCGATGTTTTATCTTTGCTGCAGTGTCCTGCAACAAGTGCGGGTATTGATCGCTTTGAATGATACGGCAGTGGAACGAGGTCATGAGGCACGGCGACTTACGGTGAAGCCGTCTTTTGGCAACATCATCGTTTGGCGAGCTTTGTATGAATACGAGGGTGAGGCGCATGTGCTTTGCTTTCGCGCCATGAGCGAGGTGAAGTTGTTAGGCGAAAGTCGTGCTGTCCTCGTCAAGCCCATGGACCTGAGCGAGATCACGCCCGACTCCGTATTGGCGCGAGACATCGATCGTTTCGCGCATTTTTCGGATGGCTGGCTGGGCTGGCATCCGCAGCAACCGGGAATACTCGGTGATCTGCGTTATGCCATGCGGCCCGATGCGGTTTCGCCGCTCTGGGGCATTGTGGTCGATGCCTCGATGCCGGATGCCCACGCCTCGTTTGCCACCTTCCGACGCACACGTGGTGAATCTTGGCAGGTCCTGTGGCGGATGATCCGCATGGGGACTGTCCCATGAGCGGATGAACCAGAAGCGTGGATTCTGTGGAAAATAATGATTGCGCGATGCGAGACTCCAGTGTTTGCTGTCGCCGCTGTCAGGGGCTGTGGAGGTTCGGCAGGCGAAACCCGCCAGGTCTTAATCGAAGCAACGGTAGTTTGTCCGGGCTTGCCACGGATTCCCTGACAGCATTTTTTTGTTAGACGCGCGTGTGTCGTTTCACCGTAAACTCGGGATGATCGAGAATGATTTCCTCATGCGGGAATTCGTTTTGATATTCAGGAAAACGAGTATCGCCAGAGTAGTCCGCCTTGACGTGGGTGACGAGCAGGGCGTGCATGTGGGGCAGAAATGCCAGGTAAATTTCCGCACCGCCGATGATGAATGCCTCGCCGGGCTGGGCGATGACTTGGCTGAGATCTTCTGGGGTGTGGATCACCTCCGCACCGGAATGACTCCAACTGCGATCGCGGGTAAGCACGATGTTCTGACGCTTCGGCAAGGGTCTGCCGATGGAGTCGAAGGTCTTTCTGCCCATGACGATGGCGTGGCCGCTGGTGGTTTTTTTGAAAAACGCGAGGTCATCGGGCAGGTGCCAGGGCAAGGTGCCATCGCGGCCGATGATGCGGTCCGCGGTCATGGCAACGATGCCGATAAGAGTATGTGAGTTCACGGTGCTTAGACGGAGATGGGCGCCTTGATGGCGGGGTGGGGATCGTAGTTGTCGAGGCGGAAGTGCTCGAAGCGGAAGTCGTGGATGTGTTTGATGGACGGATCGATCCACATTTGCGGCAGCGGGCGCGGCTCGCGGGTGAGTTGGAGTTTGGTTTGCTCGATGTGATTTTGATAGAGATGGAGGTCGCCGAAGGTGTGGACGAAATCGCGCGCTTCGTAGCCGCAGATCTGGGCGATCATCATCGTTAGCAGCGCGTAGGAGGCGATGTTGAAGGGCACGCCGAGAAAAAGATCCGCGCTGCGTTGGTAGAGTTGGCAGGAAAGACCGCGTAGGCCTTGGGCATTCGGCTCGTGGACGAAAAACTGGAATAGGCAATGGCAGGGCGGCAGCGCCATTTGATCGACATCTGCCACGTTCCAAGCGGAGACGATATGGCGGCGGGAATCGGGTTTGTGCTGGAGGTTGTGGATGAGCTGTTTGATCTGATCGACCACGCGGCCATCGGGGCAAACCCACGAGCGCCACTGGCGGCCATACACGGGGCCGAGGTCGCCGTTTTCATCCGCCCACTCATCCCAGATGCTGACGCCGTTTTCCTTGAGATAGGAGATGTTGGTGCTGCCTTGGAGAAACCACAGCAGTTCGTGGATGATGGAGCGCAGGTGGAGTTTTTTGGTGGTGAGACAGGGAAAGCCTTGCCGCAGATCATAGCGCACCTGGCGGCCAAAGACGGCGATGGTGCCCGTGCCCGTGCGGTCGGGGCGCGACTCGCCGTTTTCTAACACATCACGTAACAAATCCAAGTAGGTCTGCATGGCGATGAGCTTGTGCGGAAATGGACTGCATTTCAAGAACGGAGATTTTCAGGCGGGATGGCGTTCCATCCAGGATTGCAGGATTTCCACGGCGGCGGCCTGATCGATTAAGGATTTCTGGCGTCTGGCATTTTTTCCTGCTTCGTGCAGCTTGGCGGCGGCTGTGACGGTGGTGTAGGCCTCATCGATGAGATAGATGGGCAGTTGCGGGTGTTGCGCTTGCAGTTGGCCGACAAAACGGCGGACTTTTTGCGCAGATTCACCCTCACGGCCATCGAGATGGCAAGGCAGCCCCACCACGATGGTTTGGATGCCGCGCTGGGCGATGAGGGCGGCGATGCGGGTGAAAGGATCCTGTTTCGCGAGATGAATCGTTTCCACCGGATGCGCCATGATACCCACGGGATCCGAGGCGGCGATGCCGAAGCGGGCGACACCGAAGTCAATGCCGAGAGCCGGATGGGGAAAAGGATCGCTCACTTCTGTTAGAGGAGGTGTTCGGGTAGCAGCGGGGACAATTTTTTGATGTCATCCGCTTGGTGGCGGTTGGCGATCAGCAGGGCGTCATCGGTCTGCACCACGATCAGATCATCGACACCCAATAACGCGATACGGGAGCCCTTGCGGGCGTTGAAGACGATGTTGTTCTCCGAGTCGATCTCGGAAATGTTCGCGTTCGTGGCGTTGTTGTCGCCTTGTGTCGGCAGGTATTTCGCGATGGAAATCCACGAACCGACGTCGTCCCAGTCGAAGGTGGCTTCCAGATTGAGCACGCGTTTGGCTTTTTCCATCAGGGCGTAGTCGATCGAGATCGGAGTGAGTGCCGGAAATTGTTTGGCCATGGTGGCCATGACGTCCTTCGATTGGCGGAGCTCCGAGATGAAGTGCGCCAGTTGTGGCGTCTGGCGTGTGAGCTCGCCCATAACGGCGGGGATGGACCAGACAAACATGCCGGCGTTCCAGCTAAAGCCGCCCTGGGCGAGGAACTGCTCGGCAAGATCGGCACTGGGCTTTTCGCGGAAGCGTTTCACTTCGTAGGGCATGTTCTCGCAGTCGAGCCCAGTGATGCTGGCGCGCTCGCCGCGCTCGATGTAGCCGTAGGAAGGGCAGGGCCAGGTGGGCTTGATGCCGATGGTGATAAGGCCATCACATTTGCCAGCGATGGTGAGTGCATCGCGCATGACCGATTGATAGGCTTCGGTGTTGGTGATGAGCTGATCGGAGGGCAGCACCATCATGACGGCCTCGGGATCGCGCGCGGCGATGAGGCCCACACCAAGAGCGACGGCGGGTGCCGTGTCGCGCTTCGCGGGCTCTGCGATGATGTTTTCCAGTGGCAGCTGCGGGGCGACCTCGCGCACGGCGGCGACCTGTTTCTCATTCGTGAGAATCAGGATGTTTTCCACTGGGACCAGCCCGTCAAGCCGCGCGATGGTCTGCGCCAGTAAGGTGCCGGTGCCGAAAAGATCGAGCAGTTGTTTCGGTTTATGGTCACGGCTGAGAGGCCAAAAACGCGTGCCGGAGCCACCGGCGAGGATCAGGGCGTAAGTATGGGAAAGATCGGACACGCGCGCAGACTAATCGATATCGCGCCTTTCAGCAAACAATTCTGATTGCCAACTCCATGCTACAGGGGATCGAGAAATTCACTTGATCCTTGTCTGCACCTCAGCGCTCGACAATCTGATAAATCGGACCGGAATGATCTACGAGATAAAGTGTGCCGTCCGGGGCCTCGCCAAAGCTCGGAATCTGTTTGATTTTTCCGCCCTCAGGTTGCAACTCTGAGGTGTGATCCTTGAAATCACTTGCCTTGCCGTTTTTCTCCACAAACGACCAGATCCGTGGGTTTTGGTAATCGGCAAAAAAGTAACGCCCCTGCAGTTCCTTGATCGGACCGCGATAGACATAACCACCTGTGACCGAAAAACCCTCGGTCGAGCCGCCTCCGTGTTTGTATACATAAACGGGATCGACGTTGGCCTTGGGCTTGTCCCCTCCGACATTGTTAGCCGGCGTGGCAACGTCGCCCTCGCGCAGGCGCCAACCGAAATTCGCACCAAAGGCTTTTTTGTGTTCGATGTGATTGATTTCCTCCCAGTGATTTTGCCCGACATCGCCGATCCAGAAATCTCCCGTTTTGGCATCAAATGAGCAACGCCATGGGTTACGCACGCCGTAGGCCCATATTTCAGGCTTGGCCTCTTTGTCTTTGATGAAGGGATTGTCTGAAGGGATTTCATAGCCCTTGGCGGGAGAGACATCGAGACGGAGAATTTTCCCTAGCAACGAAGTGAGATCCTGCGCACGTTGCTTGGGATCGTTGCCAGCTCCGCCGTCACCGTTGCCGATGTAGAGCATCTTGTCTGGACCGAACTCGATCCAGCCGCCGTTGTGATTTTGGAAATCCTGTTTGTAACGGAGGATGACTTCTTCTTTGCTAACATCAACATTTCCTCCCTTGATCACCATGCGCGAAATGCAGGTGAAATGTTCTTTGTCGGTATAGTTCAGATAAAAGCGACCGCTGGTTTCAAAATCCGGCGCGAAAGCAAGTCCTAACATACCTTCCTCATTACCCTTGCGGCTTACCTTTTCATGAATGTCAAAGAGTTCGACTTTTTTTCCAGTATCAGGATCGACCGCAGTAACCACGCCATGCTGCTCCATGACCCACAGTTGTTTTCGGGAAGTTTTCGGCACGCCAACCCAGACCGGACGGTTAAAACCATCGGCCACTTTTTTCACGCCAATCGCGGCGTGCAGAGAGCCCATCATTCCCGAGACCAACAGCATAGTGGAAAACAAACAGCGCATAGTGAAATAAGCTGTAGCTGCTATTTCCGCCTCGTCAAGAGGGAATGCGAAGGGAGCGGAGGATCATGGCTCTGCTGTAGCGTCAGGGCGAAAGACGCGTTAGTCGTTATTTTCGAGCATCCGGCGTGTTCTCTCGGCCATGAGAAGGCGGATGATTTTGGTGAAATACCACAGACAGAGCAGGGCGACTGTCATTTCTAGCAGTGGCGTGGCGGGTGGCTTGGGCGCGGGGTGTCCGACCCATACGATCCATTGAGGCAGATTGATAAGGCTACGAGAGGCACCCAGCAAGGCGACGACGCCGCTGCCGATGATGCCGTGCCAGTAATTGTTTCGGGAAAAAAAGTAGCAGATCAGAAACGCTCCTCCTAACGAAAGTCCCGCTTGGAGAAAGGAAAAACTTTCGTAGCGCCCGGGCAACATGATTTTGCCAGCGATGCCGATGACGACAATGATGATGCCGAGGATAAGGAGAAACGTTCGCATCAGATTGGGTCAAAGACGAGCGAGGATCGCATCGCCCATGGCGGCTGTATTGACGCGGGTTTCCCCATCGGCCCCCGTGGCGATATCACCAGTGCGGAAGCCGTCGCGGATTGTCGCGGCAACGGCGTCATCAATCGCATCTGCGGCTGCGGATTCTCCCAACGAATAGCGCAGTAGCATCGAGACGCTGAGGATTTGTGCAATGGGGTTGGCGATGCCCTGACCGGCGATGTCAGGCGCGGAACCACCGGACGGTTCATACATGCCGAAGTAGAGACCTTTGTCGTTTTTGGCACCGAGTGAGGCGGAGGGCAACATGCCTAGCGAGCCGGAGATCATCGCCATTTCATCGGAGAGGATATCGCCGAAGAGGTTTTCGGTGACGAGAACATCAAACTCGGAGGGACGCTTCACGAGCTGCATCGCGGCATTGTCCACATACATGTGGGAGAGTGCGACTTCAGGAAATTCCTTGGCGATTTCGTTCGCCGTTTCACGCCAGAGCACCGAGGAAGCGAGCACGTTTGCCTTGTCCACGGAGACGAGTCGTTTTCCACGTCCCATGGCAGCGGTGAAAGCGACACGGAGGATGCGCTGGATTTCCGATTTTCTGTAAATCATGGTATCGAAGGCAACAGGCTCGCCGTTTTCCTCGCGTCGACCTTTCGGTTGCCCGAAGTAAACACCACCAGTCAGTTCGCGCACGCAGAGAACATCAAAGCCTTGGGAAATGAGTTCGTTTTTTACGGGTGAAGCGTGAATTAATGCGGGAAGGCAAACGCCCGGACGCAGGTTGGCGAAGAGGCCGAAGTGCTTGCGCAAGGGCAATAGGGCACCGCGCTCAGGTTGGATATCGGGCGGCAGGGATTCCCATTTGGGTCCACCGACAGATCCGAACAAAATGGCATCGGCTTTTTCGCTGGCGGCCACGGTCTCGGGCGGCAGTGGGTGACCGGTGGCATCGATGGCAGCCCCGCCGACGAGGTGTTCGCTGCGTGATACGGAAAAGTGAAATTTTTCCGACACGGCGTCGAGAACGCGGAGTGCCTGAATCATGACTTCGGGTCCAATGCCGTCGCCGGATAAAATAGTAATCGTGTGCATGGTAAATGGTTTGTGCGTGTGAAGCGGGGTGCGGAAGTTTTGTCAAATCCTCGCAAGAATCAAGAGGAATGTGCTTTTCACCGATGGGGAATGCATTAGCTTCGTGTCATGCGAGCATGCTGGTTGGTATTGGATTCCGTGGGCTGCGGCGCGGCGCCGGATGCTGCGGACTTTGGCGATGTGGGGGCGGATACTCTGGGTCATTTGTTCGAGCGTGAGGGGCTGGAACTGCCGTACTTGGCAAGTCTGGGGCTATATGAAATCATGCGTGGTCACAGTCGGGTGGTGCCGGAGGCGTTGCCTTTGCGCCCAGGAGCGGCGGCTTGTCGGATGACAGAGCGCTCATTAGGGAAGGATACCACGACTGGCCACTGGGAGCTGGCGGGCGTTGTGATAGACCAGCCATTGGCAACTTTTGAACGCTATCCTGCCGATTTCATCGATGAGCTGGAAAAAAGGTCGGGCGTGAAGTTTCTGGGAAACGTCGCCGCTTCCGGCACGGAGATTCTCGATCGACTCGGCGAGGCGCATTGTTTGACGGGGATGCCGATACTCTATACCAGCGCGGATTCCGTTTTGCAGATCGCGGCGCATGAGGAAATGTTCGGACTCGATCGGCTCTTGCGTCTCTGTGAGCAGGCGCGAGAGTTGTTGGATGAGAAGGGGTTGCGTGTGGGGCGTGTGATTGCTAGGCCTTTCTTGGGCAGGAGCGCGGAACATTTTCAGCGCACGCCCAATCGCAGGGACTACTCTCTGCTACCACCAATCACAGTGCTGGATGAACTTTGCGCAGCGGGCGTGCGGGTGCTGGGAGTGGGAAAAATTTCCGATATCTTTGCTGGGCGCGGATTGACGGAAAGTCATCCGACCAAATCAAATCTAGCAGGAATGAAAATGACCGAGCGCTTGTGGCAGCAGTGCGGTGATCGCGATTCGTTGATTGTGGTGAATTTGGTAGACTTCGACATGCTATATGGTCACCGACGCGATCCCAAAGGATATGCCCAGGCCTTGCGGGAATTTGATCAGTGGCTGGGACAATGGCTCACTCAGGTAGGCGAGGGAGAGTTAGTTTGCATCACGGCGGATCATGGAAATGACCCATATCATCAGGGAACCGATCATACCCGAGAACAAGTGCCATTGCTCACCTTACACAGCCCGTGCCAGCTGAAGGAAGGGAGCGACTTTACGCAGGTGGCACATTTGTTGCGCCAGTATTTCCTGCGATCAAAGCCCGGTGGCGGAAAATGAAAAAACACCGCGCCGAGAGGGCGCGGTGTGATAGAGTGGATCAAGCCAGTTGTGGAATTACAGTGCGTCTACAACGAGCACTTTGCGGTCTTTGTAATAACCGCAGGAAGGGCAGGCGATGTGTGATGGCACTTTTGTGCCGCACTCAGGGCAGGACTTGAGCAATGGTGCTTTCCAGCGCTTAGCGCCACGACGCATTTTCTGGCGGCTCTTGGATTGACGGCGTTTTGGTACGGCCATGGTAGTAGGTAGTTAGTGGTTGTCGTTAAGGTCTGAGAGGGCATCGAGAGCCGACCAGCGAAGGTCCGCCGGCGGCGGGGGCGGGGAACTTAGATCAGAATCCGTTGTTTTGTCGAGTACTAAATACGGAGAATTTAATTTGCATTCCATCGGCACGTCACCCTCGTCGCAGCGGGGATCAGCGGGTAGTTCGATGACGATTTCCTCGCGCAGGTAGTCGGCGATATCGATCGGGGCCTCGCTTTCTAGTTCGAGGGAAACGGCAATTTCGGCGAGGCGGATGGTTTGCACAAAGCGTTGGAGCGTCACCACACAAGTCAATTCAAAGCTGGACTGGAGGTCTCCGCGCAGCAATAACTCCGATCCGAAACGCTGGACAAACAGATCGTAGTGCAGCGGACTGACAGCCTTAGCGTCATCGTGTGGAGGAAAATCGAAGAGATCCGCAGGTAGTTCGCCGGCGAGCGAAATGCCATCTTCGGGAAGTGTGCTGGGATCGATGAGGAGTGGCATGGCGATAGTAGTCAGGAGCGAGGATATTAGGGTAAGGCTGTGATTTTGGCAACTCAGAGATTTGTTGACGTGTGGCTAGCAAAGACTTTGACCGTAAAATGTCGTGAAGATTTCTTGCGTTTCCCAGCGTGGGAGGATACATTGCATTCGCTATGAATATAAAAATCATGCTATTTGTGCCCGTGCTCGGGCTGTTGGTTTCTTGCGCTCAAGATAGTTTATCGGGAGATGTGTATTCGAAAAACGATGCTCGCTCTGGGCAAGCGGTGCAATATGGCCGCGTTACCGACGTGCGTAATGTAAAGATCGAGGCCGGCAATCAAGCTGGTGCACTGATGGGTGGCTTGGCTGGTGGTGCCCTTGGTAGCCAGATTGGCAGCGGCAGCTCCGCCAATACAGCGGGTGCCATCGGTGGCGCTCTGGTAGGTGGCATGCTCGGTTCTCACGTCCAGCAATCGGCTGGTTCCCGTCAAGGCGTGGAAATCACCGTCCGCTTGGATTCGGGTTCATCGGTGGCTGTCGTGCAGGAAGTCACCCAGAAAAATCCGAATTATTTCAGACCAGGTGACCGTGTGCGTGTGATCGGCTCGGGCAGCTCCATGCGCGTTGCTTACTGATTGTGATCGGCAACCATCTCAGACTCCTGTGCGCCTCTCAGCCTGAGATCGCGCACGGGATTTTGAGCGAAGCATCAATCCTATTCGAACGTTTTTCAAAAGTTCGTTCGTGATCAAAGCGTTTTTGGTGAGCAAACCGATTTGATTTTTTCCGCATCACGCATCTCATCCCGCAGGGAATCGAAGAGTCTCTAGCATAACTCTTCGTTTTTTTTTGTGAGGTAGCCTGCCTGGTCAAGGGGGCTGATCTGATGCCAGTTGTGAATCTTGGATTTTTTGCCAACTGGCATTTTCCAGCACCAAATCAATCTGCTTTTCTTCAGCGGGCACTTCTTGAGCCATGGTGTCGAGAAACGATCTTTTCGTCATAGGTGACACTATCGCTTTTAAAAAGAGGAATGGCAGCCCAGTAAATTACGAAAAATTAATCGCGTCCATGTCGAAGGTGGCGATGACGTCTTCCGGCAGCGGGGTGCGGTTAAGCACGGCTTGAACGTGATTGGTGAGGGGGCGGGCTTGGGGGCATCGGAGGGTGATTTGGAAGCGGAATTGACCGTGGGAGCGGATCAGCGGACTGGGTAGTGGTTCGCTGATCGTGAGGTGCTTGGGTTTGTTTTCTTCGAGACGACGGTGCAGGGTCTGCAGGGTGAACTCCGCGCGTCTCTCGTGTGTGGAGCGCACGGTGAGCACGGCACAACGACCGTAGGGCGGGAAATGAAATTCACGACGGAACTCTAATTCTTGCTCGCTGAAACCATCGAAGTCGTGGCGTCGAGCGTATTGAATCGCAGGGGCGTGAGGCGTGCTGGTTTGCACGATCACTTCGCCTTCCAGTTCGCCGCGACCCGCTCGACCGGCGACCTGGGTGATGAGCTGGAAGGTGCGCTCGGAGGCTCGGAAATCGGGGACGTGCAGTCCGATGTCCGCGTTAAGGATGCCGACGAGTGTTACGTTGGGAAAATGCAGTCCTTTGGCGATCATTTGAGTGCCGATGAGGATATCGATCTTCTTCGCCTTGAAGGCGTTAAGCATGTCGCGCAGGGTGTTTTTTTTGCGCATGGCATCGGCATCGATGCGGGCGACGCGGGCCTTGGGAATGAGCTTGGCGAGGACCTCCTCCACCTTCTGCGTCCCATACCCTTGCAAGGCGATAGAGGGGTCTTTGCACTCGGGGCATTTGCGTGGAACGATCGATTGATAGCCGCAGATGTGGCACATGAGGCGCTCATCGGTACGGTGATAGGTAAGGGCAATCGCGCAATGCGGGCACTGGCAGGCATGGCCGCAAGCGGGGCACTGCAAAGAACGAGCAAAGCCGCGGCGATTGAGAAAAAGGATGGACTGCTCGCCGCGTTCGAGTCGAACATCCAGCGCTTGGCGGAGTTTATCGGAAAAGATGGTGTTGCTGTTTTTTTGCTTTTGCTGCTCTAGTCGCATGTCGATTACGCGGACGAGCGGCATCGAGTGGGAATCCGCGCGTTGGTTGAGCCGCTGAAGCAAGTATTTCCCCTCTTGGCAGTGGTGAAAAGTTTCTAACGAAGGTGTCGCCGAGCCCAGCACGACCGCGCATTTTTCGATGTGGGCACGCAGCACCGCAACATCGCGACCGTGGTAGCGCGGGGTGGTGTCTTGTTTGTAGGAGTTGTCGTGTTCTTCATCGACGAGGATGAGACCGAGATCGGGAAGGGGAGCGAAAACTGCCGAGCGCGCGCCGATGACGATGCGTGCTTTGCCGTTGCGGATGCGATGCCATTCATCGAAACGTTCGCCCTGTGACAAGTGTGAGTGCAACACCGCCACCTGATCGATCAATGCGGCGAAACGCGCCTTGAAGCGTCGGACCGTCTGCGGCGTTAGAGAAATTTCAGGTACTAATACGAGAACCGTTTTCCCTTGATCGAGTGAGTAACGTGCCGCTTGCAGATACACTTCCGTTTTTCCCGAGCCCGTGACACCTAACAACAAGAGCGGTTTGCTAGGGGTATCGATCAAGTTGCGGACGACCGACAAGGCCTGGGCTTGTTCGGCATGGAGTGCGAGTGGCTGAGATTCGATGATTTGCTCTTGCAAATCGGCATCTGGTTCGCGTCGGACAGCCTCTTCTTGCACAACGACGAGTCCCGTTTTTTCCAAAGCTTTCACGGAGGTGCTGGCTCCTTTGCCCAGCTCGGCGAGAAGGATTTTTTGATCAGGCTCGCGCAGTAAACGAGTCAGAATGAGTTGCTGTTTCGGCGCTTTTTTCCCCAATGATTCGAGGAGTTCCGGTGGTGGTGTTTTCAGCAAACTAACGAATTTTTGCGACTTGGCGCTGTGCTCTTCCGAGCGCACAGATTCCGGTAGCAGTGAGCGGATGACCGACTCCATGCTGGATCCGTAGTATTGGGCGATCCAGCGGGCCAGTTCTAACAACTCAGAGGTAAGCAGCGGTTCGGGATCGATCAGCGAGTGGAGCGGGCGGGTGGCAAAGCCGAGATCCTCGGCGGCGGCGGTGGAGAGCACCGTGCCAGTCGCATCGCGATTGCGCAGAGGCACACGTACCCGACATCCCGGACGAACGGGCAGTTCATCGGGAAACGAATAATCGAAGACCAGTTCGGATGGTCCATCGATCAACACGCGGGCATTGGGCACGGCGCGATTGTAGATGTGAGAAAAACTAGCGGCAAGAATTATGCAGAAAAAGAGACGCGGGGCTCTTGTCTGGAGCGTTGGTTCAAGTGTGAGGATGCTTAGTAAGATCGGTGGAGAGATTTTACGATATTTGGATAAAATGGTGGAATTCAGACGTATAAGAAACGGATGAAGCTACAACAATTCTCTCGCAGTATGATAAGTGGTCTGGCCCTCAGTTGTGGTTTGGCCGTGGTCCCCTTGATGGCGAAGCCGGCCACGCCTACCATTACCTTGAACGCGCAGGGGGAAAAACTTCAGGCACAATATGCTGCGGAGCTTCGCGCTTTGCAGCAGGAAATCATTCGTGACCTCCCCAAGCTAGACGCGAGCAAGCAAACGGCCTTGCAGAAGGCGGGGGATGCGGTTCTCAAGGCTAAGGCTGATGTGGAGGCGAGTCAAAAAAATGCCAATCAGGTAAGCAGTGCCAAAGGACTTGTGGAGCACGCCAAAGGGAAGTGGATTGGTGGTGCGGAAAAGAGCATCGCGGCGGCCAAGGCTGCACTGGCCAAGGCTTCGGACGCTACCGCACGCGCTGCTGCCGAAAAAGATCTCGCTCACTGGGAGGCTAACAAGCAGGACGGTCTCAAGGCGCTGGCGGAACGTCAGGCACTACTGGATAAAGCACTGAAAGAAGATGCGGCCCATCGCAAGGTATTAGAGACGGCGCAGGCGGCGCTGGCTCAGGCGCAGGCCGATGAACTCAACGCGGCGAAAGAGTTGTTATCTCAAATGTCATCCGTTCTCACTACCGATAAGCTCGATGCTAAAATCGTGAAGTGCGTGGTGATGCTGGAAGCGACTCCCGCAGGCTTGGCAAGTTTTGCGGAGCAAAGCTCCGAAAAAGCAGCATTGGTCGATCAGTTGCTGAAGAATCCCGCGATGATGAAAGCCATGCTGGTCTCCGGCGGTGCCGCGTTTGGTCAATACGGTAAAGCCATGGAAATCATCACCACGATCCAGAAAACCTGCCCCAAGTCGGCGGACGGCCATTTGCAGAGGCTCGCCCTCGCCACTGCTCTGGAGCACGCCAAGCCCATTGAGCAATCCAATCCTGAGACGATCAAGGATGGCCCTGCTGTGGTTGATCCCGTGAAGCGCTACCAACATTATGAAAAAGCGTATCTCGATGGCGAACTGGACCCGGCCTTCAAAAATTTCACCGTGTGGGAGTATCGCAATGTGATCGATTGCGATGCGCCTGATGAAATCCTCCAGTGGGGTCGCACGATGCTGCGCAATTACCGCCCCGATCACATCTACAGCGCCGATTACGGGTGGCGCTATGTGGCGTCTGTGAAAACCGAGGTGCCCTATGGTTCACAAAATGTCCACCTCGATCTCCCAAGTCAGCACAAGTATCAGAACATTATAAAAAATGGAGGAGTCTGCGGGCGTCGTGCGTTTTTTGGTCGTTTTGTGCTTAAGAGTTTCGGCATTCCTACCTGGGGAGTGACACAAAAAGCCCATGCGGCCCTCAGTCACTGGACTCCGAAGGGCTGGGTCGTCAATCTCGGTGCCGGATTCCAAGCCAGTTGGTGGGATAAGGAAGAGGTGTCCATGAGTGGCACGCAGTTTCTTCTCGAAACCCAAGCCCGCGCTCATACCGACAAATACATCCAGGTGCAGCGCGCGCAGTGGGTCAGTCAGGTGCTGGGCGAGCCTGCCTATAATGAGCGCAAGAAGGTGGCGGGTGGTTTGTGGAGCAATGTGGGACTTTACCTCGCCAAACAACTCGCCGCGACCGCAGCGACTCTTGGCCCGCTTGGACAAGAATTGGGCGAAGCGAATGAGCGCGTGCAGAAAGTAGCATCGGCCGCTGTCGCGGCAGCAGACACGAAGGTGACGATAGCGCAGGGCATCATCACGATTCCTGCCGTCGCGCATGCAAAAACTTCCGGCAAATCTGCAGCGATGAAAAGCTACGCTGGCGGGATGCAGATTCATGCGCTGGGTGGCTTCAAGGCGGATTATGTGATCGATGCCCCCGCTGCTGGCAAGTATGTGCTGACGGCCCGGGTGGCCACGGTGCAGGATGGACAAAAATTTTCCATTTCCGCGAATGGTGCCACTGCAGAGGAATCGGGCGTGCCTTACACTGTCGGCATGTGGCAAAACACAGCACCTATGGCAGTCATGCTACAAGAGGGGAAAAATACGATTCAATTGACTATGACGCCTGAAAGTCGCGGCGTGACCATCAAGGATTTCTCGTTAACGCCTTCGAAGTAATTCCCAGTCCTCCACTCTCTCTATGAAATCATTTTTTTTTTTGCTATCGCCACGGTCTGCAGCGTTTTTTGTGCGGCTGGTGCTGAGAAACCGAATATGATTTTCATCCTCAGTGACGACATTGCCCAGGGCGATCTCGGTTGCTATGGGCAGAAAATCATCCAGACCCCTCGCATCGACCAGATAGCTCGCGAGGGCACCCGGTTTCTGCAAGCCTACTGCGGCACGACCGTCTGCGCACCGAGTCGGACATCGCTCATGACTGGTCTGCACAGCGGTCATGCGCCGGTGCGGGGGAATTGGGAGATCGCGAAAGGGGAGGGACAGTATCCGCTGCCGGACAAGATCGTCACGGTGGCGGAAGTGCTCAAGCCGCAGGGCTACGCCACGGCGGTCATGGGGAAATGGGGCATGGGCATGTTCGGCACGACCGGTGATCCGCTGAAACAGGGTTTCGATCACTTTTTCGGCTACAACTGCCAGCGCCATGCGCACTCGTATTTTCCGACGTATTTGTACGAGGATGGCAAACGCATCGAACTCCCGGAAAATGCCAAGGGTGCGAAAAAGACTTACGCGCAAAACCTCATTCAGAAGGACGTGCTGAAGTGGGTGCGGGCGAAAAAGGACGAGCCGTTTTTCCTCTTCTACGCTGCTACGCTGCCTCACGGCACGCACGAGATCGATGACTACGGCCTCTACAAGGACAAGCCCTGGACCGAGCAGCAAAAAGCCTACGCGGCGCAGGTCACTCGGCTCGATAGCGACATCGGCGCGCTGATGGATCTGCTCAAGGAGTTGAAGCTCGATGAAAAAACCATCGTGATGTTCGCGGGCGATAATGGATCGTCATTTTCACCGGAGTCCGAAATGGGGAAACTTTTCGATCAGGCATCGAACGGCATGCGTGGCTTCAAGCGCGGCCTTTACGAAGGCGCGCTGCGTCAGGCGGCGATCGCGCGCTGGCCGGGGCAGATCCCGGCGGGCAAGGTGCGCGAAGAACCCTGGGCGTTCTGGGATTTCCTGCCCACCGCGGCAGAACTGGCAAGCGCCAAAGTCCCCGCCGCAGCCAAGACCGATGGCCTATCGCTGGTGTCTTTTCTCAAAGGCGGCCCCGCGCCGCAGCGCGATGTGTTTTACTGGGAGCTGCACGAAGGCAAGCCGATCCAAGCCGTGCGGTTTGGCAAGGAAATGCAGTGGAAAGCTGTGAAAAACGGCATCAATGCCAAGATCGAGCTCTACGATCTGAGCAAAGATGCCGCCGAAGCGAAAGACATCGCCAGTGCCCATCCCGAGCTGGTGCAGCAAGCAGAGACCTTGTTGAAACAAAACCACGGCGAAAATCCCGACTGGCCCCTCACCGGCCCCGCTCCTGAGCGGAAAAAAGCGGGTGAAAAAGGCAAAAAGGCCAAGTGAGACCCAATATGGAGAAGGGGTTTCCAACCCCTTTCTTCGCTCACCGATTCCCGTGAGCCCCATACCAATTTCCACACTCATCAATCCAATGGTGAGGATAATTGATGCAAAACAATACTTGATTTGATGCATTTTGAGGGTAGGATGCCGCTGTGAGGATTACAGTGGACATCGACGATGCGCTCATGGGGGAGTTAATGCGCATCACGGGCAGTAGGACGAAAAGTGCTGCCGTGGCACGCGCAGCGGAGGAATATGTGCGTCGCATCAAGGCCAAAGAGTTGGGTCGTTTGATCCGCGAGGGTGCCTTTGATTACCCTGCAATTTCTGTGAATGACGAGGGGGAAGACTATGGCAATCCGATTCCGCCCCTTACATCCGAAATTTGATCATGGTGCTGATTGATACATCCGTGTGGATCGAGAGCCTGCGCAAGCGCGGCGATGTGCTGGTAAAGCTCGCGGTGGAGAATTTATTGGATGTTTATGAAGCGCAGTGGTGCAGTCCTGTGCGATTGGAATTGATCGGTGGTGCAAGGAGAGAAGAGCGTCAGATGCTAGCCATGCATTTTTCGGTGATTCCGTATCGTGTCTGCCGCGAAGACGACTGGGAACGGGCGCTTTCCCTTGCATGGAAATTGCGTCAGGAAGGACTTACGCTGCCGTGGTTGGATGTTCTGATCGCCGCGATTGCGATTCACGATGAAGTGAGACTCTACAGTATTGATGCCCACTTTGAGCAGATTTCCCGTCTCACACCGCTCAAGTTGTATCGCCCTGGATATGGAGGTTCCTACACGATGGAGGCAGACTAGGGATTGTGATTTTCCGATGCGCAGGGTTTCTGTAAGCCTGCGGGAACCGCTGAGCTTGCAAATCCCTTCGACTTATTGTCTCAACCATCGGTCTCGACGACGACGCTCAGCCCGAAGGTCTGAGTGAAGAGATCTGCTTTCGATTCCATGGCGAGCTGCTCTACGGTCGCATCGGTTACGCCGCTTAGTTTGAGGATCATTTTATCCTGCTTTAGGATGATACCGATGTCATTGACGCGCTGATGGTGAGTTCTCTCTAACGCATCGGCCACGCGCAGGAGTGAGGCGAGCTTGCAGACGCGTACGCGGTCATCAGCGCTGAGGTCGGCATAGTCGGGGTGATCCGGGCGCGGTGTGGAGTGGCGATGGTAGCGCGCGACGAGCGCGACCAGGGTGATATCCAGCCGGTCCAGTCCGAAAATTTCCGAATTGAGGATGATGTATTGCGAGTGCTTGTGATGCGAGCGCGGGCTGATGTAGGAACCTACCTCGTGCAGGATGGCAGCGCATTGCAGCAGCAGCGCCTCGTGATCGCCCATTTGATGCAGTTCTTGTAAGTGCGTGAAGAGGTGCAGGCAGAGTTTGGAAACGTGATCGCCGTGGCGAGGATCGGAGTGATAGCGCTCAGCGAGGATGTGGGTAGCGCGCAGCACTTCTTCTTCGAAGGTGCCGATGAGGGTTTTGGAAATGAGCAGGTCGTGCAAGAGACCTTGTTCGTAATCGGAAACGGGGAGATACATTTCCGGCAGGCGCAGCATTTCGGTGATGGCGATGGCGATTTCCATGGCGGGCAGCAAGGCCTCGGCGGTGTGGTAGTCGAGGTTGAACTTGCGTACCAGATCGTAGTCGGAAAGCTCCGCCGCTTGCTGGATGAGTTGTTTGATGGTTTTCAGCGGACACGCCTGGCCCGGCTTGTTAAGGAAAGGTGCCATCAACTGGATCTCGTAGCCGATGATGACTAGGGCCTCGATTTTTTCCGATTCGTAGTCGAGCCGGATCTGCTCCAGATTTCCGCTGGCGTGCTGGCGGATGAGATCAAGCAGGGCCGCGCCCTCGGCATTGGAATTCTGGACGGCCTCGCGCGTGCGGTGGGTGCCGAGGCGATAGGAAGTATAGCGGGCGATGACGCCTTTTTTGAAAAGCAGGGCGCGGGTGTTGCCGGGACCCACGTGGATGACCAGCGTGCAGTTGCGTTTCATTGCCGGAGTATCCATCAGGCGGCGGCGGGTTTTGAGATAGATTAGGCGCGTCATCTCGCCATCGTCGATGGGATCGAGATGAACGCCGCAGGCGACGCGGATGCGGTTGAGGAATACATCGTGATTGGTCGCCTCCGGCAGGATGTTGGTAGCGACGGCACGCGTCAGTTGTTTTTCTGGCAAGCCGAGCTCGCGCAAGGTTTTTTGATAGCCGTGGATGATGCTGACGATACGCTCCGTGGTGCTGGGGGAGATCGCGCCGCGACCGAAGATGTCATGGGCGAGGGGTGCGGGTTGCTCGAGGAAATCAATGGGCGTGATTGTGCCATCCGCCGCTTGCTCGCCGATGAGCAGAGAGACCGAGCTGGCACCGATGTGGAGAGAGATGACTTGCATGACGATGGAGGGGTCGCAGTATGATGACAGCAAGTGAAAAGGAAAAGGGCAAACTGGGAGAAATCGGCGATCAGGCGAAAGTGTGACAATGCTCGCCTCGCCTTCTAACAAAAAATTTCTCTCAACGCCGGCGACGTGCTTTTTTCTTCGGCTTCGGCTTGAAGTCGAACTCCTCCATGTTGAACTTTTCTGCGTCCCAGATGCCTTCATACCAACTGACCATGCCATCGCAGAGTTCGTAGTATTCGATCGTGCCGCCGCAGGCCTCGGGTGGGCAGGCGCGGGCTCCTTCGATCATTTTGGGCTCGGTTTCCTCTGACTCGAAGCTGTTTTCGATCGCGACCTCGTGGATCCATTCATCGGCGTAGTCGTAGAGATAGAGGAAACGTTTTGGCAGTTTGATGCGACCGATGAAGCCCAGTAAAGTGATGTCGTTTTCGTTTTGAAAACTATCGGCTCCTTTGAAGCGATCCGGATGTGGTTGGGCGATGACATCGCGCAGGAATTTTCCTTTGCCGTGGCGGAACTCATGGTCGTATTGGTGCTCCCAGCCCATGGCATATTGCAGGGCGGTGTGGAACTGGGCGAAGGTGTAGTGCGCGGGCACACTGAAGCGACGCCAGATTTCCGGTTTGATGCCGTAGAGAGTGACTTTGACGGTGTAGTGTTTCATGAGACCAAGGGCAGGTTGGGATGAATGGGAGTTTCGAGACTATCTTGCTGGCCGTCGAGATGTCTGAGCAATGCCGCAAAAGCAATCATCGCAGCGTTGTCGGTGCAGAGGGCTGGATCGGAGAGCGAGAGGATGAAGCCTGCTTTTTCACAAGCGGATTGAAAGGCGTGGCGCAGGGCTCGGTTGAGCGAAACACCACCGGAAAGCGCAAGGTGCCTGAGTCCTGAATCGCGCACCGCGCGGAGAGATTTTTGCAGGAGAACGTCGATGACGGCCTCCTGGAAGGAAGCGCAGAGATCGGGGGTATCGGCCTCGAGGTCGGCGAGTTTCGGCAAGGTATACAACACGCTCGTTTTCAAGCCGGAGAAAGAAAAATTCAGATGCGGTTCGTGGAGTAGCCCGCGCGGGAAGGCGAAGCGTTGGGGGTTTCCCGTGAGGGCGCTGCGTTCGATGTTTGGACCGCCAGGGTAGGGCAAACCGATCATTTTGGCAACCTTATCAAAGGCCTCGCCTGCGGCGTCGTCGAGCGTGCTCCCGAGCTTTTGATAGGCCGCCGCGGCATCCACGCGTAGCAGCAGGGTATGGCCGCCGGAGATGATCAGTGCGATGTGCGGGGGCACCTCCGACTTGGAAACGAAGGGCGAAAGCAAATGCCCCTCGAGGTGATTGATCGCAAGAAATGGCTTACGCATCGCACAAGCCATGGCCTTCGCAGCTGTATTGCCGATGAGTAAAGAAGATGCAAGCCCTGGGCCGGCCGTGGCAGCAAAGGCATCAATCTGTTCGATGGTGACGCCGGCATTTTTCAGAGAGGTCTCGACAAGCGGGCGCAATATCAGCGAGTGGTTGCGCGAAGCTAGCTCGGGCACGACCCCGCCGTAGGGTTGATGAAGCGGAATCTGCGATGAAATTTCCGAGGATAAAATCTTTGTTGGTGTCCCGCGCGCGCCCTGTACGACGGCCACTGCGGTTTCATCGCAGGAGGATTCGATGGCGAGGACGATGGACATGAATGAGAAATAGCTGAGGGGCGGGAGAATGCGGAGCGGAGGCAGCGCGGGCAAGAGGAAAATGGGTTAATGCGAGGAAAAGAGCGAGATGTCTACTCGAGATTCGTTTGCGCTAATGGGCGCTTTATCATGCGAACGATTTTATTGCTTGAGCACAAAAATGCCTTTTTTGCTACCGACGGCAACGTCTGGTTTGCCGTCTTGATTGATGTCGGTAGCGATCACATCACAGCCCACACCACCGTCTTCTTCGATGACTTGGCTCTGCCACGTCAGGGCATTGTCCTTGGTGCGGTTGTAGAAAATGACCGTGAGAGCCGGATCGAGCGAGCCGGGGTCCTTATTGCCGTGGGCCCAGTAGCGTTTGCCTGTGACGAAGTCCATGCGACCATCTTTGTCGAAGTCGCACATCGCCAGCGCGTGCAATTGGCTGAACTGCAGGCCATCAATGCCTTTTTTGTTCGCATCGGCGGGGAGAATCTCGTGGTAGAGCATTTCCGATTGTTTGGCTTTACCCTGATTCTCATACCAGCCCAGTCCATAGCCATGTCCATCGAGACTGGTGACGATGTCGTTGTCGCCATCTTGATCGAAGTCATGCACTAGCATCTGCGAGCCACCCTTACACTTTTGCGAGAGCGCATGCCATTTCCATTCGCCAGGCAAAGAGGCAGGTTGCTCAAACCAGCCGTCTTTTTCTACTATGTCGTTTTTTTCATCGCCATTTAAATCGCCGGCACCGAGTCCGTGCTGGTAGGGCGTGTTCGTGCGTTTGTCGGAAATGGCGTTCCATGTCCAGGGCTTGGTGACATCGCTCCAGTCCGCCGTGTAGTAGCCGAAGCAACCTTGTTTCATACAGACGATTTCCTCTTTGCCATCACCGGTGATATCGATCCAGATCGGGCTTTCGGTGGCAGCCTCCTGGATGATGAGGTGTTTTTTCCAATCGCCCTCCTGCTTGCCCGGATTGACATAAAGCGTGATCTCCTTGCCCGGCCAGCCAACCATGATGATGTCCTGTTGTTTGTCCTGATTCACATCGGCACTGAAGGTGATGAAGGAATTTTTCGCGTATTCGCCGATGGGATAGATCTGCCCGGCGCGAAAGGGCTGCGCCTTGGAAAAATCGGGACCGAGATAAATCAGATGACCGGCGACGATGTCGGGGCTCTTATCACCATTGAGATTATTGACGGCGATGCCCTCCGTGACGAAGTCCTTGCTGATGACTTGTTTGGTCCATGGTTTCGCGGCGGGCGCGGCGCAGATGGCAATCCCGAGCAGTGAACAAGGAATAATGGCTTGAATGAGAGGGCGTGCGTTTTTCATGGTTTTTGATTCTTGAATAGGTGTGTGGGAAACGAGACCGCTGCGTGCGTAGCGGATCATGATGATCTCCTCGTCGCAGTTGATGCGATGATTCTTCGCGACGTTCAGTGATTGAAGATGAATTCCTTCGAATTGAGGATGGCCCAGAAAATATCATTGAGGATCTCGCGTTTTTCTTTCGGCTCCTTGGCTTGCGCTAGGGTTTCGAGAAGACTTTTGGTTTCGCCTTCCGTCGGCGGTCGGCACAGCGCGCGTAGGTAGAGGAGCTCGATGATTTCCTGGTCGGATTTTTTCTGCTCCAACAAAGGCCCGAGGACTTTGGCTTGCTGGATGCGGTTGTTGGTGTTGTCGCCATTGAGCAGGTGAAGTGCTTGAGACAGATTCGGCTCTAGCTTCACCTCGCAGGAGCACACCGTGGCGCGACTGGCGCGGCCGAAGGTGGTAAGGAAAAAGTTCGAGGTATTGCCATCGGCGATCTGCACCGCGCGCGCGCCGAGCGGCAGACCTTTGAATTTGTTAGGCGTGCCGGTCACTTGCGAGATTGAGTCTAACAAAACTTCGGCGCGGATGCGGCGGATGAGCGAGTGGGAGAAATTCCGGTCATCGGTCGCGTTGGTGGTGTTTGTTTTCGAGGACAACTGATAGGTGCGCGAGGTGCAGATGTCGCGCACGAGCTTCTTCATATCGAAGTTGTAACTGGCGAATTGTTTCGCCAATGCATCGAGCAGTTCGGGGTTCGAGGCCGGGTTGGAGATGCGCATATCGTCCACGGGATTGACGATACCGATGCCGAAAAAGTGGGACCAGGTGATGTTGGCGACATTGCGGGCGAACCAAGGATTGTCTGGTGCCGAGAGCCAATCGGCGACGGCCTGTCGGCGCGTTTGTTTATCGAGCTCCGGTGCGGGACCGCCGAGGAATTTCGGTGGCACCGGTTTCTTAGTGAGCAGGTGGGGCACTTCGCCATCGCCATCAAAGACAATGCGCTCGCGCGGGTCCTCGGCATTCTTGCGTTTCACCTGGGCGAAGAACGAGGCGAATCCATAGTAGTCCTCCATGGTCCAGCGATCAAAGGGGTGATTGTGGCACTGGGCGCACTGGATGCGGGTGCCCATGAAGACCTGGGCGATGTTTTCCGTGAGCTTTAGCACGTCCTGCTCGATCTGGAAAAAGTTCGTCGCAGGCGTAGAGAAAGTGCCGCCTTCCGAGCCTAGCAGTTCCTTGATGATCTGATTGAACGGCGTGTTGGCGGAAATGCGATCGCGCAGCCAGTTGTAATAATTCAGCGCGGCCTTGTAGCTGACCTGCTTCGGTCCATCATTGAAGGTGCGAATTTGCAACAGCTCCGCCCATTTCATCGTCCACATCTCGGAGAAGTCCTTGCGCGCGATCAATTCATCGACAAGGAGCTCGCGCTTGTTCGGGCGTGTGTCAGAGAGGAAGGCGGCGCGTTCCTCGATGCTGGGCACGGCACCGATGACATCGAGATAGACGCGGCGCAGAAACTCCACATCCGTGCAAAGGTCCGAGGGGATGATGCGAAGTTTGTGCAGTTTGGTAAAAACGGCTTCATCGATGTAGTTGTGACGCGGCACCTCCGGCTTCACGTAGTCCGTCGTTTCTGGAATGACGATGGCCTGCGATCCCTCGGTGAAGGTGTGGAAGCGGGCTAACAGAAATGCCTCGCCACGGTTTTTCGAGCTGGTGATGCCTTTGTGGTAGTCGATGGTGGCGGAGTTATCGTTCGAAGTGGAAAAGGACGATAGGGTGGTGACATCGCGATCGGTGCCGTCGGAATATTTCGCCATCACGGTGAAGGGAACCTTGATGCCCTCGCCTTTCAGCACAAGTTCGGGTGGTTCCAGCGTGATGGAACTGGGCTGGGGGATTTTGCTGTCGTCATCAATGAGCGCGCCTTTGTTGATCCACTCGAGCATGATCTTGTGAGCGCTGCTGCCTTTTTCAAACAGCTTGCCGCCCGTGTGGGGCACATCGCCCACGGCTTTGGTGATGAGTAGCGATTCTTCGGGCAAGGCGAGATTGATGCGGCGACCGGGCAACTGCGTGGTGATGCGGAAATGATCGCCGTGTGGATCGAAGCCATAGAGGGAGAGCTGGAAGCCGTCTTTTCCGCTAGCGGCACCGTGGCAGGAACCGGCATTGCAACCCGCCGAGGTCAACACGGGCATGACATCCAGCTGAAACGAAACCTCGCGCGCGACTTCGGCTTGTTTGACGGTGACGGGAATCTTGCAGGTCTGTCCACGGTAGGCGATGATCAGCTCGGTGCTGCCGTCCTTGAGCGGTGTGAGTGTGGTTTCCTGGAGCTGGGCGAGAGAGGGGTCGGCGAGGGTGAGTTTCGCCTGATGGGTGATGTCGCGCGTGGCGGCATCGTCGAAATGGGCGATGACAATGACTTTGTGGAAATCGTTTTTGGTTTCGAGTGTGATGGCCTTGGGAAATGCCTCGATGCGCTGAATGGCAGGGTCCGCGGGAGCATCGTGGCGCGGCATGGCCCTAGGGTCGGAGGGGCGAAGCGTGAGCCCCTCGGGCCACGGTGCGCCGGCTTTGATCCAGTCGGCGAGTTGTGCGATCTCTTCACTGGTGAGCGGTTTGCCTTTTTTCGCGGGCGGCATGATGTCGTCATCGTCGTGCGGTAAGCGCACACGCAAGAGGATTTCCGATTGATCGGGTTTTTCCAGATCGATGGCCGGCCCGCTATCGCCGCCGCTGAGAAGCTTGGCGCGCGTGCTCATGTCGAGCTTGCCCTTGTCTTTCTCGGGGTAATGGCAGCTGAGACATTTCGCCTCCAGCAGGTCCTTGGGCAGATCGGCAGCCTGCAGTCCCAGAGGAAGACAGAGAAAAACGAGCAATCGTTTTGTGGCGGTTTTCATCAAAGGATAGCTACGCGTGCGAAGCGCTGGATCTTTCGGGGAAAAGAGGTGGTACAAACGGAGAAAAATAGGCTTGCTAAATGATTGTTCATATGAACAGTTTGCGCTGTGCGACGGACCGTTTGTTTTATCGATTTCAATAGCTACTTTGCCTCGGTGGAGCAGCACGCGAATCCTTTGTTGCGGGGGAAGCCGGTGGCGGTCATTGCGAGCATGACGGATACGACCTGCTGCATTGCGGCGAGTCGCGAGGCCAAACGTTTCGGTGTCAAGACAGGCACGCCGGTAGGCGAGGCGCGCGCGCGTTGTCCGGGGCTGGTATTGGTGCTGAGCGATGCGGTGAAATACATGGACTATCATCGGCGTCTGGTCGCCTTGCTGGAGGAGGAAATTCCGGTGGAAAAAGTCTGTTCGGTCGATGAACTGTATGGCGTGTTCACTGGACCGTATGCCGAAAAAGACAAGGTCTGGCAGATCGCCTTGCAGGTGAAGCGCCGGCTCGCTCAGGATTTCGGTGGGCCTCTGACGTGTTCCATCGGACTGGCGCCCACCGTTTTTCTGGCAAAAACTGCGAGTGATATGCGCAAGCCCGATGGGTTGATGTGGCTGGATGCTGAGGAGCCGGGATCGGAGTTTTTTTCGTTAGATCTGCGCGATCTTTGCGGCATCGGCGCGAACATGGAGGAGCGACTGAAAATCCGCGGCATTCGCACGGTGAAACGATTGTGGGAGGCGACGCCGCAGCAATTGCGAGCGGTATGGGGTGGGATCGAGGGCGAGCGGTTTTGGCAGGCCTTGCACGGTATCGAGCCCGTGCGTCCGGAGATCACGCCACGGCAGATCGGGCATTCGAAAATTTTGCATCCGGCTCTCCGGCACGAAGACGGCGCACGAGCGATGCTGGACCGGCTCGTCTACAAGGCCGCGCTGCGCTTGCGCCGCGAAGGCTATGAGTGTGGTGAGATGCATGTTTCGGTGAAACGCAGTCGCGAGTATGCGGGGCAGTCGTGGGCCCTGATGGCGCGGTTTCCCTCGACGCAGGAAGTGCGGCCTTTGCTGGAGGTGTGGCGCGCGTTGTGGCAGGAGCGTCCGCGGCCCTTGAGTCATCCCTTTGCGGTGGGGGTGGACTTGTGCCGATTGCTGCCGCACAGCGATCCGCGCTTGCCCTTGTTTGCGCCTGATCCACGCGAGGAAGCCTTGAGTCGATTGCTCGATCAAGTGGCGAAACGCCATGGCGCGAAGGCGCTGTGGTTCGGCTCCGCGCAAAGCGCCTTGTCAGAGGATGTGCCGCGCATTGCGTTTCAGTCGTTGCCGGATGTGTGAGAGGGAATGTTTTCCATTGCCCACAGCGTGGATTTGCTGGCATGCTTTGGCGTGTGAGCCAAGCTTATCGCGATACACCTGCCGAATCCTCCACGATGCCGCCGGGCATTCCCTACATCATCGGCAATGAAGCCGCCGAGCGATTTTCGTTTTATGGCATGCGCGCCATTTTGGTGGTGTTCATGACGAAATATCTGTGGTTGATGGATTCTCGGGCAGGCAGTCCGATGTCGAATGCCGAGGCCACCGAGCACTATCACAGCTTTGTCATGTGGGTGTATTTCACGCCATTGTTCGGAGCCTTGTTGAGCGATGTATTTCTCGGGAAATTCCGCACGATTATGCTACTGAGTGTGCTCTACTGTGCTGGGCATGCAGCGCTGGCTTGCATGGGTATGGTGGGAAATTCTTCTACCTGGTTATTGGCGGGCTTGGTGATGATTTGTCTCGGATCGGGTGGGATCAAACCTTGTGTCTCGGCGCACGTGGGCGATCAGTTTGGGTCCAATAACCAGCATCTGCTCTCGAAGATCTACAACTGGTTTTATTTTTCGATCAACTTCGGTTCTTTCTTCTCGACCTTGCTGACGCCGTGGTTGTTGGAGTGGTATGGCCCGCATTGGGCATTCGGTGTGCCAGGCGTATTGATGGCGGTTGCGACGCTGATGTTTTGGATGGGGCGCCACAAGTTCATCCACGTGCCTGCAGGAGGATGGAAGTTTTTCCGTGAAATGTTTTCCGCAGAGGGGCTGATCGCGCTGGCGAAGTTGTTGCCCCTATATCTTTTCATCGCGCTGTTCTGGGCCCTGTATGATCAGACAGGTTCCTCGTGGATCTTGCAGGCGGAGCACATGGATCTGAACTTCCTGGGAGTCACGTGGTTGGAGTCGCAAATTCAGGCGATCAATCCGATTCTCATCCTACTCTACATTCCCTTGTTCACGTTTTTTGTCTATCCGCTGATCCATCGTTTTTTTCCTTTGTCGCCGTTGCGGAAAATCGGCATCGGGTTGTTTCTGGTCGCTGCGTCGTTTGCCTTGATCACGCTGATTCAGTCGTGGATCGATGCCGGACAGCGTCCTTCTGTGGGCTGGCAGTTGCTGGCTTATTTGGTGATCACGGCGGCCGAGATCATGATTTCGATTGTCGGGCTGGAGTTTTCCTATACGCAGTCGCCGAAAAACATGAAGTCGCTGGTCATGGCGTTTTATCTCCTAGCTGTATTTCTGGGAAACTTCTTTACCAAAGAAATCAATCGTTTCATTCAGATCCCCTCATCGGGGCATGAGCAGTTTTCCGCACTGGTCGCGACGCAGCCGGAGGAGTGGCTTAAGGATGCGAGGAATGCCATTTTGCCCGGCTACGATCAAAAAACGGGAACGGAGGATGATCTGATCGCGCGATTGGAAAACGGCAGCCTGAAGTCTCTCGAATTTCCGGATCGCACGCAGCAGGCATTTGCAGCGGCTGCGGAGCGTATCATCGCCGAGGCGAAAAAGCGAGGAAATCGTCTGCCAGAGGTGGAGTCGGTGGCTGCTACAAATCTAGGAAAAGATCCATGGGAAAATACGATTGAATATACAATTACGAGCCAAAGTTCCTGTCGATTGATTTCGGCGGGGCCAGACCGGTCGAAAGGCACGGCTTGGGATATCGGACTAACCATCGATGTCTCGGTGCCGTCGGCTGAGAAAGAGCCGTCTTGGTCGGACCGACTCCATCCGACGGAACCCTGGATCGATAGGCGCGCGCAGGAGTTGGGCGTGAGGCCGAAAAAAGAGACGAGCGTAGGCTACGACATTGCTTATTTTTCGGGCGGACAGACAAAATGGGAAGGGCAGAGTTATTATCGGTTTTTCACGATTCTGATGCTAATCTTCGCTCTGTTGTATGTGCCGTTTGCGATGCTCTACAGACCAAAGTCTTATCTGGCGGAGTAGTCGCATCGACACGATATTTTCCTTTTGTTGTATGCGGTGATCTTAGCGAGTGCATGTTTACTTGAGGCTATCGCGTCTGTGTATGCAGTGGAGATTTCGGCTTCTGGCTCTCGGAAATCAACTTCGCTTTCTGTAGTGTCACACTGGAGAAAGACGATCAACTGTTGGACCGTAGTGTTCATTCTGTGAGCCCGCTTCTGAGAAACTGTCTTTTGCTTCTTGTTTTGTATGGGAGTGTGCTTGCGGCTCACTCCGCGCAGCCCTTGCCTAGTCCCGTGACTTATGAATCATTCGGAGCACTGGGCGATGGCGTGGCGGATGATTTGCCTGCGATCCAAAAGGCACACGAATACGCGAACCAGCATCGTCTTCCCGTTCGCAGCAAGCCCGGTGCCACGTATCATCTCGGGCGCAAGGCCTTGGTTGCGTTCATTGAAACAGATACCGATTGGGGAAACTCGCGATTCCTCATTGATGATAGCCAAGGAGTCGAAGATCGGGGGTGTGCTATCTTTGAAGTGCGATCTTCCCTCAAACCCGTGCCGCTGAAGATCGAGCGTCTTCAGCGTGATCAGATCAAGCTGGAGCTGCAACCAGCCAGTGACCTTCTCGTCTATGTGGAAGAGAAAAAAACCAAGCGATTCATTCGCAAAGGGGGAAATCAGAATGAAGGAACCTCTCAAAAAGAAGTTTTTGTGTTAAAAAACGATGGATCTATCATCGGTGCGATTGATTGGGACTATCATCACATCACAAAAATCACAGCCGATCCCATCGATGAGAAAACTCTTCACGTGCGTGGTGGTGTTTTCACGAATGTGGCGAATCGCGTTACGCCGGAGAGCAAGGGTGAATACTGGGCCCGCAATATCGTGATCCGGAGATCTCGCACGGTGGTAGAGGGGCTACGACACCAAGTCACGGGTGAGCAGGATCATGGTCAGCCCTATCGCGGGTTTCTCATGGTTGACAAGTGCGCGCATGTGCTGCTGAAAGATTGTGTGGTGGATGCGAGGAAAGTGTATTACTCCACAGGCAAAATAGGTGCGTCCGTGCCCATGGGAACCTACGGATATCAAGCGAATCTCGTAGTGGACTTGCGGATGATAGGCTGCCGCACAGGCAATGACATTCACGATCGGAGTCGATGGGGTGTGGTGGCGTCCAATTTCATGAAAAACTTTTTGGTCGAAAAATGTGTTTTATCGCGTGTGGATGTTCACATGGGAGTATCTGGTTCCTACATCATTAAGGATTCCACGCTCGGCCATATGGGGCTAAATGCGATCGGACGCGGACGATTGATCGTGGAAAACACCACAATACACGCGCGCAGTTTTCTCAGTTTCCGTAGCGATTATGGATCCACATGGGAGGGCGATGTATTGATTCGCAATTCTCGTTGGGCCCCTCTCACCACAGTCTCCCCTTTTTTTGACATGCGCAACGACGGCACTCATGATTTTGGCTATCCTTGTTTTATGCCGAAGTGCATACGGATCGAAAACCTTACTGCTGAGTTACCGGTCGGTTCCAAGGGAATCAATTTCTTTGGCAATCCGTTAGGGAAAGCAGGTAGCCAGCGACGCTTTCCCTATCGCATTACCGAAACTCTGTCCATCCAGGGCCTGCGCGACAACAGCGGCATCACACCCCAAGTTTCCGATGATCCAGAAATCGTGAAAGCGGTGACATACCTGCATGAGTAACTTTTTCCGGACTTTGCGTCATGGCTCATGATGCTTCGAGGGCTGCGGAATGGCGAGACAGTTGATCGAGTTTGTTCTCGGAAAAGGGTCGCCCTCGTTGTCGAGACTCTCCCGCGGTGGGGACGGTGAATTCGTCGTATTTTCTGGCAGGCACTGCGGAGAAATGCTAGGGAATCGCCATGCCGATGCTTTGGTGTAAGGGGGAATGGTGCGAGGAAAAAGAAGTTGTGGTTTCCGTCCGTGATCGCGGACTTCTGCATGGCATGGGAGTTTTTGAGACGATGCTCGCGATCGATGGCGTCATCCAGCATGTGGAAAAGCATCGCAGGCGTTTGTTGCACGCTGTAGAGAGCATGGGATTATGCGATGTTTCTTCTTATGATTTTTTGCGGATCGGACAGGAACTTTGTGAAAAAAATTCCTGCGCGTATGGTCGGACGCGCTTGCGGTTGACGGTGACCGCGGGCGAGGGGATCTTGTCGCATCAATTCCCAGGAGCGGCGGCTACGGTATGGATGACGGCCGAGCCGCTCCCTAGCGTTTCACCGACCTGTTCGGTGCTCACATTGCCGTGGACGAGAAACGAACGTGGGGCCACGGTGGGGATGAAAACGAGTTCGTATGCCGAAAATGTGTTAGGCTTGCAGTGGGTTCGTGCGCAGGGGGCGGAGGAAGGGATTTTTTTCAATACTCGAGACGAACTCTGCGAGGCCTGCACCGCGAATGTTTTTGTGAAGCTGGATGGCGTGTGGCACACGCCTCGGCTCGGGTGTGGTTGTTTGCCTGGGGTGATGCGGGAAGTGATATTGGAGCGCGATAGCAGCATCCAGGAGTCCGTCATCACTCGCGCGCAATTTCTGAAGGTGGAAGAAATGTTCCTGACGTCTGCGATACGCGGGGTGGTGCCGGTGTCTTCGTGTGACGGGAGAGAATGGCAAGGCTCTCCCTGATTTCCTCATCGTGACAAAATTTTCAGTAGTCAGGCGGGGGAATTTTGTTCATGGTGTGCTCCCAATCAATTCAACTTATGGCAAGACCTGTGACTTTATTTACTGGGCAGTGGGCGGACATCCCACTTGCGGAACTTCTCCCACGCGTAAAACAAATGGGTTACGATGGCGTTGAGCTCGCCTGCTGGGGCGATCACTTCGATGTGCAAGCCGCGCTGAACGAGCCGGGCTACGTCGAAGGGCGCTGGGAACTGCTGAAACAACACGACCTCGCTTGCTACGCGATTTCCGCCCACCTCGTCGGGCAAGCGGTTTGCGATCTGATCGATGAGCGCCATCAGTGCATTCTTCCTCCCCACGTGTGGGGCGATGGCGAGGCCGAAGGCGTTCGTCAGCGTGCTGCCGCGGAACTCGCCGACACCGCTCGGGCGTGCCGTAAGTTTCTCGATGCTGGAAAATCTTACATGTCTGGTAAACCCGCTGGCTCCGGCAAAGCGGTGGTCAATGGCTTTACCGGCTCGAGCATCTGGGGCGCGCTGTATGCATTCCCTCCGACCAATCAAGCCTATCTGCAAAAAGGCTACGACGACTTCGCTAAGCGTTTCGGTCCCATCCTCGATGTGTTTGAAAAAGAAGACGTTTATTTTGCGTTAGAAGTGCATCCGACGGAGATCGCGTTCGATATCGTTTCGGCACAGCGCGCACTCGATGCAGTGAAAAACCACAAGCGTTTCGGCTTTAACTACGATCCTTCGCACCTCGGCTATCAAGGCGTGGATTATGTGAAATTCATTCGCAACTTCTCTGCACAGATCCATCACGCGCACATGAAGGATGTGTGGTGGGGTCATGGCGATGGCAGTGTTGGCGTGTTCGGTGGACATACGGATTTCTGCGATGCGCGACGTTTCTGGGACTTCCGCAGCGTTGGCCGCGGCGACATCCGCTTCGAAGATGTGATCGTGGCTCTGAACGACATCGGCTACACCGGCCCACTCAGCGTGGAGTGGGAAGATGGTCGTATGGATCGTTTCCACGGCGCTACCGAAAGCTGTGCCTACGTGCGCAAACTCGATTTCCCCGTCAATCAAGTGGCCTTCGATGCCGCATTTGACAAATCCAATCAATAAAACGAACCAATCATTTTTTATGGCCATCAAAGTAGGAGTCATCGGTGCCGGCGGCATGTTGCAGTATCATGCGGCAGGCTTTCGCCAGGCAGGAGCAGAAATCGTCGCCGTCGCGGATGCCGCGCCCGGCGCCGCAGCGAAAGCAGCGGAGAAGTGGGGCATCCCGAACTCGTATGAGTCAGTGGATGCGATGCTGAAAGAGTGCAAGAAGCTCGACGCGGTGAGCATCATCGTGCCGAACAAATTCCACAAACCGCTCGCGATCCAGTGCCTCAAGGCGGGCAAACACGTATTCTCGGAAAAACCGCCCGCACTCAATGCGAAGGAGGTCAAGGAGATCATCGCCGCTGCCAAAGCTGCGAAAAAGAAAGTGCTGTTCAATTTCAACAACCGCGCGCGTCCCGAGTCACAGGCGATGATGAACTACATCAAGAACGGCACCGTCGGCATGATCAATTCCGCTCAAGCGAAATGGATCCGTCGTACCGGCATCCCGGGCTTTGGCGGTTGGTTCACGACCAAGGATCTGTCCGGTGGTGGTCCACTGATCGACTTGCTGCACATGGTCGATCTGGCGATGTATTTCATGGGCTATCCCGAGCCGAAACATGTGCTTGGCCAGACGTTTAACGATTTTATCCAGGACAAGAGCTTCAAAGGCCCCTGGGGTATTCCCGACCGCGTGGGTGGTGTGACCGACGTGGAAAATGCCGCGCATGGCTTTGTGACGTTCAAGACTGGTCAGGTGCTGAGCCTGCAAGTCTCGTGGGCGGAAATGATCAAGCGCGAGGAAGTGAGCGTCGTATTCCAAGGCACCAAAGCCGGTGGCAAAGTCGAGCGTTTGTTCGGCATCGATGGTCTTGATGAGACGGCCATCGATACCTGCGAACTCTACGTCCAAGAAAACGGCAACAGCGTCAATCGCAGCATCGTCACGCCCGCCTGTGAAGACATGGGCCGCAGTGCCAGTGCCGCGAATTTCATCCACGCCATCACCGGCAAAGAAGCGCCGCTCAACACCCTTGAGCAAGCGCTGCGTCTGATGCAAGTAATCGATGCCATCTACGCCTCCGCGAAGTCCGGCAAGCCAGTCACCGTGGCCTAACGTTACGCTGGTAAGCGGCCCGCATACTTTTTTTCTAAGAGCGCCAACGTGTCAAACGTTGGCGCTTTTGTGTGGAAGCGGCCTGTCATCCTGATCATCGTTGCCTTTCTTGCCATGGGCAGTGATCGCAGTGCACAGCGTTTGTCGCATACCGCACGTGGGATCAAAGAAACCATCTGGCTCGACTGGAACGCGGCAAGGCAGGCCCACGATGCCATTCCAGAATTTGTTATGGTGCAGAAATGCGTGAGACAATTCATCGTGCTGCGCCAGGCGGAGCTCTACGATCCCATTCCGGATCGCAGGAGTCTGTTTGAGCTGCGAGAGACCCGCCTTCGCGCGGATCGGTTCATGAGACTCTTGCCGATTTGGCTCCATGCCATGGAGCAATTGGATCAAAAACTGCGCAAGCTCTCCGGCTCGCTCCACGTGGCGATCCACGCGGGTGAGTATCGCTCTCAAGACACGCAGCTACTGCGGCAAAGCCGTATACTCATCGCAGCCATGCGCCAGGAGCTAGCGTTCGCCCGCCACATCATGGAACAGCCCGATGACTACAGTCCCACCCGCACCGAAAGCTACGAGCCAGAATGCAGCGGAAACATGAAATTGCTAGAGGAATCGTTAGAAAAATCCCTGGGGCGTTCTCAGGGAAACAACGTTTCGAGCGTGGTGCGATGAGACATTTGCATTTATTTTTCCTCCTGCATAAAAATTGTCTTGCCATCCGATGAAGATTCGATGACAGTCGCCGCCCCGTTCGGGGCGTAGCTCAGCCTGGTAGAGCGCCTGCTTTGGGAGCAGGAAGTCGTCAGTTCGAATCTGGCCGCCCCGACCACTTAACTTAACTTTTGTTGCAAAATTTTCTTGCCTTGCGGTGAAAAAATCAGCAACTTCGCCCCGCTTCGCAGGAAACTGTAAAGCACATTGTAACTCCGGTTTAGCTCAGCGGTAGAGCGGATGGCTGTTAACCATTAGGTCCTAGGTTCGAATCCTAGAACCGGAGCCAATAAAGGCCTTGATCCTTGACGGGATCGAGGCTTTTTCCTTTTGGGGCAGGCGCAGTCGTAAGAAAAGGGCTTGCGTAGCTGGTTAAGAATGCTTAATCATTTCTCTGATGACTACCGAAGATGACCTCCCGACCTCTCTGGGGGCGATGTATTCTGACTACTTTCTCGATTACGCCAGCTACGTGATTCTGGAGCGTGCGGTGCCGCACCTGAACGATGGTCTCAAGCCGGTGCAGCGGCGCATCATGCACTCGACTAAGGAACTCGATGACGGTCGGTATAACAAGGTTGCGAATATCGTCGGCAATACGATGAAATACCACCCGCATGGCGATGCCTCGATCGGCGATGCGATGGTGCAGCTCGGGCAAAAAGATCTTCTCATCGATACCCAGGGAAACTGGGGAAATATCCTCACGGGCGACAGCGCCGCTGCCTCGCGTTACATCGAGGCCCGCCTGACCAAGTTCGCGCTGGAGGTGATGTTCAATCCCAAGACCACCGACTGGACGCCGAGCTATGACGGGCGGAACAAGGAGCCGATTACCTTGCCGATGAAATTTCCGCTCCTACTCGCACAGGGAGTGGAGGGGATCGCGGTGGGCTTAGCGTGCAAGGTCCTGCCGCACAATTTCAACGAACTCATCGATGCCAGCATCGCCATCCTGCGCCATGAGACATTCACGCTCGTGCCGGATTTCCCCACCGCAGGCATCATGGATGCCAGCGAATATCGCGATGGTCTGCGCGGCGGTAGGCTGCGGGTGAGAGCTCGCATTTCGACCGAGAAAAAAGGCCTCCTGCGCATTACGGAAATTCCCTTCGGCACGACCACCGGCAATCTCATGGAGAGCATCGTGGCAGCGGCGGACAAAGGGAAAATTAAGATTCAGAAAATCGAAGACAACACCGCGGAGCACGTGGATATCCTCGTCCATCTCCCTGCCGGAGCCGATGCCGAAACCACGCGCGATGCGTTGTATGCGTTCACCGATTGCGAACTATCGATCTCACCGAACGCCTGCGTCATTGCCGATGGCAAACCGCAATTTCTCGGAGTCTCGGAAATCCTTCGCCGCAATACCCAGCAAACCAAAGACCTGCTGGGTCTGGAGCTCCAGATCAAGCTCGGCGAGCTCGCGGAAAAGTGGCATTTCAGCTCGTTGGAGAAAATCTTTATCGAGAACCGCATCTATCGAGATATCGAGGAGTGTGAGACATGGGAAGCGGTGCTCGCAGCGATCGATAAGGGACTCACGCCGTTCAAGAAATTACTCAAGCGTGAGGTGACGCAGGATGACATCGTGCGGTTGACCGAGATCAAAATCAAACGCATCTCGAAGTTCGATTCCTTCAAGGCCGACGAGGAAATTCGCGGGCTGGAAAAGGAAATCGATCTGACCGAAAAGAATCTCAAACAGCTCAACAAATACACCATCAAGTGGTATGAGGAGCTGAAGAAAAAATACGGCACTGGGCGTGAGCGGCGCACGGATATCGCCACCTTTGATCGCGTGGACCGCACGCAAGTCGTGGCGGCCACCGAGACCTTATATGTCGATTGGAAAAACGGCTTTGCAGGTTATGGCCTGAAAAAAGACGAGGCGGTGGAGAAATGCTCGACCATCGATGACATCATCGCCTTTACGCAGGACGGCAAGATGAAAGTCATGAAGATTGCTGAAAAAGGCTTCATCGGTCAAAAGCCGATTCACGTCACCGTATTCCGCAAAGACGATCCGCTGTTTTTCTCGATCATCTATCGTGATGGCAAGGACGGCGCCGTGTATGCGAAGCGATTCCAAGTCGGCGGTGTGACGCGCGACAAAGAATACGATCTCACCAAAGGCAAGGCCGGCACGCGGATTCTCTACTTTGCGGTGCACAAGACCGAAGTGGACAGCGCGGCGCAGATGCTCATCGTGCATTTGAAACCGCAACTCCGACTGCGTAATGTCAGTCGTCCGTTTCACTTCGCCGAAGTAGCCGTCAAAGGCCGCTCCAGCGGTGGCAACATGGTGACGAAGCACGCGGTGGAAAAAATCGTGCGCGCGCCCAAAGACTTCGATCCCGAAGTCGGTGCCTAAGCATTAAAACGGCACGTCGTCGTCATCGAAGTCCGACTCATTGCGCAGGTCTGCGGCGGTGGGCTCGCTTTGGCGGGATGGTGCGGTGCTGCGTGCGGACGGTGCGCTGCGTTGGGAAGGGCGCGGCTCCGTTCCTGCGTCGCCCGCGTTTTGTAGCTTCCAGCAAGCGAGGTTAACGTAATACTTGCCGTTGTATTCGTTGCCGCGGATATCGAAAAATACCGTCACGTCAGAGCCGACGGGGAATTCATCGAGCAGAGGGCACTTGTCTTTGACGATCTCGAACTTGATGTCCTGTGGGTATTTGTCGTGCTGGGTGGTGATCACGAACTCGCGTTTGGTAAAACCACTGGCGAAGGTTTGAGTTTCGCCGATCCATTTCATGCTGCCTTTTGCCTCATACATGAAATCATCCTAATCAGTCGGGCGGCGATGTCAAACTTTGTCGTCAGAAACACTGGCATGCGCAGGACGCAGAAGAACTCAGTCGCCGTTGGGTTGATAGGCGGCTTCTTTGTCGATGGTAAATGTCCAGCGCACCACGGGGGCGGCGGTTTTTTTATCAGATCCCTTCCAGCTCACTGCGACCTGACAAACTTCATCGCGCAGGCGACGATTGACTTGCCAGTGAAACTGTTTCGTTTCCGGATCCAGTACGGCGGGCACGTCGCCAAAGCCTCCCACGCGCATGACGAGGCTCTGCGGGTCGATGTCCGTCACGGTGCTGAGGTCGATCGCGATTTTCGGTAGTCGCGAATTGACAATCGCACCAGCTTCCGGAGTCACGGGGTAGGGAGTGGTTTGTTTGGGCGCTGTGCCTGACGGGGCTACCGAGGCATCGCGAAATTCCGTGGCAAGTTCAAAAATGCGATCGTAGGTGCCTAGGATCACGTAGCGTGGCAAAGTGCGGTCATCGGTGCCGCGTTTGATTTTTCCAGGGAGAACGGTGAACATGTGATCGTAGCCCAACTTGATGCCCATCTCGAACATTTCCGCAGTATGAAATCCACCGGGGTAGCAGTAGGTGGAGATTTTCTGACGAAAAGTTTTTTCCAGAAATGTCTGCGAGGCTCCCATCTCGCGCTCAAGGTATTCCGCATACGGTTTCGGTCCCTTGAGTTGTTGGTTTTTGATGGTCGCAGGGTAAGGATGACTGGCGCTGTGATTCCCGATCGTGGCGCCGTGTTTCTGCATCTCCTTGATCATGGCTACGGACATGGAGCGACCTTGAACGTCGACATACTTCGTGTAGAGAAAAAGTGTGAACGGGTAGCCGAACTCCTTGAGAATCGGGAAGGCATCAGTATACACCGAGCTCCAGCCATCATCGATGGTGATGACTACCGATCGTGCGGGGATGGCTTTTTTCCCCTGCTTCCATGCGGTGAAATCTGCCATGCTGATCACGCTCAGGCCTTGGTCCTTGAGTAGCTGCATTTGTGCACGGAACTTTTTGGTGTTGATGCGCATTTCCGTCTCCTTGAGAGTAGGAGAAAAATCATGATAACCCAGCACTGCCACGCGCACACCATCGTCGGGAATGGCAGGTGTGGAGCTTGCTACGGGCGCGGCTGGCGAGGTGGAAGGCGCTGGCGCAGCGGCAGGGGCGGGCTGCCCGTGGAGTGAGTAAACCACACACCACGCCATGAGAATCAGTGAAGACAACAAACGCATGCGGGGATGCTATCACTGCAGTCATGATGAGAAAAGGCAAAATCGGTCGAATCGTTGCTGCTGTGGAATAAAAAAACCGCGTCCCAGCAAAGGGACGCGGTTTGGTGATTGGGGGTCAGGCCATTACTTGCGCAGAGCTTCTTCGCGGGCCTTCGCCTTGGCGATCACGTCGTCGGAAACGTTGCGTGGGGTCGCGAAGTAGTGACTGAACTCCATCGAGAACTGGCCACGACCGGAGGTCATGGTGCGCAGGTCGCCGATGTAGCCGAACATCGCGCTGAGGGGCGCTTCTGCCTTGATGCGGACACCGGTCGGGCCGCTCTCTTGGCTCTTGATCATGCCGCGGCGACGGTTGAGGTCGCCGATGACGTCACCCACGTGGTTCTCAGGGGTGAACACATCGATTTTCATGATGGGTTCGAGGATTTGTGGGCCAGCTTTGAGCATCGTTTGACGATATGCGGCTTTGGCGGCGATTTCGAAAGCCAAGGCCGAGGAGTCCACGGCGTGGAAACCACCATCGACGAGCGTGACTTTGAAGTCGAGGCAAGGATAGCCGGCAAGAGGTCCTTTGTGGATCGAGGTTTTGAAGCCTTTTTCGACAGCAGGGATGTATTCCTTTGGTACGTTACCACCGACCACTTTTGATTCGAACACGAAGCCCTCACCAGGCTCGAGCGGCTCGATGATGTAGCTGATTTTCGCGAACTGACCAGAACCACCGGATTGCTTTTTGTGGGTGTATTCGTCCTCGACGTGCTTGGTGATGGTTTCGCGGTAGGCGACCTGTGGGGCACCGACGACGACTTCCACTTTGTGCGTGCGCTTCAGGATGTCGATCTTGATGTCGAGGTGAAGCTCGCCCATTCCTTTCAGAATCATCTCGTTGGTTTCCTCATCGGTTTCCACGCGGAACGATGGGTCTTCCTGCACCATCTTGCCGATGGCGTTGGCGAGTTTTTCGGCGTTGGCTTTGTCCTTGGCGGCCACGGCGATGGAGATCACGGGATCAGGGAACACCATCGGCTCGAGAGTCGCGGGGTTTTTCTCATCGCAGAGAGTGTGACCGGTCTGCACGTTTTTCATACCGACGATGGCGACGATGTCACCCGCCTGGGCGATGTCCACTTCGGTCCGGTCGTTGGCGTGCATTTCCACCATGCGGCTGACGCGCTCGGATTTGCCAGTGAAGGAGTTGAGGATGGTGTCGCCTTTTTTCAAGGTGCCCGAGTAGATACGGGTGAAAGTCAGGGCGCCGAATTTGTCGTCCATGATCTTGAACGCAAGACCGCGGAAAGGAGCGGAGGCATCGACGATGGCGAATTTGCCCGTCTCATTGCCCTCGAGGTCCACTTCGGGCTGAGGCTTCACTTCGGTGGGGTTCGGCAGGTAATCGACAACGGCATCGAGCACGAGCTGCAGGCCTTTGTTTTTGAAGGAGGAACCGCAATAGGTCGGGAAGAAGGACAGATTGATAGTGCCCTTGCGGATGCACTTTTTGATCTCATCAATGGTAGGCTCCTGACCTTCGAGGAAGCGCTCCATGATGTCGTCGTCCTGCTCCACGGCGGTCTCGATGAGCTCAGCGCGGTATTGCTCGACTTTATCGACCATGTCGGCGGGGACATCTTCGATTTTGAAGTTTTCCGGCTGGCCGGATTCGTCCCAGATGTGGGCCTTGCGGGTAAGGAGGTCCACCACGCCGACAAATGCGCTTTCGGTGCCGATGGGCAGCACCATCACGACAGGCTTGGCGCCGAGAATGGACTTCACCTGAGCGACGACGCGATAGAAATCAGCGCCGATACGGTCGAGCTTGTTGACATAGATGATACGGGAAACTTCCGAATCGTTGGCGTAGCGCCAGTTGGTTTCGGATTGGGGTTCCACACCGCCGGAGCCGCAGAACACGCCGATGCCACCATCGAGCACTTTCAAGGAACGATACACCTCAATGGTGAAGTCCACGTGACCGGGGGTGTCGATGATGTTGAACTGATAGCCTTTCCAGAAGCAGGAAGTCGCGGCGGACTGAATGGTGATACCGCGCTCGGCTTCTTGTTCCATGAAGTCCATGGTTGATTCACCGTCGTGCACTTCACCGAGTTTGTGAATTTTACCAGTGAGCTTGAGAATCCGTTCGGAGGTGGTCGTCTTGCCAGCGTCCACGTGGGCGAAGATGCCGATGTTGCGATATTTGGTGAGGTCCTTCATGAAGATGAGAGTCAGTGTTTCGTGTTGTGCGCCGGAAGGCGGGCGCATGTTTCAGCCTATTTTGAGCAAATGATCAACAGAAATACGTCAGTTTTTCGGAATTTTTCCGTTTCAGACTTGCAACAAAGCGATTCTGAGCGATGATGATCTCTCTTACCAGAATTACCACTTATGGCACAATCGACACTACCCGCACTCGGCTACGACTACAACGCACTGGAACCGCACATCGATGCTCGCACGATGGAAATCCATCACAGCAAGCATCATCAGGCCTATATCACCAATCTGAACAATGCCGTTGCCGGAAAAGCAGGCGTGGAAGAAAAATCGGCCGCCGAGCTGATCGCTGATCTGGCCTCCGTGCCGGAAGACATTCGAATGGTGGTGCGCAACAACGCCGGTGGCCACGTGAACCACAGCCACTTCTGGGAAATCATCGCCCCGGGCGGTGCGAAGGCTCCTTCTGGCGACCTGGCAACTGCCATCGACGCGGCCTTTGGCTCCTTCGATGCCTTTAAAGAAGCATTTGCCAAAGCAGGTGCGACCCGTTTCGGCTCTGGCTGGGCTTGGTTGGTGGTGAAAGCCGATGGCTCGCTCGCTGTGACCTCCACGCCGAACCAAGACAACCCGCTGATGGGTGCTGCTGCTGGTTGCTGTGGTAACAAGCCCATTCTCGGACTCGATGTGTGGGAGCACGCTTACTATCTGAACTATCAAAACCGCCGTCCTGATTACATCGCCGCCTTCTGGGCCGTGGTGAACTGGGACAAGGTCGCCGCTAACTTCGCCGCTGCGAAGTAATTTCATCGCTTCATCCTCTAATCCGCAATTGGGATTGATGATGGCAAGAGCAAATGCTTATGGTTGCGGCGTTTGAAGACGAAAGCACGCGAATCATTGGTTCACCCATTGGGTGAAGGAGAACTGGATTTCAAATTCCTGCCTGCGGGCGGGCAATTTCA
>CAMDAD010000011.1 GCA_945888515.1 Akkermansia muciniphila | reverse complement strand
CTGCCCGCCTGGCTGCGTGCCCGAGAGCATGAGCGGCTTGAGATTGGCACGTGCAGTGTAAATCGCTGCGGTATATCCCGCACATCCAGTTCCGATGATGATGACTTCTTCCATAGTGATTGCTGCCGCGAGTTTCGATGATACCACCCGATTGTCAACCACGCATGCGAAGCAATTCGATCGGGAAAATCACCCCGAGGAACCGGGCGCTATCCACCTGCGCGCAGTAACAAACGCATGGGGGAGGATCAAGAGCACTCAATACTTCTTCGCGTCTTATCGCTCCCACTTCCACCCCGATTCATCGCTGAATCCCTCATCATTCCCTCGTCAGCTCGGCCAGGGCTCTTTCCAAAGTTGGGTAAGTAAAAACAAAGCCCGCCTCTGACCAAGCACGCGGTATGGCTCGTTGCCCACCTAACAGAAACTCGCCAAACTCGCCAAAGATCGCTTTCAGCAAAAACGCAGGCGCTATCCACGGCGCTGGTCTGCGAACGGCGCGCGCCAGTTTTTTCGTAAAGTCGCTATTTTTCTCCGGCGCGGGCGAAACGCCGTTGACAGGGCCTTTGATCGCTACATTGTCTAACGAAAATAAAATGCCTGCGACTAAATCATCGATATGAATCCACGGCATCCACTGCTGACCCGATCCCAGTCGTGCGCCCGCACCTAGCTTGAATACCAGTCGCAGTCTATCCCATGCCATTCCGCCCCGTCCGAGCACCATACCGATGCGAACCATCACGCAGCGCACACCCATCGATTCCGCCTCCGCCGTAGCCGCTTCCCAATCGATGCAAAGACGCGCCAGATAGCCCTGTCCAGGCTCGGCGTTTTCCTCAATGATCTCATCGCTACGATCCCCATAGTATCCCACCGCGGAGGCATTCACCCAAGCAGTGGGACGATGCGCGGGAGGCAACTCGTGAAGCGCTCTTACGAGAGCTTTTGTGAGGTCGATACGACTTTGCTCAAATTTTTGTCGATTGGCAGCTGTCCATCGCTGATCCACTCGCTCGCCCGCGAGGTTGATCATACCGTCCAATCCAGAAAGATCCCATGGCCCCGATCGACGCCACTCTCCGACCCCTGGCACCTCCCCCGCCCCGTTGCGACTGAACCCCACGACTTCGTCCCCCCGCGCCGCAAGGGCCGCCGCCACATAGCGTCCGACAAAGCCCGTCACTCCGATCACACCAATGCGTTGTTTCATGCCTTGTCCATGCCACGGATTCAGAAAAATGCAATCACTCGCTCACAGGAACGCGTATCCGTCATCCTCAACCTTTCCGTTCCCGTTTTTGTTTGGCAAAGCTCCGGATTTCCCGTAATCTCAGCGCGTGACGTTCCGCCACCTTTTACTCACGCTGATTTGCTGTGTTCTTTCCCCATTCAGCTGGGCAGATCATGTCATCGTCTCCGGCGGTCCTTCCCTGAAGCGCTGGGAGAGCTACCGGGTGCCCGAAGACCAACACGACCGTTGGTGGGCGAATTTCATCCGCGGCGGCACCATGCGCATGGACGAAATCCGCCAGGCTTACGGCAAAAATGCGCCCATCGTCTGGATTGTCTATCGCCCTGGCTACGACATGCGTGGCCGTGAGGATAAACAAAATTATATCAGCATGATCAATCAGCAGGCTAGCAAACGCGGAACCTCCATTGTCTGGATCAATACCGGAGCGGATCTGATTGAAGCACTGAATTCGCGCGGACGCGGCAGCATTCAAACCTTCGACTACTTCGGCCACTCGAACAAGCATTGCTTCTGCCTTGATTACGGCACGGAAATTATTGCCACCTGCACGCAGTGGCTGCATGAGAGCGAGCTCGGTCAAATCCGCTCCTCAGTTTTTGCTCGCAATGCCTACTGCAAATCCTGGGGCTGCCACACCGGTGAGAGCATGTCCGCCATCTGGAAATCAAAGCTCGGCGTGCCGCTGGAAGGCGCGCGCGGGAAGACCGACTACCGCTCACTTTCTCAAGGCAAATTCCCCGCCGTCACCGGTGGCTGGGTGCGCTAATTTTTATCTCTTTTTCTCATGACCTACGATCAACTCACTGCTCTCTATCAATTGCCGCTATTCGAACTCATCGATCAATCCCGCGCGGTTCACAAGGAAAACTGGCCCGCCCAGGAGGTGCAGCTCTGCACTCTGCTATCGATCAAGACAGGCGGATGCTCGGAGGATTGTTCGTATTGCGCGCAGTCCGCCCGCTATAAGTCGGGCGTGGAAGTGGAGCGTCTGATGTCGAAAGAATCCGTGATGGAGCGCGCCCTGCAAGCCCGCGCCACAGGATCCACCCGCTTCTGCATGGGTGCCGCCTGGCGCGGTGTGCGCATGGGAACGCAGCGCTTCGAGCAGGTTCTCGATATCGTCAACGATGTCGCCAAACTCGGCATGGAAGTCTGCGTCACTCTCGGCGAGCTGGGCGCGGAGGAAGCCGCCGCGCTGAAACAGGCGGGCGTCACCGCCTACAATCACAACGTCGATACCTCACCGGAACACTATCCGAACATCGTCAGCACGCACACCTTTGAGGACCGCCTGCGCACCATCCGCCACGCGCAGGATGCCGGCATGTCGGTCTGCTGCGGCGGCATTCTCGGACTCGGTGAAACCATCGAAGATCGTCTGAAAATGTTAGAGGTGATCTCGGAGTTCAATCCCCAGCCCGAGTCCATTCCCATCAACGCCCTCATGCCCATGCCAGGCACCCCGCTAGCGGAAAATCCGCAGGTCGATCCGCTCGATCTGGCACGCATGATCGCCGTCACCCGCATCGCCGTGCCGAAGGCAAAAGTCCGCCTCTCCGCCGGCCGCACGATGCTCACGGAGGAAGCGCAAACACTGTGCTTCTACGCCGGTGCGAACTCGATTTTTTACGGTGACAAACTGCTGACGGCAAAAAACCCCGCCGTCGAAAAAGACCGTACGCTCCTGACCAAACTCGGCCTAGGCACCCAGTTGCCGAATCCCGACATGAGCGCCCCGTCCTGCGATCTCTCCAAGGAAGCTTCACCTTCTTGTTGCTGACGTGGCGGAGGCATCCTGTCTCCATGCTAAAATAGAATGGACTCCGTGGGATGGGAGGCAAGATGCCTCCCCCACGATCATTTCACCTCGATCATCACGCTGCCGCTGTGGCTGTTGAACTCGGGGGCATACATGCATTGGATCTCGGCGATACCACTGGGGTAGCTGCCGCGCAGTTGTACGCGGGCACTGGTCTGGAAGACGTAGGTGCCACGGCGCAGGTATTCGATGAAGAAGTGATCCGCGGTGTCTTTGGTCATTTCGTAATAGCCGAGTCCGTCTTGGAACTTGTAACTGGAGAGCACATTCACCGGCTCCAGCCCGCTGCCGCGCTGGCTCTTGAGGTGGATGTATTCCATGTCGCGATCGACGCGAATTTCGATGCGGGTCACGACCTCATCACCGGGTGCCAACGGTCCCGTGACAGGCACGATTTCCTCGCCCGCCTTGGTCATGCGTTTGAGATAGAGACTCTTCTTGATTTCTAACGGATTTCCTTCGTGCGGGGTGATTTTGGAAACATCTTCGAGGTATTGCCAATGCAGCGAGCCCCACGAGACGCCTTTGTCGGTCTTGGTGAGTTTTACATTCCCCATCGCCGGCTTGATCTCGGTGGCCATGAATTTTTTCTCATAGAAGCCCGTGCCCGGCTCGACATTTTCCGGCTTCACCGCCGTGCCACCAAGCTCGGCAGTGACGAGAGCATCGGACGCAAGGCGTTTGACATCGCCGCCTAACAACAGGGCGTAAACGGCATCGGCGGTGGACTTGGTGGTTTTCCAGCCCTGCGTTTGTTTCTGCTTGAGCATCCAAACTTGGCAATCGTCCACGGCTTTCATGTCCTGCGCGACTTCGCGGAAGGTTTCGATGATCATCGCCTGAGTCTCGACGGGAGCCTGGTTCCAGTAGTAGCCCTCGTTCATGCGCCAGTGCATGCCGAGTTCCTCGGTGTTGAGTGCGTTTTCCCGCAGCGAGGCGATGATGGCGGCGGGGGCTTCTTTTTGGTCGAGCCGATGCAAGGCCAGTGCGGTGTGGCAGCGGGTCATAAGGGACTGCTGATTGTTCCAGTACTTGGCACCTTGTTTCGCGAAGTAATCGAAAGCTTCTTGGTTCTTCTTCGCCACGGGCCGCTGTTTCAGATAGAAAGTGCGGGCGTAGAGATACATCGCGGTGAAAGAGGAATAGTGATCCTTATCACGATTTTCCCCTTTGATGTCCTCATACATTTTGTGCATGTAGGCATCGAGCCAATCGAGTGCGCGCAACGACATCGTCGTATCCACGGGAACGCCGAGGTGCTGCAGACGGGCCTCACCGGTGACGATGTAGAGAGTGATGTAGGAACTGCCGGAACCACCAGGGAACCAAGGCCAGGAACCATCGCGCAATTGCATTTCCCCGAGGCGCTTGCGGGCGCGTGCCATTTCACTATCGAGACGGTTATCATCAAACAACACGCCGACGTTGCGGCGGGCTTCGGTCTCGGAATTACCATCGCGCAGCCATGGGGTTTCCTCGATCATCAGGCTCTTAAGGTCCTGGTTTTTCAGCAGCGGGCTATCGAGGGTTTTCGGGGCATTGCGCCAGAGTTCAAAAATCCGACGGATCTTCGGATCGCTGTTGGCGATGTGACGGGCGAGATGATTGGCGTAGTAGCGGTTGAAGGTCTGCTCGGCGCACTCGTGGGGATACTCCATCAAGTAAGGCAAGGCCATGACCGCATACCATGCGGGTTGTGAGACGATTTGCAGACTGACACTCTGATGTTGGAGCGTGTTTGAGTTACCACTCTCGATGAGTTTTTTCATCGCAAAATTACGACTGCCCGCATCGCGGATGGGCAGTGTGATGGACTCGGTGACGAGCTGGCGTTTCGAAAGAACGGGAATCATGCCCTCTTCGCCATCGCTGCGGTTACCAGCACTGGCCTTGGCGGTGTAGGTGAGGAATCCAGCACCATCGGGCACCTTGATGCGCCAGGAGAGGCTCTTCGATTCACGGGCCGGTATCGTAAACTCCTGCTCGGTTACTGTGAGGCCGAGCGCAGCATCGCGGGATTCCAGCGTGGCGGCATCGGCAAATTGCAAAGTCGCCTTGCCGGTCTGCACTTGATCGGATTGGTTCGAGACCTTCGCGGTGAATTCAATCTCATCGCCCTCGCGCAGAAAACGCGGTGCGTTCGGCTGGATCATCAGGTCCTTGGCGGTGACGGTGTTGCCCTCGATGAATCCGCTGCGCAGAGCGGCATCGTGCGCGAAGCCCATGAAACGCCATTTCGTCAAGGCCTCGGGCATGGTGAAGCTGAGAGTGACCACGCCTTTTTCATCGGTCACGGCCTGTGGCTCGAAGAAGGCGGTTTCCTGCAAGTTCTTGCGCACGGCGGGTGGAGCATCAGCAGGTGGCGCTTCGTTTCCGCGATTGGGATTGTTGAGAATGGAACTGATCGAGTCGCGGGTGATGGCGGCGGAACCGGAGCGATTGCCGCCGGTTATCACACTATTAGTGGCAAAAGCATCCATCGACGCAGCCGGAGCCGCCATGACCGAATCCAGCACCATGCTTTTGCTGTGACGAAGAATGCCAGAATCGCCGCCACCCATAGCCGCATCGGCCATCGCCATCAATCGCATTCCCTGCTGCATGAGGGATTCCGGCAGCCTCCGGTATTCCATCGACTCCGCCCCACGCTGCTCATACCAGCCGACCTGCCAGCCTTGGAAATGCGCCATTTGCTGATCACTGGTCCATTCCTGCGATTCGGTTTCCTGATAAAAATACGATGACATGTTGCGGTTCCACTGATGGGGCGCAAAGGCATCCAACGAGGCATCATACATCGCACCCAGCATCTCAACGGCGTCTTTTTCCGCGCCTTCGATCACGACCTTCCAGGTTTCCTTCGAGCCGGGCTCGAGTTTGTCACGCATGCTTTCGAAACGCAGGGTGAGATCTTTTTGCGACCACGGCACCTCGATGGTGTCATTGGTCACATACGAGCGGTTCTGCTGCTGGAACACCGTGCGCAGCATCAGTCCACCGCGATGTTCCTCGGTGATGGGGAAACGCAGGACTTCTTGTGTGCCTTTGCCGTCCGACCAGCCTTTTTTCAGAATCTTGCCGCGAAACTCGATTTCGTAGTAGAATTGCCCTTGATCGTAACCTGTGCCCCACACGGCGATGAATTCCTGGCCTGGCTCCACCGACCACGATTTCACATCGAAATGATGGGCAACTTTGACGGGGAAACGATTGGACGTGAGATCGACCACGCGCAGTGGCAAGAGTGCGGCGACTTTTTTCCCGGCACGGTCCGTGGTTTCCAGCACCGCGCGGTATTCACCCGCTTCGAGTTTGCACTCGACTTCCGACAAGCCTTTTTCATCGGTGACAAATCCGACCTGCTGCACCAGCTCATCAAGCTCCCAGGTCTTCGGATCGGAAGGGTCTTTTTCCTGAGGTTCTTCCATCGAAGGCAAACCTCCACGAAAATCGGATCCAGAAGCTAACGATTTTCGCAACACCTGTGCCGGCTGTTTCAGGCGATGTACGGAGAGTGTGCCTTTGCAGGAGAGCGGCTCGTTATCGATGCTCGTCGTGGTGACTTTCATTTTCACCGGAGTGGCGGCGTCCTGCCAGGAATCGGCATCGATATCGGCGGCGACATCGACATACCCCGCGCGCACCGAACGATTGCCAGACCGCGCCTCGCCGGTGGAGTCGGTGACATCGACGGATACTTCATAGATGAAAGTCGGTTCGTTTTTTGGATCGACGCTGAGATCGGGCAGCGCGCTGAAAGTCACTTCCACCTCGCCCTTGCTATCCGTGACTGCCGTGCCATGAGCGATCTGCTTTTGCCCGTCCATACCAGGATAGAACCACCAGCACCAGCGCGGCCACTGCGCGCGGCGGGTGACTGACCACTTGACCTTGGCGCCATCGATGGCAGCACCGGTGTAGGCGCTGGCCTTCGCGGTGATGGTGACTTTTTCATTCAGACGAGGTGGGGCCTTGGCCGCACCGACCTCGACGCTGAACTTGGGCCGCTTGTATTCCTCGATGCGCACCATCGTCGAGTTTTCCCCGCATTCAATCCGAGCCTGACCCAGCACTCGGTCCGTAGGAGCGGTGAAACTTCCCTGAAACGAGCCGAAGCGGTTGCTGCGCAGCGTGAGCTTGCTGATTTCCTTATTGTTCAAGTCACGGAAGGTCACGGTGAAATCCTCGTCCGCCACGGTGTGGTAGTCATTTTTCGCGCGGTCATAAAAAGTAGCGATACCCTTGAAGCGCACCGTTTGCCCGGGGCGGTAGATGGCCCGATCGGTAAAGAGATAGACCATTTCTTGTGGGTTGTCTTTTTCCCGCTGATGCATCCAGCCGCTGTCGGTCACCAGAGTGTCATCCTTGTAAACCGCACGATACACGAAGCTGCGGTTGTTGAGGAAAATCATTTCATAGAGGCCATCCGCATTGGTTTTGGTGTCGCTGTGTTTGATGACACGATTGTCTTTTTCCTCCCATCGCTCCACTGTCGCGCCGGCGATTGGCTCGCCTGTGAGCGCATTCATCACAATGCCACGTGCCGGTCCATTGCCCTCGGATTGCACGAGCGAAAGATCACTGATCCACACCGTCGTGTTGAAGAGCGCGTTTTTTTCGAGCGAAAATTTCTCATTGGCACTGGCCGCGAGACGATAGAAACCCTTGGGCAAATCCCACTGGGCGAGCAGACCCTGCGAACGTTCCAGATAGTCCTCAGTAGCAGGTAGATCGACCGACCATTCGCGCACGGGCTTCTGGGAGAAGACGCGCTTCCAGCGCTCTTCGTCGAGATAGGAATCCGGATTTTTCCAATCGACGGCATACAGGCGGAACCACAGGCGCGTCACGTTGCGATAGTTGACCTTAAATTCCGGTTTTGCGGCATTCCAGACTTGCTCGGTGTGGAGGGAAATTTCCGGCGCACGGATCTGATCGGCGATCTGCGCGCACAGCGATTGATAGATTTTGCTCTTGCCGGTCTCGATGCCCGACAAGGCCAAGTCCAGCGCTTCCTTCATGCGCTTGGTTTTGATCATCAGCGACGAAAGCTTTGCCTTCACCAGAGCCTGCTGATCCTGCCCCGCGGTGAGTTCCAGGCATTCACGCAAACGCTTCTCGATGATGGCATCCGTCTCGCCGCCTTCTCCTGCCGCCACCGCCCAATCGAGGCGCTCCAGGTTGGCATGCATGCGCGCGATCGGCCGCTCCGCATGAAAACGCAGCAATTCCTGATAGAGTGCGATCGCCTTGCGTTTGCCGGAGGACTCATCCGTGCTCTGCGGTTTCCAAGCGAGGAATTCATCGATCGCGCCAAACGCCGGTGAATCCACTGTGAACGAAAAGGCGTCCTCGGCTTGCACCGTCGCTTGTTCATTCGATTGATAAAAAGCCAACATCTCGTAGGCGACAAGGTCGTAGAGCGTGGGGCGCAGAGCATCATCGAGATTGCCTTTTTCATAGAGCTTGTCCATTTCTGCCACGGGTGTGGCTTTCAGGGCATCGGCCTGCGCCATTGCGCGGGCGAATCCGGCATCCACTTCGCTGAGGATGCGTCGCAGGTCCCAGGTCTTGATGTCATCGCCCACCGGCCCAGCATCGGGACTGCGCTGGCGGAAGCGCCATTCGTTTTGCTGGTAGTAATTCCAGAGCCAAAGCGATTGGATCACTCCGAGCATGGGTTTCATTTCGGCGGGGGCATCGGCGATGGTTTGATTCATCATTTCGATCGCCGCCGTGGGACTGCGACCTTCCTCAATCTGCCCCTGCAACCGAATGCGCTGCGCCGTGGCACGCACCGCCTCCGCCCAGGCTTTCTCTTGGCGAGCAGCGACATCAATCGCTGTCAATGTCTCGATGGCGGACTTTGGCAAATCTTTTTCGATATTCTCTTTCACTTTCATCCATTCATCATCTCGAGGCGCGGCAAAAGACATACTGATCCCGAGCAAAAGTAACACAAAGCATTTCATGGCATGTCTCATATCATTGATAGGACACCCGAGACAGCAGAAACTTAGAAAAATTTTACTGAAATCGATTGATGGACTCAACCTATGGCTAGCAATGATTGCCAGTTCTGCTACGAGTTTTTTTCTTAGCGCTGACGGAACCACCCGGTGATGCTCATGCGCGTTTTGTGAGCAGGGAGAACCTCGTGCCAAAAATCCGCAGCGAGGAAACAGACGAGTGTGCCCATGCGTGGTTCGATTAATACAAACGCTCCCTCGCGACCTGCGGGCGTGGTCCAGAGTTTCAATTCGCCGCCGTCACCCGGTTGCCAGTTTTCATTCAGATACAAAATCGTGGTGACGATGCGGTCGCTTTTACCAGTATGACAATCGAGATGAGCCTTGTAAAAAGCCCCTTGCGGGTACACGGCGAAGTGACCTTCGTAATCGAAAAGACCGAGGAAACATCGCTGGTTGATTGCCATGCGCAGTGTCTCCAGCATGCCGAGAAACTGTTGCTGCTCGGCGGAATCTGTGTCGGGCGGCAGCCACATCACTTCATCGCTTCGGATCTCGCTGCGAACTTCCCGCGTATCGCCGCGTCCTATCCCGGCCCGTCGGAAATGGCCGCTTTGCCAAGAGAGCTCGCATTCGTTTTTTAATCGAAGAGAATCCGCGGCGCTCATGCAGTCGGGAGTCATCGACCAGCCATGCCGGTTCAGATCGTTCAATATTTCTTCCACTTGCCTTAGGAACACGATTCGAGCGATGGATGCGAGATAAAACGCTCAGATCCGCTAGTAGAGCGATTGTTGATTCCGATTCGACTGTAAGAGGACGCTCGTCTTCGGAGTAATGTGCGTATGTTTTGTAAGACCATTTTTCTCATGCTGTGCCTATCTTTGCATCTCTTTGCTGCGGAAGGCCCTTATCCAGTGGATCCTGCTTCGCGTCGACAGGCGGGGGTGCCGATGGGGAAAGTGAGCAAGTTTTCCTTCCAGCAGAGTCAGATCTATCCCGGCACCGTGCGCGACTACTCGGTCTATGTGCCAGCGCAGTATGATGGCTCGCAACCCGCGGCATTGATGGTATTTCAGGATGGTGAGAACTACCTCAATCCGAATGGCGCAAGCAAGGCGACCATTGTTTTTGACAATCTCATTCACAGCAAGGAAATGCCCGTGACGATTGGTGTGTTCATCAATCCCGGCATCGTGCCCGCGGCGGGAAACAACGCGCAGCCGCGGTTCAACCGTAGCTTGGAATACGATGATTTTTCCGACAAGTATGCGCGTTTCCTCATCGAAGAATTGCTACCAGAAGTGCAGAAACAATATAAGATTTCCGCACGACCCGACGACCGTGGGATCTGCGGCGCATCATCGGGCGCGATCGCGGCATTCACTGCTGCATGGCACAGGCCGGATTCGTTTCGACGGGTATATTCGATGATTGGCACTTACGTCGGACTGCGTGGAGGAGACGAAATTTCCACGCTCATCCGCAAAACCGAGCCTAAGCCTTTGCGGGTTTTTCTGCAAGATGGCAGCAACGACAACAACATCTATTGTGGCGATTGGTGGATGGCGAATCAGATGATGGAGCGTTCATTGAGCTTCGCGGGCTACGAAGTGAATCACCTGTGGGGCGATGGCGCGCATTCGCATCAGCATGGCGGCGCGATTTTTGCAGATGCGATGCGCTGGCTTTGGAAAGATGCCTCCACTCCAGTGCGGACGCATTACGATCTCTGCAAAGGGAAAGCAAAGGACTGGTTGATCGCGGACGAAGACTGGCAACTCATCAGCCAGGGCCACGTGTTTACCGAGGGTCCGGTCTGCGGTCCTGAGGGCGATGTCTATTTTACAGATATTCCTCGCAGTCAGATCATACGCATCTCTGCGGATGGAAAGGCATCGCTCTTTTTGCAAGAGTCGCAAAAGACGAATGGCCTGTGTTTCGGACCTGACGGACGGCTCTACGGATGCCGGACGGGGAGCAAAGAAATCGTCTCATGGGATCTCAAAAACAAAGCGGAACAAGTGCATGCGCGCGGCATCGAAGCAAACGACTTAACGATCGCACATGACGGAACCATCTACGTCACCGAGCCCGCGAAAAAAGCGGTCTGGATGATCGCCCCCGGAAAAGAGAAACGCATGACGAGCGATTCATTTCACGGGGTGAATGGCATCATTCTCACACCCGATCAGACGCGCGTAGAAGTCGCTGATCCGAGCGGACGATTTGTTTACTCCTGCCAACGCGCCAAGGATGGTATGCTGCAGCACATTCAGCCCTACCATCACCTGCATCTTCCGCCTGCGACTGTGGAAATCCGCAGCGGTGCCGATGGCATGGCGGTGACGCGTGATGGCCAATTGCTAGTGGCCACGGCGATGGGGATTCAGATTTGTGATCAACCAGGTCGGGTGAATTTGATCTTGCCTCCTCCCGCGGGAGCACGCCATCCATCCAATGTCTGTTTCGCGGGCGCGGGCCTAAATGATTTGATCATCACCTGTGGGGACAAAGTCTATCGCCGCAAGACGAAAATGAAAGGCGTCTTGTCCTGGCAGGCTCCGATCAATCCACCCAAACCCGGTTTGTGAGCAGAGATCTCCCCAGAGATCGTGCAAACGAGACATTGCACATAGCGAAATACGAGCTTTACTGAGGCATGGCGAAAAACATTTGGGGCACTCCCCTGCAACCATGCTCTACCCGTCCGATGACCGGCTTTTTCCGCGATGGCTGTTGCAACACCACGCAGCAGGATCGCGGCATGCATACGGTTTGCGCGGTGATGACCGATGACTTTCTCATCTATAGTCGATCCATGGGCAATGACCTGATCACTCCGCGTCCAGAATTTGACTTCCCAGGCTTGAAAGCCGGCGACCGCTGGTGCTTGTGTCTGGGTCGCTGGATGGAAGCCCGTGATGCCGGCTTCGCGCCACCCGTGGTATTGGATGCCACGCATGCTTCGGTCACAGAATTTTTGGACAAAGAAATCTGGCAATCGTATGCTGCCACCCTCTGACAATACCCACTCCCCATGATTCGCACTCTTCAGGCTAGCATAGGCAAACGTTTTCGCGCCCTGCTCTGCGGCGATCCCAGCGGCGATCCACCGTGGCTGGGTGCCGTAGCAGCGGGGGAAGGTCCGGGATTTTTCTCCCCCGATGAGGCACCGTGGATCGTGCACAGTGACATGGCCACTCTCGTAGGCGGGATCCGCGCGCTGCTCTTGCAGGCTCTTCATCCCGGCAGTTTGGCAGGCGTGCGCAATCATTCCCGCTACAAAAACGATCCATTGGGGCGCTTGGCAGGGACCATTCAGTGGCTCACCGTCACTACTTTTGCCGCACAGGAATCTCTGGAACGTGAGGCCGCGCGCGTGCGTGGCATGCACGGAAAAGTACGCGGCCAGTATCGCGATGCCCGTGGTGACATGCGCGAATACGATGCCTCCGACCCACACTTATTGCTCTGGGTCCACATTGCCTTCATGGAGTCCTTTTTGCGCTGCCATCAAACCTACTCGCAAACACCTATCCCCGGAGGCGCCGATGCCTACATCCGACTCTGGGCGAAATCCGTGCAGCCGCTCGGTCTATCGACAGCTCCCCGCAGCGAGAGCGAAATGCTGGCAGCCATCGAAACTTACGATAACGAATTGACCGTATCTGCAGAAACCCAAGAAGTGCTGCTTTGGCTTCGCAAACCACCGCTTCCTTGGGTCGCGGGGCTGTTCTATCGACTCCTCTACCAAGCAGCTTATCTAACATTGCCCGAACGCTATCAAAAAATGATAGGAATGAGCGTATGGCCTTCCTGGTTGATCGTTCCTATCACTGTCTTTTTTCTGAAATTTCTTCGCATCGCCATCGGACCAGAAAACCCGATTCAGGATGCCGCGTTAGCGCGCCTCGCACGTGGCAACGCGTGATCGTTTTGCAAACAATCGTGGCATTGTCAAAACGAGCGCGCACTGCTAGCTTCGTTCTCCAAGCATCCACATGTCTCTCTTTTCCCAAGCCCTTGCGGCACGAAGATCGCTCTTGTCCGACGACACCGATGCCGTGCGACTCATCGACGGTGCCGGCGATGGTTTGCCGGGTATCACCTTAGAAACGTTTGCAAGTCACTGGCTAGTCTCCACCACTGGATCCAGCGTATCGACTCCTGTGGCGGATTGGTTGCGACAACAACCACGCAGCATCTATCACAAATGCCTCAGCCAGAAACAAAAAGAATCGCCGCAGCCTTTCCACGGTCCGCGCGTGGACGCTCCGTTTGTCGCGCGCGAACATGGTGTCAAGTTCGAGATCTCATTTCACAGCGGCTACTCCCAAGGCATTTTTCTCGACCAGCGCGACAACCGCCAGCGCGTGCGCACGCGATCACAAGCCGGGCAGACCATACTCAACACATTCGCCTACACCGGCGTGTTTTCCGTCTTCGCTGCTCTCGGTGGTGCGCAGACTACCACGCTCGATCTATCGCAACCATATCTCGACTGGGCCAAACGAAATTTTTGCCACAACCAGATCGACCCGTTAGAACATCACTTTTGCAAAGGCGACACCTTTCACTGGTTGCGGCGCTTCGAGAAACAGGGTCGGAAATTTGACGGCATCATCCTCGATCCGCCTACTTTTTCGCGCGATGAAAAAGGCACCGTATTCCGCGTCGAAAACGACTACGGCGCGCTCGCAACTCTCGCCCACCGCTGCCTCCAGCCCGGCGGCTGGATGCTCTGCTCCACTAACTGCCACAAACTCCACCCCAAGGACTTCGAGCGCCAACTCCGCGCCGCCTTACCCCGCAGCAGCCAGTTCACCCACACCCCTATGCCCGCCGACTTCACCGATGCACCGTATCTGAAATCGGTGTGGGTGGAATGTTGAGTAGAAGGGAGCATCAACCGCTCTCAATCACACCTGCGAAAAAACTAGCGATTCACCATTTCCATTCCCTCCAGATCTTCCCACTCCGCCACATTTCTGGTGACGAGCACGAGGCGCATTCCAGAGCCGCAGTCGCGATCCATCCAGAAAGCGAATGCCCATGGTCCACTGCGCGGTGCCGCGCTTCCTCGCAGAGCGTTCGTCGATGATATCGTAATGCTCACCGTGCTGCACGATGGCACAGGATTTTCCATCCAAGATATGAGACAACCTTCGATCTGGCTCTGCAGCGACTGTCGCCACTCACGCAACACGTTTCACTCCCACTCAATGCTCGCGGGCGGCTTCGTAGAAATATCATAAAGCACTCGATTGATGCCTTTGACTTCGTTCAAAATCCGATGACTCGCTTTGCGCAGCAGGCTGTAGGGGAGATCGACCCAGTCGGCGGTCATCGCATCCTCACTAACGACTGCGCGTAGATTGGTCGCCCATTCATAGGAACGTTCGTCCCCTTTCACTCCCACCGTTTTCACGGGAATCAGCCCCGCGTAGGCTTGCCAGACTCGGTCATACCAACCGTCTTCCTTCAGCTGATTGATGAAAATGGCATCGCACTCGCGGATGATGCGCAAGCGCTCGGGCGTGACCTCACCCGGGCAGCGCACGGCCAAGCCAGGCCCTGGAAACGGATGACGTTGCAAGATGTCCTCGGCGATACCTAACGATTTCCCTAACTCACGCACTTCGTCTTTGAACAACTCAGCGAGTGGCTCTAACACTTTTCCTTGTGCCTGCAGTTCGAGAATGCGATCGACGCGGTTGTGGTGCGTTTTGATTTTGGACGCCTTCGATTTAGCATTCGAGGCACTCTCGATGACGTCAGGATACAACGTTCCCTGGGCGAGCATTTCCGCATTGCCGACGGTGTCCCAGAAAACATCGATGAACAGATTGCCAATGATCTTACGCTTAGCTTCGGGATCCTCGACGCCTGCAAGTTTTCCGAGGAATAAGTCCGCGCAATCGACCGTCTCGATTTCGACTCCCATGCGGTGGAAATTATTGCGCACTTCCTCACCTTCGTTGAGACGCATCAGGCCGTGATCTACAAAAATCGCCCGCACTTTGACTCCGGCTTCTTTCAAAAGGACCGCTAGCACCGTGCTATCGACACCACCAGAAACACCGCAAACCACTTGTCGATCACCGACCGTATTGCGAATGCCCTCGATCATCTCGCGTTTGAAATCCTCGATGTGGAAGGGTTGCAGCTCTTTTGCCGTTAGAAGGAAGTTGTGCAAGATGCGCAGACCTTCGTGACTGTGCGTTACTTCCGGATGAAACTGGATGCCATAAAAACCCTCGCACCACTGCAAAGATACAGGAGTGCCGTGTTGATTGACGGCCAGAACTTTCGTGCCTGCGGGTAACACATCGACCGTATCCGAGTGACTCATCCACACTTGTGAGGATACGGAAAGCCCCTCATACAAGCCCTCGCGAACTTGTGGTGTCAGCGCAGCCGGTCCGTATTCGCGCCGATTGCTCGCATGCACGGTTCCTCCGAACTTGATGTTCAACAACTGCATGCCGTAACAGACACCCAGCACCGGACAACCGAAGGATTGAAGCTTGGCGAAATCTATGTCCGGCGCATCGGGCTCGCTGGTGCTGCGTGGACCACCCGACAGAATGATCGCGCCGGGATGGCCGATTTCCTCAATGTCCTCGGGCGCATACAACTTCGCATAATATCCCAACTCCCGCACTTTCCGCACAATCAATTGCGTGTATTGCGAACCAAAATCCAAAACGGCTACATGATGATACTCTTTCATATCTTATCTAACAAAAACTCTATGATCAACTCATCGGTTGATAATTGGTAGGCTCCTCCGTGAGCACGACATCGTGCACATGACTTTCGCGCAGGCCACCCGTGGTAATGCGAACAAACTGAGCATCGCGCTGCAAATCTGCGAGGTTGGAGGCTCCGACATACCCCATGCCCGAACGCAGGCCGCCCATGAGCTGGAACACCACATCGGACAGAGGGCCTTTGTAGGGCACGCGGGCCTCGACTCCCTCGGCCACTAGTTTTCCGGAACTGTTCTGCCCATAGCGATCACCCGATCCCTTGCGCATCGCTCCGAGTGAACCCATGCCTCGATAGGTTTTAAAACGACGCCCTTGCGAATGCACTGTCTGCCCAGGACTCTCGCGCGTGCCAGCAAGCAACGAGCCGAGCATCACGAGGTCCGCACCTGCAGCAAGTGCTTTGACGATATCACCGGAATAGCGAATACCCCCGTCGGCGATGACTTTTACGCCATGCTCGTGACAGTAATCGGCCACATTGCGAATCGCTGTAAATTGCGGCATGCCCACGCCTGAAATGACGCGTGTCGTACAAATAGAGCCCGGGCCTACGCCCACTTTGATCGCGGAGGCACCGGCAGAGACAAGATCGCGCGCGCCCGCTTCCGTTACGACATTTCCTGCAATCACGGGACGATCCGACATTTCGCGCAATTTCGCAATCACCTCCATCACGCGCGTGGTATGCCCCGTGGCGGCATCAATGAACAAGGCATCCGCACCCGCTTCGATCACTGCTTGCGCGCGCTCGAGAAACTCCGGGCCCACGCCAACCGCCGCACCACAACGGAGCTGTCCGTTGGGATCCTTGGCTGCATTTGTAAAGGTAATGCGTTTTTCAATATCGGATCCAGTGATCAATCCGACCAATCGATTCGCACTATCGACAAGTGGCAGTTTCTCAATGCGATTTTTGTATAAAATACGACGCGCCTCCTCCAGCTCCGTGGTGGGCGCGGCAGTGATCAGTCGATCACGCGGCGTCATCACATCAGCGACCAACACATCCGTGCGATCGAGATACCGCACATCACGACCTGTGACCATGCCCTCGAGATGCCCCTCGGCATCGACCACGGGAAATCCAGAAAACCCTTGTTGCTCCATCACGCGGCGCACGTCGTCCACGCTCTGATCTTTGCGGAAGGTAAATGGCTTTAAAATCACTGCATTTTCGGAGCGCTTCACACGCGAGACCATCGCCGCTTCCTCCTCGATCGTACAAGCCCGATGAATCACGCCCATGCCTCCTTCTCTTGCCAACGCGATCGCGAGTTCGGATTCGGACACTGTATCCATCGCCGCAGAAACCACGGGAATATGGAGCGAAATGTCCTTGGTCAGCATGGTATCGAGAACCGCATCCGCAGGCAAAATGGCACTGCGCGCAGGAACCAGCAGGACATCATCAAAGGAGAATGCTAAAGGGAAGTCTGCCATGAGCGATGCAATCGAAAATCAACTCCATTGACAAGTGAAAAAAGGGCGGGAGGGAAAAAATGTCGATTGGGCATGCCATTTACCACCATTGACGATCTTCGGCGGCGGATTCCAGTATGACTTTTTTGCTTACCCAGAGTCGGCGCGACACAACCCTCGCACTTGCGATTCAGAGCCAGTCTAGCGCACGACCCTGAATGCTTTTTTCTGCCGTGGCGGCATCCAAAAATGGAAGACATTGTGACAATCATACAAAAACACGTAGAATAAATATACGTGTTTTTTTACGATGAATCGTATTTTTGTATGAATTGAAAGAGTATACGGAAAAAATTATACACACCCGCATGGTGCACAGTCGATATCCCTGCGATGAACGACTAGCGATCTCATGCCCAGACAGGCCTCACGTGAGTTCGCGGCAGAAACGGCAAAACAGAGGCTTAGTAGAACTCGGCGAGGCGTTGTTTCCAAAGCGATTTAAGAGAGTTCAGATCCTCGCGCAGAAGCTCCTTGTCGCCGTGGGTAACGGTGAGGTCGCGATGACTGCTCACTGCGTTGGCGACCACGGTGAAGCTTTCCCCCGCAAAATGTTGTTTGAGGGCTGCGAGGTTTTCCGGCAGGACCTCGATGACCATGCGGCCTGTCGATTCACTAAAGAGCGCCACGGCGGGCGGCAGACTGCTCAGAGCGGCGAGATCGATTTCGACGCCGGCTTTTTCCGAAAACGCCATTTCCGCAAGTGCGGTGATGAGGCCGCCTTCAGAAACATCGTGCGCGGAGAGGATAAGGCCGGCGGTGCGAGCCTGGTGGAATTTCCGATAGGTTTGCAGGTTTTTCGCGCAGTCGGTTTGCGGCACGAGCGCGCCACTGATGCCGTGCTGACGAGCGAACACCGAGCCACCCATTTCGTCCTTGGTCTCTCCTAACAAGCAGAGAACTGAATGATCGCGGCGCAGCGAAGAGCCAGTGACATGTTTCTGGTCCTCGACGATGCCGATGCCGCTGCACAGGAACGTGACAGGGATGTTGATGGGACCGTCCTCGGTTTCGAAGTAGTTGTAGAACGAATCCTTGCCGGAAATGAACGGCGCTTCGAATTCCTCAGCGGCATCGGCGATGCCTTTGACGCACTCGACGAGTCGACCGAGTTCATCGGGATCGTTCGGGTTGCCCATGCAGAAGTTATCTAACAATCCGATCTTGTCAGGGTTCGCGCCGACGAGCACGAGCGAGCGCATGGTTTCATCCATGCTGGCGCGGCCCATGGCGCGGGGATCGGTTTTGCCCCACTCGGGGAGCAGGGAGAGACCGAGGGCCATGGCTTTGCTGGAGCCATCAATGGCAATAACGGAGCCGTCCTGCGGCGCATCGCCAGTGGCACCCGCGAGGGGTTCGAGCAAGGTATTGCCCTGCACTTTGTGATCGTATTCACGGATGATGGGCTCGCGCGAGCAAATGGCGAAGTCACCTAACACATTTCGCAGAGCGATGCTGAGGTCGATGTTTTCTCCGACCAGTCCAGTGGCGCCCGGTGAGCCGGCGAAACGCGATTGCAGCAGGCGCGTAGGGGCATCGTGGAGCTTCGAATTATCGAGTTCGCAGACGATCTCGCCGTGATGCCAGATTTTCAAGATGCCGGTATCGTCGGAGTGACCGAGCACTGTGAGCTCGGTTTGGTAGGTATCGGCCAGCGCCTGCAATTCCGGCAAGGAGGCTTCCTCCACGGCCAGCACCATGCGCTCCTGGCTCTCGGAAATGAAGACCTGCCAGGAAATGAGGCCGGGCTCTTTGAGCGGGGCGTTGTCGAGAAATAATTCACCGCCGGTCTCGCTGAGCATTTCGCCGGCAGCGGAGCTGAAGCCGCCCGCGCCGCAGTCAGTGATGAAGACGATGAGATTGCGATCGCGCGCGGCGAGGATGAAGTCGGCGGCTTTTTTCTCCTCGATGGGATTGCCGATCTGCACGGCGCTTTGGTCCTCGACATGGCTATCGCCGGTGAGCGAGGCGGAGGAGAACGTGGCGCCTTTCAGACCATCGCGCCCGGTGCGACCACCGACGACGATGATCTTCAATCCGGGGCGCATGGTTTTATCGATGTATTGCTGATCGATGACGCCCGCCGTGCCGGCATAGACAAGAGGATTGTAGATGTATGTCGGGTCGAACTGGATCGCACCGCTGACCGTGGGGATGCCCATGCGGTTGCCGTAATCGCGCACGCCGCGCACCACGCCGCGCATGATTCCCAGCGGGTGGATGACGTCCTTGCCCTTGATGGTGGCGGGATTGGTGTCAGGGGCGCCGAAACAGAACACATCGACGTTGGCAATGGGCTTCGCGCCTTTTCCGGCACCGAGGATATCGCGCACCACGCCGCCGATGCCGGTATTGGCTCCTGCGTAGGGTTCGATGGCGCTGGGGTGATTGTGCGTTTCCACCTTCAGACAGACAGCTTTTTGGTCATCGAGACGGATGAAGCCCGCGTTGTCGTGGAAGCAGCTCAGCACGAAGTCCGGCTTTTTTTCCATGATGCGCTCGCTGGGCTTCTTGATGAATGTTTTGAAAAGCGAATGGATCGTTTCCGTGCCGTTGGGGGTCTCGTGGGTGATGGTGGCGGCGAAAATGCGGTGCTTGCAGTGTTCGCTCCAGGTCTGCGCGATGACCTCCATTTCCACATCCGTCGGCTCGCGGTCCCATTCGCGATAAATCCCCTGCACCACTTCCATGTCCTCGCGCGAGAGCGAGAGCTTCATGGAGTCGCTCAGGGCCTTGAGTTCTTCACCGGTAAGATTGCGAATCGGGATGTGGCGGTAGCTTTTCATGCGGAAAATGTCTGGGCTGTTCCGTGCGTGGAACGGCGCGACTTCACCACAGATTGACGGGCTATGACAGATTTTTTTGTTGGGAATTTCTGTCTTAGGATCGACATTTGAAATCGGTGCGCCACCCCGCACAAACGATTTTTTGACTCCCGTCGAGTCTTGTCTTGTGTGTTTCCTAGGATCTGCTGAAACTCAGGCGCATGCAAGCGTATGTGTGGGATCTGATCATCGTGGGAGTTTATTTTGCGGTGATCATCAGCATCGGCCTCTACGCGTCTCGGGGCCAGAAAACCATGGAGTCCTATGCCCTCGGCGACCGCTCGATGCCGTGGTGGGCGGTGCTGGCCTCCATCCTCGCCTCCGAGATTTCGGCGGGCACTTTCCTTGGCACACCGGGCGAGGGTTTCGCGAAACTCAATTTTTTCTACGCGCAATTGGTCATCGGCACGATTCTCGCGCGATTGCTGGTCGCCGCCATTTTCATCAAGCCATTCTACAAATTCAATGTCGTCAGCATTTATGAGTTCCTGGAAATTCGTTTCGGCAAGCTGACGCGGCGCATGGCCTCGTTTGTGTTTCTCCTCACCCGCTCGCTGGCCAGCGGCTCGCGCATTTACGTGGCGGCAATTCTGTTGGTGCTGGCGTGGCAGATCGTGAACCCGCAGTTTTTGCAAATGACGCCGGACGAACGCTTCGCGCAAGAACTGGGCATCTACGCGCTCTCGGTGATCATCATCACGGCGCTGACAGCACTATACACCACGTTGGGCGGCATCAAGGCGGTGGTGTGGACGGATATGATCCAGGTCTCGCTGATGTTCGGCGCGGCGATTTATGTGTTTTTCTGGCTACTGGGCGAAACGGGGGGCTGGGATCCCTTCGTCGCCACGATCAAGAGGCCGATGTTTATCGATGACGGGCTACGCGAGGGGCACAGCATCGGCCAATCGATCAAATACATCCTCGAACAGGAATACACGATCTGGGCGGCCTTGCTTGGATCGATTTTTACGACCCTCGCCACCCACGGCACCGATCAGGACATGGTGCAGCGCATGCTGACCTCCAAGGACGCGAAACGTGGTCAACGCGCGGTGATCCTCTCCGGCCTCGTCGACCTGCCGGTAGTGGTGGGCTTTCTCGCCATCGGCATTCTGATCTACCGCTACTACCTGCAGCATCCGGTGGGCGCGCCGACGAATGATGTGTTCGCCTGGTTCATGCTGCACGATCTCTCACCGGGCCTGCGCGGGCTGATCGCGGCAGGGCTTTTTGCCACGGCGATGGGCTCGCTCTCGACCGCCCTGAACGCGCTTGCCACGACCTTCACGAAAGACTGGTTCGTCGGCGTATTCCGCCCACAGGCGACATCCGAGCAGCAAATGAAGGCCGCGCGCCTCTCGACGGTGGCATTTGCCGTGATCCTCGCGCTAATCGGTATTGGCACAGCATTTTTGAAGCTGAAAAACCCCGAGCTGCGCATCATTCCGATCGTTCTCGGCTCTTTCGGCTACACTTACGGATCGCTGCTGGGTATTTTCCTTGTTGGCATGCTCACGAAACACCGTGGCACCTGCCGGGGCAATAGCATCGCCATGATCGCCGGCCTCTGCGCCACGCTGTTCATGAGCGGCGCGCACAATGACGTGTATGATATTTTTCACGAAAAAGAAGCGCGCTACCGCAATGCCGTGAAAGCCCTCAGCACCGCGACTCCCGGGATCCCCCCCGCCTCTGCGGACATCGCCAAAAAGGCTCGCCTCAAGATGGAGGAGCTCCCGCAAATCGCCTCGCATCCGAATGCGCAGACGCCGTTCTTTTCCCCGGCATGGCTACCCACCATCGCGTTTACTTGGCGCATCATGGTCGGCACGCTCACTACCGTGTTGGTAGCGCTGTGTTTTCCGCGAAAACGAGAAACCCTCGTCGCGCTAAAGGAATAATTTTTCCTAAATTCTTGCCATCGTCTCGCCCGCTCTGCTAACAACAATCCCAGACACGTGTTACCTTCATCCACGCACATCATCGGCATTCTTCCTGCTCGCTGGGGCTCCACCCGCTTCCCCGGTAAGCCGCTTCATCTTCTCGTGGGAAAACCTCTGATCCAACACGTCTGGGAACGCTGTCAGGAATGCTCGCGGCTCGATCGCGTGGTGATCGCCACCGACGATGAACGCATCCGCGATGCCGCGCTTTCCTTCGGCGCCGAGGTGGTCATGACTTCTTCCGATCACCCCACGGGCACCGATCGCATCGCCGAGGCCGCCGCCGCGATTCCGGAAGCCACGCACATCATCAACATCCAGGGCGATGAACCGCTCATCGATCCCGCACTCATCGATGAACTCGCGCAGGCGATGATAGATGATGCCGCGCTGCCCATGGTCACCGCCGCCAATCCCATCGATGACGAGGCCGCCTATCTCGATCCCAACGTCGTCAAAGTCGTGCTCGATCTCTCTGGCCACGCGCTGTATTTTTCCCGCTCGCCCCTGCCCTTCCAGCGCACCAAGCCTGCAGGCCTCACCCTCTATCGCCACAAGGGCATCTACGGCTACCGTCGCGACTTCCTCGAGAAATTCATCACCTGGCCGCCCTCGCCGCTCGAACAAGCCGAATCACTCGAACAACTCCGCGCTTTAGAAAACGGCGCGCGCATCAGGGTCATCATCACCAGCGATGACTCCATCGGCCTCGACACGCCTGAACAGGCTCCACTCATCGAATCTCTCCTCTCTTCCACAGCTCACTGATCACTTACCACTAGCAACTACATGAAATACATTTTTGTCACCGGCGGCGTCGTTTCCTCACTCGGCAAAGGTCTTGCCGCAGCCTCCATCGGCACCCTGCTCGAACAACGCGGTCTCAAGGTCCTGATGCAGAAGTTCGACCCCTACCTCAACGTCGATCCCGGCACTATGTCGCCCTACCAACACGGTGAAGTGTATGTGCTCGATGACGGTGCCGAAACCGACCTCGACCTCGGCCACTACGAGCGCTTCACCTCGGGCGTTCTCTCGCGCATGAACAACCTAACGTCTGGTCAGGTGTTCGATGCCGTCATCAAAAAAGAACGCCGCGGCGACTACCTCGGCAAAACCGTGCAGTTCATCCCGCATGTCACCGATGAGATCAAATCACGCATCTATGAAGTGACACAAAACAATCCCGACGTCGATGTGCTGATGACGGAAATCGGCGGCACCGTAGGAGACATGGAAGGTCTGCTTTTCCTCGAAGCACTGCGCCAATTCGCGTTAGAAGTCGGTAAAGAAAATGTCTGCTTTATCCACGTCACGTTGCTTCCTTTCATCAAAGCCGCTGGCGAAGTGAAAACCAAGCCGACCCAGCAGTCCGTCGCCAAGCTGCGCGAAATCGGCATCCAGCCGGACATCATCATCTGCCGTACCGAGGCCGATCTCGATGAGGACAACCGCAAGAAAATCGCCATGTTCTGCAACGTCGAGAAAAAGAACGTCGTCGCCTTCCGCGATGTCGATCACAGCATTTACGAATGCCCGCTCGATCTGCGCCGCGACAAGATCGACCGCCTCGTCGTGGACAAAATCGGCCTCGGTCACACGCCTCCACCGGCCCTTGAAGAATGGGAAAAATTCGTGCAACGCGTCATCCATCCCAAGCACAGCGTCACCATCGCCGTCGCCGGAAAATACACCGAGTTGCAAGACGCTTACAAATCGATTTACGAATCACTCATCCATGCCGGCGCCGCACACGATACGAAAATCAACATCGTCCGCATCGACACCGAGGCACTGGAAAACCAAAGCGCGGAGGAAATCATCGGGCACGTCGATGGCGTCCTCGTGCCTGGTGGCTTCGGCGATCGCGGCATCGAAGGCAAAATCCTCGCCGCCAAGTATGCCCGCGAGAACAATATTCCCTACTTCGGCATCTGCCTCGGCATGCAAATCGCCACCATCGAATTCGCCCGCAATGTCTGCGGTATGACCGGCGCAAACTCCACCGAGTTCGATGAAAATACTCCTTACCCCGTCGTTAGCCTACAGGAGGAACAGAAAAAACTCACCACCATGGGCAACAACATGCGCCTCGGTGCCTGCGAGTCCATTCTCTTCGCCGGCACGCAAACCGCGCAGCTCTATCACAATGCCGACCGCATCACCGAGCGCCATCGCCACCGTTACGAGTTCAACTCTGACTATCAGGACCAGCTCCAAGAAAAAGGCCTCGTCATCAGCTCCGTCAGCGCCAAGGAAGGCTTGGTGGAAATCATTGAACTTCCCAGCAACCGCTTCCACATCGCCTGCCAATTCCACCCCGAGTTCCAGTCCAAACCCAATAAACCACACCCTCTCTTCTCCGGCTTCATCAACGCCGCTCTGGAAAAGAAAATGCGGGAAGAGCTGTGAGTGACCAATCAGGCACTCTGCATGGAATCAGATACCACACTTCCCCCCAAATTCCCCTTTACCCCTCCGTGCCCCGCCTTTAGCATCGGGATATGACAAGTATTGGCACTCCTTTTACCGACGGCGCGACGCGCGTGATGCTCTGTGGTTCCGGTGAACTCGGCAAAGAAGTCGTCATCGAATTGCAACGCTACGGCGTCGAAGTCATCGCGGTCGATAGCTATGCCAACGCCCCCGCGATGCAGGTGGCGGATCGATCGCATGTCATTTCCATGCTGGATGGCGCGGCGCTGCGGGCTGTGATCGAAGCAGAAAAACCGCATCTCATCGTGCCCGAGGTCGAGGCCATCGCCACCGATACCCTTGCCGCGATCGAAAACGAAGGCCTCGCCACTGTCATCCCCACCGCCCGTGCAACACAACTCACGATGAACCGCGAAGGCATCCGACGCCTCGCCGCCGAAGAACTGGGTCTAAAAACGTCACCCTATCGCTTTGCCGCCACGGAAGAGGAATACCACGCCGCCGTCGCACAAATCGGTCTGCCCTGCGTGGTGAAGCCCATCATGAGTTCCTCCGGCAAAGGCCAAAGCACCATCAAACGCCCCGAGGACATCCAAGCCGCTTGGGACTACGCGCAAAAAGGCGGCCGCGCGGGAAAAGGAAAAGTCATCGTCGAGGGCTTCGTCGAGTTCGACTACGAGATCACGCAACTGACCGTGCGCCACGCCGGCGGCACCTCGTTTTGCGAACCCATCGGCCACATCCAGATCGACGGCGACTACCGCGAAAGCTGGCAGCCACAGCCCATGAGCGACCTCTCCCGCCAGCGCGCGCAAGACTGCGCCAAGGCCATCACCGATGCCCTCGGCGGACGCGGCATTTTCGGCGTCGAGCTTTTTGTGAAAGGCGAGGAAATCATCTTCTCGGAAGTTTCTCCGCGCCCGCACGACACCGGCATGGTGACCATGATCTCGCAAGACCTCTCCCAATTCGCCCTGCACGCCCGCGCCATCCTCGGCCTGCCCATCCCCGCGATCCGCCTCCTCGGCTCCTCGGCATCCGCTGTGTTGCTCGTCGAAGGCGACTCACAAGCCATCACCTACGGAAATTTAGAACAAGCCCTCGCCGCACCCGACACCCAACTCCGACTCTTCGGCAAGCCGAATGTCTCCGGCAAACGCCGCATGGGCGTCGCCCTCGCCCGCGATACCGACATCGAAAGCGCGCGCGAAAAAGCAAAAAAAGCCATCGCGTCGATGGTGGTAGATTTGTGATAGGTAGAGAAAAAACACAAGCGAACTGACCGCATCGTACTGCGCATCCCACTTGTTTGTAGAATGATCTTATATAACGTCGTAACACAAACTTCACTGATTATGGTTTCGATACACAACCTCCCCCGAGCCTCCAGATTCTGCAGCGATATTGCTCGTGGGTACCTCACTCTCTGTGCGGTGGTCGTGAGTTGTTTCACCCTGCTGTGTGCCACGCTGCATGCGGCGGAACCGATCTCATTGCATGTTTCGCCCAAGGGGAACGATCAACATCCGGGCACGGCCGATCAGCCTGTGGCCACCTTGGATAAAGCGCGCGATCTGCTACGACCCATGCGGAACGAGGCCGCCTTTTCGGGCGCTGTGGTGCATGTGCATGCCGGTACTTATCTGCGGACGCAACCCTTCGCCTTGAGCAAAGAAGATAGCGGGCGCAATCATGCCGATATCGTCTATCGGGCGCAAGGCACGGTTTCTCTCGTTGGCGGAAAAATCATCCCTCACAGCGCCTTGCGACCTATCTCAGATCCAGCAGTCAAGGCGCGCCTTCCTCAGGTCGCCCGCGATCAAGTGAGAGAATTGCATCTACCTACTTTAGGAATAAAAAACGTCGGTCGTTTTCCCGAATCATTTACCGGCTCTGGAGGCGTCATCGAGCTATTTATCGACGGTGAACGCATGCCGCTCGCCCGCTGGCCGAACGAAGGCTACACCACCATCGAACGAGTGCTGGACAGTGGCAAGTGGCAGGGAGCCGAGCGCAGGGGTGGGACTTTTGTGTATCGAGGGGATCGACCTGCCAATTGGGTCACAGCTATGAATGATGGTTTGTGGATTAAGGGCTTCTGGCGCGTGCCTTGGCACCCTGAGACCGTCCGCGTGGCAAACCTCAACCCCGCGGCAAAATCCATCACTCTCTCGCAAGCGGTGAACGGCGGTCTTGGTTCGAAGTATAGCAAAGAAGTGAAAGGCACGCGTGTCGGCGATGGCAAGGAAAAGTGGTATGCCCTGAACCTGCTGGAGGAACTGGATCGCCCCGGCGAGTGGTGCCTGCGCTTTTCTTCCCAAACCCTTTATGTCTGGCCAAAGAAGGATCTAACAAAAACGAAGCTGATTATTTCCGATACGAAGCAAGCCCTCATGACAATGCGCGACACTGAATTTGTCACCATTCAGGGTATGACTCTGGAATTCGGACTCGGCCACGGTGTGGAAGTCAAGGGCGGCAAGGCCGTTCAGATCAAAGGCTGTGTCTTTCGCAACCTCGGTGGCACTGGCGCGATCATCGACGGCGGATGCGATCATCGCGTTAGCAGCAACGACTTCCATCATCTCGGTCAAGGTGGTATCTATGTGGGCGGCGGGGATCAACTCACCCTCACCAAGGCGAGGCATGAAATCGTAAACAATCACATCCATCACGTCGGACAAACACAAACTACCTATGCCCCTGCGATCAAACTAGGTGCTTATGGTTCCTACGCGGCCGGTTGCCGAGTCGCGCACAATCTCATCCACGATCTCCCCCACGCGGCGGTGCTTTACGGTGGCAATGACAACCTTCTCGAGAGCAATGAAATTTGGCGAGTAGCTCTCGATTCCGGGGATGTCGGCGTATTTTACGCCTACCATGACTGGACCAGTCGCGGCAATGTCTTGCGCCATAACATCGTGGCGGATTCCCCGAACGCGAATGCTTTCTACATGGATGATGGTGATAGCGGAGATACCGTGATGCAAAACATCATTTGGAATACGCACTACGGCCCGTTCATCGGCGGAGGGCACGACAACATCATCAAAGAAAATCTCATCATCGATTGTCCGCGCGGCATTCACATCGACGACCGAGGTGTTTCGCGTGGCTACAACGCTACGCACAAACAACTCGCCGAGACAGTGCGCCGAGTGAAATTCCAGCAGCCTCCTTGGTCGGAGCGCTATCCGGAGATGAAAGACATCCTTACCTTTCACCCCGACTGGCCCACGGGAAATGTGATCAGCGGCAATGTCTTAATCGATTGCCCCACGACTGTCCATATGAGCGGAAAAAAAGAGCACCTGGTGCATTCGAAAATCGGAGAGAACCGCAAGATTTCGCGCACGGATGCAGGGCTAACAAAAAACGATAACCCCATCGCTACACTGCGCAAAAATGGCGTCGGCATCAAAGGCTTCCCGGCTCTACCCGTGAAAAAAATCGGCTTATACAAAGATGACTACCGATCCACACTTCCGCTAGTAGACGAAGGTCCTACGTCAACAAAAGCAGAAGTGTTTGATTCCCAACGCGACGTCGAGAGCAGCAATCAAAGATAACATTCATCCCAGTGCGAACAGCACGCGGGATTCCCCTCGATGGTCGTAGCTCGGAGAATTACTGCCGGCAAGTCGATTTACTTCGCCGCTGCGAGAGCTTCATTGATGTCTACGATCGCGTCCTTGCGTTCGCTCAGGGAAGACTCGGCCCAAGCACGATGATACCAAGAAAACTGTGGTGCATTCATTTCGGCAACGCCGCGTTGTGCCATCGACAAAGACTCCGACAGAAGTCCACGCCATTTTTTCTTAATGTCGGCCTCACTCATCGTCAACTTCTTGCCAGTGCCATCCGCTTTCCACTTCGTGATAGCCTGCACCAATGGTTTGTCCTTGTGCTGATCTAGGACCGACTGCACCGAAACGCTCGCTCCGCTCACCATCGTCTCCGTTTGTGGCAGTCCCTCAAACAAGCTTATGCTCGAAACCGCCAGTGCCAACCGCGTGACTTGATCGAATTCGCGCAGCACCTTTGATTCCGATATGAATGATCCGATCTTCGTTTCTTTCCACACAATCGTTTTATTCAACCGATTAATGATGACTTGCTGTTGGCCGGATGCATCCGATGCATCCTGGTATTGCCACAACGTTTTAGGAGCAGAGATCGCTTTACTGATCACACCGAGAACCTTGCCGGAGATCGCGTGAATGACTGGTCCGCCCGCCGCGCTTTGGAGGTAACTACTGTCCACTTGCAGAGCATTTCCATCAACGCCTAAGACATTGGCTTTTTCCGTAGAAACGACCGAGCTACCCTTAGCCATGCCCAGTGCCAGCACCGCCACCGAGTTTGGAATCTCTGCATCCGCGGCCACCAATTCCATCTTGTGCTGCACCTCATCGAGAACCTGCATGCGTGCGATGTCCACACCTTCGCACAACTCCAAAGCGGCAAACTTCGTCAAGGACTGCCCGCCAGAGGTGCGGATGGTCAGTTTCTGATTGCCGGAAAGAATGCTGGCAGCCGTGTAAAGATACACTTTCCCGTCCTGTGCCGCCAAAAATCCGCCACCGCTACTTTGATCGCCCTCGACCGAGACAAACGAATCCGCCACCGCTTTGCTGATGTCAGAACCTGCTGGCGCCACATCGCCTGTAGATCCTGCAACGCCACCCAATGCCGCGCCTGTGGGTGTCATGGTAGCCGCTGCGAGCTTCGACTTTAGTTCCTCATTTTGGAGAGTAAGTTCCCTGACCTTAGCTTCCAAGGGAAGCAAGGTTTGCACTTGTTGCTCCAGAGCATCCTTGCGATCGGTCAGTGCTTTCGCCGTCACCGCATCCATGCCACCCTGCTTGGCTTTGTAAGCCAACACATCGGCTTCTAGCCCGACCTTTTCGCTTTGCAAGATCAGTATGGTATCTTCCAGTTCCGTGATTTTCTGCTTCGCAGCTTCATCCTCTTTGCATGAGCTCATCAGCAATGATCCCAAAACGATTGTAGCGATCCGTAAATATTTCATGTTTTGCTTCTTGGTTAACGGGACATGTAATGGATTTGCGACGGTCACTCAAGCACGAAAAAAATGATTGTCAGTGACCGCATCCGTCGCGGTCCCTGCGCGAAGACAACCAATGACAGGTCTCAGGAATCCGCTGCTTTGCCCCATGGTCATCTGATCAGCTAGCACCTGCCGACCGGATAATCCCTCTTGGCAAAATAGAGGCAGGACGTTAGTCTCGATCCGCTACATGAATTCACCTTCACCTGTATTTAGCAACATCTCCGGATATCTTTTCGCTCACCTCGACCATTTGAAAGAGTGGCGGAGTCAGCTGATGGATGAATGCAAGGCGCACCAACTCAAAGGAACCATCCTTTTAAGCACCGAGGGCATCAATTTGTTTTTGGCAGGTATGCGTGAAGACATCGATCATCTCATTGCCGTAGTGCGAAGCATTCCCGGGTTAGAGGCGTTCCAAGCGAAGTTTAGTGAGAGTGATCATCAACCGTTCAATCGAATGCTGGTTCGCATCAAAAAAGAAATTATTTCCTTTGGCGTGACTGAAGTGGATCCGGCAAAATACACGTCGCGCCACTTATCTGCAACTACCTTGAAGCAGTGGCTCGATGAGGGACGCCCCGTGACCTTGCTGGATACACGCAATGATTACGAGGTGAAGCTCGGCACGTTTCGCAACGCCATACCCATCGGGGTTGACACTTTTCGCCAATTTCCCGAGGCGGTTGCGAAACTACCAGAAGAATTAAAAAAAGAAGCGATTGTCACTTTTTGTACAGGAGGCATCCGTTGTGAAAAAGCCGCTCCGTTTATGGAGTTGCAGGGCTATGAAAACATCTTCCAACTCGATGGCGGGATCCTGAAATACTTCGAGGAAGTGGGCGGTGATCACTACGATGGCGAGTGCTTTGTGTTCGATCACCGCGTCGGACTCGATCCCAGTTTGCGCGAAACACCATCGGCAATTTGTTTTCAATGCCAAGCCCCGCTGGAACCGGAAGAGCAGCAAGATCCGCGCTACGTCGAAGGCGAATCATGCCCGTATTGTTACGTGGCCGAGGAAGAAAAAATGCGACAGACTTTAGAAAAGCGCAGTCTGGCGCTGTCTCAAGTGGTGCATCCATTGCCCGGAAGCGTGCCCTATGAAAACCTCCGTCCGCTTTTTATCAAAGCAGATTTTGATGGCTGGACCTTGCTCCAACTGTTAGTGCGCTTGTTTCCTCACATCGATGAAACCGAGTGGCAGCATCGGCTCGATGAACGACGCTTCACCAATGCGCGTGGCGTGGTAGTAGCGGGCGATCAAATCGTGCGCGCTGGTGAGCGCTATGAGCAGCGGATGACTTTGGCAGCTGAGCCGAATGTGAATGCAGACATCCGTTTTCTATATGAAGACAGCGCCCTCATCGTCATTCGCAAACCCGCTCCTCTGCCCATGCATCCCTGCGGGCGCTTTCATCGCAATACCTTGCAGTCCATCATCAATCAGGTTGTTCATCCAGCACCGCGACCCGTGCACCGACTGGATGCGAACACCGCTGGCATTGTCCTTTATGCACGCACGCGCCCGATCTGCGCAAAAATGCAGCAACAGTTTCAGCTGCATACCATGGAAAAAACCTACCTCGTGCGCGTGCAGGGTCTACCTGACTGGAACCAGACTGTCTGTGAAGCAGCCATTGGCACCGCACCTGATGTCGCGGGCTCTCGTGCGATCGACGAAGAGGAAGGGCAATCGGCCCGCACAGATTTTCTGGTGCTACACCGATACGATGACCACACCGCCCTGCTGCAGGCAACCTTACACACCGGACGCACTAATCAGATACGCGTTCACCTCTGGCATCTGGGTTATCCCGTGTGCGGGGATCCCACCTATCTGCCGGAGAAAAAAATCGCGGCGACGCAAACCTTAGATCGTGATGCGGAACCGATGATGCTGCATGCCTGGCGCATGTGCTGCGATCACCCACACAGCGGCAAACGGCTAACCTTTGAAGATGAACGTCCTGCGTGGGCTGCTACGCCGGCATAAGCCTCCGTATCGGCTATGGAAAAACAACTTGCCACCGTGGTGATTCGCCATTACTGCTTTGCCAGCATTTTGACATGAAACTATCTGAAATCCTAACACCCAGACATATCTTGCCCGATATGAAGGCGGCTGACCGCTGGGAAGCGATGGATGAATTGTTAGATCACCTAATCCATGCCGGAGATTTTTCTTTGGAGTGGCGAACGGAAGTTTCTCATCGTTTGCGGCAGCGCGAGTCAATGATCAGCACTGGCGTGGGCGGAGGCGTGGCCATCCCTCATGCTTTCTCAGAACACATCAATGAAGTGGTCGCCGTCTTCGGACGCTCTCGCGAGGGCATCGATTTTGAGGCGCAAGACCGCGAGACCGTGCGCTTCGTAGTGCTTTTCATTTCTCCCCTCAAATCGTATCAAAAACACCTGCATGCACTTGCAGCGATCGCACGTATGTTTACCAAACCGGAAACACGCGAACGCATGATGCAAGCGAATGATGTGAACGAATTGTATGAACTCTTCCGCCAAAAAGTCGTGGCGATCAAGGCGTGATATTCTCAGGTTATGAATGATCCCATCGTCGGCATTGATCTCGGCACGACCAATTCCGCCATCGGCGTAGTTGACTCTGGATTTCCTCTGTTACTGGCCGATGAGGATGGCAAACGCATCATGCCCAGCGCGGTGTGGATTGGTGAAGATGGCGCGGTGGAAACGGGACGAAAAGCTCTGAGGCGAAGAGCAAGCGATGGCGGACGCGTGATCACGAGTGTCAAGCGACTGATGGGACGGGAACCGAACGCCTCGGATCGGGACTATTTGTTAGGGAAATCGGCAGAAGAAGTCAGTGCTCTGATCCTCACCGAACTCAAACGAGTTGCAGAATGGCGTATGGGCAAAACTCTGCGTAAGGCAGTCATCACAGTGCCTGCTTATTTTCACGATGGTCAACGCCAAGCAACAAAACGCGCGGGAGAACTGGCTGGTTGGGAGGTCGTGCGCATCATCAATGAGCCCACGGCCGCGGCTTTGAGCTATGGCTTGGACCAACTGGGAGAGCGCGCGCGTGTGGCGGTCTATGACCTCGGCGGTGGCACGTTTGATCTAACGATTCTGGAAATGCAAGAGGGAGTATTTCAGGTGCTGTCGACTCATGGCGACACGCAGCTCGGTGGCGATGACCTGGATCAGACGATGGCCGAGACCATGGCGCGCGTTGCCGGTCTGGAGTTTCAGGCGCTGGCTCCACTGGAGCGCGCGCGATGGCTGATGGAGGCGGAGCGGGTGAAGTGCGCTCTTTCTCTGCGGGATGAGGAGACCTTTAGCATGCCGTTTTTTGATGGAGTCAACAGTTTCTCCACTTTGCTCACCAGAAAGCAGTGGCAAGAGTGGATGCAACCGTGGATCGCACGGACCATTGCTTGCTGCCAGAAGGCGCTGAACGACGCACGACTGCTGCCACAAGAAGTGAACGCGGTAGTGTTAGTGGGCGGCAGCACGCGCATTCCTGCCGTAAGGGCTGCGGTAGAGCAGTGTTTTGGTCGTGTGGCGGATGTGTCCCAACACCCTGATGAAGCGATCGCACTCGGCGCCACCATTCATGCGGGCATGCTCAGCGGCGCGATGAAACAGATGGTTTTGTTAGATGTGACGCCGCTCAGTCTTGGCATTGAAACCCTGGGTGGACTGATGAATGTGCTGATTCCCCGCAACACCACCATTCCCTGCAAGGCGGGAGAGATGTTTACCAATGCCGCAGATGGCCAGCGCGCCATGCGGATTCGCGTTTTACAAGGCGAGCGTGAAATGGCCCGTGACAACTGGGAACTGGGGCAAGTCGATGTGCCGTTTGAACCCGCAGCGAAAGGGCAAGCACGCATCGGAGTGCAGTTCCGTCTCGATGAAAATGGCATACTCGAAGTGCTGACCCGCGACGTGGCCACAGGTGTCGATCGAGTCCTTGTGATCGAAAACTCAGCCGTGGATGTGAGCGATGATAAGGTCGGCCAAATGGTCAACGAATCCGTGGAGCATGCGTTTGAGGACATGGCCGAACGGGTCTGGACCGAAGCCAAACTGAAAGCGGAAGAACTTCTTCCTGCCATTGATGGCGCGCTGGCGATCGGACGCGACTGGTTGCACGAAGATGAGAGATTAGCCATCGATACAGCCAGGGATCTTGTCCGCAGAGCTCTTGAAGGAAAGGACGCCCAGCGCCTCAAAAGCGCGGTGCAGGAGCTCGATCGTGCCACAGAATCACTTGCCGCACAAATCGTAGAGCATGTGATGGATCACGCTACCGGAACATCAGGTTCATGAGTAACGTAATCCGCATATACTATGAACATAGTAATTCCGCTATATGACGGAACACATCCGTATTGATCACCATGCCGGAAAAGCGCTCACATTGGGGGCCGATGGCAGTGACTAGTGTCGGATCGGAGGTGTGCGTAGTGCCGGTCCATCCGACACCCGTATGGTTGCCAGCAAACTGTCCGAGCAAGCCCTCGGGTTTCGCCAACTGGTGGTTCCATTCGATGGCTGTGCTTTTACTCAGCATTTCTGTGAGAGCCAAGATTTCCTTCGCCTCAAGCTCAAAACCCAGACTCTTGCGCACAAGAGCGCCGATATCTTGCTGTGGGTTTTTCTGCAATCGCTCGAGGAGGCTCTCGTGAGACTCTTTCATTTTGGCAATACGCTGAAAAAATGTGCTACTGTTTTTGTAAGAAGCACCCATTCCGTTCAATCCAGGATTTGAATTTCCGTGATCGCTGGTAACGACGATCAGCACATCAGGGTGATTGGCCGTCAGCGCAAGAACCTGCGCGATGGCGTCATCGAATTCCAGTTGCTCGTGGAGCAGCGCCGCGATGTCGTTCAAGTGTGCAGCGTGGTCGATGCGCGCGCCTTCGATTTGCAGAAGAAACGGCGCGCTTCCCTCTAAAAACCGAGTGACAGCTGCCTTCGCCATTTCCGCGAGTGTAGGAATTTTTTGCTGAAGCTCGGCGCTTTGTTGACGGTCGATGGAGTAAGGAATGTGACTCGGTGAAAAAATACCGAGAATTTTTCCCTCGCGCGAACTGAGCAAGGCATCACGTTGCGAAACGAGTTGATAGCCCGCTTTTTGATATTCCTCGAACAGATTTTTTTGATCGCTACGGATCTTTGCATCGAAAAATGCCGAGCCCCCCCCGAGGATGAGATCGACGCGGTTGAGGTATTGCTCGGCAATGGAATCCTCATCATTGCGATCCGTCACCGCAGCGGCAAATCCGGCGGGTGTAGCGTGGGTCACCGTTGCAGTTGTAACCAATCCGATGCGACGCCCTTTATTCTGTAACATCGCCGCGATGGGCATGATGGCTTTTCCGGAGGGCGTGTAATTGATCATGCCATTGTTCACCCGCTGCCCACCGCCCCAAGCGGAGGAGGCGGCGGCGGAGTCCGTGACCATGGAATTGGCGGAGGCGGTATCCATCAAGCCGCGTGCGGATTTCTGGTCGTTGATGAGATCCCACCAGCGAGTGCCTTTGCCGCGAATCTGTTGGGAAAATGCCTGTGCCATCGTAAGCACGCCCGGGCTCATGCCATCGGACACCATGAAGATGATGCCGCGCACTTTATCAGACCCAGCAAAAGGATCGCTCTGAGCGTGGAGGGACTGGGCACCCAGCGCACTGAGGCCACCTAGCGATACTTTCTTCAGCCAATCGCGGCGCGCGATCTTGGATGTGTTTTTTTCATTTTGCATGGCGAGTTCACGCTAATCTCTGATGCGTTGCTTGCAAGAAAATGTTCATCCCTCAATGGGGCATTATTGTTGCATGGTATCTCTGGTATCGTATTCTCAGCCTCATGAAGCAGTGCGGGAAATTTTTTCTGATGATGTGGCTAGTCGGCTGTCAAGTGGCTTACGCCCAAACGCCAAATCTGATCTGGATCATGGCGGATGACCTCGGTTACGGCGAGCTGGGCTGCTACGGACAGAAGGTGATTCCGACTCCACACATCGACCGCATGGCGAAGCAGGGCATGCGTTTTACCCATTATTATTCCGGAGCCACGGTGTGCGCGCCATCGCGCTGTGTTCTGATGACAGGGCAACACCAGGGGCATACAAGGGTGCGAGGAAACAAAGCAGCTGTCGGGCTCACCAAGGAGGATGTTTCAGTAGCAACGGTGTTGCAGCGCGCGGGCTATCGCACAGCCTGCATCGGCAAGTGGGGTCTGGGAGAACACGATGGCACGGAAGAAGGCCTGCCAAAGCATCAGGGCTTTGGTCAGTTTTATGGCTTTCTCAATCACACACATGCGCACAATCATTTTCCCGAATCATTGTGGCGCGGTGATGAAAAGGAAAAACTGCCGAATGTGGTAGTGCCCGTGGGTGGCAAAGGTGGCGGTTACGCAACCACGGCGGTGAAATACGCGGATGATTTATTTACGGATGAAGCGATAAAGTTTGTTTCGGAAAAATCATCAAAGCCGTTTTTTCTCTACTGGAGCATGGTTTCACCGCACGCCAATAACGAGCGCCGCACAGTTCTGGGAGACGGAGCGAATGTGCCCGACTACGGATCGTTTGCGGATCAACCTTGGCCGAAACAAGACCGGGGACATGCGGCGATGATTGAAAGAGTGGATCGCTATGTGGGGCGTATGCTCGCACATTTGGAAGCGCTTGGTATCGCGAAACATACTCTGGTGATTTTCACTAGCGACAATGGTCCACACAATGAAAGCGGGCATGAATTGTCGCGCTTTCAACCGTCGGGACCGTTCACTGGTATCAAGCGCAGTCTAACGGATGGCGGAATTCGCGTGCCTTTCATTGCCTGGTGGCCGGGGACGGTTCCCGCGGATACGACGACTTCTTATGTCGGATCGTTCGCCGACTGGTTACCCACCGCTGCACAATTGGCAAAAACTGATACCAGCACTCATGTGGATGGAGCCAATATCGTGCCCACACTTCTCGGAAAGTTGCAAGAACCACAAGAGTTTCTCTACTGGGAATTTCACGAAGGTGGCTTTTCTCAGGCCGCGCTCTATCAGGGACGCTGGAAAGGAATCCGGCGTGGTGGACCGGATCATGCTATCGTTTTATACGACACACAAAACAATGTTGCCGAAAAGAATGATGTCGTTGCCAGGCATCCCGAAATCGCTACGAAGATCAGCGAGTATCTCAAACAGGCGCGTACGGATTCGGAGAATTGGATTCCCCAATGGAAAGCTGCGGGGCATGCGAAGAAAAAGCAGCAGAATCGTTAGATTTTTTCCATCCGTCGTAGAAGTTGCCGCAGGCGCGGTCCCAAAGTTACGCAGGCGACAAACAACCCGGCCGCCAGTCCCCACCAAACGCCGCGTGCTTCCATTTGCCATTGCCAACTCAACAACATCGCTACGGGCAGACCGATCAGCCAGTATGCGACAAAGCCCATCAGCGCTGGAATCCGCGTATCATGCAAGCCGCGCAACATGGCAGAAGAGGCCACTTGCACGCTATCGAACAACTGAAACACACCAACGATCACAAGCAAGGCAACAGTCAGTGAAATGACCGGAATGTCATCGGTAAATTGCCCAGCCCAGTAACTGCCGGCGAAGAAAAAAGCCGTCGCATTGATCAATCCGAAAGCCGTGGCCAAAAGCCAGCCAGAATGCACTACCGCGCGTAAACGAGTCGTTTCACCCGCGCCCGCGACTGAACCGGTTCGAACCGTGAGCGCCATGGCTAGGCCTAACGGAATCATGAAGGCCGACGCTGCGCAGGTGATGGCAATTTGGTGCGCCGCCATCGAGATTTCGCCAAACCGACCCATCATCAAGCCTGCGGCGGAAAAGGCACCCACTTCACAGAACATCTGAAAACTAGCAGGCAGGCCGATCCGAGCGTGAGCTAGCAAGTCTGCCTTGAGCGGTTTGCGAAACCAAGAGTGCGGCACCCAGTCGCGCAGGCTCTGATTCGTTTCAAGCCAAACAAAAAGAGCGACAAATATCAGCACGCGGGAAATGAGTGTTGCCCAGGCTGCGCCGTCTATGCCCAATGCGGGACAGCCCACGTTGCCATAGATCATGATCCAATTCAGCAGGACGTTGAGCAATACCCCACCGAGAAAAATCCAAAACGGCGGCCAGGGGCGGTCAAGGGCATCGGCGTGATTTTTCAATGCCATCGATGCTAAGGCTGGCAGCAATGAAATCATGAGTATCGTGACATAGGAATGGGACATTTTCACCACGCTCGGTGGTTGACCGAAGCGATCAAGAAAAGGACGTAGGAGCAACGATAGTCCGATGAATAGGATCGAGACAGCCACAGCGATGTAGAGTCCGTTGCGACAACTAGTGCGCGAGGCTGACGGATCGCCGCCACCTCGCGCGTGGGCCGTATGAACGGAAATGCAGGTCAGCAGCCCGATGCTGAAAACGAAGGGCAGATAGAAAATCGAATTCACAAAAGTCAGCGTTGCCAACTCCGTTACACCGAGTCGGCCTACCATCATGGTATCCGCCACACCGAGCAACATCTGGCTCAGTTGTCCGATCATCAGTGGCAGCGCGAGCCGCAGGGTGAGTTTGGATTCAGCAATCAAGGACATGTGCGAAATTCAGTTCATCGCTGGAGTCTGTAATAAAGTCAATGTTTCTCTGATAACAGATGAAACAGGTTTTCCCGAGATGGGAAAGAATCAGAGTGGAAAATTAGCAGAACCGTGGCATGCTACCGCTGTGAGTCTTCCTCTTCCAGCACGCGAACTTTTTCCCATCCTGCACCAACAAGTCAATGGTCAGCCGCTGATCTATCTGGACAATGCCGCTACGACGCAAAAACCACTGAGCGTGCTCGATGCTTCTCGCTCTTATTACGAGAGCATGAATGCGAACATCCACCGCGGCACTCACGCCCTCGCCCGCGCTGCCACGGCCGCTTACGAGGACGCCAGAAAAACGGTAGCCGCCCACCTAGGGTGCAGCGATCCCGATGAGTTGATTTTCACGAGTGGCTGCACCGATGCCATCAATCTCGCCGCCTATTGCCTCAGTGCTAGCCTTCAACCTGGCGATGAAATTCTGCTCTCCACGCTCGAGCATCACTCGAACATCGTCCCCTGGCAAATGGCCTGTGAACGCAGCGGCGCGCTGCTGAAAGTCATCCCCTGCGATGAAAACGGCGTGCTCGATCAGGAGGCATTCCGGTCCCTCCTCAGCGAGCGCACCAAGGTCCTCGCCCTCGGCTGGATCTCCAACGCTTTCGGCACCGTGCATCCCATCGTCGAAATGATCGCCGCCGCCCATCAGTTCGGCACCATCGTGCTCATCGATGCCGCGCAGGCCGTGCCGCATCTTACCATTGACGTGAAAACTCTCGGCTGCGACCTGCTCGCATTTTCTGGTCATAAAGTGTATGCGCCCACCGGCATCGGAGCATTATGGGGCAAGCGTGAGTTGTTAGAAAAATTGCCCCCCTACCGCGGCGGTGGAGAAATGATCAAGGAAGTGAGTTTTTCCGTCACCACCTACAATGAGATACCTTTCAAATACGAAGCCGGCACCCCGAACATCGAGGGAGCCATCGCACTCGCAGCAGCAGTAAACTTTGTCGACTCCATCGGTAAAAACGACATATCTCACTACGAAACCGAACTCATTCGCGCGGCGGAAAAAGAATTGCAACAGATCGACGGCGCTCGCCTTTTCGGGCCCGATGATCGCTGCGGCGCGCTGTCCTTCGCCATCGATGGCGTGCACGCCTACGACCTCGGCACCTTTCTCGATCAAATGGGCGTCGCCGTGCGCACCGGCCATCACTGCTGCCAACCGCTCATGGCGCGCTTCGGCATCTCCGGCACCACCCGCGCCTCGTTTGCTCTCTACAACACCCTCGAAGAAATCGCTGCTTTCGGCAACGCCACTCGCCGCGCCGTGCGCATGCTGCGCTGAGTCACGCCGCAAAAAAAGGCCGCCAGATGACTCTGGCGGCTCTTTTGTATCGGGATCGATCGCGAAATTACTTCACACCCTTTTTCGAGAGGCGCGTGCCCTTGGTCGCACCTTGGCGGGCCTTGAATTTCGGGTTGCTTTTGCAGATCACATAAAGCGTTCCGCCGCGTTTGACCACTTGGCAATCGGCGTGGCGGCGTTTGGCGGAATTGAGTGAAGAGAGAACTTTCATGATAGTGAGTGGTGAATTGGGAGGACGAAACTAGCGGCCCAAGCGGATTTGTAAAGGCATTTCTTGCAAAAATTTCCGATTTCTCCGCGCAGCAGAAACAGCCGCAAATGCCTCTTGCCGCAGGAACGCACTTTGCCTAGCGTCAGCCCAGCGCGCGATGCAGCCTCCGCGCCTGTTTTTATTATGTCCAAGTATGCCGGAGAAGAAGTGTTGGTGGTTCGTCGTGCCCTGCTCGATGAAATGGGTTCGTTTCATGGCATCCTCACCGAGCAGATCGATCCGGTCATCGCCCGTTTGCTGGATCCAACACATCATTTTTTCATGGATCGCGCCGTCGCCGAGGAGGACCCGAGCCACAAGCAACTGATCCCCTACTGCATCTTCCGCTGCGGCGACCGCATCCTTCACTACACCCGTGGCAAGGCCGGTGGCGAGAGCCGCCTGCATGCGAAAATTTCTGTCGGCGTGGGCGGGCATATCAATCCCATCGATACAGGCGAGGGTCGCGTCGGACCGGAAGCGTATTTCGCCGCCGTTTCCCGCGAGCTGGAGGAGGAGCTGATCATCGGCAGCAAACGCACCAGCCGCATCATCGCTTTGCTCAACGACGACAGCAATCCCGTGGGGCAGGTCCACCTCGGCATCGTTCATCTGGTCGATCTCGATAGCGAAGACGTCGCCTCGCGCGAGGACGCTCTGACAGATCTGAGTTTCAGCTCGCTGGCAGAACTGCGCGGCGAAGCCTTCGAGCGACTGGAAACGTGGTCGCAGCACTGCATCGCCCACCTCGCCGAGCACGCCTACTGAAGCGCCGGGCACTTGCGCAGCTCCCACAGCAGAAACATCGGAAACTCCTGTGCGGCGAAATGTTCCGCCTTGCTGCGGGGTCCCACTTGGGAGCGGCGATGGCTGAACAGTTCCTCGCATCCTGTGATGGCTAGGCCGGCGGCGCTGAGTGAAGTCACATAGGAAGGCAGGGGCCGGTGGTAAAAAATCGTATGCTCGCTGCTCTTGCGACCTGGATGCGTCGTGATCTCGATTTTTGCCTCCGAGCCATAGCGATCCATGCGTCGGTATTGGATTTTCTGCTCCGCATCCCAGCCCCAGTGCGAGTGTTTCGGCATACGAAAGCAAGGATGCATGAAAACGAACAAGGCGCGACCACGATCGCTGAGCGAGCGGGCGATGTTTTGAAATAGCCCTGTCAGATCCGGCACATCGTGCACCGCCATCAGGCACAGCGCCACATCGTACGAGCCATTCGCCCAAGCGCCGGACTGACAGGCATCGGCGACTTCGTAAGTGAGCTTGTCATCGGCGGCATTGCGTTTTTGCGCGGCGGCGACGAGCTGCGGACTGGCATCGACCCCATGCACACGAACGGCCCCCGCTTGTCGCAGCAATTTCCCCACAAAGCCTTGCCCGCAGCAAACATCGATCACCCGCGCGCCCTGCAAGCTCGGCTCGAGGCGTTTCATCACGGCAGGCACGATGACGTTTTTATGATAGTCGGAGCCCTCATCGCCCACCAACTGATCATACCACTGCGCCACCTGGTCCCAGCCTTTTTCCTTCGCCGCGCCACGCGACGCAGCCCGTTTGTCGGGAGCCGCGGATGCGGGACGAGCTGCGGGACGGGATGGTGCTTTGGGTTTCATTTTTTCCCAAAACGGTGTGCCGCCTTTGCGGTTGCTGGAAGGATCTTCGGAATTTCGATTCGATTTCATGGCTTGCTATTCATTCAGTTCACGACGTCCTTGCATCGCCCGCAGTAAGGTCAGTTCATCCGCATGCTCCAGCCCGCCACCCGCCGGAAGTCCCTGCGCGATGCGAGTGATGCGACACCCGCGTCCGCGCAATTCGCTGGCAAGGTAGTGCGCCGTGGTTTCTCCCTCCACATCCGATCCCAGTGCGAGAATGATCTCCACACCGTCGCACGCCCGCTGCAATAACGGACCAATGCGCAGGTCTTCCGGCGTCACATGATCCAGAGGGGAGAGCCTGCCACCGAGGCAGTGATAGACGCCGCGAAAGGATCCGGATCGCTCCATGGGAAGCACATCGGTCGGCTGCTCCACCACACAGATCACCGAGCCATCGCGCTGGCTCTCATCGCAAGCCGGGCAGGCCTCGCTGGTGGCGAAAAATCCACACGTTTCGCACAGACAAAGTTCGCTCTCGGCCCGCTCCAGCGCACGCGCCAGAGCCAACGGCTCGGCGCGCTTGTGTTGCAGCAGCCACAGCGCCATGCGCTCGGCACTGCGCGGCCCCACGCCCGGCAGCCGTTTCAGCTCCGCCACCAATTCCTGCACCGCCTGGGGATAATCGACTTTTGCCATACTTACGATTCGCTAGCCGACTTCTCCGGCGCACTCAACACCGCGACTTCTTTCACCTTGCGCGCGGAGCTTTTAGAAGAAACGACAGGCATTTCGCAGGGCAAACGATGCCGCTGCGCATAGATCAAGGCACACAGCCCGCTCCACAACAATGCGACGAGCGGCATGCAAGGCGGGAGTTTCCAGCTTGCCAGCGCCAACACCGGCAGCCATGCCACAGTGACCATCAGCAAACTGCACCACAAGACCACCCGACGCCACCACTGCGGTGATGACAACATCAATAAGGGTAGCGCATAAGCGGAAACCACCGTCAGTAGCAACACCCACATCGCCGGCACATCGCGCATGCCATCACCCAGTCGCGCCGTCCACGCCGTGGCCCGCTCATCGAGCGCATGCCAGAATCCTAACGAATCCATCCCCACCGCAAGCCCCACCGCCATCGTGCCGATCAACAAGCTCGGCGCGATCACGTGACCTGGAGTTTGGGATGAGCGGGCGGACATGTTTCACAACGTGTCACAGCCCCGCCGCCGACTCAAGGAAAATGCAAGGACCACGATGACTCGGAGATTCAACCATAAACATCGCGGCGATGGCCGATTTTTACGACCATGATGATGAGTTCATCATCATGGATTTGATAAAGAATGCGGTAATTCCCCTGTCGCAATCGGTATTTTTCTTGGCCGGATAATTTTTTACAACCCGGTGGTCGCGGATCCGAAGCAAGGTCACGAATCTTTTCAACGATGCGCTTGCGATCTGGCAGGGCGATTTTTTCCAGTTCCTTCGCGGCCGAGCGTTTGATGGAAATCTTATAACTTGCCATTTTTTTTCAATTGGAAAACGAAGGACTCAAAATCGATAGCCGGCTCTTCCGCACGCTCGCGAAAAGTAGCGAGATCCTCAGCGTCCTCTAAAAGAGCAGCCCGCACGGCGTCATTCACCAACTCCGACATAGGTGTGGAAATGTCCGCAGACTTCATCTTCAGCACTTTGTGGATCTCGTCATCAAAATAAATGGTCGCTCGTTTCACGGAGGAAGGGTAACGTCAAAACGTTAAGACGTCAAATCTTCATCAATCAAAAACCGATCACAAAAAAATACTGAAATTCTGCAAATTCTGAAATTCTGTCAAAAACTGGCCCCAAGTCACCAGCCAAGCCCTAACATCGCAAATCGCCCCCACATCACACCCGAGCAAAATCGCTTTTGACATCAGGCGCGAATCTGTTTCATTGTCTGCGCGATGCCTGATCTGCTCCCGACTGTTCCTGATGCCACCGGTCACTTTGGTCCCTTCGGCGGGATGTTCGTACCGGAAACGTTGATGACTCCCTTGCAGGACCTCGCCATCGCCTACGAGCAGGCGCGTCAGGATCCGGCGTTTCAAATCGAGCTGGATTACCTTCTGCACAATTATGTAGGCCGCCCGACGCCGCTCTACTATGCCGAGCGCTGGACCGAGCAACTCGGCGGGGCGAAAATCTACCTCAAACGCGAAGACCTTCTCCACACCGGCGCGCACAAAATCAACAACGCCCTCGGGCAGATCCTGCTCGCCAAGCGCCTCGGAAAATCCCGCATCATCGCCGAAACCGGCGCAGGCCAGCACGGTGTCGCCACCGCCACGGTCTGTGCGCGATTCGGCATGGAGTGTGTCGTTTACATGGGTGCCGTCGATATGGAACGCCAGGCGCTCAACGTCGCCCGTATGCGTCTGATGGGTGCCAAAGTCGTAGCCGTCACCGCCGGACAAGCCACCCTCAAGGAAGCGGTGAATGAAGCCATGCGCGACTGGGTCGGCTCTGTGGAAAACACCCACTACATCATCGGCTCCGCCCTCGGCTCTCATCCGTTTCCGATGATGGTGCGCGATTTCCATCGCGTGATAGGGGTTGAGGCACGTAAACAGATTCTCGAAAAAGAAGGCCGTCTGCCCAGCATGCTCGTCGCCTGTGTCGGCGGTGGCTCGAACGCCATGGGCCTGTTTCATCCTTTCCTCAATGACCCCGATGTCCGCATGGTCGGTGTCGAGGCCGGAGGCGATGGCATCATCCCCGAGCGCCACGCCGCCCGTTTCCAAGGTGGCAAACTCGGCGTGCTGCAAGGCACCAAGACCTGGTTGCTCGCGAACGACGACGGCCAAATCGAACTCACCCACTCCGTCAGCGCCGGCCTCGACTACGCCGCCATCGGACCGGAGCACGCGTATCTGCAAAGCATCGGCCGCGTGGAATACACCTACGCCACCGATACCGAAGCGCTCGCCGCCTTCAAAACCCTCGCCACCACCGAAGGCATACTGCCCGCGCTGGAAAGCTCCCACGCGATTGCTTACATCCAGAAAATCGCCCCGCTCCTGCCCAAAACCGACATCATCATCGCCAACCTCTCCGGCCGCGGTGACAAAGACGTGGAACAAGCGAGCAAGTATTTGTTGTGAGCAGCAGTGAATTTTTTTAACACCGGATCACCAAAGTTTTCGCACTTCCGGAGATGTAATTCCTGCCAAAAAAACGGGCGATGGAGTTACCATCGCCCGTTTTTTACGATTGTGTCGAGTATTACGACTGTTTGACGTCCACCCACTGCTTGGTCTTGGCGGATTCCAGAACGGCATCGCACACATACTGCGTGCCGAGAGCGTGGCGGAAATCGGGGTAGTTCTTCGGTGCCGAGGGATTTTCCAGCGACTTGAGGAACTCATACAACTCATGGGTGAAGCTGTGCTCGTAGCCGAGGCAAAGGCCGGGCACCCACCAATGGCCCGCGTAGGGCTGATCGCTATCGGAGCAATGGATGCTGCTCCAGCCGCGACGATCGCCGGGGACGCCGTGATCGAAGTAATCGAGACGATTTAGGTCGTGCAGGTCCCAGGCCAAGGATTTGTTCTCACCATTGATCTCGAAGGTATAGAGTGCCTTGTGACCGCGGGCGTAGCGGGTCGATTCAAAAATCGCCAGCGAACCATTTTCAAAGCGGGCGAGGAAAGCGCAGGCATCGTCGATGGTGACGGGCATTTTTTCACCGGTGGCGGTGTGAACGCGCTCCTTGATGAAGGTCTCGGTCATGGCGCTCACGGAAACGATGTTGCCGTTGATCCAGCGTGCGGTATCGATGCAATGCGCAAGCAAGTCACCGGTCACGCCCGACCCCGCCGCAGCGGCATCGAGACGCCAGAGACCAGCACCACCCTGCGGCAGTTCAGACGAAATCGTCCAGTCCTGCAGGAAGTTCGCACGGTAGTGGAAAATACGACCGAGCTCACCAGCGGCGACGATGTTTTTCGCATGTGTCACGGCGGGGAGGAAACGGTAGTTGTACCACACCAGATTCGGCAGACCGGAAGCCTCCACAGCGGCGACCATCGCTTCGCCCTGTTCGCCATTGAGCGCGAGCGGCTTTTCGCAAAGGATCATCTTGCCGTGCTTGATGCACTCCAAGGCGATTTCGGCATGCGAATCGTTGGGAGTGCAGATGTCCACGGCATCGATGTCCGGACGTGCGACCAGTTTGCGCCAATCGGTTTCATAGGACTCATAGCCCCACTTTTCCGCAAAGGCTTGCACCTTGGCTTCATCCCGACCGCAAATCGCTTTGCGCACGGGGACGTATTCCGTATCGAAGAAATGCGATACCTGGGACAATGCATTCGAGTGCGTACGGCCCATAAAGCCGTAACCAATAACGCCGACGTTCAGTTGTTTTTTCATAAGGTGTAGTTCGTAGTAAGAGTAGTGGATAACAATTAAGAGGATTTGTTTGCTTGCTTCGCTTGGATTTCACCGATGATGTCATCCATGCTGGGATTGCCGAGAAGTGCTTCACGATCTCTGGTGTAGTCGCCTTGGCCCAGTTCGTATTGGCGAAAAAACTGAATATACTCCAGCGGGTCCAGTTCTCTCGCGAGAATGGTTTGGGCTTTCACATTGATATCGTGCAAAGTCGTTTTCATGTCATTTGGTTCCAAATCCACTGCACCGGATTCATTACGGGGACTTTGATATCCACAGAATGTTTCGCGGCGAGCTTAAGCAATTTATCATCAGTCGTCAAAAAGCAATTTGCAGCAGATTCTTCGGCAGAAGCCAAGTGAAGCGCATCATAGGACTGAAATCCGAGTGCACACAACGCGCTAGCTCGTGAGGTGATCGTAACTCCTTGATCGATGTAGATAGTGGCGAGTGACAGGATTTTCTGAATCTCGAATTGTTTGTGTGGATGTGGATTTTTGCTAACTTCCCAGTCAAGTATGGCACTGGAGATCATGCCATACTCGCCCATCGCTACGCCTTGCAGAATTTCAAGGACAGCAGCAGATTCAGCACGAACACGAAACTGCGAGGGCTCGTCAAAAGGACGATTCAAGCAGCACGTATCCAAGTATAGCGTGATCAATGTCTATCAGGAAATGTTAGAGAGCCTTCTTCACCGAAATCATCGCCTTGAGGATGGTGTTCCATGTGGCGGGGTTTTCGAGAACGGCATTGGGGAACATGCAACCGTCCCAGCAGATGTGCTGGATACCGCGTTCGGCAGCGCCTTGCAGCCAAACGGCGGAGCACTTGGCGATGTCGAGCTTGCCATTCGGATCATCGGCTTGGCAGTGGCGGCCTGTCTTCTCGTGCGAACCGGTGCCGTGCACGGTGCCGTCGTTTTGCGCGACGTGGAAATCGATGGTCCACGGGCGCAGCGCGCTGACCATTTTTTCATAAGCGGGCCAGAACTCTTCATCGGTGTAACCGGGTTGCAGCAAGGCGGACTCAGGAGCATTGTAGCCCATGAGGTAGAGGTAGGTGTGGGCGAGGTCAGCTTGGAAACCGAAAACTCCCGGCATGCCGACGCCTTCCAGCGTGCGCAGCATCACTTCCCAGGAGTGCATGCCCGCCCAGCAAATTTCCCCTTCCGCGGCGATGCGCTCGCCATGATCGGCAGCGATTTTGGCGGCTTTCTGGAAGGTATCGACGATGCGGGCGGTGTTTTTCACAGGATCCTCCGCCCATTTCTGCACGCCGAACTCCGCGGAGTCCACGCGGATCACGCCGTACTTGCGCACGCCGTGCTCATTGAACAATTTCGCAATGCGGCAAGCCTTTTCGATGGACAGCAAAAACTTCGCTTGTTGCTCGTCATCTCCCATCGAGGAATCACCAACAGTGCCCGGCCAAATCGGTGCCACGAGGGAACCGACAGCGAGATTTTTTGCGGCAATTTTGTCGGCCATTGCCTTCAGATCGTCCTCGGAAATATCGGGATCGGTGTGCGGATGGAACAAGAACAAATCGACCCCGTCAAACTTCTGGCCGTCCACCTCAGCGGCGGCGGTGAGTTCCAGCATGTGATCGAGCGAGATCGGCGGATGGTCGGTGTCGGGCTCTTTTCCAACGAGTCCGGGCCACATGGCGTTGTGTAGTTTCATGATAATTAGGTTATAGGTTGTTTGTTTAAGAGAGTGTTGGTAATGAAAATTCCAGATGGAACGGGTTGATCACGGTGACTCCACCGAAGCGCATGCCGTGCTGAAGGTCTTCAGAGTAAACCGTATCGCATGATGCTTCCATCGCAGATGACAAGATGAGGCTGTCCCACCATGATACAGAATAGCGCGACTCGATATCGAATGCCAACTTGAGCGACGAATCAGTGTGAGTCTGCGGTTTCCACGCGAGTAAATCGCGAACATCTGCCCGAGCGGAGTCACGATCCAAACCGGGTTTTAGTTTTTTGGTAACAGTCACGTAGTACTCGTTGAGCACTTGGAAACTCAGTCGGCCAAGTTTTGTCCTCCATAAAAACGACAACGCATCGTGTGCCCTTTTTTGCTTCGCGGTATCACGAGCGTCACGGGAATACACAAGAACATTGGTATCAACGAATATCGGCGCGGTCATACAGGGCATCTCTGCGAGGATATTCGTTAAATTCCGATTGCAAAAGAACAGGTTTACGCGACAAAAAATCTTCTTGTGCCGCTTCGTAGCTGGTCTTTTGTTTTACGTGCTCCACCACGATCGCAGAAACCACCGTAGCAACGGTGGTGTGCTGCTCAACTGCCATCGATGACACCTCTCGTGCTATCGTTTCTGGCAGTTCTATGGTGATGGCTGTCATGTAGATTACACTAAAATGATCGTTCTCCGTGTCAATGGCGATTTCTTATCACACCTGATGGGGCAAATGGGTTGCCTACGGGGCCGAAGTAGAGCAAGCAGACGCGAAGTTTGCAATTACTCTTACGAAATCTGACGTGGTATTTAGTTTTGGGTGCGGTCATGTGAGTCATGGGTGAATGGCCACGCAGGGGTTGGTGTGATCTTGCAAACACGGATTTATGAGGTTAGCAGGATTTTGCAAGAATTTCCCAAAAAAATCCAGACAGCCGCATGACACGAAACCCCACAACTCCCTGCCGTGTAGAGCAAAGGACACAGTCGCTCGCAAGCTAGAAAACGAGGCAGCTTTTCCTCGATTGAGAAAAAATATTATTTTCATTGACAACTACCTTTTTATGCAAGATACCCAGCTTGTCATGAGCGACAAGGGGGAAGCGTCAGGAGATTGGTTTGACAATTGGGCCGTGCAGATGCGCAAGGGTCTGTTGGATTTCTGCATCCTGCGCGCATTGAAAGAAGGCGAGTGGTATGGCTATGCGCTCGTCAAGGCACTGGTCGGCATTCCGGGGATAGGCGTGGCTGAGGGTTCAATTTACCCCCTGCTCTCTCGCCTGAAAAAGCAGGGACTGGTGGACACGCGCTTGGAGGAATCGAACGAAGGTCCCGCGCGCAAGTACTATCGCCTCACGACCCAAGGCCGCCAGCAAGCGGAAGAGATGGCCGTCTATTTTGATACCATGATTCGCGGAGTCGAAACCTTAGGAAAGCACAAACAATCACCCAAAACAACAGCATGAAACAGTGGACGGAAGCAGCAGAGATGCGATTGGAGCAATACTTGCAGGAGCGCGTCGAGCGCGAGCAAATGGATGGCGAGGAAGCCGCCGAACTGAAGGATGACCTGCGCCGGCACATCCATGAGGAAATCACCCAAGGCCAAGTCGGCACCTGTGGATTGATGGAGTTAGAAAATGCGTTAGGCCGACTGGATGCAGGATACACGCCGAAGTTCGCCTCGCCCGCTGCGTCCGCTTCCGAGAAGAAAAATGCAGTGTCGCGCAAGATGTGGTTTTTCGGCGTGTTTTTCCCGTTGTTTATCGTCTTGTTTGAGTGGGCGACAAATTTCTGTGGATCAGAGTTTTTCGAGACCATCCCCACCATCGCTCACGGCTTGGTATTGCTCTCCGTGCCACTGCTTCACTGGTGGTTGCTCGCCACCATGCATCACACGAAGAAAACCCAGTGGAAATGGCGCACGATCGCGGCAGGCTGGAGCTTTGGCGTGAGTTTGTTTTACGCGATCTTGTTTGTTCCTCTGATTCCCGCATCATGCATCGCGTTACTCTTTTTCGGCTTGGGATTGTTTTCTCTTTCCCCGATTCTCACATGGATCTGCGCCTTCCGTATTTTTGCTAGAGAACAAAAGCGGGCCAATGCCGAGGGGATGCCGCACTACAAACGCATATGGCTCACAGCATTCCTGATCGCCTTCGGTTCGCTCTGTTTGCACGAAATGCCGGCACTGTGGACGCGTCATCAAGTAGCTCGATACTTCGAGGGAAATGATACGTTTTCACAAGAAGCACTGCACTCGCTGCGCTCCTATCGCTCGTCGAAAACTCTGTTAGGCATGTGCTATGAAGAAAGAGGCTGGCGCCGCGGCGGCGATATCAGCTCATGGATTCGGAATTCATATTCATCGGTGAATCTCTTGTGGTTGAATCAACGATCACGATCATCGATTGACGCCAGCAAAGTGCGCGATTTGTATTTCCGCGTAACGGGGGCGCCTTTCAATTCCGAACGCCCACCGCATTGGGTCAAGAGTAGCAGAACCTCATCCAATCGAAACAATGAGTTTTGGGAGCAAGACGATCTCGACTTCGACCTCGGCGGCGATGTGGTGGCAGCGAAGGTAAAATATCTCGACTGCAAAGAGTCACGCTTCGATGGCCATCTCGATGCCAAGGCACGCATCGGCTATGGCGAGTGGACGCTGGTATTTCAAAACACTTCCTACCTCGCCAAGGAAGCACGCTGTCAAATGCGACTGCCCAGCGGCGGACAGGTCAGTCGTCTTACTTTATGGATCAATGGTGAGCCACGAGAGGCGGCTTTCGGCTCGGTCTCACAGGTGAAGGCCGCCTACAAGGAAGTCGCCGTCGTACAACGTCGCGATCCAGTGCTGGTGAACATGGTGGGGCCCGATACCATCATGGTCCAGTGCTTCCCGGTTCCGGCACAAGGCGAAATGAAAATTCGCATCGGCATCACCGCACCGCTGGAAGGCGATACCTGGCGCTTGCCCTACATCACCGAGAAAAATTTCGGCGATACCGCACAAATGGAACACGCCCTGTGGATGCAATCGGATAGCGCCTTTTCCTGCATCGATGCCCCGCAAAGCTCCCACGCCGATGGCGACATGCAATCGATCAGTTTCGGCAGCCAGACCATGAAGCTGCTTATGAAAGTGAATGGTATGCCGAAACAACCGACTGCCGTCTGGTGTGAGGATCGTTTTGCCGATCACGGACAGCGTTTTCTCATTGGCACCCCCTACACCGCCGCGACGCCAGCCATGGAGAAAGTCATCGTAGTCGTCGATGGCTCTCAGGCTCTGCAAGACCACCGCGAATGGCTGACCAGAGCCTTGCAAGGAAAATCCGTTAGCATTCTGCTCGCCAACGAGGCCGCCACCAAAATCAGCGCAGATGAGATCGCGAAACACGACTTTCGCGGCGGATGTGATAACGAACCCGCGCTCTACGAAGCCCTGCGTCAGGCCAAGGAATCCGCCAATACCGCTGTAGTCTGGCTGCACGGCCCGCAACCAGTGCTGCTGTGCCAGAGCGAACGCTTATTGCAGCTGTTAGAGCGTGGCAGTAATCGTCCGAAATTTTTCGCACTCCCCGTGGTGGATGGTCCCAACCGTTTGTTCGAGGCACTGGGCCGCAGTGGCATGATGTCATCGGCTCCGAGCGATGCTGCTAGTGAAGACGGACTCGCCGCTTGGATGGACCGATTGCAAAAAGGCGAAGAGAAATTTTCCTGGCAGTGGACACGTCAACAAGACGCCACCAACCTAACAGAAAACAAAGTCAGTGATCAACTCGCGCGACTCTGGGCGATGGAGGAAGTGGCCAAAACCAAGGATGGCAAGTTAGCAGTGAAATACCAGTTGGTGAGCTATGTCTCCGGTGCCGTGGTTTTGGAAACGATGGAACAATACGCACGTCACGGCCTCACTCCCGTCGATTCCGCCACCACTCCCGCCGTGCCAAACGTACCCGAGCCTTCGACAGCCCTGCTGGTCCTGCTAGGCACAATGATGGCCTGTCTGCGAAGGAGGCGATCAAACTGACAGGCTGGGTCCGATTCGCTCCGCCAGCTCCCGTCGCAGGATTTTCCCCAAATCACTGCGCGGAAAGACAGTGATCGATTGCTGATTCGCGATGCGAGCATAGCCTGGGGAATCGTCATGATAAGAAGCGAGAGCGGACTCCAGCAAAGAGGGAGCAAGCGCTTCATGCACCAGCACCAGACGATGCTCCTGACGCGCATCGGCCACGGCGATCACCGCAAAACGACCCACAGGCAGTCCCGCTTGAGCCAGTTGCGATTCGATGGCTGTGGGATCCACTAATTCCCCTAACACTTTTACGAGAGTATCCGCCCGATGCCGCAATCGCAGCTGTCCATCGATCACATCGCCACAATCCTGCGTCTGATACCACTCACCCCGACGCGACTCATAGTGCCATGCATCCGGGTCCCCGATCATCTCCCCATGAAATAAGACAGGGCCCGAAATTTCGAAAATCCCCACCTCCATCGTCCGCACGTTCCAACAGGGTAAAATCGGTATCGGCTCGCTCGTGTAAGGATGCTGCAGAGCTGATAAGTCTTGCGTCGCGATCTGCGATCCCGCTTCCGTCATGCCGTAGCTGGCCAACACCGGCCAACCCAAGTCCCGCGCTTTGCGACCGAGATCTCGCTCCAGGCGACCGCCGCCCACCACCACGGCCCGAAGCGAGGACGGCGCACGATATTCCGCCGCGACAAGATCGTGCACTTGCGTCGGGACGAGCGAGAGATGAGTCACCGCCTCATCGCGCAACCAGCGCACGCAATCCTCCACTTGCCAGCGCGGGGGGCCGAGCGAAAATATGGCACCTGCTTGATAGGCGCGCGCGATCACCCCCATGCCACCCACATGCCACCAAGGCAAACACAGCCCCCACACACTGGTCGCATCAGCCTGCAAATGCTCATTCACCACCATTGCGGAGAGCAATAGGCTCTTTTTCGATAGAACAACATGCCGCGCTTGCCCCGTGGAGCCCGATGTGGCGAACACCAACGATGGACAGGGCAAATCCGGCACGGGCATGATGCGATGTTGCGAGAGCACATGCGATTCCTCGCTCTGCCAGAACTCAGGGTAAACTAACGAATGCGCGTCCATGGAATCATTTCTAACAACTCATCAAAGCCCATGCCAGTTCCTTCCAGAACCGGCCACTCCGGCGACCAGGCACCCATCGCTTCCGTGAAAGCATCGCGCGCGAACAAATGATCTGTGCGCAGGCCACAGACCTGCGTGACACCGGCTTGCGCCGCGCTATAGGCAGCCCATGCCTGACCGACCGGATGATCCATCGCCGATGTCACCACCAGCGACTCCTTTACCACAGCGCGCGGTATCTCCTGCCAAGCGGGTTTCCAAACGGAAAGCCATTCCGGCGAAACCGTGGCATCAGACAGCGCGCGATCGATAGCCAATTTCACACCCGTCCGTTCTTGGAAAATCCGCCATTCCCGTGCCTCAAAGAGAAATGGATCCTCGATCCAATCGATCCGCACTTGCAGCGAATGGGGCAATGAGTGCCACCAAGCATCGAACTCAAGCTGCGTCGGCACCTCATTAAAATCCAAACGGATGCGCGGTGCTAGATGCCGTTGCGCCCAAGAGATCAGCTCCTCGTTCTGAGCCGCTGACATCTTGACTTTCACGTGCGTAAAGGCCATGAGCGCGGCATCGTCTTCATGCTCGGTAAAACTCGTTAGCGTCGCGTGACTCTGCGGCACCGTACCTTGCGACCACCATGATACCCGCCGCGCCCGCGCTTCCCCATCCAGTCGTGCGCAGCGAAGCGCCTGTTCTAACAAAGGCAACGAGTGCCCGGCCTCCAGCGCCTGCCAGTGCTCGTCTAACGAGGGATGACCAAACACCGGCCACGGTTGAACACAGCCGTATCCTCCATAGTGAAAAATCAGAAAGCCTTCCACCTCCGATTGCGCGCTACGACGATTGAGCGCATGACGCCCCGCCATGCGATATTTCCAACCGTAAATGTTTTCCAGCACATCGCCAGCATAACACGAGCGCCGCGTCTCACAAGTGCGGGCAGCAGATTTTGCATCACGAGTTGACGGATGCCAAATCTGAGGGATGCTGACGTTTACCGTATGCCTCATGACTGGAACATCTGATAACACACAAACTTCCGACGACGATGAATCGTGGGTCACCGTGAGAACATTTTCCTCACTCGAAGAAGCCAACGATCACGGACTCGTCGCGCTCGCCATGGGCGCAGATTGTCGGGTCGAGCTGGAACCGCAGCAGGAGGCCTTTCTCTTGCAGACCGAAACCGAACCGACGCCAAAATTGGAAAAAGAGCTCGACGCGTTTCAGGAAGAAATGGCGACCTCCCGCTCCACGGTATCCACTCCGCTGCGTCCACTTTATCCAGCGGGCTGGTCTTGGTATGTCCTATGGATGTGCGCCTTGATCGCCGCTTTTTACTGGCAACATGGTCCCGATGCCGAGGTCCAGCGCTTCGTTTCCTCCAGCGTGGATTTGATGGAAGGTCATCAGTGGTGGCGTCCCTTCACCTCGCTGTTTCTGCATGCCGATGTGCCGCACCTAGTCGGAAATTTATTCGTCGGTCTCGGGTTCACGATTTTCCTAGCACGCAGCTTCGGAGCGTGGAAAGCATGGACTCTCATCCTGATTTGCGGCGCTTTGGGCAATGCTCTCAATGCGTGGATTCAATACCCTGAATCGTTTTTTTCGCTTGGTGCATCTACTGCCGTTTTTGCGGCTCTGGGTTTGCTCTCTGGTAGTGGTATTTCCGAAAACTGGCATATGCGTCCACTCGGATCGTGGTCAAAAATCGCCGCACCACTGCTAGCCGGTATCGTCCTGTTAGGCATGCTCGGTAGCGGCAAGGACCCGCAGACTGATGTTCTCGGACACGTCTGCGGTTTTGTTGTTGGCCTCAGCACGGGGGCGGTCGTGGGTCACTTCGAGCACAAAGCAGACGCGCAGACCTGAAGCAACAGGCCATCGAATTTTTCTTTCCCCTACACTCAAACTGCGCAAAGCTGGTTTGTGTCTGCGATTCAATTTTACAACAGCCTGACTGGCGCGATCGAAACCGAGCAGGTTTATGGTGAGTCGTTTTTGCGTTTTGCTTATGGAAATCCGTTAGGTCAATTAGCACTGCACTTATTCATCAAACGCCCGTTCTTTTCTCAATGGTATGGCTGGCGTATGAATCAAACGCAGTCGCGCGAAAAAATCGTGCCGTTTCTCGCACAGTACGGACTCGATCCAAAGGAATTCGCCGATGACATCGCGAGCTACCGCAGCTTCAACGAGTTTTTTTATCGGAAACTGAAACCCAGTGCCCGACCTATCGATGAGGACCCTGCCGCACTCGTGCTACCCGCCGATGGTCGGCATCTCGCGTTTGCCAATGCCGCCGAAATCTCCTCCGTCTTCGTCAAAGGTCAGTCCTTCGATCTAGCAAAGCTCTTAGGCTCAGAAGAACTCGCCGCCCGCTATGCCAAGGGCGCGCTCCTGCTCTCGCGCCTCTGCCCCGTAGATTACCATCGCTTCCATTTCCCCGTCGCAGGCTTTCCTCAGGTGGCGCATGCGATCAACGGCCCGCTGTTTTCCGTCTCGCCCATCGCTCTGCGGAACAATCTCTCCTACTTCTGGCAAAACAAACGCAGCATCACCGCACTCGCCACCGAGCAGTGCGGCACCGTTCTTCTGTTAGAGATCGGCGCTACCTGTGTCGGCTCCATCCACCAGACTTTCCACCCCGGCCAAGCCATCTCAAAGGGCGAAGAAAAGGGCTACTTCGCCTTTGGGGGATCATCAACGATTCTGCTATTCGAGCCCGGCCGCGTTGAGATCGCGCCCGATTTTCTGGAGCGCAGCCATCAGTGCACGGAAACATACGCCCTCATGGGCACCCGTTTCGCGACAATCTGTTAGCTTCTCGGAATCACAGCCCGAAGGTATCCTCCGCGGGAGTCGGGCCGAGGTTACACTGCGCTTCGCCATTCGCACTAAGGTGTGTGAGGCAATGATAGACATCCTCCGCATCGGCATCGATATCACGCGCGATATCGGTCGCCTTTTTCGGCGATGCCGTCAGTCGACCGCGCACGCCATTGAGCGTATCCAAAAAGGTCGCCGCTGCTTTTTTCCCCGCTTCCACACCGGGTTGGTGATACGCATTGATGTTGACTAGAGAAGCGTAGAACGAGACCGCGCGCTCATACAGAGCGATCAGCACACCCACCTGAAACGGTGAGACTTCGGGCAGGGAAATCGTGATCGACTTGCGGCCGGATTGATACAAAGCGCTGCGCGTGCCACGCAAAAATCCTTGCAGGTAATCCGCGCTGGTATTGCCTGGCTCGACCTCGATGGTGCCGCCGTCGCGACCTTTCCGCACCTCGATGAACGTAGCAAAAAAGTTCGGCACCCCATCGCGGAGCTGCTGAACATAAGCGTGCTGGTCGGTCGATCCTTTGTTGCCATAAACCGCGATTCCCTGAAATACCTGCTTACCGTCGAGATCGTGCTCCTTGCCTAGCGACTCCATCACGAGCTGCTGCAGGTATTTCGACATCAGGCAAAGCGAGTCCTTGTAGGGCAGAACGACCATGTCCTTTTCGCCCTTGCCATTGCATCCGTGATACCAAGCCAACGCCAGTCGCATCGCAGCATTTTGCTTCACGTCCTGCTTGCGCGTCTCGGCATCCATCGCAGCCGCACCTGCCAACATGGCATCCACATCGATGCCCTGCAAGGCAGCGGGAACGAGGCCTACCGTCGAGAGCACACTGGTGCGGCCACCGACCCAATCTTCCATCGGGAAACGCATGAGGAAACCTTGCTCCGTCGCATACTGATCGAGCTTCGAGCCACGACCCGTAATCGCCACGGCATGTTTGCCAAAGGACAGCCCCGCGGCATCATAAGCGGCCTGCGCCTCGATCATACCATTGCGGGTTTCGGGGGTGCCGCCTGATTTGGAAATCACCAGCACCAGGGTCGAGGACAAATTCTTTTCACCGATCGATGCCAATACGCGGTCCATGCCATCGGGATCGGTGTTGTCGAAAAAATAAAGTGGCAATCGCGAGCCATGACCCAGAGCCTCTGACACCAACTGCGGACCCAAGGCTGAGCCGCCGATGCCGATCAGCAGCACGCGCCGAAACTCCCCACCCGCCGGCGTTTTGATTTCGGCAGAGTGGATGTTGCGCGCAAAGTCTTTCAAGGCCGCGAGAGGCTCGGTGATCAGCACACGTAACTCTGCGCTAGGTGCCAGATCAGGCGTGCGCAGCCAGTAGTGGCCGACCATTCGGCCTTCATCGGGATTGGCAATCGCACCACCTTCCAGCGCCACCATGTCGGCAAACGCGCGCGCGATCTTCGTCTTCATCTGCTCGCAATCATCCGCAGCCATGTCCATGCGCGAAGTATCCAAAGAAAATCCAAAAGCGGGATAACGAAGCAGTTCCTGAGAAAAACGATCAAATGCCATAACGGCGAAACACTAGCATCGCCTCACGATCAAACCAAGCGAATTGCTAAAATTTCGCGGCATGATTCCCCACACCCCCTTCCTTTCTCTCTCACGCTTCACTCTCAAAAATGTGTCATGAAAGAATCGTTCACCGACTCCGGTAGATTGGAGGCTATGATACACCGATACCCGTATTTCGCCGCCCTGTGCGGTCTCACATTCCTCACTGCCTCATCGCTCAGCGCCGCCGACCTTCCTGATCCCGATGGCAAGCCAGCGGACATGACAAAACCTGTCAAAGTCTTCCTCATCATGGGCCAATCGAACACACTCGAAATGGGAGCCGTCAAGGGCGAGAAGGATGGGGCACTGGAAAAAGCCGTCAAAGGAGAAAATCTGTATCCGTTCCTCGTTGATGACACGGGTGCTTGGACCATGCGCAAGGACGTTCGCAACGTCAGCGTGATGCAAAAAGGCGATCATATGAATGTCTATCGCAATGACTGGCTGACGATCAGCGGCAACAAAATCGGTATCGAAATCGGAATCGGCCACCAACTCGGCAACGCGATCGATGAGCCCGTCATGATCCTAAAAAGCTCCATCGGCAATCGCAGCCTCGGCTGGGACTTGCTTCCCCCAGGAAGCGAGCGTTTCACCTACGATTTCACCGACAAAACGGGCAAGAAAACCACCAAAGTCGTGGCTGGCTACAAAGACAAGCCCGACATGTGGGATGCGGATCCCGCCAAAGGTCTGGCCACCGAGCCACCCGCCGAGTGGCTGGACAAAAAAGGCAATCCTATCAATTGGTATGCCGGCAAGCAGTATGACGACGATATCGCCAATGCGAAAAAAGTCCTAGCAGAACTTGCCACCTACTACCCGGAAGCAACCAAATACGAAGTCGCAGGCTTCATCTGGTGGCAGGGTGACAAGGACCGCTACAACGAAGCACACGCTTCCAACTACGGAAAAAATCTCGTCAACCTCATCAAAGCCCTGCGCAAAGAATTCAATGCTCCGAACGCACCCTTCGTGCTCGGCACGCTTGGTCAGACCAGCAAAGAAAACGCCGCAGGAAACGATGGTAAAATCTTTGAAGCCCAGATGGCTGTCGATGACGCGAGCGGCAAGTATCCCGACTTCAAAGGCAACGTCGCCACCGTTTACACCAATCCACTCAGCATGGGCGGTGCCTCGAATGGTCACTACAACGGCAACGGCAAGACGTATATGAACGTCGGTCTCGGCCTCGGCGAAGCCATGGTGAAATTGATCAAAGCGAAGTAATCACTCGTCATTTTGCATCGCGGAGAGGGCTTGCCTTCTCCGCGATTTTTTTGCCCATCACACGCGCCTCATCACCAGCGTGCGCTCTTCCCCTTCCCGCCCCGGAAAGGTCTGATGCTTGCCATCGAAGGCCTCGATGACAAAATGCGGGGCAAACCTCCGCTCGATTTCCGCCATGGTCGTATTCCACGGTGGGCCGGTGTGCGGGTCTTCGAGATCGGTAAAAAACACCCCCACTAAATGCGCACCGCTTGGGAGTAGTTTCGCCACCGTTTCCACATAAGCATCGCGTAAAGTCGGAGGGATCGCACAGAAACATGTGTGCTCCCAGAGCAAGCCCACTTTCTCACCATCATACCATTGCTCTAACGAGAAAAAGTCCGCTTCTTTCACCGACACGTTGGCCAAACCCAGACAGTTCTCACGCGCAGAGGCCACGGCAGATGGCGCGAGATCGATGCCGATCACTTTGTGATCCGGGTAGGCCTCCGCCCACGCGCGCAGGTCCCATCCCCGCCCGCAACCAGGCACGACAATGGCCCCATCCACCTCGATCTGACCTAACCAATGCGCGAGGATGGGATGCGGTAAACCCTTATCCCAAGGCGTGTCCGCCGCAACATACCGCGATTCCCAATCGACTTCACTCATCAGCGTTTTTTGCGATTTTTCAGTTTAGTTGGCATTGGTGTGTTTTCCTGCGCGGTGACTGAGTCGATACGCGCATGAAGCGTCCAACCGACAAAGCCCGAGATCAGGCAGCTAAAAAATGATGTCTTCACTTCAACAACAGCATGCCCGCACAAGGCTCTGGCGTCAATGCGTTTTGACAGGCATAGGGTCCTTGTCATCGTCTATTTTTTCGCTAAGATGCGCACATGTCATACGGATTTGGAATGTTCGGGATTTTTTCGCTATTGCTGCCCATCGCGCAACTGGTTCTGGGAATCATCGCGTTGCGGATTAGCAAAACCGCTGGCTGGTTCATGATCGCATCGCCGATCTTCACGATCATAGTTGTCGCTCTCAGTATGCTGGCCATGGGTAGACTAACGACTCTGTCCAGCGGTTCGAACTACATGATGTATGTGTTCGCCCTGTTCCCCACATTCGGCCAAGTGCTATTTTTTGCTGGTGTCTTCATGATTCTGTTGCAAGCCAAGGCAGTCAAAAAACGTGCGGAAGAGCAGCAGATGTTGCTGGATGACATCACCTCGCTTCGGTGATCTAGCTCAGGGCCAAAGGATCGTGGTAGTCACAGGATAATGATCCGACGCCGGCTTTTCCCCTGCCGCCGCATACACAATTTCAGCCCGCAGCGCCCGTGCGGGTTTCGAGACGAGGATGTGATCGACTTTCGCCCAGCCATCCTTGTTATTTTGCCAAAAATGCAGAGTCCGCCGTGCCTGCACATCTCCATGCAAGCTATGATACGGATCGAACAAAGCGTTAGGCCATTTGTTTGTCCTTCCCGCCAAATAATCGACGGCATTGTTTCCCTCGGTCGCATTGAAATCCCCTAACAACACCACGGGATCAGCAGTGTGCTTGCGGGCATCGATGCGTTTTGCGATGAGAAACGCCGCCTCCACGCGCGAGCCCTGGTGCCGATGATCCCAATGCGCGTTATAGACCGTAAATCCCCGCTGCGTCGCACGATCGCGCAAATGGATCCACGTGGTGATCCGGGGAATCTCATTGCCCCAGGTTTTCGAGCCAGGCACCTCGGGCGTAGCGGACAGCCAGAATTGGCCCGCATCGTCAGGATCCCTGATGAAACGATCGCGCCGGTAAAAGACCCCGGAATACTCGCCACGCGTCTTGCCATCATCGCGGCCGTAGCCGTAAAAATCATAGTCCGGCAAGGACAAGCGCATGTCCGCTACCTGCGCGTGCATCGCTTCCTGCACTCCCATCACATCGGGATTCATGCGTCGCACAGTGGCAACCAGTCGATGCAAGCGCTTCGGCCACGACCGCCAATCGGTGTCTTCGTGCGCCGGGTAGCGGATGTTATAAGACGCAAAAGATAGCTGGAGTTCCGCCGCATCAGCCATAGCCAGCAGACTGACAATCACAGAAAGCGTGCGGAACATTCGGCCCATCATCGTCAGTCTTTTTTCTTAAGCTGTGGGAATAGAACCACATCGCGAATGGTCGGCGCGCCGGTGAGCATCATGATCAGTCGATCGATGCCGATACCAATACCACCCGCGGGCGGCATTCCGTGCTCCAGCGTCTCGATGAAATCGTAGTCCACTTTTTGCTCCTCGCCACCGGACTGGTGCTCCAAGCGATCCCGCTGCACATCGGGATCATTCAGTTCCGAGTAGCCGGGTGAAATTTCCTGACCATTGATGATGAGCTCATACACCTCAACCGTTTTCCCGCCGGGTGTCACTTTCGCCAAGGGCACCAACTCGGAGGCAACACGTGTCACAAAACACGGATCAAACGTTTTTTCCTCCACCAGTTTTTCGAATACCTGCTGCACCACTTCGTAGTCTTCCATGTGAGCGGAAATCTCCACACCTTTTTCCGCACAGCGCGCGCGGCGCTGCTCCGGGGTGATGTCGAAAAAGTCGTCGCCAGCGGCCTGCTTGATCAGGTCGTGATAGCCCGCGCGTTTCCACGGACGCGCCAGATTGATGGTGCGGATGGGATTTCCTTCCTCGTCCTTGTGCTCGATCTGCAAGCCGCCGCAAAACTTCTCAGCCAGCGTGCAGGTCAGCTCTTCCACTAGATTCGCCATTTCCTCGAAATCAGAAAACGCCCAATACGCCTCAAGCATCGTGAACTCGGGATTGTGCCTGCGCGAAATCCCTTCGTTGCGGAAGTTGCGATTCAGTTCGAAAATTTTCGTGAAGCCGCCGACCAGCAGACGCTTGAGAAAAAGTTCGGGCGCGATGCGCAGCGTAAGCGGCATGCCCAGCGCATTGTGATAGGTTTCAAACGGACGCGCTGCCGCACCACCCGCGACATCCTGCAGCATCGGCGTCTCGACTTCCAGGAAGCCACGCTCTTGGAAAAAACGACGAATTTCCGCCACCATCAAAATGCGTTTCACAAACACATCCGCACTCTGCGGATTGCCCATCAGGTCGAGGTGGCGCTTGCGGTACTTGATTTCCCGATCCGCCACGCCGTGCCATTTATCCGGCATCGGGCGCAGTGACTTTGAGAGCACGGTGAACGACTCGACCTTGATGGTCGGCTCGCCTGTGCGCGTCAGGAATGTTTCTCCTTCGATGCCGATCCAGTCGCCGCGATCGAGGCATTGCCAAATCGCCACGTCCTGCTCGGACAACGTTTTGAGTCCGACATAACCTTGTATAGCCCCCAAGACATCACCGAGATGGAAAAAGACTGACTTGCCCATATCACGCAGGCCAGTGATGCGTCCCGCCACCTTGACCTTCACGCCCTCGGCGAAATCCGACTGCAATGCCGCAGGCGTCGTGGTGACCTCGAAGCGAGCCCCGAACGGATCGACACCGAGTTCGCGCAGCTTCGCCAGCTTAGCACGGCGCACGGCGATCAATTCTGCTTCGGTGGAATGGTGTGTGGCATCTTCAGACATGACGGCAAATGACTTACGCGAGGAAGGACGTTTGGGAAACAGCAAAATGCACGGATGCCGGATTTTTCCACGACGAGCTAACTCGCCCCCTGACGACAAAATCCACCCGCCTGACCATTTCTCGGCAAATTTTCTTTCGTCAGGACGTAATCTTACGCACAGTCATCTCTCATGCTCATCCAACGTCTCATTCCTTTCGCCATCGCCCTCAGCAGTAACCTCATGGCCCAACAGGCTTCCTCGCTACTCCCCGGTGGCGCGGAAAAATGGCAACTGAGTTGGCGCGATGAATTCGATTACCCCGATGCCCAGCTCGAGGAAAAATGGCAATCGCAGAACTCCAGCAGCACTCACATTCTCAGCAGTCGCTGGCGTGAGAACGCCGTGGTCAAGGACGGCACATTGAAACTCATCAACCGCAAGGAATCGCGTGGGGGCAACGACTGGACCTCTGGCAATGTCTGGACGAAACAACACTTCCAGTATGGCTACTTCGAATGCCGCTACCGCTACGCCGCCGCCGAGGGCACGAATAACTCGTTCTGGTTGATGACTCAAGGCAAAGTAGCGGAAGGAAAAAAAGCGTTCGAAATCGATATCAACGAAGGCCACTACCCGAATGAGATCAACACCAACATCCACAATTGGTCGGACATCACGGTGGTGAACGGAAAAAAAACTCACCCCAGTTCCTCGCAAAGCTTCCCATACGGCATCAGTCCCGTGGTAAATCTACCCCTAGAGATACCCATTAAAACACAACGCATTCGTCTTACCTCGAAAAACGCCAGTCATTTTCATATCGGTGAATTTCGCCTCTTTCCCGTTTCACCGCAGGGATACCCGCTTGCCAATTCAAAAACCGCCGACAAAGACAAGCCGGGCCTCGTCAATTTCGCTAGGGAAAGAGGCACTCGTATCAGCGCCAGCGGCTCTTATGCGGCCAAGGACAACAGCCCCTCGCGTGTAGCGGATGGCGACATCTCCAAGCGCTGGATCACTCAGACCGATGGAATCAAGTCGCTCGAGTTTACGCTCGCCGGCGAACGTGAGATCGGATGCCTACAGTTTGTCCAAGGCTGGCCGGACAAAAAAACGTGGCGTGGCACCATGGAACACTATCACATCGAATACCACAACGGCGATCGATGGGTGACCATCACCCAATTCGATCGCAACACCGGCCAATATAACTTTGCGCACGACTTCCAGACCTACGGTCTCGAATGGTCTGAAAAAGAATTGGTATTTTATTTCAACGGAAAAGAAATTCGTCGTGAAAAAAACACCTTCTGTCACAGCCCTGCTCCCATCTGGCTCAGCCTCGCCATCATTCCCTGGGGCGGGAAAATTACCGATGCCATCCACGGCACTTTCATGGAGATCGACTACGTTCGCGTTTACCAACGGAAGTGACACGGAATCGCGCTTGAAGCGATTCCGCAACTCGCATCGTGTAAAGAAATAGACTCCTCGAATGCGGTGCAGCTCGATCGCGCGATTCAACAGATACTCAGAGCAGATCGACTGTTGTAACAACTCTCTTTTCGATTGCGTATCAACGACGATTCACTAGAGTCTCACCAACCATTGGATGAGACATGAGCCAAAACAATCACGAATACTCGGCGATATCCGAAAGATCGTCCAAGGCATCTTGATCGGATCTTTCGCCCTGATTCTCACCATGGGAGTTGAGGCCTCGCCCTCTTCTCGCTGTCTTACGATTGCCGAACTACTTGCCATGCCTGACGAGGCCGCCAAATCCGGAATGGCGGTGACAGTGCGGGGGGTGCTCACCTACCATGAACCAGCCCACCGCATGGCTTTTTTGCAAGATGCCACAGGGGCCATCTATTTGCATATCACAGACCATTCCGATGCCATGACTGGTGATGAGGTTTTGGTTTCAGGATTTCTCGATCCAGGTTACAATGGCAGAAACATACGCGGCATCAACTTTGATACGAGTCCAATCATCGAACGAATCGGACGCTCCGTTTTGCCTACACCCATACATTTACCAGATGCGGGTAAAGCTAGGGAAGTGCAGGGAGCACGCTGGATGTGCATGGATGCGCATGTGAGCGAAGTGGAGATCGAGGGAGATCGTGCGAAGGTAACACTGCAGGAAAATCCATCGGTGCCTGTCTATCTTCCGGGGCTATCTCGACCCAACCAACTACCGAACCATTTGCGCGGATTACGAGTGCGATTGCACGGTGTTTTTGCCGATTCACCCGTATCAATCAATCCCTTGGTGATGCGAAGAATTTTTCTTGTGCCCTCTGTGCAACAAATTGCCCTCGCTCCCGAGGAAAAAGAAAAATGCTTTGAGGCGCGGAGCGTCAGAATTGATGAGTTGCCGTGGATCAAGGAAAGCGAGGGACTACATGCAAGGGTCGTGGTCCGCGGATTAGTCACTTGGTTGCACCCAGATGAAGGTTTTTTCTTACAAACGGGAACTAGTTCCGCATGGATTCATTGCACCGAACCCATTCTTCCGATGCTCAACCAGTCTGTCATCTGCGCGGGGCGCCCGTCTTCCTTTCATGGTGTCGGCGAACTATGCGATGCCATGTGGAAGCCCGCTTCCTCACCCACCCCAACCACGGAGCCAGTAAATCTGGCGGGTCAGGATCTGAAAGCGGTGATGATGCATGGGCGTTTGTCACGTATGCAGGCCACTATTGTGGAAGTGCTTCGCGGACCTAACGAAATACTGTGGGTTCTCCAAGTAGGCGGCACTGTGGTCTTCGCTCATTTGAAAGGCAGCTCAAATCTGATTGATGCCGCCGTGCAGCAGCGAGGTGCAGTCATTTCGTTAGATGGAATTTTACTCAATCGACCTTCGCCGATTTTGGACTTTGATTCCGCTAAAGACGCGCTGCATCTTCTATTGCGTCAGTCCCATGATCTGCAACTTCTAGCGCCTGCTCCATTCTGGACATTTCATCGCTTGGTAACGCTACTCTCGGCCATCGTTTGTATTGTTATATTGGCAGCTGCTTGGGTAGTTGCGCTTCGGCGTAAGGTAAAACAACAGTCTGAGTTGATCCGCGCCACCGCCTCGCGGGAAGCAGTGGATGCTGAAAGATTACGCATTGCACGTGATTGGCATGATTCCTTTGAGCAACATTTTGCGGGACTAACGATGCAGTTAGACGCAGCTGCGACCATGATACCAAGCGATGCTCCTGTTGGTGGTTTGTTAGAAAGGGCGGCCCGTATGGCAGACCACAGCCGTGCCGAAGCTCGTCAAGCCATCTGGGATTTGCGTGACCCTCAACATTGTGCTGGTAATTCATTCGGAGCAGAGTTGCAAGAGACGCTTAGCCAATCATGGCCGGATAATGCAGCATGCCGTCTGTGTTTTCGTATTGGAGAAAACAAGGAGATTTTGCCACGGATGATTTCACTGCAATTGATACGCATTGCAAATGTAGCAGTGACCAATGCGTTCAAGCATGCAGATTGTTCAGAGATTTTCATATCTTGGAATGAGGATGACGAAGCTTGGATACTTGCGATTTTAGATAACGGCAAAGGGATGCCCCCAGCAGCGATGGAACAAGCTTCCACGGAAGGTCACTTCGGTTTGTTAGGCATGCGCGAGCGCGCGCTGCGTCTGAATGCTTCTCTACAAATCATTTCTCCTCCCACTCCTGAGACGTCGGGAACTCTCATTCGACTTAGTCTCCCCAAATCCTCATGCCATCTATGAAAACAATCCGAATTCTCCTAGTTGATGACCATTTTGTCGTGCGGCTTGGTCTCGCCTCTTCGCTCAATATTGAACCTGAGATCGAAGTTGTTGCCGAGGCAGAATGCGGCGCTGAAGTGATTGAACTTTATCGCAAGCATGAGCCCGATCTCGTTCTTATGGATTGGCGTTTGCCTGATGCAACTGGTGGCGAGTTGATCCAAGCACTGCGTCGTTCTTTTCCCGATGCTCGTGTGCTAGTAATCTCCGCTTTTGAATCAGAAGAGATTATATTCCAAGCCGCTCGATCAGGAGCAGTTGGCTACATACCAAAATCGACGCGGCGTCCGGAATTGATCCAAGCAGTCATAGGCGCAGCAAATGGCAAGTCAGCTTTTGCCCCGAATATTACGGCTAAACTCGTGGCGCGCCTCAATCACCCTGAACTCACTCCGCGTGAGATTGAGGTCATAGCAGAGTTAGTCCGCGGAAATTCAAACAAGGAAATTGCCAATCATCTTTCGATTAGCGAGAACACAGTAAAACTCCACATCTCGCATATCATGCAGAAGTTGGGTGCCAAAGACCGTACTCACGCAGCAAGTATCGCGTTGCAGCGTGGACTTGTCGAAGGCTAGGAAACGTAGCTTTAGTTTTTCGCGATTACGCGAGCTTGTTCCTCGATGAATGCGGTCTACGCGAGGAATGCGCGGCGGTTCATCGATGGATCCGTTAGGGTTTGGCGGAGAGTTCCAAGGTGGTCGTGTTGAAAAATTCGATACTCTTGGCGAGCTTGGGCATGGATTCGAACCAGTCGTAGGAATACTCGATGCCGATCATCGTGGGCTTGATGTTATGACGTTGGAGTTCTTGGAAAAACTCGCGGGACTTTCCGGTTCCGCTGCCCCAGGGGACGTCGTGGCCGTTTTTGCCAGCTTCATGGAGGTCGTGCATCTGGACGGTGAGGATGCGGTCTTTCAGGAGGCGAACGGCTTCGACAGGATCGATGCCGTGGCGCAGCCAATAGCCGAGGTCGGGCGCGGCGCCGATACGTTTGCTGCGGTCTTTGCATAAGGCCAACACCATCTCAGGACGCCAGAGGTGAGGGGAAATGTCAGGACCGTGGTTGTGGAGGCCAATATTGATTTCGTATTCGTTGGCGAGCTTGTCAAGGAGCTCGAGTTGCTCGGCTTTGGGTTCGCAGATAAAGGTTTCGATACCCATTTTGTTTCCAAATTCAAAGAGCTTACGGCAAGCGTTTTCGTCGGACGGGATGGTCTGCGCATAATAGACGGGCATGCGGATTCCGGCGGACTCGAGTTTCATACGGATCTGGAGCAGCTCGTCGTCGGAGAGATTTTGGTCAAAGTTCTTCGGAATCTCCTTGCTGACCTGCTGCATGAAGCTGAGTCCACCGATGTAAGGAAGTCCCAGCTCAGCGGTCTTTTCGATGGCTTCGAAGAAGGTGAATTTGTGAAAGGTGTATGCCTCGATGCCGATGCGCCAGCCGAGCTTTTCCTGGGCGCTAACGGCGGGTGTTAGAAAAGCGCTGGGTGTGGTGGGGGCTGCTAGATCGCCGAGGACAAACTGGACACCGTCGAGATAGAAGCGTAGCATTTTCGGATCTTCGAAGACATGTGGGCTGTGGGCGAGAGCGGAGTAGAAGACGCGGCCTTTGCCATAGTTGCGGATCCAAGCGAGGGCGTAGTCGTGGTCGGAGCGGAGGCACTTGTCCTTGTCATCCGGCAGGTAGGTGGAGAGGTCGGTTTTTTGAGTGTCGATTTTTAATAAAACGCGCACGTTTTTTCGTGAATAAGGTGCATGAAACCGGAAAATCTCATCGACCCATGGGTAGCTTTCTTTGGCGAAGATATCAACGAGGGGATGCGCTGGGTCATCGAGCGCCATCACGATCGGTTCTTTCACATATCCACCGCGATGTCTAGCTCCACGCGCTCCGAGCATGTGGCCAAATTCGTACCAGTCTTCTAGCGGCGGCCATTGCCATTTGGTGAAGGCGATAGAGGTGCCATGAACTCCCATCAAGCCGCCACCGCTGGTAACGAATTCGAGGAGGTTTTTACGGCGCTCATTTTCAGAGACACAAGATCCAATGTTATTGTTGAGAAAAACAGCATCGAATTGCGCAAGTTTGTCGCGATCAAACATCGCAGGGTCTTCGCTGATGATCGCTTCAAATGCTCCGGTTTTTTTGCCAAACTGACGGAAGGCTTCACTGCCAGCAAGAATGGATGCACGGTGACCATCGTATTCGACATTGCGGTTGAAGATAAGTAGCTTACGTGGCTTGAGAGGTTTGGCGGTGGCTTGGGCAGGCATCGCTTTCTCAATGCGGGACCACTGCGAGGCGTCCGTGAGGAGGGATTCCTGCGCGCGGATGGGCGCTAGGAGCAGTATGGCGCTGACGGTGATTTGGTTGATTTGCATTATGAAGGAAGTGTTTACGGTATGGAGCAACGAAGACTATTCAGCTTCGACATTTAGTCTGATGAAGCCTTTCAGGGCAGTCTCGGGGGAATCAAGAATGGCGTAGCTGGTCCACTCGAAGCCCTCAGGGGCAGCGGGGAGGTTGGATGGATTCAGCACGGAGACGGGGGTTATGTTCCAGTTTGTTAAATCGGGGCTGGCGAGGGGCTGGTAGGTGATGTCGCCGCTGATGTATATGCCGCTGGTCTCGGTGCCGCCGCTGCGGCGGAGGTAGGTGATACGGAGTTTCTGGCCGGGCACTGGGAGGTGCGGCGATGCGAGGACAGGGAAGGCAGAGGTGCGGTCGGTGGGATCGGTGGAGCCAAGAGCGTATTCGAGCAAATTCGGGACACCGTCGTTGTCTAGGTCAGCGTGGGGTCCGGAAACCAACGGATCGGCGAGTTGTTCGCTTGTGAAATGAGCGGTGAGGTAGCTGGCGAAGAGCGGCTCGAGCGTGGTGACAAAGAGAGTTTGCGCGACGGGCAGGGCGGCAGGGTGGAGGACGTTGCCAGGTTGGCGGGCGGTGATGGTAGAGCTGCCGGGGCCATGGATGGCGAGGAGGTCGCCGGTGATGGTGGCGACGGTGGGTGCGGAACTTTCGAACACGACGGGAAGGCCGGAACTGGCGGTGGCGCTGAGATGCAAGGGTGGATCGACCGGGTTTTTCGGGGGCAGGGCGGCAAATGCGATCGTGGCGGGGAGGACGGTGGCAGCGGGATCAGTGTTGTCGAGCTGCTGGAGCCATGCGATGAGCTGGGTGGTTTGCGTGGAGTTTAGCGAGCCGGTGACGTTGTGGTGCGGGCCGGTGGCGAGGACGGCGTTAAGGTCGGGCGCGGAGCCGTCGTGGAAATAGGGGGCGGTGTCCCAGATGCCGCGCAGTGTGGGCGTGTCGATGCCGGAGAGGGCGGCTCCGAGGCGCTGACCGGAGGAGGATTTCAGGGTGCCGACGTCGTGAAGGGTGGCGGTGGGGCTGTCGGTATAGGCTTCTCCGCTGTGGCAGGTGGCGCAGTTGAGGGATTGATAGATGGCGCGACCGGCGACGGCGTCCTCGGTGAGCGAGCCGTTCGAATGGCGGTGCGGGCTGGCGGGAATGGTGTCGAGGGAGGCGACATAGGCGGCGATGGCGTCAAGATCGGCGCTGAGGCCAGCTTTGGGATCGCCGAGCGCTTGGAGACGGTTACCAGTCGTAAAGTCGGCGTTTGCCATAAGGCCGGTACCAGCTCCGAAGTTGCGGATCTGGTTTTCGAAGTCATGGACTTCGTCGAAGTTTCCGGTCCAGTGGAGGCGGCCGTGGGCGGTGCCGGCGCGGCCGCGGAGGTCGATGGTATTGCGAAAGCCCTCGCCGAATCCGGTGAAGTCCCAGGTGCGACCGTCGTGCGAGCCGTCGAGGTGGCAGGAGGCGCAACTCATGTATCCTTCCTTGTTGAGGCGGCTGGAGGTGGCGTCGTAGAAGAGTTGCTTGCCGATGAGGACCCGAGGTGCGAGGGACTCGGCAGCGATGAGGTTGGCGGCTGGGGCAATTTCAGGGGCGATGACTCCGCTGCCGTTGACGAGGTCATCGACGTCGAAGGCGGAGAGGCTGCGGTCGAGGAAATTGAGGACGAAGAGCCGCTTATGGACTGGATCGAGCAACACTCCGGTGGGGGTCTTCCCGACGTTGAGCTGGGTAATGGTCGAGCGGGTGTAAGCATCGACGACTTCGACAAGGTTGTTGCCGGGCTGGGTGACGAAGGCGAGGTCGCCAAGTGGTGAGAAGGCGACGGCGTGGGCGCGGTCGAGGTTGTCGTAGTCGCGGCGCTCGGCGGGAAGGTCGGTGGAGCCGGCGAGGTCGATGACGGAGGTGATGGAGCGGACGGATTGGTCGTGGGTTAGGCCGTTGCCATCGCGGAGATTACCGCGGAGGATGTTGTCCTTTTTCGAAGGGATCCATGCGCGAGTACCGTCGGGAGAGATGCCGATGCCCGTGAGGTAATTCGGTATACCGCGGGAGGAGATAGAGGTGTCGGGTCCGAGGTCGGCGCTGATGTGGTAGATACGGGTCGGAGTGAAGGTGGCAGTATCGATCTCGTGGACGAGGCCGCCGGCGTCGGGCGAGATGAATCGGGTGACGAAGAGGCGGCTGCCGGTGGCGTCGAGGGCGAGGGCGCGCGGATTTGCGGCGCGACCTTCGGCGGGAGGGAGTGAAATCGTGGCGACGATGCTGCCGGTGGCGAGATCGATGCGGACGATTTTTCCGGCGGCCTGGAGAGCGAGATAGGCACTGGTGCCTGCTTTGGAAAAGACGAGGCCGTAGGGTCGCGAGGCGTGGGGCAGAGGATGGGTGGCGTGCGGAGTGCCATCGGCATTAAGCACGCTTAGGGTGGCAGAGCCGTGGTTGGCGACCCAGATTTTGCCATCGGGGGCGACGGCGAGGTTTTCGGGCTGGTCGCCGACTGGGTGCTCGCCGAGTTTCACTAAATCGGAGGCGCGGATGCGAGTGACGGTATCGGTGTCGGGATTGGCGACCCACAGGGTGGTGCGGGTAGCGTCGAGGGCGAGCGGCGAGCTGTTAGAGGGAATATCGGAAGTGAGCGGGCGGTGGACGATGTGGGTGAAGCTTACGCTGGCGGGCGGTGTGGCGCGCGCGGGAAGCAGGAGGGAGTCGATGTTTCCACCGCTGGATCCGGCGTCGCAGACGAGGTCGATGGTATGCGAGCCCGCCGCAAGGCTGACGACGGGCGAGGACTGAGTGGCAAAGCTTCCCCAAGCTCCGGTGGCGGGAAACGGAAGGGACTGGGGGGGGCTTCCGTCGATGACGAGGTTCAGCGCGCGGTTAGCGTTGCTGCCATTAGCGTAGCGAAAGTTCAGCGGAATGGTGAGTGGAGCGGCGAGGTCGAGCGTCCAGCGGATGCGGACGGTGGGGCCGGTGGCTTCGTAGTCGGCGAATCCACTGCCTGTGAATCCGGGATACCAGTTGCGGACGGAGATACCGGCGCTGAGGTCGGCGTCTTCGGCTTCAGCGGGCTCGAGATGGACGAGGTCGAGGCGGTCGATGTTACCGCCTGCGGCGCCGTTTGTGGCACGGAGGACGATGGTATTGGCCCCTGCAGGGAGATAGAAGGCCTTGGGCGCGGCTTGGGTGCGGTATTGGTTCCAGGCGAGTGTGGTGGCGAAGGTGAGCGGGATGGGGCTACCGCCGTTGACGAGGAGGTGGAGCGGGCGGGCGGTTGCGCCGCCATTGGCGTAGCGAAAATCGAGATGGACCCATGCGGCCTCGGTGAGATTGAGGTTCCAAGTGACGGCGACGCTGGTGCCGGTCCCGCCAGGGAAGTCGGCGAAAGCGGTGCCGGAGTATCCTAGATTCGAGCTGCTGGTGACGACGCCTCCGGTGAGGTTGGCGCTTTCCGCCTCGTAGGAATCGACGCGCGGGCCGCTAGGGATGACGTCGAGGCGGACCGGATAGCGGCCGGGAGCGGCGTAGGTGTAGTTGACGAGCGGGCCGGTGGCGAAGTTTCCATTACCGAAGTCCCAATGATAAACGGTGGAGGCGGCGGGTTCGATGGCGAGCGAGAAGGTGGTCGCCTGGCCGAGTTCGGTTGGCGGGACGGGAGCGATAGCCGCATTTCCAGGGAAGCCGGAGATGCCATCGATGCCGGTGCGGAAGGTGGAGCGGAACTCACTAGCGATCGGGTTTCCGACGAGATCGCGAATACCGCCGGCGGGTAGGACGATCTCATACTGGGTGAGCGGGAGCAGCGGGGAGTTCGAGCCGAAACTGAGGATCGTGTGGTTGGTGGACCAGATGCCGGCGAGCGGAGCACCGCCGACTGGGCGGAGGATGAATGAAGAGGGATCGACGGTGGCAAGTTCCGGCCACTCACTGAGGGAAACAGACACCACGCCGCTGAGGGGCTGGCCGGTGCTACCATCCTGCGGGAACACCTTGAGGACGGTGGGGCCAGTGGTATCAGGCTGGGTGTCGTGAACGACGATCAGTCCGCCGACAAATTGCCCGTCGACCTGTTGGTCGTCGGCGACAGCGAGGAGATTGCCGATGGGACAGGTGAACTGGTCGTCCCAGCGGGTGTCGCGGCCGACGAAGCGGCCTTCGAGCACGGGGGCGGCAGGATTGGAGATGTCATACTTGTAAACCCCATGGGTGCCGCCGCGGATCCCACCGAAGAACATCTTTTGGTTGGCGAAGCTGGTGTATTCGCCGTAAGGGGTGTTGGTGCTACCGAGCAGGGAGATGTTCGTGGGATCGGTGGTGACGTCGTAGGTGCGGAAGGGGGTGATGAGGGTGGCGAAGCCGTTGTAAAAGCCGCCGATGTAAGAGTCGCCGCTGGCGGGGATGACCGAATCGAGCAGGCGGGGTTGGAGTGGGTTGGAAATGTCCACCGTGGCGATGCCGCGGAAGCTTTTCGGTGAGGTGACGACGAGGGTAGAGCCAACAGGGAAAAGCGGGCCGGCCGGGACGCCCCCAAGAGCGGTGCGTGGCAGCGTGGCGACGTGAACAGGGGCGGCGGGATTGGTTACATCGATCACATAGAGCCCATAGGTGGTGGCGCCGGCGTAGAGGTGATTGCCATGCCAAGCGATGCCCCAGATGCCGCCGGTGACATCACCATAGTTGATGTTAGGTAATTGAAGCTGGCTCACGAATGCCGGCTCCGTGGTGTTGGTGACATTCCAGATATCGATCCCCTTCCCCGAAATGCTGGCCATGTAGGCGGTGCCGTCGGGCTTGCGGGCGTATGTGACCTGGTGGGACTCCGCCTCGCCGGAGCGGAAGTTGCTCTGGAAGGTGGCCCGTTTGACCGGGGCGTAAGGATTGGCGATGTCCCAGACCTCGTGGACCGCGTTTCCGGCGAAGATGACGTAACCGTTGTAAACCGAGGGCTGGTTTAGGTGGAGCGAGCTCAACTGCGGGCTGATGGCGGTGAACTGCTCGGCGGGGGTGTAGGCGAGGTTCGGAATGACGCCGTCCACCGCAAGGACCGGTCCAATGGAGAGGACGACGGAGAAGCAGAGGCAGAGACGATGGCTCGGGTTTGCAATCATCGGATGAGTTTCGATGGGTTTGGATTTCCGGTCCGGGACTACGATCCGGGTCCGGGAACTTTGCGGTTATGCTCGCTGATAAAGCGGATGATATCGTTGTCGGCGAAGCGGGCTTCGCCGAGGCCTTGCGGATCCCAGGAGCCGAAGCTCCACAAAAAGGCGCGCTGGACGGGATGCCGCTGGCGGGTGTCGGCGAGGTAATAGCAAAGGGCGCGGTGGTAGCCGTTGCGAAGGGATTTAAGGGCGGGATCGGACCATGGGTCAACCTCGGTCGCGCTGGGGCTTCCCAGGTAAGGCGCGCGAGCAGCGTCGGCGGCGTTGGTGGCAGGAATGCGCGGTTTCCAGTCAGTATCCGAGAGCCCGCCACCGCCGATTCCCACTTCGACGAAGTGGATCGGCTTGGCGCTAGGGAGCGGGCAGCCGAGGCCGATGAACTCGCCGGCAAAGAGGCCCACCGCAAGGTCGAAGTCCTCCGACCGCGGCGGCATGCTGACGCGCTGATACATCGAGACGCCGATGAAGTCGCAGGCGTCCCAGAGTTTCTTGAGCGCTGCGGGATCGGTCTCGGCGACGTTGGCGCTGCCGGCGACGCCCTGATAATTGAAGCTGAGACCGAAGCGGGCCCTGGAAAGTTTACCGCGGGAGCGGAGGCGCTCGATCAGGATACGCCAGGAGTCAGGGTACTTGAAGACGGTGGTTCCCATCTCGCCTTGCAACGAGAGTTCGACCGGCCAGTCGGCGGGAACCGTGGCCTCGAGGCTCTCGACGATGGGCAACAGCACGCTTTCCTCGTAGGTCATGCCAGAGATCGGCAGGAGCGGATCGAAATCGTAATGATTGCGCCACTCTTGAATCTCGCCGTGTGCGTTGAGATGAAGGAGCACCGAGATGGCGAGTTTTTTTTCGACAGCCTTGGAAAAACATGTGGTATAATAATTTTTAAGCTCACTGATGACTTCCGAGTCCGATGGGTAGAAGACATTTCCTCCGGCAGCAGGGTCGCGATTTTCTCGATAGAGTCCGATCACTTTGACCCGGTGCTGCAGATCCAACTGCGCTTGCAGCGCAATGCAGAACTGGACATGTTTGTGCCCACCCTCAGCCGCTTTTTCGACCATAACAGCCGCATCTTTCATCTGCCATTTGTGAAAGAGAGCGACCATCGGGTCGAGAGTAGTGGCCGCAGACAATGGAACTGCTGCGAATGCGAATAAGCAGATGAGTATACTAAAAATACGGACGAACATAATCAAGAATCTGCGTGAAACACAGGACGGCTCATGGAGAACCGCCCTGATGAATGAAACTAGTTCAGAGAACCACGGATGGTCAAGGAGTGGTCACTTGCAGACGAATGAAATTACGCTGCATATTCGCCGGGAGATCATACGAAATCGTAGTGCCGTTATTGATATAGTCGATGCCGGCAGGCACTTCTGCCCATGGTGTCACGCCGAGGTCGATCGATTGTTCGATCTTATAGCTCAGGCTGGAGTCAAGAGGCAGTCGCTTGGAGTAGGACAGCACATTGTCGGTAAAGCTACCCATCGAACCATTGGATACGGTAGGATCTAGACCAGCTATTGCGTATTCGAGTAGGTTGCTGATGCCGTCTCCATCTGGATCTGCGGATTTTCCTTGTTGCGCAAGAGGAACGGTGCCGTTTGCAAAAGTTCCCGTGATCCAAGTGATATAGCCGGCGGGTACAACCGTCAGCACACCAGTGGCTTCGCTGAAACTCCAGTTGTGGCCAGAGGCATCGACCTTGGTCCAGACGTTGTCGAGGTCGTTATCGGTAAATTCCAGCACATCGAAGTCGGCACCGAAGGTGGCATTGACGGAAGCGAGGTCGACCAAAGTCCACGAGTTACCAGTGGCGACCGAAGTCGTACTGAGATCAATTTCAAAAGCTCCATTCAATACCACTGGATTGAGTGCAGGAGGGATGGTGTCGGGCGATGCATCGAAGATCTTGTTGCTATTGCCGTTCGTTGTAGGCTTGAACCTCAGTTGTCCAGTTGCGGCAAGGGTAAGCGATCCCTCGTTGACCGTCGTGTTGCCGATGTAGGTGTTGGCTCCGCTGAGAGTCAGCAGGCCGCCGCCGTTTTTGAGGAGGCCGGACACGCCGCTCGCAGTGCCCGGAGTGACCGCGCCCGCGAGTTCGGCGGAATCGCCGCCGGCGCCGACTGGCACCGTGACCGTTCGGCTGCCGCCGTTGTTGTTGATCCCGATCGAGTTGAGGACGCGCACAACGTTGTTGGCGGTGGTGGAGCCGAGGACGAAGCCGCCACCGAAGGCGTTGCCGCTGCCGTTGAAGTCGAAGAAGGAGGCACCTGCGGTGGCGGGATTATCCAGATCGACATCGAGCGGGCCACCGCGGGCGGCAAAGCCGCCGTTGCCGGCAACGATGGCGTTGCCGTTGCCGATGGTGCGGGTGATGGTGCCGGAGCCTTGGAGCACCGAGCCGTTGGACATCGTCAGGACACCGGAAGAACCGAGAAAGTCGCCGACATTTCCCGCATCCAGCACGCCACCGCTAATCGTCGTAGTGCCTGTGTAGCCGCTAGTATTGCCTGCGATGGTGAATGTAGAAACGCTGTTCTTGACCAAAGCACCGGCCCCGGAAAGAGCTCCAATCGTGCCGGAGGACGAAGTGGTCAGAGTGGCGCCTCCGAGGAGAACGTTGCCACCAGTCGTGCCACCACCGCCGAGGGTGCTGATGGTCTGGTTGAAACCGTTGAGGTCGAGGTTCACGCCAGCGACATCAGCAAGGGTTACGGAGGTTGAGTTGAAGGCGGCGGCAGCGCTGGCGCGGAGGGTTCCTGCATCGACGAAGGTGCTGCCGTTGTAGCTGCTGGCACCGATCACCAAGGTGCCGGCACCTAGCTTGGTCAGGCCGAAACCTGGCCCAGCGATGCCGCCGACGGCGAGGGTACCCGCAGCAACAGTAACGGTCGTCGAGGTGGTGGCGGTGACCGCACCGCCGAGATTCAGGTCGTTCGATCCCGTGAAGCTAAAGCTACCATTCCAGACCGAAGCAACCGCAGGCGACACGGTGATGGCAGCGCCACTAGTGTTGTTCAAGACGATGCCGTCGGCGAGGGTCAGGGTGCCGCTGCCGAGGGCGGAAGCGTGGTTGACGTTGAGGGTGCCTTCGGTGAGTTGGACACCGCCGCTGAAGCTGTTGGCCGTGGCGAGGGTGAGCGCGGCACCGCCGCTCTTAGCGATGCCGGTGGTGCCAGCGATGGTGCCGGAGCCGGTGATGATGTAGTCCTTGGTGCCGGCGACGGTGACGGCGACCGGAGTGACCGTAGAGTTAAGGGTCACGGTGATGGGACCTAAGCCGCTGGCAGTGTCGTCGAAGATGACCGAGTCGGTCGCGCCGGCTCCGCCTTGGAGGTAGTTGGTGGTGGTGGAGGTGGCGCTGGTTTTCCAGTTGCTGCTGGTGTTGATGTCCCAGACGCCGCTGCCGTTGCGCCATTTCGGAGTTTCGTCCTGGACCGTGCTGAGCACGATGGCCGAGCCGTTGTCAGTGAGGAAGCCGTTGATGCGGAAGGGCATCACGAGGTTCAGGCCGGCGAAGCCGCTGCTGCCGCCGAGGGTGGTGTAGTCGATCAGCGTGGTGCCGACGACAGGGGTGCCGGCGACACGCAGGGTATTGGTGCCGTTGATGTCGAGGGCGGATGTCGTGACGAGGGCGACGCTGGACGAGGCGGCCGGGGTGAGGACGAGAGTTGCGCCGCCCGCGCTGCCGAGGGTGAGGGTGGAGGCGTTGAAGGTAGCGTTGCCACCGATCTGAGTGACGCCGAAGGTGGCGGTATCGGAGACCGTCACCGCACCCGCGCCGATCTGGGCGGAGGTGGTGGTGAGGGTGCCGGCTTGTATGTTGGTGGGGCCGCTGTAGGTGTTCGCGCCGGTGAGGGCGAGGGTGCCAGCGCCCGTCTTGGTGAGGGTCATGCCGTTGGCGGGCGTGCCGTTCGAGATCACGCCGCTGAAAGTGCCCGCGCCGACGGAAATGGCGGCGGTGCTGCTGGCGTGGGAGTTGGTGACGCTGCCCGCGCCGTTGAGGGTGCCGAGGTTCACGGCGACACCGTCGACCTGGAGGATGTTGGCGGCGTTGACGGCCCAGGTGGCGGAAGAACTGCCGGCGGTAGCGGAGGCAAGGCGCAGGCTGCGGTTGCCGGAAGAACCGTCGAGGGTGATCGATCCCGTGAAGAGCGAGTTGTCGCCCGAAAGGCGGACTTGTCCGTTCGTTCCGGTGGCCGTGTTGCGGTGGGCAATGGTGCCGTTGCCGGTGAGGCCGCCGGAGAAGGCGACGCCGCTGGTGCTGCCCACATTGGTGCCGTTGACCAGCCAGGTGATCGTGCCGGAGGTCGAGATGGTCGGGGAAGAGACGGTGAACGCGCCGCTTTGGTTGACGAGATGTTCGAGGGTGGAGCCGTTGCCGAAGGTCAGGTTGCCGCTCTGGATCATCGAAGCTCCGCTGTTGTTGATCTCCATCTGGAGTTTCGAGCCGGAGCCGGAGACGCTGATCGGAGCGGCGGAATTGACGCCGCCCGAGTTCGCGCGGAGGCGGAGGTTCGAGTTGGCGGCTACGGTGACAGAGAGGTTGCTGGCGAGCGAGGTCTGGCGCCCGCTGCCGGACTGGAGCCAGGTGTTCGAATTGGCGAAATTGAGCGTGCCGTTGCTGATGGCGTAGCCGTTGGTCACCGCGATCACTCCGGTGCCGGATGTGCCGAGGGTGAATCCGCCGAGGTTCATGGGGGTGGTGGTTGCTTGCGCGGCGAACACAAGATCCTCGCCAAGTCCGGCGTTCAAGACGCCGCCTGAAGTGCCTAAGGGATTGGTGTTGGTATTGGCGTTGGTTACGTTCCAGCTCTGGTTCCCCGACAGTGCGATTTTTGACTGGATCAGAAGCGACTGAGTGGCGGTGGACATGTCGATGCCTGCGGTGCCGAGGGTAAGCGTGTTGGCGGAAGAGGCGTTGGTGATTTGAACGCCAGTGGTGGCGGAACTGGTGTTGGCGGTGCCGCCGACGTTGGCGATGCGGATACCCTGCCAGGAAAGGTCGGCGCCCAGCGCGTTGATGGTCGGGCTACCGACGGCGTTGGTGGCGCTCACGGTGTTGTTCCAGAGACCGACATCGGAAGCGGAGGGACCGGTCCCACCGACCCAGCTGGTGCCGAGGTTGAGGGCGTTGGAGTTATTATCCTTTACGATATCGATTGCGTGGGCAGAGCAGCCGAGAGCAGCGAGATAAGTGCCTAGTATCGGCAGAATTGGTCTTCGATATTTCATGATGGGAATGATTGTGTTGGGTTACTGGCAACTCATTCGATATGGTTGCTAGGATTGAGTAGGCTAGACTTGAATCTGGTTTATGTCATCGCTACAGTAGTATTAGAATATAGCTACCCATATGGTCTATATGCACCCAAGCAACCTGTTAGCGAATGTTTACTAGGAACGCTTCTCGTCATCCCGAAGCTAAGCCAATCCTGTCTTGCCCCCGAAGCTCTGACGGTTCATCTTGCGCTCATGCTCACATCACTTCTCGCGGAATATCCTCGCCTGCTTGCCGAGTGTGCGGTTGCAGAACGTATGAGTCGCGTCCCGGGTTTGAAACTTCACCCCACCCTCTTTCATACTCCCCTGATTTACGGTCCTGCATCCGCACGCGAGACGATGATCCTGATTTATCGCGAATATCTGTCGATCGCGCGCGCCAGCAAGTTGCCGATTCTACTGACTGCCCCGACCTGGCGCCTTGATCCGTCACGACTCGCAGGAGCCGGCATGCCGGCAACCATTTTAGAGGATGCCGTCGCTTTTCTCCACGAGCGCCGCGAGGAATGCCCCGACGATCAGCCACCGGTTGCCATCGGCGCCTTGATCGGGCCTCGCCATGATTGCTACAAACCCGAATGGGCACCCACCGCAGAAGAATCTGAGATTTTTCATCAACCACAAATCGAAGCCTTGGCAGCCACAGCCATTGATTTCCTGCTCGCACAAACGCTACCTTCCGTCGCCGAGGCAATCGGCATCGCCAAGGCCATGGCCCGCACGGGCAAGCCCTTCCTCCTCAGCTTATGCACAGGCACCGATGGCTCTGTCCTAGATGGAACAACACTGCCAGAAGCCATGAAAAAGATCGACCACTGCCTTTCTCCCGAATCACGTCCCATCGGCTATCTGGTAAACTGCACCCACCCAAAATTTCTTCTCGCGGCCTATCGTCCTGGTGAACTCACACGCCTCATCGGTATCCAGGCCAATGGTTCTTCGCGTGATGTTACCCAACTCGATGGTGCCACCTTCACCGTGGCGGACCCCATCGATTCATGGGCAGCGTCCATGATGGAACTGCATCATCGGCACAAAGTCCCCATCCTAGGCGGTTGCTGCGGCACAAACAACGCACATCTGCAAGCTCTGGCGCGGTGAAGGATTCTAACTAACAAACCAATCACGTATCCTGAAGTTCACCTCGGGCCACTGACCCGAAAGACCACGATGAAAGCTTGTCAGACGCGTTTCGTTCCTTTAGGTTCCTTCGCACATGCGTGTCTTTTTCATTCTCTACCGCAAAGAATTGCGCGGCTTCCTGCTCAACCCTCTGGGCTGGATGGTCATGGCGTTTGTCGTCGTGATGAATGGCGTCGCGTTGTCAACAGCCATGAAGGCGTTTAGCGATACACCCATGACTCATAGCCTCGTTTATATCGCGATGCATACGCCATTGTTCTGGTTTTATTTTTTATTCATCTTCCCGCTGCTGACGATGAAACTTTTTGCAGATGAACAGCGCTCGGGCACCCTGGAAACACTACTGACCGCTCCGGTAAAAACCTGGCAAGTGGTCCTCTCCAAGTATCTGGCCGTATTGAGTTTTTACAGCTTGCTGTGGGTTCCCAGTTACATTCAATTCCAACTCTACCCATGGATCACGGATCTTCCCCCCGCATGGAACACAGGCGCAATGCTGGGCACCTATTCGATCCTAATGCTCATGGGCACCTATTTTCTCGCGATCGGTTGCCTTGCCTCGTCGCTTACGTCCAATTCAATCGTTGCAGCGATCCTCACACTCGGTATTTTAGTGCTGCAGTATTTCCTCGGTTTTGTCACCACCATCTGGGGAGAAAATTTCGCCGGGGCAAGTGTCTTCCAATTCATTTCTACGAAACAGCACATGCACTATTTTTGCAGCGGATTGCTGGATTCGCGGGTGGCCGTGTTCTATCTAAGCCTCGCTTTGCTGACCATTTACCTGACCTTCCATGTGCTCGATTTTCGTCGCTGGCGTCGTTAATTTTTCTCACTCTGTAACATGTCAGACCCACTCGCCGCTTCTACACCGCCACGCTCCCTGAATCGCTGGAGTATCGGCACCCTGTCGATTCTACAAATCGCCTCGTTGCTTGTCATCACCATCGCTGTGAATTTTCTGAGCAACCATTATTTCGTGAAACGTGATCTCAGCCGCGGAGAAGATTATAGCCTATCGCAATGGACCAAGGGCTTGCTGCAAGCGGAGTCGCTGCAATCGCGCAAGACACCTGTGAAGTTCATCGTAGCCTTCCGCCGCTCCACTCCCATTACCGAACGAGTCCGCATTTTGGCCGATGAATACGCGCGGCTCTCGAACCAGAAAATTGTCATTGAACGATTCGATCCCGTGCGTGATGTCGATCGCGCCCTACAAGTCGCCGAAACCTATAATCTCGCCGCGAACGCCGGCGTTATCAATCGCGACGACCTTGTCATCATCGATGCCCGCGATGACAACAGCGTGCAAGCTGGAAAAGAAGACTCCGCTCACATCCGCTTCGTCACTCAAGAGCAGATGGTATTGTATGAAAATAACGATGGGAAAACCGCGCGCCGCATGAACTCCTTCCAAGGCGAGGACATGCTCACGACCGGCCTACTCAGCGCGCTCGAGGGCAAACCGCGCCTCGTCTATTTCCTCGCCGACAAAAGCGATTTCCAGACGGAGTTGAATAACAACAGCTGGACCGTGATGCGCGATTCCCTGCTCTCGCAAAACATACTGCCTGTGCCCATCAAAATAGGCGACCTGGAAAAAATTCCGGACGATGCAGCAGGCTTAATCATCGCTGCCCCACGCTATGATTTCACCAAAGAGGAAATTTCGATACTGACAGAATACTGGAACCGCCCAGCGAGCAACATCATGATCATCCTTCGCGCCCAGCAGACGCCCGATCTCTTGCGTGCCTTCCTTCGGGAACACGGTGTCACGCCGCGTCGCGATCAAATCGTCACTACCAAGGGCAAAAACATCGTCTATCGAGTGGATGCCGCCTTTACTCCGGGATTTGAGTTTACGCGTGATTTTTGGGGCAAAAGCACAAGCTTCGATGGCATGAGTTCCTCACTAGAGGTGCGCGAGGGAGCGGAGGATTTGATCAACCGCCGGATCTCGCCGTTCAAGCTTCTGGAATCCTCCGCCGCCTACTGGGGCGAGACGAACGCCACGATGAAGGAGCCCAGCTTTAGCGAAATCGAGGACCGTATGGGGCCGCTGACCATGGCCGCAGCGGTGATTCGCGGAGCGGCTTCGGATGACCGCTTCGCAGCCAAAGCTTCCCGCATGGTTGTGATCTCGAACGCAAACTTTCTCGACCCCGGGGCACTGCGCACGGAGAATGTCGATTTTTTCAACGCTTCCGCGAATTGGTTGGTGGGACGTGAGGAAATGTCTGGCACAGGTCCGCGTAAATTGGGAACTTACAAACTACCCTTGCTCGCCAGCGAGGCCACGCTGATCAATCGCATCAATCTGTTTTTCTTTCCCGCCGCCATCCTGCTACTGAGTCTGTTCCTATGGAATGCACGACGCGCCTGAGTCCACTTGCCATCCCGTGAGATCCATCACCGCCACCCTTTTCCCCTGCTCCGTCGCCGCGATCTTATTGATCTTGGCTGGCTGGCTTTGGGCAAAAGGAAACCTGAACGAATTGTTCGGCGTGCCTCCCACACCGATCGGGGAGCGACTTTACACCGGATTCGCTGCAGGGGACATTACGGAAATCTCCCTGAACTCGAATGATGCCAAAGCGACCTTTTCCCGCGCTTCCGGCACTTGGATGATGACCTCGCCGGTAGAGGATCGCATGGATCCTCGTTGGGCGAAAACACTGATCGACTTCACCCTTGCCACTCGCGCGGCGGATGTGATTCCTAACGAAAAAATCGACAACACTCAAGCTGGTCTCACGGATGGCATGATCAGCGTGCGCCTCGGCGACAAAGAGGGCAAGGCGCGCGCGAAGTATGTGATCGGCCGCCGCACCGCTTGGATGAGTAAGGATCCAGATACTCAGGAACCCGTGCACACCGTGTTTTTGCAACCTCGCGACAAAAGCCGCAAGACGCACATCTACGCCTGCACGGGAGACATTCGGCCGATTTTCAAAGACGGTTTCCGCTACTTCCGCGATCACCAACCTTTCCTGTTTGCACCATCACAACTGGAAAGAATCCAGGTCAAATCCGCCGCCGCAGAATTTGTGTTAGAAGGAAAAGGAGATCGCATTCCCTGGCGCATCACCAAGCCACAAAAGCTCGCTACGGAGACCAGCGAAGTCAAAAAACTCATCGAGACCGGGCTTTTCTCATTGCGTGCGCTGCGCGTGCTCGATCGCAATCAAGTCACTTTGCCCATCACCAGCGATGGCAGTTACTTAGAGATCTCGCTCCAATGCAGCGGACAAACCATACCCACCACCCTAAAGGTGTATCCGCCCGCCGATGACAAAGCCACCACGGTCTATGCCACCGTATCCGATCGTCCGGTCACTGTCTTCGAGTTGCCACTTCGACCCTACCCGGATCTCATTTCCCTTTCCGAACTCCCGCTGAAAAATTACAACGAGCTCCGCTCGCAAAACCTCACCAATTTCGATCACACCAAACTGCAAGCCATCCATTTCCAACCAGCACAATCACCGGAAATCCTCTTGTCCCGCCCACCACGCGGCGAATGGCATTTGCACCTCGATGAAAAACAAATCACGACACTGAACGAGATCACGCTCTATCAGTTTTTGAAAACTATGACAGAAGCGAAGGTGGCAGGCTTTCTCACCGATAGCGCTTTTCTAACGGAAGAAGAAAAGGATTTGGAAACCTACGGACTAAAAAAACCACTGCTCACACTAAAATTTTTGTTTCAAAATGACTCGGTCATGATCCTGAAAATCGGAAAAACAAAAGACGGTATCTTCACTGCGCACTGGAATCATCCTGATACTATGAATACCATCTTTAAACTTCCGGAGGATTTTCTCTCAAGGCTTCCTCTGCGCATGAAACAATGGAAAGATACTCGCTTGCTGACTATCGCGCCCATCGACTTCGTTAATCTCGAACGCACGCTGATGCAGCAATCCGTCGTGAAACTCAACTACGACTATCGCACGGAAAGCTGGCAAGCCGCCAAAGATGGCACCGATGCCACCGGCGCTCTGAACAACGCCCGCGCCAATAAATTGTTAGAAACACTGGGCGATCTACGCGTCACCACGTGGCTCAATCCCGATGACCGCGAGGCCCTGGACGCACTGCAAGCACCGGCAATGAAAATTCTTTTGGTCTCGCGGCTGCTGAATGAATTTGGCGAGCAAGGGGGACTCAATATGAGGACCTTGGAGATCACGCCCGTAGCCAAGGAAGGAAAGAGTCGTTATTTTTACGGACGCCTCACGGGCGAGAGCGATTTATTTCTGTTAGAGAGAAATACGGCACTCCTGCTAGCCTTGGATCTCTTCACCGAAAGCGACTGAACACTAGCTCGTAAACAGCGCATCGACCATGTCCATACTTCGCGGCCCTGGCATGACACTCAGTGCCATTTGATTCATCACATAAGCGAAACTCAAGCCCGATGAGGGATCGCCGAAAGCATGGCTGCCCCCCGCCCCGGGGTGTCCGAAAGCTCGCTGATCCGGACCATAAAGCGTGCGCATCTTCTGCCCCTGCTCCGACACCGGATCCTGCTGACAGCCGCAGGTAAATGACATCGGCTGCAACAGCACCAGATCCTCCCCCTGAACCTGTTTATGTTGCAATGCATGCTGTACTGCGGGTGTCAGCGGGCTATCGATGTAGCCCATCGCAGCTTGATAGAACTGCGCGAGTGATCGTGCCGACGCCACCCCGCCCATCGCAGGAAAACCCGTCGCCCACGCACGCGGGTCGTTCATTTCTTGTACCGCATGCAATCCGGCGGGCGACTGAAAAGCACGCCTTGTCATAGTGCCCGCCGTCATAAATTGTTTGTAAAATCCCTGTTCGATGTCGCCTTTTTCCGCCCGACCTGGCACTAACTCGGCCACGCGTGACCACTGGCTCGCGGGCAGACCAATCCAAAAATCCCACCCCATTGGCTCAGCAATTTCTCCGCGCCAGTATTCGCCGAGCGTCTGCCCCGTCATACGCCTCACGCATTCGTCCAAGAGCGCGCCGAATGTGCGTGGATGATATCCCAGGCCATGCCCCGGAAGCCACGCAGGTAGCTGCGCTTCGATCGCGCGCACCACGCTCGCGTGATCCCACACGCTGCATGCCTGATCGAGTGCCGCCAGCCCGCATTGATGCGAGAGCAACTCCGCGAAATCGGCCTGCGCCAGCGGAAATTGCGGCCAGACTTCGCGCACGGGCGTGCGCTCGTCCAGCCCATGCCGCTGCAGCGCCAGAAGTAATGTCGCAGCCGCGGGTGCCTTTGTCGCAGAATACACCGGCACCAATGTATGATCGTCCCATAGGCGCTTTTTTTCACGATCAGCGAATCCTCTTGTCAAATGCAAGACCTCCGCCCCACGCCAAAAAATGCTGACCGAGGCACCCAATTCCCATTGCTTGGCAAAGTTGGATTCAAATACTTGCTCGACGGCTGCGAGGGACGCTAGGGATACGCTCATCGCAGCCATCATTTGACGTCGCGCGCAAAAAAACAATTCTTTTCAGCATTCGCGATTTCTTGCATGCTCGCCACGTGCACAAAGTTTCTGTTGATCTCGCCGAACGCTCCTATGAGGTACTCATCGAGAATGGTTTGCTCGCCCGAGTTGGTGAACACATCCTCGCCACGGGCCTCACGGGGAAAGTAGCGATCATTTCTGATTCGATCGTCGCCTCGATTCACGCCGCCGCTCTCCAATGCTCGTTAGAGGCCGCCGGACTGCTTTCTAGCTTGCATGTTTTTCCCGCTGGCGAGGCCTCAAAGTCGCTAGGCGTTGCTGAGCAACTCTGCAGCGCCCTCGCTGCCGCAGGACATGACCGGAAGTCGATCGTCGTTGCACTTGGAGGCGGCGTGGTCGGCGATCTAGCGGGCTTTGTCGCATCCATTTTCTACCGCGGCATTCCCTTTGTGCAAATCCCCACCACGATCGTCTCCTTGGTCGATTCCTCCGTTGGCGGCAAGACGGGTGTCAATATCAGCGAGGGAAAAAATCTCGTCGGCTGTTTTCACCAACCTCGTGTCGTTCTCATCGATCCTCACACGCTCCGCACCTTACCCTCCCGCGAATATCATGAAGGATTCGCCGAAGCGATCAAACATGCCGCCATCCGCGATGCTAACATGATCGCCGACCTCGCTGAAATCGATCCTGAAACGCGCGAGATGCCCGCGGACCTCATCGCCCGCAACATTGCCATCAAGGCGCGCATCGTAGAGGCGGATGAACATGAAACTCTCGGCATCCGCGCCTTGCTGAACTTCGGTCACACCATCGGTCATGGCATCGAGGCCAGTCGGCCGTATGGCGAAATCCTCCACGGTGAAGCCATTTCGCTGGGAATCCGCGCGGCGCTTTATCTATCAGAAAAACATGCAGGACTGAGCCCTACGGATGGGCAACGCATTCTCGGGCTGTTAGAAAAATTCCACCTACCACTGCGCTTGGAAGACACCATCCCTACTTCTGTCATTCTCGAAAAACTCTCTCGCGATAAAAAGTTTTCCCATGGCGCTATCCGCTTCGTCTTGCTCCGTCGTGCTGGGCAAGCCTTCCTAGATGCCTCTCTGACGATCGATGATCTGCGCGAAGCCATCGAGCATCTGCGCCAATAAGCATCAAAAGTAACCAAACAAAAGCAACCCACTCTGTCGCTGCCCTAGCGTCTCTGCCACCTCACCATGCCATTCATGAAACATCTCTATCATCTCATTTTATGTTACTTCATCAGTTTGGCGATTACCAAGGCGGACACTGACTCCGACATTCAACCCGCCCTCGATGCCGTTTATCCTGCCCTAGTTCGCATTCATGTGGTATCCGAAAGCGGCAGTGACGGTCGCATGCAGAAAAATCGTGGCTCTGGCTCAGGAACCATCATCCATCCCGATGGCTACATACTTACCAACCACCACGTGGCGGGCCGTGCCACGCGGATGACGATTCGCCTTGCAGACCGTCAGGAGTGCCGTGCCAGTTTGATCGGAACCGATCCTCTCTCTGACCTCGCCATTTTGAAGATCGACCGCTCAGATCTCCGCGATCCGAAAGCCACCTTGCCCGTCGCGCGCTTCGGTAACTCGGACGCGATCAAAGTGGGCGACGTCGTGCTCGCCATGGGCAGCCCAGCCGGTCTATCGCAATCCGTGACGAAAGGTGTAGTCGCCAACACGGAAATGATTGCTCCCGGCGGCAGTGGCGGACTCTCACTCGATGGCGAAGTCGTGGGTGAATTGGTTCGCTGGATCGGTCATGATGCCGTGATTTTTCCCGGCAACTCCGGCGGGCCCCTCGTCAACCTCACAGGCGAAATCATCGGCGTGAACGAAGTCGGTATCGGCTCGCTCGGCGGTGCCATCCCTGCCAATCTGGCAAAAAACATTGCAGAAGCTCTGATCAAGGACGGTAAAATCAAACGCAGCACCATCGGCCTCTCCGTCCAACCCCTGCTCAAGACCAATCATGACAGCAACGGCATTCTCGTCTCTGGCACCCTCGCCGCTTCCCCTGCTGCTAAGGCTGGTATGGTCGCAGGTGATATCATTGCATCTATCAATGACAGGAAAATCCCCGCCGCACGCGCTCCGGAGGATATGCCGATTTTCAACCGTATCATCCTCGAGTCTCCCGTCGGCTCCACACTCACCATCAAAGGCACGCGCAATGGCGCACCAATGACGTGGAATGTTTTGACCGAGGAACGCGAACCCATGCAACCACGAGAAAAGGAATTTCTCTCCTGGGGCATCACCGCCCGTAACATGACGAAGTTACAAGCCAAGGAAATGAGCCGTGCGGATGCCAATGCGATCGTCATTAAAAGCATACGCGCTGGCGGACCGACCGCCGCAGCCAAGCCCGCGCCCTCCGCTGGCAGCCTGATTCTAAAAGTCAATGACACCCCGATTCACAACATCGATGACTTGCAGGAAGTTACGGCAAAAATCACCAAGGATGCCAAGGAGCCTGTTGCCACTCTGGTCGCTTATGAAATCGATGGAAAAAGCTACCTCACAGTCATTAAAATTGGTATCGAGCCAGACGAAGACCCTGCCGCACTGGCGCGCAAAGCCTGGCTCGGCGTTTCCACACAGGTCATCTCCTCCGACCTAGCCGAAGCCCTCGGCATCCCTGGACAAAAAGGCATGCGCGTGACAGGCGTTTATCCTAACAGCCATGCCGAAAAAGCCGGTCTCAAAGAGGGCGATTTGCTATTGAAACTCGATGGAGAGGAAATTAACGCCACACGCCCAGAACATGCGGATGTGCTCGCAGAAGCCATTCGTCAAATGAGTATCAGTAGTGAAATTACACTGTCTTTGCGTCGCAATAACGAATCCCTGAGCATCAAAGTGCCGCTAGAGCGCGCCCCCGCAAGCACCTCAGAACTCCAGGAATACAAATGTGAAACACTCGAGTTCAACGCGCGCGATGTCGGTAAGGAAGACCGCTTGCGCGATAAATCCGATGAGTCGGAAAAGGGAGTTCTCATCACTGGGGTCACCAATGCGGGCTGGGCAGCGCTCGGAGGTTTGCAACATCGTGATATCCTCCGCTCGATCAATGGCAAGCCTGTTGATTCGATTGAAACTCTCAAGTCCTTGATGCAGGAAATCAACAAGCAAAAACCCAGCCACATCACTCTCTTCATTCGTCGCGGTATCACCACCCGTCTGATCGAACTGGAACCCACCTGGTAATCTCACCCACTCACCACTAACATCATGAAAACCATCAGCATACTCGCCGCACTCACACTACCCCTCGCCGCAGCTTCGGGTCCCCTCAAAGAAAAAGCCAACGCCCTCAGCGCCGCTCATAAGGACTCCACGCTTTTCATCAGCGCCGTCGTAAACATCGAACTTACCGCGGGCAGTAACCCCACACAAAAGGAGGAAAAAAAGGTCGAAATCATCGGCACCGTTCTCAGCAAGGAAGGTCTAATCGTAGCACCTCTCAGCACGCTCGACCTCGCGAACGCCATGGACGGCCGCACCGTCAATACGCAGAACGGTCCCGTCACCATCAGCGCCAAGTCGGACATCAAGGAAGTCAAAATCATCATGCCCGATGGCACCGAAACCGATGCCAAAGTAGCCCTCAAAGATACCGACCTCGATCTAATCTTTCTGAAGCCTGAGAAGAAGGCTGATCACTTCAAACCCATCGACGCAAAAAACTCCGCTCCCATCGGCATGCTCGATGATGTCATCGTCCTCGGTCGCATGGGCAAGGACTTGAACCGCGAGCCCATGGTCGTCACCAGCGAAGTGATATCCGTGATCAAAAAGCCACGCACGTTCGGCAAAATCACCACGCCAGCCACCGGCATGCCTGTCTTCAATGAAGCAGGAAAATTCCTCGGCATCGGCATCAACCGCCTCAGTTCAAAAAATTCGGGAGAAGCCAATCTCACCGGCTCATCGGTCCTGCTTCCCGCTGCCGACATCGTCGAAAGCGCTTCCCAGGTCAAATAATCACATGGTCCCTCAAAACACCTCGCATGACTAGCTCATGCGAGGTATTTTTTTACATGCCGCACCTCCGATGCGAAGCACGTTCGCTCGGCGGCAAGACTCTAGGAAATCGTCCCATTCAAAAAAACCACGCACCGAATGAGTGAGATACCGGTCTCATCCCATGATCCCTAAAGCTTTCTCCGCGCTACCTGCTGATGAGAAACTTCCCCGAAGGCTTCACCGTCTTCGATCTACCCGAAGCGCCCCGCCGGAAACTCAGAACCTCCAATGCCCGGGAATCGGGGAAATCCTACCTCAAACCACAAAACTAACAGAAAAGTAAGCCACAACTAGCTACTTCAACTGAATGCCTTGAATCATTTTACAGAATCGATTTTGCGTGGCCATGCAAGTGAGACCTTGAGGCACACTCCGCACGACTGTTCACATTGTTTCACCAGTGTAAAAAATGAGCTCTCTCCTCTTCGGCAGGTGTAGGCTTTGATCGCGTATGGGCGATCCTACGATGATTTGCTCGATCATCGCGCGGGAACGCATTTCTCACTTGTCAGCGATGGCATCCTTCTCTATGCCTGCACCGCCATGGCGCTCATCAATGAAAATTTCCTCAAACTGAAGGCGGGTTATCTGTTTCCTGAAATCGGTCGTCGCGTGACAGCATTTCAACAGCAAAACCCTGAGAAAGCGGCGCGTTTGATCCGTTGCGGCATCGGCGACGTCACCGAAGCATTGCCACCTGCCGCCATCAAGGCCATGCACGAAGGCGTGGATGAGCTGGCACACCGCAGTAGCTTCAAAGGCTACGGCCCAGAGCAAGGCTATGCCTTTCTGCGCGAAGCCGTAGCTGAACACCAATACGCAGGCCTCAACATCAGCGCCGAAGAAATTTTCATCTCAGATGGTTCGAAGTGCGACACCGGAAACATTCTCGATATTTTTGGCAAAGGCAATCGCATTGCCATCACCGATCCCGTCTATCCTGTGTATGTCGATACCAACGTCATGGCTGGCAATACCGGCGATGCCGATGAAAAAGGTGCCTACGCGGGTTTGGTCTATTTGCGTTGCGATGCCGCGAATGGCTTCGTGGCTGCACCTCCTGCGGAGAGGGTCGATCTCGTCTATCTCTGCTTCCCAAACAACCCCACCGGAGCTGTTGCCACACGCGAGCAACTCACCGCATGGGTCAACTACGCATTAGCAAATGATACGATCATTTTATTCGACTCCGCCTACGAGGCCTTCGTACAGGATTCAAATGTGCCTCGCTCTATTTACGAAATCCCCGGAGCCCATGAGTGTGCTATGGAGTTTCGTTCTTTTTCGAAACACGGCGGCTTCACCGGCGTGCGCTGCGCCTATACGGTAATCCCGAAAACCTTGATGGGCTCCACCACCGATGGCAACAAAGTGCCACTGCATCAATTGTGGTCGCGCCGCCACAGCACCAAATTCAACGGAGCCAGCTACCCCGTGCAAAAGGCCGCCGCTGCGCTTTTCAGCCCCGAAGGAAAAGAGCAAGTCGCCGCCTTGATCAAACACTACATGGGCAATGCTACTCTGCTTCGCGATGCTTGCCAAAAAGCCGGACTCACGGTTTTTGGCGGGCAAAACGCTCCCTACGTCTGGGTCGGTTGCCCCGCTGGCAAGACATCTTGGGAAATGTTCGATGCCATGCTGCACGATGCCCAAGTCGTCATCACTCCCGGTTCTGGCTTCGGCGCAGCGGGCGAGGGCTGGTTCCGGATTTCCGCTTTTAACTCGCGCGAAAATGTCGAGGAAGTCTGCCGTCGCATCGGGGCGCTACTGGCATGAGTGAGAGACGACACTGCCTCTGCGAAGACATCGAGTGATTCCCGTTCGACACGGATCAAACCCGTGCTATGATCACGCTAGACCATGGATCTTTCTGACTTTCGCAAAGAATATTCTGCCGTAGGACTGCATCGCAATGACCTAGATGACTGCCCCCTCCAGCAGTTCACCCGCTGGCTCCAGCAAGCTATCGAGTTGCAAGTGCATGAACCAAACGCTATGACGCTCGCTACCGTCGATGAGCGCGGTATGCCTTTGCAACGAACCGTATTGCTGAAATATTTCGATCCAGAGGGCTTCGTATTTTTCACCAACTACGAAAGCCGCAAGGCCAGGCAGATCGAACAAAATCCACAGGTCTGCCTGTTGTTCCCGTGGATCACACTGGAGCGACAAGTCATCATCCAAGGACGCGCGGAAAAAATCTCCACCGCCGAATCGCTCAAGTATTTCACCTCACGCCCTCGCGAATCACAGCTCGGCGCGTGGGTATCGCAGCAAAGTTCGGTCATCAGCTCGCGGAAGTTACTCATGCAAAAACTGCACGAGATTGGCGAAAAATTCAAACATGGCGAAATTCCCCTACCCTCCTTCTGGGGCGGCTTCCGCGTGGTGCCAGAAACGATCGAATTTTGGCAAGGCGGCCCCGCCCGCATTCACGATCGCTTTCTCTACACCAAAGGCGAAGAAAACTGGAGTATCGAACGACTGAGTCCCTAGTCTCCAAAGCACTGATCGCGGATCACTGCTGACTCATCACTTCCACTCGACCGCCTTCGCCTTGGCCCACAGGGACTCGAGGTTATAATACTCACGCATTTCCGTATGAAGAATGTGCACCATGACATCGATGTAATCGAGAACCACCCAGCGACTGTCCGCATTGCCCTCGGACAGGATAGGACGCACGTTGTGCCAATCGATCACATGGCCAGCGACATCACGCATGATGGCGCGGAGGTGCGGCATGGAGGATCCAGAACAGAGGACGACAAAATCCGTGATCGTTGACTCACCTCTCACATCCCATACCTGAATGTTCTCCGCCTGCATTTCATCAGCTGCCTTAGCACAGGCCTTAGCTAGCTCGATTCCTTTTACTTGATCACTCATAACTGCAACATAGCCCGCAACAACCACTGAAAGTTCCCTGCGGGACAAGTTCCATAGCATAGAAATTCCCAACTATGAAGAACCAATTCGAAAAATTTCACGCTTCAGCAGACAGTCACGCTGCACAGCCCAGAGCGAGCAAATCACCACCACAGAACCTATTAGCAATCGACTCGGATTTTCTGCGAGACTATCAAAATGACCCGCGTCTGCTTGGCATAATAAATCAGCAAGAACAATCCATCAGACCTTGAACAAGCCACCGCGCTTTCCGCCGATCACCGCCGCACCGATGATGGCCACCGAGAGAAACACCATCGCCCAGAAGCCGAGAGCGGCCGCCAGTTGAACGCCATTGCCCAAGGTGCTCAGCAAAGTATAGATCGCTTTAGTGATGGGATAATGCTCGGTTTGCTGCGCCAGAATGAGGCTATCGCTCACTTCCAGCATGGCAAAGGCGAAGGCAAGAATCGCTCCGGCAGCGAGGTTTGCTCCGATCAAGGGCAATGCGATTTTCCGCAAGGTCCTCACTGGCGTGGCACCCATGGAGCGAGCCGCCTCCTCCAGCACAGGATTGCTCTGCTGCAGGCCCGCCACGGCGGAGCGAACAACGTAAGGTAGCCGACGAAACGCATACGCCACGATCAACAACAACGCTGGATTGCCATCGGCACCGATCATAAACGCAAACGGCTTGCCAGGCTGCGAGAGCGCCAGGTAGCCGAACGCCATCACCAAGCCCGGAACGGCCAAGGGAAGCATCACCAACGAATCGAGCAGGGCTCGACCTTGGATTTTACTCCGAACCACCACCCAGGCAATCGAGATGCCTAGCAACAAATCGATCACGGTCGCCATCGATGCATAAAACAAGCTGTTCTGAATCGAGGGCACGACCAAGGAATTTCCGAGCGCCTCGTCGTAGTGACGCATGGTCAACTCGCTAGGCAAGATGGTTTGATACCAATCAGTAGAAACCGATAGGAATATCACTCCCAGGTGGGGCACGGAGGCAAAAAGAAATACAACCAAAAAAACGCCGCACAGTAGCCATGATTTTGCACCCGATAACACAACCTGATGGCTCCGACCTTTCGGACGCGGTGCCGTGCCCAGCGGCGAGCGACCGAGCACCAACTTCGATACGGCAAAGACCAAAGCCGAAATAACCAGCATGATCGCGACGATCGCATAGGGCAAGGGATTGCCGCCTAGGTCCTTGATGCCGTCATAGACCTGCACCGGTGCGACGCGGGCGTAGTCGAACACGAGAGGTACTCCTAATTCGGTGAAGGCCCAGATAAAGACGATAGAGGCTCCGGCAAACACGCCGGGTAGCGTGAGCGGAAAGGTGATTTTCCAAAACCGACGCCACGGTGGGCAACCGAGATTCTGTGCGGCTTGCTCCATCGCTGGATCGAGGTTCGATAAAGCCGCCGCGATGTTCATGTAGAGAATCGGATAGAGATGCAACGCATTCATCATTACGATGCCCGTGAAGCGCCCGTTCGCAAGCCAGTCATAGGGTCGCGCGGCTTCCATCCAGCCCAGATCGATCAGAAAAGCGTTCAGCGCGCCATCAACTCCTAACATTTCCTTGACTCCCACGGCACCTACGAAGGGTGGGAGAATCAGCGGCACCAATACCAGCACACTCAGCCATTTTTTCCCGACAAAATCATAACGGTGGGAAAACAAGGCCAACGGAAAAGCAATCAACAAAGTCGCTGCCGTGCTGACGATGCCGAGCGCAAACGCATTCCACAATCCCTCCAGATACACCGGATCGCGAAATACCGCGGTGATGTAGGCAAACGTAAAGCCGCCGCCTTTTTTTCCAAAGGCTTCCCCTACGATAGTGAAAGCCGGATAGATGAAAAAGACCGAAAACAAAACGAAGACCGCAACCATGATGGTCCATGCGTAGCCTTTTCTCATGGAGTTCCTCCTTTCACTATCACCTCACGAGCCATGGCTTCGGCCCTTTGGTATTGGGCACGAAAATGCGCTCCGAGCTCCGAGGCGCGGGCGGCGGAATCTAGCGCATCGGCAGACCCAAGCAATGGGTCGCCATCCTTCATGCGTTGATAGTCCAAAGCCGAAACATCAAAAAACACCTTCATCGCTTCCTCGGGAAAATTCGCCTCGCGCAAGACTTTCCACGCGCTTTTCATTTCCTCGTGTGAATCAATTCCCACAATTCTCACCAAGGCACGGATCGTGCCAAACGCCTTACCTGTCAGTTCTGGTTTGTAGACAAAATTTCCCGTGGCTTCATAAGGATTGATTTCACCATCACTGAACCGCATACGATTTTGCGTTGTGTAGATGTCACGACGAACTGGCATGCGTCGCAGAGCCTTTGACATCGGCCCGTCGGATGCGCCAGGCTTGGCATTCCATAAGATCTGCCCCTGATCAGCCAGGACAAATTCCACAAATGCCTGCGCCACCGCAGGGTTCGGCGCGCCGCGCATCACAGCAATCGGATCGCCACTAAGAGAACAGCCGCCCAACGGGGCGATCCACCGCAAGCGCGATGTGCCATCATGGCGCTTCAATTCATCGCTAAACGATCGTCCGTAAAAATCCACGCACATGCCCGCCACCGAGTCCCCCTGCCCGACGTCCTGCGGGATCTTCGAGGCGCTGTCGGTGAAATAGCGGGCATTCGCACACAAGCGCATGATGAGCTGCCACCCCCTCTCCCAACCGACATTGCGGGCAATGGTAGAATTCTCACTGACGGGATCGATCTCTGTAGCGATCTGCATTTGCTGTTGAATGAGCAATTCAAAAGCGCGCGCCACAGAACCGCTCTTGCTGGGGTCCGCCAGTGCGAGATAGCCGGCGTATCGCGGATCACCCAGATCCTCCCATCCCTGAGGCACGGGCAAACCAAGTCGCCGCAACGCATCCTCGTTGTAACAAATTCCGAATTGCGACAAACACGCTGCGACCCATGTTCGTTCATCGTTAAAATACTGCTCACCAGAAAAATACTGCACGATACCAGAGTCCCCAAACCATTCCGGATGTTGATCAAAGACCTCTAACCGAACCAATCGACTCTCACCTTTTTTAGGCTTGTGCTGAGTTTTGAATTCGTAGTCGCCTCCGCCGAAAAAGAGATCGATCCCGATGCCCTCGGCACCGCGCTCATCGGCAGCGGCATAGCCAGAATCGAGCACCTTACGAATCTCCGCCGTACCTCCCGGTGTGCGCCAATCAACATAAACAGAACGTCCGCTGCGCTTCTTCCACCACCGTGCAAAGGCCTCGCCAAATTCGTTGCGTATCGATTCGTTGTGCGGCGTGATAATGACCAGTCGATCATCCGCAGAAGCAGGCGCTGCCGTGGCGGACTCTTTGCGCAATAGCACCGGAAGTAGCACGATCGCTACCAACAAGCCTACGATGATTCCCATGCGCTTGATCATGATCGTTTTTATTTTTCTAACAAAATGACATCCGCTGCATCAATGGCCAGCGTCAGCGCATCTCCCGGAGCATAAATGCGATGCGGGTTCTGCTCCACTACCTGCAAGCGCCCGAATGCGGTCTCCACCCAGTATTGGATGCTCTGCCCCAGATACACTTTTTCCCATACCTTTGCGGCTATAAGTCCTGCGGGATCGATGCGCAGAGCTTCCGGTCGCATCGAAACCTTAGCGATTTGACCATCGCTAGGCTGCCAATCAGCATGGGTGATGCGTGCCGCCAAACGAAGCTGCCCCAAGCGCACCGCCCAGCCGTGCGCATCTTTTTCGATCACCCCATCACACAAATTCGTCTCGCCAATAAACGCCGCCACACCACTGGTTCGCGGATCGCGATACACTTCCTCGGGCGTGCCAAGCTGCTCCACGACCCCACGCGAGAGGATTGCCATGCGGTCTGCCATAGCTAGCGCCTCTTCCTGATCGTGCGTCACATAGATCGCAGTCAATCCGAATTCTTTTACGATACGTCGAATTTCACGACGCATTTCAATCCGTAACTGGGCATCGAGATTGGACAGCGGCTCATCGAGCAACAGGCACTTTGGCCGGACCACCAAGGCACGCGCCAGAGCCACGCGTTGCTGCTGGCCTCCAGACATGGCATCGATCGAGCGCGCGCCAAATCCGTCCAGTTTCACCATCGCCAGCGCCTCCTCGACACGACGTTTGATTTCCTCCTTCGGCATCCTGCGTTCCTCCAGCCCGAAGGAAATATTTTTTGCCACGCTCAGATGTGGCCACAGTGCGTAACTTTGAAACACCATCGCCGCCTCTCGCTTATGCGGAGCCATAGTGGTGACGTCGCGATCGCCGAAAAAGATGGAACCGTCAGTAGGCGTTTCAAGCCCAGCAATGCAGCGAAGCAGAGTCGATTTTCCGCAACCCGAAGCTCCTAACAAAAAAAACAACTCGCCGGGGCGGATCTCCAACGTTACGCCATTCAGCGCACGCGTCTCCCCAAAAGCCTTCACCACCTTTTCCACTCGTATCGATTCCATGGACAACAGCAACAATCCACTACAGAACCGGCTGGTTGGCAAGAAAACACGGAGGGAAAAGCACGACTTTGGCCTACATCAGCGCATACCGTGCCAGCGGATGAAGGAGATGGAGTTGCTTCGCGGGGTCGCGGCGATGCAACGAAGGAATCGGTTGTATACTGTGATTCAAGCTAGCGCGCCACTGAGACTACAGTTTTCCGCTGAGATCAATCAATGATTATGATTAGACAAACACACCAACCCATTTTCCTCGTTTGGTCGCCCTGCCGCAACGGGAGAATTTCTGATTGCCAAGTATGAGTGAGCTGGATAACTTGCTGAAAACTTGCGATGCGAACTCTCTCGACAATGAGGATCCATTTGATGCGCCAGCTGCTGCTGGCGTTGTCGATGGTGTTTTGCTTGCACGGGCAGGTGCGGTGGGACGTCGTCCAGAGCGATGGAAGAGATTACGTATCCCTGGAAAGCCTCAAGGCATTCTACCATTTTCCCACGATGAAGCGCGAGGGAAACAACCTGACACTAGAGGGCAAAAACCTGATCTTCAAACTTAAGGTCGGTGATCAGGAAGTGACGCTCAATGGTGTCAAGTTCGTCTGCACCTATCCCGTCATCGAAACCGCAGGTAAGATTGTGATTTCACGAATCGACCTGACCAAACTCATCGACCCCGTTCTGCGCCCCAGCTACATTCCCAATGCAGGTGGTTTCCGAACAGTGGTGCTGGACGCTGGCCACGGTGGCAAAGACTCCGGCGCCGTGAATGCCTACGCCACAGAAAAAGCCTACAATCTGCGCGTGGCACAGGAACTCAAAACGCTACTCACCGCGAAGGGTTTCAAAGTGGTAATGACTCGCTCAAGCGACATCTTTCTCAGCCTCCAAGAGCGCGTGGACCTCGCCAACGCGCTGAAGGAACCGGCCATCTTTATAAGCATCCACTTTAACTCCGGCGGTCGCTCCGCCCGCGGTATCGAAACCTTCACGCTCTCGCCCCAAGGAGTCGCCCACTACGGTTCGGGTGTCAAGTCGAGCGACTACCAAGCGCGCAATGGCAACCTCAACGACTCCGCCAACGTCGCTCTTGCCACCGCCGTTCATGGCCAAGTCATCCGGAACATCGGCAAGGAAAACACCTTTGACCGCGGCATCAAGCGCGCGCGCTACAGCGTCCTCACCGGGGTAAAACACCCTGCCATTTTGGTCGAGGGCGGCTTCATGAGCCATCCCTACGAAGCCCGCTTGATCGCCAATCCGAAATACATCACCGCCGTGGCACGCGGCATCAGTGACGCGGTCACGCTCTACCAAAAAGCCGTCAGCTACCGCAAACCCACCGCAACCTCAGTGCGGAAGCCATAAATTTCGGCCATCGCACAATTCTAGCCTTGGTTTTGTGGGAAATTCGCTTACCATTGTGTTGCTGCCGTGGGATTTCGTCGTCTAACATTTTTTCGCAATCTCCGCACCATCCTCTATGCGCTGGTGCTCGTTTTTTTTGCCATCATATGCAGCACGCTGTGGTATTTGAACGCTACGGGAATGCCTCAGGCTTGGCGAGCGACTTTGGAGCAGGAGCTGGCGAAACAAGGCATCGAAATCACCATCAAAAAACTGCGCTACATTCCGCTGCGCGGTATCGAGGCGACTGGAGTGGAGGTATTTGCGGATGAATCACGCGACAAACGACTCGCCTATCTTGAGCGATTGGTTTTCGATCTCGATAAAACAAAGGCGATGCGTGGTATCATCCGCCTGACACACATTGATCTGCTGAATGCCGAACTCCGCTTGCCCATGGATCCAGAGCAACCCGAAGGAGATGTGCTCAACATCAACAATCTTAACGGCACCATTCTGATGTCGCGGGGCCGAAAATTCGAGATCAAACAAGGCACGGGGCTGATCGATGGAATTCAGCTGACAGTCGATGCCGTCATTCTTGGATTTCGCCCCACGCCGGGCTCCCAAGAGGGAAAGGAGACCAGTGGGCTGCACCGAAAATTTTTGCGGGAATTCGTCAAAGAGCTCAATCACTGGCAGCTCGATCCCAAGCACCCGCCCGAACTCACTCTGAAAATCGAGGCAGACGCCACGAAATGGTCGGCACTGAAGGGACAGTTCCACTTTTTCTGCTCCAGTGCCAGTCGTGATCAAATCCAGCTTCAGAACCTGCAGGCATCCGGAAATGTCATCCATTCACTCATCTCTATTCATGAGCTCAAGGCTCATGATAAACGGGGAAAAATCGACATGACCCTCGATTACGAGCTCGCCGCACGCAAAGGAAATTTTGAAGTGGACTCCAGCCTCGACGTGCCCCAGTGGATCTACGACCTGACCGGCAAACGCTTGTTCGATGACTTTTCACTCGCGGAATCGCCGCAGTTGCATTTACGCGGGCAGTTTGGACTACCAATCGATCAACCCTTGCAGCTAAGCATGCACGGGCGCATGTCAACGCAAAACTTACTCTTCCGCGGTAGTCCGCTATCGTCCATGACGACGGAATTTTCTTATCGGGATCAGGATTTCTTTTTCCGCAACATCAGCCTCAAGCATGAAAGCGGGGAATTGCGCGGACACCTGTTGCACAAGAACCAAAACATACACCTGCGCCTCAACGGAGATGTGCCTTTGAGTATAGTCCGCCCACTGTATCGCGACTCATCTGTCGCAAAGGCAGTGGCAGCCGTGGAAGCACAGGGGCAACCGAAAATCACTGCATCCATAGAAGCCTCACTTACAAAAAATCATACGTACCAATTGCAATGGCTGGAATTGAAAGACATCGCTATCGCTCATCCTAGTGGCACTCTCAGCGGCAATCTGAGATCCGAAGGCACTCAAATTCACTATGACATGGAAACAAGTTTTCCCCCGGAGTTGGGTAAGGCATTTTTCCCGAACCAACCGCTCGAAACCATTCTGGGCGATTTCTCCAGTAACAAATCCAGTCGCTACTCGGTCAAACTCAAGGGGCGTATCGATCGAAAAGACCTAACGAATTGGGCCGTCGAGGGCACGGCAAAAGTCGATCACATCAGCTACCGCAATGTGCCTGTGCATAGCTGCAGCACTACGATGCAACTCTCGCACGACTCTTTGCGATTTTCCGATATCGCTGTGGATTTCGACTACAGCCAGTATGAATTGCATCGTGTGTATCAAGGCGGCACGCACGGGCCGGTGCAGGCGAACAGCATCATGTATGATCGAAGCTCCGGTATGCTGGGCATTGATAAACTGCGTGGGAATGTCCATCCTGTTCCGCTTCTTCGCATGTTTGCGACTTCCATCGCAGATTCCCTCACGGAGTATCGCTTCCACGCTCCACCGAGCCTGACTGCCGATGGTCGCATTGACCTCAGAAATCAAAATCGAACCTTATTGAACATCTCATTGGTGCAAGCAAAAGCTGTCACCTGGGACTTTCTCAACAAGCCAGTGACGCTCTCTGATGTCTCATCTGAGTTGCAAATTGACAGCCAACAAGTCGCGCTCAATCGTCTGAGCGGTGGCATCTTTAGTGGTACTTTTGCCGGAGCGGTTCGCGTCAAACTCAGTGGAGAAAAAAATTACCAAGCTGATCTACGTTGGAATCGACTGAAACTACGTGATATTTCCGAGACTTACCAATTCCAAGAAAAAGGCTATGGCACACTCACAGGACGCATCGAACTCAGCGGCGTCAGCGGCAACAACAAAACGTTAGATGGTGAAGGATTGTGCGCGCTGGAGAGCGGAGAGCTTTTTGCCGTGCCGGTGTTCGGCCCGCTCTCCGGAGTCATCTCTGGAGTTCTCGGTGATCGCCGCGCAGGATTTGAACGCGCGAAAAATGCCTTTTGCAACTTTACCATTCGCAAGGGCATACTGCAAACCAATGACTTCATGACGTATACAAGCAACTTGAAGTTCACCGGCAATGGGATTGTCAACCTTGATCAAAAAACCATCGACATGACCATGCGTCTCAACGCTCGTGGTTTGTTGGGCATCATCACACTCCCCCTGCAACCCATCATCAAAGGTCTGTTCCAGTTTCATGGTACTGGTCCTATCAACAAACCAGTTTGGGAGCACGTTGTTTTTACGTCTCCGCCCGAGAAAGAAAAAGAAGCTCTGCTTCTCAGTCCCCCACGCAAAGCCTTGGTTGTGCCGGAGTAGCTCACTCGCTTGAGTCATCTCGCCAGAAAACGATGCGAGACTGGCGAATCAAGTTCCTTGTGGGTAATAGCGTAATCCATGGCGTAAAATGGATTCGATCTAACAAGTCCGAGGACTCAGAGCGACCCTCGTTTATGTTAGATCTGCCAAAGAGAGCGGAAAAGAGCAATCGAGACGATCTAAGGTTCTCTGTTTCCTATCATAACAATGCATTGATCTCAGTGGCAAAAAAGGCACGAATCGCGGTTGCGGATGAATTGCCTAACCCAATCGCCGTCGGGATAAACTTGACAGGAAAAAACGACAGTAAGAGGTAAACTGCGAGGGACGACAGGAGCGAAGTGAGAGAGCCTTACTCCGACCAATCCAGCACAACTTTACCCGACTGACCAGACATCATGGTTTGGAATGCTTGCTCAAATTCCGTATAGTGATATCGGTGCGTGATCACTGGAGAAATATCAAGTCCCGCGCGGATCATGCTACTCATTTTATACCACGTTTCGAACATTTCGCGTCCGTAGATTCCCTTCAGCACCAAGCCCTTGAAAATCACTTTGTCCCAATCAATCGCGACACGCTCAGGAAAAATTCCCAGCAACGAAACTTTGGCACCATTGGAAGTATGATCAAGGATGTCACGGAGGCCGGAGGGATGACCAGACATTTCCAGTGCCACATCGAAGCCCTCCTTCATGCCAAGCTCCTTTTTCACATCTTCCAGTGTTTCCATCGCCACATTCACCGTGCGCGTGGCGCCCAGTTTTTTTGCCAACTCGAGACGCCAGGGGTTGATATCGGTCACAATCACATGACGTGCCCCAGCGAAGCGACACACCGCGGCTGCCATGCAACCGATGGGACCCGCTCCCGTGATGAGCACATCTTCCGCCACCAGATTCCACGATAACGCCGTGTGCACCGCGTTGCCCAAGGGATCGAAGGTGGAAACGACGTCCTCGGGAATGCTCGGATCGACCTTATAGACGTTGCGCGCGGGGATGGAAAGAAATTGCGCAAAGGCTCCCTGTCGGTTGACGCCCACACCCAGCGTGTTAGGGCACAAATGCTGCCGACCACCGAGGCAATTTCGGCATCGGCCACAAACGATGTGCCCCTCACCCGATACCAAATCGCCCGGTCTCAAATCAGTCACGCCCGAGCCCACAGACTCCACCACCCCGCAAAACTCATGCCCCACCGGCATCGGCACCGGGATGGTTCGCTGCGCCCAAGCATCCCATTTGTAAATGTGCACATCGGTGCCGCAGATCGACGTTTTTTTGATGCGGATGAGTGCATCCATCGGCCCGATTTCCGGTTCCGGAACATACTGCAGCCAGATCCCCGGCTCTGCTTTGGCTTTAACAAGTGCTTTCATACCATACAAAATAAATTGTTTCTTCCGCACACTGTCATCGATCCCTGCAGGGAATCAAGACGATAGTGTCGATGGGAGTCAAAACCAATGAATCGGGAATCGTAAAGTCCACCACCGGACAAGGGTAAGTTGTTGCGTCTGAATCCCTTATCAACGGATCGAAATTTTGAGGAAACGCGTTTCGATCCACTTGCGACAGATCCAGGTGAGCAGAGCTGTGACCAGGATAAAACACGGCAGTCGTAGCCAGATCGCTAGGGTGGGGTTGAGGCGTGGGTCCCAGAGGAACCAAAACACTTTACCCACAAAAAACGGCGCGAGGTTGTGAAACAGATAGATGCCATACGACCATTGTCCCAATTGCACCAGCCACGGATGCTGCAAAAAAAACGAGGCTACGCCGCAGCGACCCTGCGCCGCACGAGAAATCAATGCCATCAGCGAGACTGCCAGAAAGGTCTGCTGCATGTGGCACCAGTGCGGCACCGGATGATTCATCTCCCAGGAAATATAGAGAAACGCATAGGCCGCGAGTGCCACTAGCCCGACCACATCCATGATCCGATGGGGAAACACCACGCCGCGATGCATCAACACCGCGAGCAAGGAACCGAGCGCAAAGTCATCCAGCACGCCCCAAGGGATCAGATCCATCGAGAGCCATCCACCCGACTGCGAACTAAAACGCGTGATCGGCGAGATCATGGCTAACCATAGAAACACCGGCACCATGCCACGACGTGGCACCAGCAACAGCACCAGCGGCCAGACCAGGTAATACTGCTGCTCCACCGCCAGCGTCCAGAAATGCGAAATGCCCGGCGGCCAGTAGCCGAGGTGAAGGATAAGAAAATTTTGCGCGTTCAACAACCACCACGCGGGGGCTTGCCAGATTTCGGTGCTCCCGAAGGCCACTGCGATCAACAGCGCCGTGTAATATGCGGGATAAATCCGCACAAAACGTTTCAGGTGAAATCGGCGGAGTATGGTCCAAAACGGCAGGCTCTCGCGTTCACGCAATAGGCCTTGGGCCATGAGAAATCCACTCAACACAAAAAACAAAAACAAGCCCGCCTCGGTGGGAAAATGATAGCGCCACGAGGCTGGCAGCCAGTGATGATACATCACTCCCGTCATCGCCACCGCGCGCAGGCCATCGAGTTGGGGCATGTGTTTCCGCACTTCGCTCACGCCCGCAGTGTGCCGCATTTTACTTTCCTGACAAGCCATGTCTGCATGGTGCTGCCGCGCTGCCACAAACGATTTGCCATACCGACGCACTTTTGATTTTACCCCACGCTCTTTCCTGTCACTGTATTTCCATGAATCACAAGGGGACGCAGGTCAACAACATCATCCTCATCGGCTTCATGGGCTGTGGCAAATCGACCATCGGTCGCGAGCTCAAGCGCATGCTAGGATTCCATTGGATCGATACCGATACCGCCATCGAAACCCGCGCTCACTGCCGCATCACGGAAATTTTTGCGCACGAGGGCGAAGAAGGATTTCGCGATCGCGAAACGGCAGAACTTCGGGAGTTGTTAGACAAAAACATTCAGTCCACCATCGTCTCCACCGGCGGCGGCGCGGTCTTGCGCGAGGAAAACCGCACCATCCTGCGCCAGCTCGGTTATGTCGTCTGGCTAAGGGCGAATGCCGATACCATCTTCCACCGCACCCGTAAAAATCGCGATCGTCCGATTTTGCAAACGGAAAATCCGCGTGCGGTCATCGAGGGCCTGCTGCAACAACGCGAGCCGATTTACCGTGAGTGCGCTCACCTGATCATTGATGTCGCGGGGCTCAATCGCACGGAAATTTCCGCTGGCATCGTGGAGAGCGCACGGTATTTTTTTGCCCAACACGAGTGATGCAGACTTTGCAGGACACCGCACTGGCCGCAGAAATCCGCGCGCAGGCATTGGGCTGCGGCTTTGACCTATGCCGTTTTGCCAAGGCCCGCCGCGCCACGCACGCCGATGCCTATCTGGAATGGATCGCACAAGGGCAGCACGGTGATATGGCGTGGATGGAGCGCCATCAGGACCGGCGCTGCGATCCCCGTGAAGTGTTGCCGGGCTGCGCCACCGTCATTTGTCTCGGCCTGAATTATTTTCCAGGAGAATCACCCGGGCATGACGACTACCGAATCGCCCGCTACGCGTGGAATGACGACTACCATGACGGCATCGGCGAGCGACTCAAAAAACTCGATGCCTATCTGCAAACGCTGGGCGGCACGCAGCGCTACTATGTCGATACTGGACCAGTGCTGGAGCGCGATTTCGCTACCGATGCCGGGCTCGGCTGGAATGGCAAAAGCACCTTGCAGATTCATCGCCAATTCGGCACCTGGTTGTTCCTCGCAGAAATTCTTACCACACTCACGATTCCCGCCGATGAGCCCTTCGGCGATCACTGTGGCAAGTGCACCCGCTGTATCGATGCCTGTCCCACGCAGGCGATCGTCAGTCCGCACCGTGTCGATGCCCGACGCTGCATTTCCTACCTCACCATTGAGAACAAAGAATCCATCCCGATCGAATTCCGCCGCGCCATTGGTCACCGCATTTATGGCTGCGATGACTGCCTTACCGCCTGTCCTTGGAATCGTTTCGCCCAGATTTCTAACGAGATACAATTCCATGCGCGCGAGGAAATTTTCCGCCACTCCCTGCGCGATTTCCTGAGCTTCGATGACGAAACGTTCCGCCGCGTCTTTGCCAAATCCCCCATCAAACGCATCAAACGCCCTCGTTTCCTGCGCAATGTCTGCGTCGCCTTGGGCAACACCGGCACGCCGGACGATCTGCCCGCCTTGCAGCGCGCCGCAGAGCACGAAGATCCTCTCATCGCCGAACACGCCTCATGGGCCATCGAAGAAATCCAAAGACGCAGCCCATTGTCGGAATCTCAGATCGGCTAACAAAGATTCCTATTCGAACATCCCTCTTGTGTTTTTGTTGCCTTTTTCCTAGGCTATTTCATGCATACAATTGCTATCATAGGAACGTATCGCGCTCAGTGGGGAGAAGGACCGATTTGGTGGAAGGATTCGCTTTTTTATGTCGATATCGAAAAGCACTTGGTAATCCGTTTTCATCCTAGCTCGGGAGAGGAAACACAATGGAATGTGGGACAACGCGTCGGCACCGTAGTACCGCGTCAAGACGGTGGACTGCTCTGCGCTGGCGATCACGGATTCTTTTTTCTCGATACGGAAAACGGTAAGATCACTCCCATCGCCGATCCCGAAGCCCACAAGCCTAACAACCGATTCAATGATGGCAAATGCTCTCCGGATGGGGCGTTTTTCGCAGGCACCATCAGCTTGGTCAAACAAACCGGTGATGCGCGACTCTATCGGTTAGGCACAGATTTGTCCGTCGCGGAGGCATTCGGTCCAGTGACGAATTCGAATGGCATCGTCTGGTCGGGTGATGGCAAAACGGTTTACTACATCGACACCCCTCGTCGCGAAATCCTCGCCTTCGACTATGCCGAGGGTCGAATGATGAACCCGCGCGCGGTGGTTTCCACAACCGCGATCGAGGCCTCACCCGATGGCATGTGCATCGATGAAGAGGATCATCTGTGGGTCGCCTTTTGTCACGGTGCCTGCGTGGTGTGCTACGATCCCATTAGCGGCAGTGAGTTGCGACGCATCGAACTTCCCTGCCTAGAGACCACCGCCTGCGCATTCGGCGGACCCGATCTAACAGATCTGTATGTGACCACTGGGATTCATAAGTCGGTCACAGAAGAACACGCTGGGCGCTTATTTGTGATCAAAGGCCTAGGTGTGAAAGGCCGCGCGTCGCATGCGTTTCGGGGGTGAATTTCATTTCGATGCATCGTGATACGTTGCCATCAGCTCGCGGAGGATCTGACGAGCCCGATAAATCCGCAACTCCACGGCTTTTTCCGTAGAATTCTGCACGCGGGCAATCTGGCTGTAACTGAGACCTTGGCTGGACGAAAGCAACAGAGCCTCGCGATACGTGTCGGGAAGTTTTTTCAGTGCCTGTGCCAAGGCGCGCATCGTTTCGCTACGACTGGCACTTTGGTGCGGATCATCGGTGGTGGCAGCCGCAGCCAGACCCGATAGAGTTTCCGGTTCCACGGAATCCTCCGGATGCCGTTGTTTCCAGCGATGATAATTTCTCGCGAGATTCGTCGCGATCGTATACAGCCATGTGGAAAATCTCTGATGCGGGCGATAGTCGAGTTTGTGACGGTAGATGCGCACAAAGGTCTCCTGCGCTAGATCCTCGTCCGTAGAGGCGGATCCAGTGACCTTGGTCAAGTAGGCAATCAGCAGGGCGGACCAGTCCGTCATCAACGCATTGAGGGCCTCATCCCGACCCTCGGATAACGCCCGCATCAAAGATACGGCGCGTTCGTCGCGCTCCTCTGTCATTGTTTTGCTCTCTCCGACAATGCGCGCTGATGTTCCATGCGTTGCCGTTGCACATTGGTAGTGAAATCGGTGAGAAATCGCTCGGCGTGCTCGGGTGTCATCAGTGTTGCCACTTCCTGCAGATGCCTGAGTGTCACCGCCTCATAATCCGCGCACAGAGCTTCATCCAACTGAATCGCGCTGCGTTTGGTTTCCTCGGATACCTTGCCACGCCGCGGTGGAGAAAGTAGAATGCGATCGACCTTGCCAATCTTGCTAGTCATGGCCTCGCACTCAGCGAAGTAGATCTGATGCAGGAGTTTCACACGGGAAAAAGTCTCATCATCTAGGTCATATTCGGCGCGCATCCATTCCAGTCCGGTCTCGTGCGGATCTTGTTGCGAACGAAAATGATTCTGCACCGCCCAGTGCGTGACGAAGGCCGCCAGGCACAACAGGATCAGGTAGGCAAAAAGTTTTTTGACGGAACTCATCGCGACAATGCCTCGTAGTGATGGGGGTCGAAAGGACTGATCGAAAGCAGATAGGCATCATGAGCGGAATACTCCGGCTCCGGTGGATGGGTAAGACCCCAGATCAAGGCGACTAACACCACCAACGTCAACAATACCAGCTCACGCATCGGACGCAGGATCCACCAAGCCAAGCGCTCGAGGATACCGTGTCGGCAGGGACCGGACAACTCCACGCGCCGCCAGACTTCGCGTTTGAAATCCTGAGGCGTCTCGATGGATTCCTGCCAATCGGCCAGCAATGCATCGATTTCCTCATCAAGTTCTTCGTCGGTCTGGATCATGGCGGTGGAGCTGTGAGTCGGGGAACTATAGCATGTTCCGATTAGGGTTGCTCATAAAAATCCACCCACTGAGTCCCCATTTTGGATCCGGGAGGATGGTAGTATTTTCGCCCCACATGCGTGCCCTCACCTTTGTAGGAAGTGGGCATGGATGCGTGGGAGGAACGGGTCAGCAGTGGTTTCCCGTTAGAGGATTGGGGCGCGCTTGCCAGTCCCGAGTTGGTGCAGGATGACAAAAGAGCAAGCATGCCCAGTAGGCCAATGATGTTGTAGTGTTTCATGTTCGTGTTCGTAGTGTTGTTTGTGTGAGGTCACCTAGCTCAGCGACTTCATGAGCTACTACCCCACGAACATCCACCCCCCTCAAAAAAAGTGAAATTTTTTCGCAGCCATCCCACAATAGTGCGAGGCAGCGGTCAAACATGGGGCTGTTTTCCCATGCCATCCACTCCTATGACCTTTGCGACTGGCTGCGACTCAAGGCAGCAGCCCTGTCTCGCCTTGGGTCACACCACCCTCACGCAACAACCTCTCCCACACCAACAAGGAAGGCAGTGCGGATTTGATCGAAACGCTCTTCTGGTCGGTGCTGGGTCTTTGCAGGTGGTGCCACTGCCGGGTTCGAGGAAACGAACGGGTGTCTCATCGATCTTGAGGTAGTCGGACTCGCGGAACCTCGTGCCGAGGAGATTCGTGAGCGGATGTTGTTAGAGATCAATAACTGAGTCAGATCGCATAGCACCACTGCTCCGGCGTCCATACTCCTGTGGTCCATGCATCGGTGGTGGCGAATTCGCGCACGATCATTTCCTTGCCGCTGATGGTCACGTGTAGAACGGCTTGCGCCTGCGAGTGGAAGTGAGCCCCGTTATCGGTATTGAGAAACGGCACACCCTTGGTCGTTTTCACATTGCCCGTGCCATCCCAGCGCATGGTCCGCCTCACGTGCGTGTGGCCACAGAGGCAGGCGGCGATGCGATAGGGTGCGATGATTTTATAAAATGCCTGCGCGTCACCGTAGTCCCATTCGCTGTGTTTCACCTTTTCGTCCTCGATGGCGACTGAGTAACGATGCACGTCCACGTGGTGGACCAGCACCACAGGCCGTCCACTATCTCCCACGTGTTTTTTCAAATCCTGCTCGAGAAAGGGCAGACTGCCCATCGGTGCGTAGCGGCGCTTGCGAGTGACCTGCGGCGCATCTCCGGCGACGATACCCAGCGCGACAAAATGCACACCGGCCCAGTCCCACGAGTAATGCAGTCCGTTTTCCGATCGATTGACGATGCCCTTGCGGCGCTGGTTGCGGGCGATGATCTCGCGAATCATCTGCGTGTCCCCCTGCGGGCCATCGTGATTGCCGTGAATTTCACACACTGGCCAGCGCAGAATGCCTTCCCCACCATTCAGCCCCCAGTCTCTCACAAACGCGGCGCACTCGGTGGCGACCATCGTTTTTTTACCCGGACCTTTATCGCCATTGTCGATGATATCACCGGCGTGAATGACCCCATGCGGCACTGGCACGGTCCCTCCGCCGAGCTCGGCCGGATAGGCCGTTCCCGGTATTTGATTGAGCCAACGCAGCAGGCCCTGATTGGTCTTGAGCGATGTTTCCTGCATCAGATCCGGATGATCCTCCCGCGCGCAGTAATGGGTATCGCCCACGACAAAAAACGAAACCACCGCCTCCTCCGGCGCCGCAACTGCACGTTGCAACAGCGTGCCGCACAGCGGCAGAGCGCCGAGAAACCGGCGTCGATTCAGAGACGTGGCCAAAGACTGTCTCTTCATATTGTTTATACTGCCCTAGCGATGCGTTTTGGCAAGCGGGAAAAAGGGCGCGCGATGGGCTATGCTTCACTTGAGAACTGTTGCACAGTATTGGTCGGAATCATTACTTGATTCCGCAGCAATTCGATCTTACAGTTTGCAGAAGAATAAGTCAGCATACTGACAGTATTCATCAAAGACGGATTTTGATTCTTTTTCTACAGCAACGATCACACACCAATCCACGTGCATGTAAAGCGCGGTGATGGTGAGGCCGTTTTTGTGGTGGAAGGGGAAGTGGTTTTGCGGGAGTCGATCGGAATGAAGACGAGTGAACTTTCCAAGGCGGAAGAGCTTGCGATTGAGCATCAACAACTTATCATACAGAAATGGCATGAATACTTTACTTGATATACCAGTGTCAGCGACCCACTCGCAGGGTGAGATTGTGGTTTGCATGCAGAGTGGACTGACATTTTCCTTTCCTTGCGCACAATACCCCAGACTATCGACCGCCTCTCATGAGGCGCTTTCGAATGTGGAGCTTTCACCGATGGGACTTCACTGGCCTGAGCTCGATGAGGATCTGTCCATCCGCGGACTGTTGCGTGACCATGCCAAGTCATAAGCACTTGTTGCTTGGCGTCTTATGTTTCCCTCCCTCCGCATCTTTCCGCTGGAAAATTTTCCATTCGCCACTAGGTTCGCGCCGTGGCGAAACAATCAGGGCAGCAGGGGGAAAAAGACGCGGTCATACGCATCCGGGGAGCACGACAACACAATCTCAAGAGCCTCGATCTCACCATCGCCCACGGCAAGCTCACGGTGGTCACGGGACCCTCCGGATCCGGCAAGTCGTCGCTCGCATTCCACACGCTCTATGCGGAAGGGCAGCGGCGTTACGTAGAAACATTTTCGCCTTATGTGCGGCAGTTTTTCGATCGCATGGATAAGCCGGAGGTGGATGAGATCGATGGCATCTTGCCGGCGATCGCGATCGAGCAGAAAAATCACGTGCGCACCACGCGCTCGACGGTCGGCACGCTGACGGAGATCAATGACTATCTCAAAGTCTATTTCGGCAGAGCCAGTCAAGGCTACGACCCACAGACTGGTGAGGAAATCAAGCCCGATAGCCCGGAGTCCGCGCTCGCTTGGTTGCTGGCCGAGCGACTGAATCAACATATCCTGCTGCTATTTTCCGCACGCGTGCCGGAGAGTGCTACACCCGGTGATTTTTTCCCTTTGCTAATGCAACAGGGATTCCTGCGCGTGGTGATCTACGGCGCGGTCTATCGCACCGATGAGCCGCAGGCCTGTCCGCATGCGACATTGCCGGCGCAGTTGTGGATCGTGCAGGATCGCCTATCGGTGAAAACATCACAACGCGCGCGCTTGCTCGAGGCACTGGAAGCGGCGGCGCATCATGGCCGGGGCAGCTTCGCGGTGTGTGGCACGGATGCGGCGGCGGAAACGCTGCGCCAGTTCACCAATGACTGGATCAATCCGGCGACGGGGTTCCAGCTCTGCGAACCATCGGCCGGATTGTTTTCCTTCAATAGCCCGCGCGGCGCCTGTCCAAAATGCCGTGGCTTTGGTCGCGTGATTGGCATCGATCTCACCAAGGCCGTGCCGGACCCGAGCCTGAGCATTCGCGGGGGAGCGGTGAAGCCGTTTCAGGGCGAGCGCGGCGAGGAATGCCAGCGCGATTTGCTGCGCTGTTGTACGGTGCAGGGAATCAATGTGAACACGGCCTGGGAGGATCTCACGGAAGATCAGCGTGAGTGGGTGAACTACGGCGAAGGCGGCGATCCCGACGACGCTTGGCGCGATGGGCGATGGTATGGCATCAAAGGATTTTTTGATTGGCTGGAAACGAAGGCCTATAAGATGCACGTGCGAGTCTTCCTCTCGCGCTATCGCTCCTACACCGAATGTCACGTCTGCCGCGGCAAACGCCTGCGGGCCGAGGCACTGTGTTTCCGCGTGCAGGGGAAATCATTGCCGGAAATCTGGCACATGCCGATCTGCGATCTAGTGACGTGGTTTGGCGCGCTCACGACTACCGACAACTCGCTGGAACTGGTCCGCACGGAAATCCACTCGCGACTGCTATACCTCGTGGATGTCGGACTGGGCTATCTCACACTCGATCGCCAGACACGCACGCTTTCGGGAGGGGAAATGGAGCGGGTCAATCTCACCACTTGCCTTGGTGCATCACTAACGAATACCTTGTTCGTGCTCGATGAGCCGACCGTGGGACTGCATGCACGCGATATCCAGCAACTCGTCGGCGTGATGCATCGGCTGCGCGATAAGGGCAATACTCTGGTGGTGGTCGAACACGAGGAAGCGGTGATGGTGGCGGCAGATGAAATCATCGACCTCGGCCCCGCAGCGGGCGAGCAGGGAGGTTCGCTGGTCTATCAGGGCATCGCCATCAATCCCAAACAAACGACCGGCACGATTCCCTGGCTGGATGGACGCAAAAGCATCCCTTTGCCGAAAAAACGTCGGAAGGTGAGTCAAAAAAAACTCATCATCTGCGGTGCCTCTCGACATAACATCAGAAAGCTCGATGTAGAAATTCCGTTAGGAATTTTTGTCTGCCTCAGCGGCGTTTCCGGTTCGGGAAAATCCACGCTCGCGCACGATGTCCTCTTTGCCAATCTGGCGCGCAAGCTCGGTCAAGATCCCGGCGATGAACGCGAGGCGGCGACGATTCAAAGCCTTACAGGATCGCAGCATGTGAGAGAGGTGTTATTGGTGGATCAATCCGCCCTCGCGCGCACGCCGCGCTCGACTCCCGCGGTGCACTGCGGTGCCTTTGACTTGATTCGTCAGTTGCTGTGCGAGACCGAGCAAGCGAAGTCTGCCGGATTGCAGCCCGGGTATTTTTCCTTCAACTCCGGTCAAGGTCGCTGCGATCGCTGCGCAGGCGCGGGCTATGAGAATGTGGAAATGCAGTTCCTTAGCGACATTCAGGTGACCTGTCCGGACTGTAGCGGTAGGCGCTATCGCCCTTCAGCACTGGAATTCACCCTGAGCGAAAAAAACATCGCCGACTGGCTCGAATTGACCGTCGCGGGTGCGATCCAATCGCTCGCCGCGATGTGCGAGGATGACAGCAAAAAAATCAAACGCCTCGCGCAAAAAGCCATCGAGCTCTTACGGCCCTTAGAGCGTGTGGGCCTCGGCTACCTGCGGCTCGGTCAACCGCTCAATACACTCAGCGGCGGTGAGTCGCAGCGCTTGAAGCTGTCCTCACTGCTCGGCACGAAGACCGAGAGTGGACGTTTGTTGATTCTCGATGAACCGACCACAGGCTTGCACTTTTCCGATGTCGCCACCTTGCTCAATGTCTTCCAGCAACTCGTCGATGCCGGCAACAGCGTGTTAGTGATCGAGCATCATCTCGATGTCATGGCAGCGGCAGATTGGGTAATCGATCTGGGCCCTGGTGCGGGTGCGGATGGCGGGAAAATCATCGGTGCGGGGACTCCGGAGGAGATCGCAAAAAGCGGTAGCGAGACCGCTCGTTATCTGAAGGAGAAACTCAGCGGCAAAAAAGCGAAGGCCGCCAAAACCACTGCGCCATCCGTCGTGAAAGCCCCCGCACAGATCACTCTGCACGGCGCGCGCCACCACAACCTGAAAAATATTTCGCTAACGATTCCGCGCGATCAATTTGTCGTCGTCTCTGGGCTCAGTGGCTCTGGGAAATCGACGCTGGCGTTCGACATCTTGTTTGCCGAGGGACAACGCCGTTTCCTCGACTCGATGTCGGCCTACGCGCGGCAATTTGCCGATCAGTTAGAGAAGCCTGACCTCGATCATCTCAGCGGACTGCCGCCCACAGTGGCGATCGAACAGCGCATTTCCCAAGGTGGTGGAAAATCGACCGTGGCCACGATCACCGAAGTTTGGAACTTCATCCGCCTGCTCTATGCCAAGCTCGGCACGCGCTATTGTTGCGGACAGCCGGTGGAAAAACAATCGCTCAGTGCGATGGAGCAAACGCTGCGGCGTCACTTGAAAAAGGGCCCCATTCGCTTGTTCGCGCCCCTGATTCGCGGGCGCAAGGGCTATCACACTGAGGTCGCCACCTGGGCGCTACAGCACGGCTATCAGACAATGCTGGTGGATAAACAACTCATCGAGGCCGAGTCATTCCGCCCGCTCGAACGCTTCAAGGAGCACGACATCGATGTGATGATCGCGCATTTCACCACCGCCACCAAGTCCATGGGCGCGCAGCTCGAAGAGGCGCTGCGCATCGGCAAAGGCACGGTGCGGCTGCTGACGAGCGCTCATACCTTTCAGGTATTGTCATCCCAGCAGGCCTGTGCCGTGTGCGGGACATCCTATGAGGAGCTGGATCCGCGCCATTTTTCCTTCAACTCACCGCACGGCTGGTGTCTCGAATGCCGCGGCTACGGAATGGTTCCAAAAAAACGACGCTGTCTTGATGTCTCGCGTTTCGATTCCCTCCTCGCCGCCGAGGTCGATGAGGAGCGTTCGTTAGAGCGAATGGAGGCGGACGAACTGATCACTTGCCCAGTGTGTGAAGGCGCGCGTCTGCACCGCGATTCCTCACGCGTGCAAGTGGCGGATGTGGAAATCGGTGCACTGGCGCGACTTCCCATCACACATGCGGCACGACATTTTGAGCGACTGAAATTTGGTGAGAACCGTCAGCAATTGATCGCGCGCGACATCATTCCGGAAATTCACCAGCGCCTGCAATTTTTGAGCAAGGTGGGGCTCGGTTACCTGCAGCTCGATCGCTCGGCACGCACGCTCTCCGGCGGAGAAAGCCAGCGCATCCGCCTCGCGGCACAGCTCGGCTCGAACCTTCGCGGGGTGCTTTATGTGCTCGATGAACCGACCATAGGCCTGCATCCGCGCGACAACGCCGCATTGTTAGAGACCTTGATCGCGTTGCGTGATCGCGGTAACTCGTTGGTGGTGGTGGAGCATGATGAGGACACCATCGCCGCCGCGGATTGGTTGATCGACCTCGGCCCGGCAGCGGGGCGATTGGGCGGGCAGGTAGTCTATGAGGGCAAGCCGCCCCGCCACGGGCGTGGCCCGCGCAAGCTCGCGGCGAACCAGCTTTCTCCCACACTTCGCGCCATGGCGATCGAGATGAAACATCCACTGCGAGGAAGTCGTCGCGATGTTTCAGGCAAACGCGAGTGGTTGCAATTGTTAGGCTGTCATGCGAACAATTTGCAGAACATTGATGTGAAGATTCCGGTGGCTTGTCTGACGGTGTTGACGGGAGTTTCTGGTTCGGGCAAGTCGTCGTTCCTGCATGGATGCCTAGCACCCGCGGCGCGTGCGCAGGGGAAAAAATCAACCACGGCGATGAGCTTCGGCAAGGCCAAGGGCTTCGAGGTGATCGAGTTGGTATCCGAGGTCGATCAGTCGCCCATCGGCAAAACATCTCGCTCCTGCCCCGCGACCTACGTGGGCATCTTCGATGAAATTCGCAAGGTCTACGCGCAAGTGCCAGAGGCGCGCGCGCGCGGCTTCGATGCCTCCCGTTTCTCGTTCAATACCGATGGCGGACGCTGCGAGGAATGCAAGGGGAATGGCCGGATCAAGCTGGAGATGGATTTTCTCCCATCGGCATGGGTGCCTTGCGATGTGTGCCAAGGCAAGCGCTACAATGCCGCGACCCTCGACGTGCTCTATCGAGATTGTTCCATCGCCGATGTGCTGGCGATGTCCATCGAGCAAGCCGCGCAGTTTTTTGAAACCCACACGCGCCTCTCCGAACCACTGCGTTTGCTGAACGAGACGGGACTGGGCTATCTGACCTTAGGGCAGGCGTCGCCTACTCTATCAGGTGGTGAGGCGCAGCGCATCAAGCTGGTCAGCGAGATTTCCCGTGGCAGATCGCTGCGCAAACGCATGGCGCAACTGAAACAAAGCAAGGGGAACCTGTATTTGATCGAGGAGCCGACTGTGGGCTTGCATCTGGAGGACGTGCGGCGCTTGATCGATGTGCTGCATCGCCTCGTCGATGAAGGGCACACGGTGGTGGTGATCGAGCATCACATGGCGGTGGCGGCTGAGGCCGACTGGGTGATCGACATCGGCCCCGAGGCCGGCGCTGCGGGCGGCACGGTGGTGGCGCAGGGCGCTCCCGAATTGGTGGCAAAGGTCAAAGAATCGCGCACCGCTGCTTTCCTTGCAAAACAACTTGGGTGATTTTTCTCTCGTAGGAATGGGCTCCAACTGCCTAGCCTGTCGACGTGATTGTTGCCGCTGATACCGCCGCGTTGTTGGAAAAAATCGATGCCGTGCCGCGTCCGCTGTGCCTCGTGCCGACCATGGGCGCGCTGCACGAAGGGCACCTTTCTCTCATCCGCGCGGCGAGACAAAAAGTAGGGGCGCATGGCACGGTGGCGGTGGCGATTTTTGTCAACCCGATCCAGTTTGATCGCAAGGAGGACCTGGAGAAATACCCTCGCCCGCTCGAAAAAGACCTCGCCGCCTGTGAAGAAGCGGGCGCCGATCTGGTCTTCACGCCGGATGCCTCGCAGATGTATGCTGCGGATCACAGCATTGTGGTTTCGGAAAACCGCTTGTCGAACCACCTCTGTGGCGCTTCACGGCCGGGGCATTTTTCCGGTGTCTGCACGGTGGTGATGAAACTGTTTCTACTATTCCGCGCGCAGAGTACGGTGTTCGGCAAAAAGGATTTCCAACAACTGGCGATCATCCGCCGCATGGTGCGCGATTTGAACGTGCCGATTGAGATCATCGGCCATGCCACCATCCGCGAAGCCGATGGCCTGGCGATGTCCTCACGCAACGAACGCCTCAGCCCCGAACAGCGCGCTGATGCGCCGATCATCCGTCGCTCGCTAGTGGCGGCGCGTGACCTACTGTCACTCGGCGAACGCCAGGCCGAACCCATCCTCGCCGCGGCGCGCTTTCATCTGGAGAAATCGCCACTGCTGAAAATCGATTACCTTTCCTTAGTTGATGCCGAAACGCTGGAGCCAGTCGCCACCATTCGAAGACCCGCCATTTTAGCGCTGGCGTGTTTTTATCACAGCGTGCGTCTGATCGATCACGTGGAGCTGATGCCGTGATCGGCTAGGTGTGGATTTTTGAAAAATAGCAAAGCGGCGGCAGTGGTGAGATAGCAGGCGATCATGAAATAGACACTGCGCGTCTCACTATAAACACACGAGTTCATTGGCAACGCCATGGAGCATTTCCCGCAAGAATTGGACAGGAAATGAGAGCTTTTTGAATCGATTGAAATGGTTCAACACACAACTGAAATACACAGATCGCTCAGCCTAACCGGAAAAAGTCGAATCGCCATCAACCCAAAACTGCACACTGGCTCTTGACGCTCACTCTGTGGGATGTGGCTGTGATATTTTCCAGCGTGACATGAAGTAAGAAGAGCCCCCGAGACGACGGCTCTCCCTGATACTCTCAAAAGCTTACGCATCGAGCCGCAGCGCTGCTTTTTGCGCGGCCGTTTTAGCTTCTTTTTTGTTGTCGCCATCGGCCTGCGTGAGTCGCATGCCTACGGGTTTCGACACCCCGAATTCCTCCATGGTCACGCCATACATCACATCGGCGCGCGCCATGGTGCGCTTGCTGTGGGTGACGATGATGAACTGGCTGTTGTCGATGAAACGATCCAACACTTTGACGAAGCGATTGATGTTCGATTCATCGAGCGGTGCGTCCAACTCGTCGAGCACGCAGAACGGACTGGGCTTGATCATGTAGATGGAGAACAACAGGGCCACCGCCGTCATCGAACGCTCACCACCGGAGAGCAAAGTGATGGATTGCAGTTTTTTGCCAGGAGGCTTGGCGATCACTTCGATGCCGCTTTCGAGCGGATCGCTTTCATCGACTAACAGAAGATCCGCCTTGCCAGTCTCACCGAAGAGCTCCTTGAACATCTCTTTGAAATTTTCCTTCACTTGGGCGAAGGTCTCGCTGAAACGGCGTTGGGTTTCTTCGTTGATGCGCTCGATGATGCTCAGCAACTCGGTCTTGGCGTTGACGAGGTCGTCGTGCTCAGAGCGCATGAAATTGAAGCGCTCTTCCAGTTCCTCGAACTCCTCGATGGCATCGAGATTGACAGGCCCCATCGAATCGAGGCGGCGTTTGAGATCCACCACGATTCCTTCGACAAATTCCCAATCGGGCTCCCCTTCCATTTCACCGGGCAGCACGATGGCCTTTTCCTGGGAAATGGCGCGGCTATTGCCCGCTTCGTTATAGACCACCACATCGGGTTCCTCTTCCCCTTCTTCGGCCTCCGTCACGATGCGACGCGAGCCTTCCTTCTGCAGTGCTTTTTGTTGCGCGATGCATTGCAGCAGCGCGTGGGCATCGGGCTCGAAAGCCGCAAGCTCCACCTGATGGCGCTCGTGGGTGTTTTGCACCAGGCTCTCCAGGCGTAGTTCGATCTTCGTCGCGGCGACTTCCTCGCGCCCGCGTTGCTCGGCGAAGCGCGCGTGCTGGCGGCGGATTTCGGAGAGCTGCGCCTCGGCTTCATCGATGCGTTGCATGATCGCCTCACGGCCGGCACTACGTTTCGTCAGCTCTTCCTGCAAGTCCTCCGCTTCGGCGGAATGCGTTTCGATCTCTTCGGCCAGTCGAGCATTTTCCCCGACCGCGGCTTCGATGCGCTGGGTGAATTGTTCGATCTCCGCCTCGCGTCGCATCGATAGCTCGCGCAATTCCAACAAGCGCAGCTCCATCGGCTTTTGCTGCTCTTCCGCTGCCTGCTTGGCGCGGCGATCGACGGCGAGCGTAGTGCGCATTTCATTCAGAATGCCGGCCAGTTCCGCCTCATCGCGCAGTGACGAATCCAACTCGCTCTGCAAGCGGCGCTGATCGGCATCCAGAGCCTCCATGCGCAAGCGAGCGGAGTGCAACTCCTCTTCCCAACCAGCGCGGCTATCGGCGGCAATTTGCTCGCGTTTTTCCAGCTCCCCGCGCTCCCAGATGACATTCTGCAACTTCGTCTCGAACGATTCCACCTCGCGCTTGGCTAACGAAAGCTGGCCTTGCAGCGTGGAAATTTCCACCTTCTGCCGCTGCAGGCGATCACGCGCCACCTCCACGGCTTCACGCTGCTTCTCTAACGAAACTTCCAGTTCGGCGAGCTTTTGACGGCAGGCCTCGTCTTCCTGCGTGAGCTTCTCGACTTCGATGGTGAGATCGCGCACTTCATTCTGGCGCTCTAACAAAGAGTCAGCGCCATCACCGGACATGCCGCCGCAAATCGTGCCCTCGGGCTTGAGCAATTCCCCATGCAGCGTGGCAAAAGTCGCGGTGGGAATGGCAGCTCGCAGACGGATCGCCGTGGCGAGGTCTGGCACGATCATGACGTTGTCTAACAACTTTTCCGCCACTGCTAAAACACGACGATCGACCTTGACACGATCCAGTGCCCAGGCGATGCCACCCTCCGGCACAGCTTCCATTTGCGTGCCGATCGGAGAGCCGACAAACGACTCCGGGATGATTGCGGCCTTGCCCAGTTTTTGTTCGGTGAGGCGATCGACAATCGCCGACGCCAGCGCTTCATCCTGCACCAGCACTGCTTGCACATGAGATCCCAGCGCGGCCTCGATGGCACGTGCGCAGGTGGTATCGGCATCCAGAAACGAAGCCAGCACACCGTGCACGCCGGTGCCGAACTGCTCTGGCGCGCCGAGTCCAGTCAAGACGCTGCGCGTGCCTTTTTCATAGCCTTCGCCACTCTTCACTAACTGGCTCACCACCTCGAGGCGCGAGGAGCGCTGCGCAAACAGCTTATGCGTCTCGGCCGATTGCACACGGGTGGAATCGAGATCGCCGCGCGTGTGTTGATAGCCTCGCTCGGCACTATGAAATTCCTCCTCCACCGCTTGTTGTGCACCGGCATGCTGGTCCAGCTCTTGCACCACGCGTGTTTCCTCGCTGCGCAGTTCCTCTAGGGTCAAACGCAGGCGTTGCTCTTCGTCAGAGAGTTGGCGCGCGCGATCGCGATTGCCTTCCATCTGCGCTACGGAGCTCTCGATTTTCGCTTGCGAAGAAGCGACCAAGGTCTGCGTCTTGTTCGCCTCCGCCCGGCTCTCACGCAGGTTGGCCTCGATGCTCTCGCGCCGTGATTTCGCCGACATAGTGCGCTCTTCGTGAGCCTGCACTTCCATCTCACGATCGATGATTCGTTTCGTCAGATTTTCCAGTTCCGCATGGCAATTTTGGAACGCAAACTCCTGCTGCGTAAGCTTCTGGCGGGTGTCTTCCACGTCCTCCAGATTCTGGCGGATGCGGCCTTCCAGCTCCGATTTGCGCTCCGCATTGAAGGCCACGCGACCCTGCGCCGAGGTGAGTTGATTGCGGTGTTCATTCAGGCGTTGGCGCAGTTCCGCCAGTTCCGATTCAAAGCTACGCGCCACGGCACGCGCTTCGGCCACTAGCTCCTCTTTGCCGGGAATTTGCTGCTCGATCTCGGTTTCCTTCACGTCAAGCGAATGGATCGATGTCTTGAGTTCGCCGAGTTCTGCGGACAGTTCCAAGTATTTTTTGTGGCTCAAATGCGTGTCGAGAATTTTCACATCGATCGCCAGCGCTTGGAAACGCCGCGCCTTGGCTACCTGACGACGCAGGGAATTCATGCGACGCTCCTGTTCCGCCAGTACGTCGCTGACGCGCAAGAGATTCGCCTCGGTGTATTCCAGCTTACGCAGCGCTTCTTTTTTCTCCCGCTTGTATTTGGTAATGCCCGCAGCTTCCTCAAACACCGCGCGGCGCTCCTCGGGTTTCGACGAAAGAATCTGATCGATCTGCCCCTGCGCCATGATCGAGTAGGCCGTGCGACCAATGCCCGTATCCATGAACAAATCATGAATGTCCTTCAACCGGCAAAGCGTGTTGTTGATACGATACTCCGATTTGCCATCGCGGAACACCCGGCGCGTGATCGAAACCTCATTGTAATCGACCTTCAGCGACTTCTCGCAATCCGCCATCGTCAAGGTCACTTCCGCCATGCCCTGCGCCTTGCGTTTTTCGGTGCCATTGAAAATGACGTCCGCCATTTCGCCACCGCGCAATGCCTTCGCCGAGGTCTCGCCGAGCACCCAGCGAATCGCATCGACCACATTGGACTTACCGCAGCCATTCGGGCCGACGATTCCCGTCACGCCAGTGGCGAATTCGAAGATGGTCTTGTCGGCAAATGACTTAAAGCCGTGAATTTCGAGAGATTTGAGATACATAGGTGAGTAAAGGAAAATGGTTAGGTGCCCAGCGGCACGCGCGAACACCACATTACCAATCCCCTCTCAAAACGCAATCCAACAATCCCGAATGACACTACATATGCTATATCGAACAATCGTTTTATAGCACATGTTGCGCTTTGTGAAATTCAAGAGAACCAAACCAATTTGCAAAAAGAGCCAGAACAGGACCTCCGCGCAGGTCGGAGCAGATCATGCATGCATCGATCATCGGAAGCGTTATGCGGGCTTCGATGTCGCAACGTCCTGATTATGGCAGGCTGGAATACCCTCTGAAAGTAGATGTTTTCGTCCCTATTCTACTGCAGGTAAGCCACACGCATCATCCACAATTTCGCCGAATCCACCCCCGTAGTCTCCTCTCCACCGACTGCATAAGATCACCCCACCCAACCCCGCGCCCGGAGCACCCATCCGAGCGCATTTTTTTTACTAAAACCACACCGCCCCCCATAAATCGATTTTCACGAATCATCGCGCGCTCCGTGCTTGCGCAAAAAGCCGCTTCCCGCTAGGAAATACCCCGATGCTCTCCTGGAACGAAATCAAAAGCCGCGCCATCGCCTTCTCCCGCGACAATAAAGACACCTGGTCGATGGACGCCACGGAAGCGCAAAGCGCCAAAGTGGAAGAAGCGGCGGGGATGGTCTTGTCGGCGCGGGCGCAATATCCCGCGAGCACCTTAGCGGATCTCTATGATCCCGTGACCATGCCGCCCGCCCTAGCCAAAGCCCACGAGGCGCTCGACCGCGCCGTGGACCGCTGCTACCGCAAAGCCCCCTTCCCCAGCGACCGCCAACGCGTAGAGCACCTCTTCGCCCTCTACGAACACCTCACCGCCCCCCTGGCCGTGGAGAAAAAGCCCAAGCGAATTCGGAATAAAAATTGAAAATCTTCCTAATGCTCCCCCTTGGTGCAATTATGGCAACTGCAAACATCATGATTATAAAAACATGAATCATAATTTATTTTCACGTGAATAAATATGCCGTTCTATGGCGAATTTTAACGGCTAATGCAATGGGGTCAATTATTTTGTAATTTTTGTTCGTAGATTTCGTTTGGAGTTAAAAATTTATAGCGTTTGCGCGGGCGACTGTTCAGGGCTTCTGCTACTTCTTCGCATTGTTTTTGTGTGATGGACC